>NZ_JBWVBC010000001.1:0-713249 GCF_057221055.1 Ruegeria sp. HKCCD7181 | reverse complement strand
CCAACTCAACATGCAAGTCATACAACGGCGTGCGCTTCGGTGAACTCATATCGGCTACCTTTTCATTTTGGATGGTCAAAGGAATGAGCGTCAGTTTGAAGGATGCCGAGCATATTGCAATGGGCCCGTGACCCAGCACCCGCGCAGCGGTGAGGAATTCCTGGTTTTCGCAGCTCGACGGCGGTCATCGGCACTCACAAAATTGTCCCGGATCGGCTTGTATACGGATGCATGCATCAGAATAATTCCTATAGGAAACATTTTTCCGTTACGCAACATCTATGGGCCGGCCACTTGTTCTGACAGCATCGCACTACATGATGCTTTGCACACCACTTCGTGGTAGCAACCGATATTGCCTTTTCAAATCTGTATTTTGCCTGAACGTTTATCCCTCCGATCCGGATAACTTACCCACAGCATGATCCAACGCGCGCAATCCTGCGACCAGATCGGCCTCGGCAGTATCCTCGGCGAAGTCATGACTGATTCCACCGATTGAAGGCACAAACAACATTGCCACCGGCATTAACCGAGAGACGTTGGTCGCATCATGCAGCGCCCCAGATGGCATCAGCCGCCATTTGCCAGGGGCGACCATTTCTGCCCCGACTTCCAACGCGTGACGCAAGGTGGAGTCCATCGAAACCGGCTCTAATCCCAACATCCTTCCAAAGTGCAGCTCCATGTCAATTTGCTCGGCCACTTCCCGTGCTGTAGTGCGGATGATGTCTTCCATACGCTCAAGACGCCCGGCATCGCCGTCGCGCCATTGCATCGAGAACCGAACCCGACCCGGCACGATGGACGACGCGTTTGGATGCAAGTCGACCCGGCCTATTGTCCATACGGTCTGCGGCGTGACGACATTCCGAAACCTGTCATTAATCTTTGTATTGAATAGCGACATGGCCTGAAGCGCGTCGCGACGAAGGTGCATAGGCGTCGTGCCCGCATGGTTTTGCTGGCCGTCAAATTCAATGACCATATCCCGGATGCCCACGATATCTGTCACGACACCAAGTTGTTCACCTTGCACATCCAGCGAAGGGCCCTGTTCGATGTGCATTTCGACAAATCCACTGAACTGGGCAGGATCGACAAAACCTTGTGCCAAGTCTGCCATGGATGACCGCGCGGTGGCAAAGCTGACGCCTGTGGCATCCGTCAACACGTCTGCCTTCTCCAGGGGCAAACCGCCGGACCAGACGGCCGATCCGGTTGTGACTCCAAACCGGCCTTCTTCGTCCTGGAAACTCACGACCGAGATTGGGCGGTCGCTGGAACGGGCGACCTCAAGCGCGGCAATGACCCCCAGCGCACCGTCCAGCCACCCGCCCTCGGGCTGGCTGTCTGAATGGGAGCCCATCAGAAGTGACCGCCCAGGTGCCAAGCCAAACAGGTTGCCCACGGGATCGAAATGCGGTTGCAGACCGGCCTCTGCCATCTGTTCGGCCAACCAGCGACGCGAAGCGATATCAGCGGCGGAATATGCCGGGCGTACTACGCCTTTTCCTACACCCGAAGCCCCGAACGTGCGCAGCTTGTGCAGGTCAGCCAGAAATCGGTTTTCGTCAATGGCCATTGCATCCCTCATCCCTGATGTTTCGGCTGACCATAGCGTAACGACGCCAGCCGCATACAGTCCTGAAATCAGATTTTTGTGCGACGGCGGCGAAACACCTCTGGCCCAAGCCAGGAACCTGCCCTAAGACTTCGACGCAAGAGGGATCATCATGTCGCATATCACACTGGTGCGTCACGGGCAGGCCAACACGGCCGCGCGGGACGAAGCAAACTATGACAAGCTCAGCGAACTGGGGCATCAGCAGGCGCGCTGGCTGGGCGCCCACCTGCGGGACACACGCGCCCACCATCCGCGAGTCTATAGCGGTACGCTGACGCGGCACCTGGAAACTGCGGCAAGCATGGGCCTGTCCGATCCGGTCTGTGACGCCCGCCTGAACGAGATCGAGTATTTCACCCTGGCCGAGCTGTTTCAGCAGCAACACGGGGTCGAGATCCCTACAGATCGCGAAGGGTTTGTCGAGCATCTTCCCAGAACCTTTGCCACCTGGGCCGACGGCAAAATAAAGGACACGCCCGAGACTTTTGAGCAATTCGAATCCCGCGTCTCTGACGCGTTACACGACATCGGAACCGAAGGCGGGCCAGCGATTATCGTTACGTCTGGCGGGTTGATCTCAATGGTTGTGCGGCAGGCAATGGGGCTGGACATCCCTTCGATGGCGCGTGTGGCCCTTGCCATCATGAACACGTCGATGCATCGTCTGCACCCGATTGGCACACAGCTGAGTCCGGTTCTGTTCAATGCCGTTCCGCATCTTGAAACCCCTGACCGGCACTTCGCTCAGACCCACTTGTAACCATTCGGAGGCCTCCTGATGCAGCTATATTATGCCCCCCGCACGATTTCGGTCGCTGTTGCAATTGCGTTAGAAGAGGCCGGGCTGGATTACGAGGCGATCCGCCTGGACTTTGCCGAGGGTGAACAGACAAAACCGGCCTATAAACAGATCAATCCAAAAGGCCGAGTCCCGGCGCTGGTGGTAGATGGCGGCATACTGACCGAGACTGGTGCACTGTTGGACTACATCGCAGCAGTTGCTCCGCAAGCCGGGCTTGTCCCGGATGATCCGGTCATGGCGGCCCGAATGCGCGAGGTGATGTATTATCTGGCCTCCACCATGCATGTGAATCATGCCCACAAGCTGCGGGGGCATCGCTGGGCTGATAAGAAAACCAGCTGGAAGGATATGTCTGGCAAGGTCCCTCAGACGATGACGGCGTGCTGCGAATACATCATTTCGAGTGGCTTGCGTGGTCCGCTTGTGCTGGGCGAGACGTTCTCGCTGGCAGACGCCTATCTCTACGTTGTCTGCAGCTGGTTGGAAGGTGACGGCGTCGATGTCTCGGCCTTTCCGAAAATTCTTGCCTTTCGCGAGGCGATGGAGGCACGCGCCTCAGTTCAGTCGGTCCGTGCCGCTGGAATGCTCTGACAAAAGGAAATTCGATGACACATCTCTGGGTCCGGGCAGAACAGCGCCCGAACGAGGAACGGGTCGGCCTGACCCCCGAAGGCGCCGCCGCCCTGATCGAAGCCGGCATTCAAGTGACTGTCGAGGAAAGTTCTGTCCGCGCAATCCCGATCGACGGCTACCGGGATGCAGGCTGCGAAATCGCACCCGAAAACGCGTGGCCGAACGCCCCGGCTGAGGCAATCATCTTCGGGTTAAAGGAGCTACCTGAAGACGGAACACCGCTGTCCCACCGCCACATTATGTTTGGACATGCTTACAAAGGGCAACACTCGGGCCGCGCTTTGCTGGAACGTTTCCAGGCCGGAGGCGGCACGCTTTACGATCTGGAATATCTCGTGGATGAGGATGGACGTAGGGTCGCCGCCTTTGGGTATTGGGCGGGTTATGCCGGTGCTGCTGTGACGCTCAAGACATGGGCGGCACAGCAACGCGGCGAAGAATGTCCTCCGGTCGGCGTGTATCCGAGCCAGAATGCACTGAATGCGGAACTGCTGTCAGAACTGGACGACACCGGGGTTGAGCGGCCTCGTGCCATAGTCATAGGCGCATTGGGCCGCGTGGGCACAGGTGCCGCCGATCTGTGCGAAGCGATGGGCATCAATGTTACCAAATGGGATATGGCCGAAACCGCCAGCGGCGGCCCTTTTCCAGAAATCCTGGACCACAACCTGTTCCTGAACTGTATCTTCGCGCGCCCTGGTACCCCGGTTTTTGTCCCACATGAGGCGCTGACTGCGCCCCGCGCGCTGACCGCCATCGGCGATGTCGCCTGCGATCCGGACAGCGACTACAATCCGGTTCCAGTCTACGATCGGGCCACGACCTGGGACCATCCTGCCCTGCGCGTTGCAACCGATCCCGTGATGGATGTGATGGCCATCGACAACCTGCCCTCGATGCTGCCTGTGGAAAGCTCCGAGGATTATGCCGCGCAGCTTTTGCCTTCGCTGCAAACACTCACGGATATCGAACACGGCGTGTGGGGACGTGCGCGGAACGAGTTTCGCAAACATGTTTAGGCAAGGTCACCCATGGAACATCTGATTGGAGGTGCGGCTGCCGTCCTGGGAACCGTCTGCTGGTTGCCGCAGACCCTGAAGACCTGGCGCAGCCGCGAAACCAAGGACCTGTCTTTACCGGCAAATCTGCTGATCCTGACGACACTTACCTTGTGGCTGGTCTATGGGCTGATGATCGCAGCGTGGCCGCTGATCCTTGGAAATGTGATATCGATCCTTCTCGTCGGCGCGATCGTGACTGCAAAACTGAAATTCGGCTGAAGAGCTGGAAAGGAGCAAACGAATGACCATCCATTGGTGCGGAACCGGCTTGTCAGCCATCCCCGGCTTACGCCGGCTTATTGAAAAAGGCCACAAGGTCACCGTTTGGAACCGGACTGTCGAAAAGGCCAAAGCCGAGATCGGCGACCTGACCGACGACATACACGCCTTCGACATCGACGCCCTGGGTGCGGTTCTGGCCAAAGGCGACGTGATCGTTTCGATGTTGCCGGGCGATTGGCACGTGCCGTTGGCTGAACTTGCCATTTCCAAAGAGGCGAATTTCGTTTCGTCTTCATACATCGCGCCAGAGATGCGTGCGCTGGATGACAAGGCCCGCGAAGCTGGCGTGGTGCTGGTCAATGAGGTTGGGTTGGACCCGGGCATTGATCACCTGATGGCCCACGCGTTGATCGACGATTATCGCGCCTCGGATGCGTTCGACCCGCAAAACCACCTGAGTTTCATCTCGTACTGCGGCGGCATCCCCAAGCATCCCAATCCGTTCCGCTATAAATTCAGCTGGTCACCGTTGGGCGTACTTAAAGCCCTACGGTCACCGTCGAAGTCCATTCGCGATTATGCTCCGCTGGATGTCGCGCGCCCCTGGGATGCGATCAGCAGTTATGTCGCTCCGCTGCCGGCACCCGAAAGTTTCGAGGTCTATCCAAATCGCGACTCACTGCCCTTCATGCAGCAATACCACTTTGAGCAGCATTGGCCGGTAAAGGAATTCGTCCGGGGGACTCTGCGCCTGAACGGTTGGGCAGACGCATGGTCAGATGTGTTCCGTGAAATCGAAACATTATCCGGCCCCGACGGCGACGCCCGACTGAAAGAGATGTCGGATCAGTTCTGGGACGAGAACGCCTATGACGAGGGCGAGCCCGACCGCGTAGTTCTGTGCGTGGGCCTGAAAGCCGAGAAAGAAGGCGTAGAGGTTTGGCACAAAACCTATGTCATGGATGCTTGGGGCGACGCGCGCGGCACCGCCATGGCCCGTCTGGTTTCGATTCCGGTTTCATTGGCGGTTGAGGCGGTCCTGAATCGCGCCATCCCGGCAGGCGTTCACGCAGCACCCAGCGATCCGAAACTGGTGCAGGGCTGGATGGCTGAGATCGACAAGCTGGCGCAGCATTTGCAGATCGTCGATCATACCAACTAAATTAAGTGAAACCGCTCTGTTTGTGAACAAAGCGGCCTCACTTGTTCAAGGTCGCGTATGCCAGATCGATAAGGTTTCGGCGTAACTCCGGGGTAAAGAAAACTTCGTTCGCCATCCTTTTGTCCTCTGGATCGACATCCATTTGAAAGTTGTAGAATTCGCCATCAGCGAAGCAATCGAACACGCGGTCGGTCACTATGATCTCATGAGGGTTCTCTATGGGGTCTCCGACGTCAGCACCACGAACAGCTACAAGATAGTTCGATGCTGCGGTCACAGCACCGTTACGCTCTTCCTGCAAAAAATATTCTAAAGCAGTCTCATAACCATAGCGCTCCCGGTAAAACTCTTTCGCCTTTGGATACAGCTTTTCGGTCTCAGAAACCGCATCTTCACAACTCAATTCCGAGTAATTTTTCCGACGCTCTGGAAACAACGCGGGGCACGCCGGCCCCAGAATCCGACAATTCCAAAGGAACACTCGCTTGGTTTCGTGATCATCCAAATCAGATACCACTCTGTCACGCAACTCTATAGCTTGGTTCACAAATGCCGCGTGCGTTTTCGGGAATCGCTTATCGTTCCGAACCAACTTCAAGGCTTCTTGAAAATGCAACTCCTTAACAACTTCCTCGGGGGTAACTGACTGGGCGGCAATTTCATCGACGGCCTCATACAATTTTAGTGCGAACAATTGTTTGTACTTCGATCGCTTATTTCTCCAAGTGTTTGGCGGACGCTGAAAAGCTTCCACACTCACTTGCATCATGCCAGCTTCATCGCCCGCCTGTTGAAGAACTTTTGCCTTCCAAGACCAAGGCACAAAACTATCAGGCGTCTCTGCGATCGCCAAATCAGCTACTTCCAGCGCGGCATCCCAATCCTGTTGCATCATATGGATGCGCATCTTGTTGCGGTACATCAATGAACGTCTCTCTGGTGTCCACGCCATCCATGTCAGCAAAGTATCGCAGGCCGACACTGCTTGCTGTGGTGTCTTCACTCCCAAACTGCAGGAAGCAACCAGATCTTGATTTTTCTTGCCAAGGAAAACGGCAGGCGCAGTCGCCACAACCGCAAGCACAGCCAGCACGCGAACAATTGAAGCACGACGTTTCCCAGCTGTTTCAGAAGAGTGAGCGTTCACCAAATCAACCTAAAGTAATTTCAGGCCAACCTAGCCACAAGCAATCAGGTAAGTCCAGAGTGCTGCGGCGAACAGAAAAGCCACCCTGCTATCGCGGGATGGCTTTCCAATTCATGCAGTTGCGTATTAAGCTGGCACCGAACCTTAGATATACTGCGCGATGATAGCTTCGACGTCAGTGCGATTGATGCCAAGCTCGGACAATTCATGGTCCGATAAACGGTTCAATTCCTGAGCAGCGCACACGATATCCTGACTGATCGCGCGCATGCGCATCGCCCGGTCAAACAACAGCAATGCACTGCTTGTGACGTCTTTTTCGTTCGTGGATATTGTATCGAACATAGTATTAACCTCGCTATCTAATCACAATGAAAGCTCCGCTTGCAGGTGTCAGGCCTGCTGTCGCAAAGGTTGATTGTGATACACACTGTGAAAGGCGCGGCGATGGATTTGGTCGCGCGGGACGCCGATGTCCTCCAACTGCCGGTCAGTCAACCTGTTCAGCCTTTGGACCGTCTGCGAGTAGATCCTGCGGCGAAAATGTTCGACTTTCTTCTCGGCGTAACCAGAGAGCAGGCCCGCAAAAAAGCCGTTCTGGGTATTGGTTGTTTGTACGAGTTCCATGTCATTCTCCCTTTTGTCCGATTTCAGTTGCGTTCTGATATCTGATAAAGGAGCTCCCCATTAACGAATGAGGGACGACATATTAAGATTGATTTATGGTTTTAGTCAGAAATGCAAAGTCACGGAATTGCGGCTATTAAACCAATGGTAGTCGCAGAACACGAGACGGTGGGCACAGGCGTTCGGACGGATTAATCCAACGCCTGAGCAAAGATCACATCAGATCGTTTTCGACATCCTCAGCGGATATGCCCAACGCATCCAAGCCATTCTCAAGATGGTCCGACATATGCGGTGTACCGATCAGATAGTCGGCGCACGGGGTTGAAGCCTCGGACCTGGCGGTGGCGATCGCCTCGGCCAGGTCTTCGGCGAAAAAGCTTTCGCGGCCGATCCACATGACTGCCACCAATTCGGCCTGCTCGTCTTCGCTCATCCGGTCGACAAAGGCGCGCAATTCGCCCTCGGCCCGGTTCAGTTCGCGCCCCATCATGGCGACCTGTGCGATTTTTCTTGCCGAGATTTCCAGCATCTGTCCCAACTCCTGTGTTCGCGGTTCAGATTAAACACAAACACCGTTGGCGACGCCCGTCTTTGATCTTACGCAAGAAATATATGTCAGCGACGCGCGCGTGAAATTGCTTTTTTGGGGACCGGAGCGGTGCGAAACGGTCGAAAAGTTGCCTTTTTGAACCACAGCTTAACCGCCTGATAGTGGATCAATAGTACTGCGCGACGCGCACCGAATGGGCGCCGAAGCAGAGACCACAGGATCGTTCGATTGGTCATCCGCTGGCGCGACCCGGTCAGGGTCGCGATTAAACCGCCCCGCTCGCGGCCATAGTCGATCCACACGCCAACACGCTCTGGGCGGTAATCAAACCGGAACGTGTAGGTGCCCTCGATTTTCTGAAACGGTGAGACATGCAGCAACTTGTCGGCGACAATGCGATCCGTTGGTTCGATCCTGGACATATCCGGCTTGTGGCACAGGTAGCTGTGTCTTGTGCCATAGGTGTTCGTTACTTCGGCCACAACGGCGTAAAGCTGGTCCTGTCCATCAAAGCAAAACCAGAAACTGACCGGATTGAAGACATGTCCCAAAACCCTGGGTTGGGTCAGCAACATCAATCGAACTGGCTGCGGAAACGCGAGGGCATCGAAGCGCTCACGCAACCAAACGGCGCCGCGGCCCAGTTTCGGTTTGCCCCCGTGGTCAATGTCGCGCCAATTGGTCAGGTTTGCGCGGTTGACTGAAAACAGCGTCGGAGTATCCGGCCGTGTCTCGGGGTTTAGAAGAATATAGTCGATGGAATAGCGAAAAGCGTTTTCTACTGAGCCCTTGCGCCCGTGGTACGTATGAGCAGCAATATGATCTACCTCAGTCATTAAACTGCTACTCCCTATCCGCGAGCATACTGTTCATTCACATTCGTTTCCGCATCTTGTTACCTCTCATAATACGGAATCCAGTAGTGTCCGGATCAAAAAACACCGGTCAAAGTGATCCGGCTTGGGTGTCGCCGCGTATTGTTGTTATGTTTACCGAGATCGACACAGTGACTCTGGACGACCCTGCGCCGCTTTCCGGCACGGACAAACCCCGGATCGCAAGGAAACGCATCAAGGGTAAACCGGTGAACGGAGCAAAAAACAGTTGCGGCACCAAAACTGAGTGGGTGAACCACATCAAGCGCATCCGAGATGCGCAAGATCAATCGGCGTTTGCCGAGCTGTTCCAGCACTTCGCACCTCGTATCAAGGCATTCTTGATGAAATCAGGGTCCGACGCAGCACTGGCTGAGGAATGTGCGCAAGAGGTCATGGCGACCTTATGGCACAAAGCTCACCTGTTTGACCCTTCGCGTGCGACGGTGGCCACATGGGTGTTCACGATAGCGCGAAACAAGCGTATTGACGTTTTGCGCAAGCAACGCCGCCCCGAACCCGAGGAATTGAGCTGGGGTCCGGAAGCCGAGCCGGATCAGGAAGACGTTGTCGCCTTGCGACAAGAAACCACGCAGCTGCGCACCGCCTTAAAGGCGTTGCCCGATGCCCAAAGACAACTGATCGAAAAAGCCTATTTCGGGGATCTGAGTCATCGGGAGATTGCGTCTCAAACCGGATTGCCGCTGGGCACGATCAAGTCACGAATAAGATTGGCGCTGGATCGCTTGCGCCACGCGATGAACTGAGATGATAACGATGGAACACAGCATCAGACATCACCTGACGGACGACCTGCTGATGGCCTATGCCGCCGGCAACCTGCCCGAGGCGTTCGACCTGATAGTCGCAACACATATATCCTTGTGCGACCAATGCCGTGCGCAAGCCGAGAGCTTTGATGCCGTGGGCGGGCAGGTTCTTGAGGAACAAGTGGACACGGCGCGCATGAGTCCGGAATCGCTTGCCGCTACCATGGCTCTGATCGCTCAGGGCGCTCCGTCAGCGAAATCGCCACGAACTTCCTGTCCTGTACTACCTGGACCGCTGCAGGATTATGTCGGCGGAGACGTGAATGCGATTCGATGGAAACCCGTTGGCATGGGCGTCAAACAGGCCATCCTGCCCACCACGCGCGAGGCGACAGCCCGGTTGCTGTTCATCCCGGCTGGTGCCGCCGTCCCAGATCACGGACATAACGGCATCGAACTGACAATGGTGTTGCAGGGTGCCTTCTCGGATGAGGTTGACCATTTCGCACGCGGTGATGTCGAAATAGCCGATGAAGATCTGGAACATACCCCTATTGCCGATATGACCGAGGATTGCATTTGTCTGGCCGTGACCGACGCGCCGCTGAAATTCACCAAGCTGATGCCACGATTGTTCCAACCATTTCTACGTATCTGAGTTGGGAACATGTCGTCGGAAACTGACCGTATCCTTGACACACGGAGATAAGAAATGATCAGAGGGTTTTTGCTTGGTATGTCCCTGCTGACCGCAAGTACCATGGCCACGGCACAGATGACGGCCGACGTGAAATTCCAACCCGGCAATTTCGGAACGATGGTCAATGGCACGATAACCGGTGACGAATACTTCGACTATAAGCTGGGTGCGAAGGCCGGTCAGGAGATGTTTGCCGAGCTGCAGGTCAGCGACACCAACGGCAATGGCGTGATCTATTTCAACATCCTGCCGCCTGACAGTGATGGCACCGCGATCTACGTCGGTTCGATCGACGGCAACACTGCGCGTATTAATCTGCCCGAGGACGGAGACTACACGATCCGCGTCTATCTGATGGGTAATGACCGTGATACTGGCAAGACAGTCGGATATAATCTGGACCTGTCGATCCAGTAGAACTCAGCCTTCGGTCTTGCCCAAAGGGACGACATTGGAATGATCGTCCGGAGCAAGTTCTTCGAAATCGAAATTGTCCAGCCGCTGCGCCCTGCGGCCAGCCTTTTCTGCGCTGATTTTGATTTCCGAAATATCCTTGGCCGCCTGCCCGAAATGGCGGTCCAGGTTTCCGACGCGATCCCCAAGGCGTTCGACATCCTTATGCAACAATCCCAGTTCCTTGCGGATTGCCCCTGCTTGTTCCCGCATCCGCGCATCTTTGAGAATCGCCCGCATCGTGTTCAACGTCGCCATGCAGGTGGTCGGCGAAACGATCCAGACACGTTTCGAGAAACTCTCTTGCACCAGCTCCGGGAATTTTGCGTGCAGCTCAGCATAAACCGCCTCGGACGGAAGAAACATCAGCGCACCATCGGCGGTTTCGCCGTCCAGGATGTACTTTTCTGAAATATCCGTGATGTGTTTTCGCACGGTGCTGCGGAACATCTGCACGGCCGCTTTCAGTTCCATATCGTTGGCCGATCCGATCAGGGCCTCATAGGCCTCGAGTGGGAATTTGCTATCAATTACGATCGGACCAGGAGGGTTGGGCAAATTGATCAGACAATCCGCGCGACGCCCATTCGACAGCGTCGCCTGCAATTGAAAGCTGTCCGACGGCAGCGCCTTGGAAACGATATCATTCAGCTGAATCTCACCGAATGCACCCCGCGTCTGCTTGTTCGACAGGATATCCTGCAACGACAACACATCACCCGACAGTTTGGTGATATTGTCTTGCGCCTTGTCGATTGCGGCCAGTCGTTCCTGCAATTGGGTCAGCGAGGTCGCGGTTTGTTTCGAAGAGCCGTGCAGCGATTCCTTCATCCGCTCCTGCATCTCAGTCAGCGCCCGTGCGGACTTCATCGCATTGTCTGCCAGCCGGTCATTCATTTGCTGCTGAACCGATGACAGGCGCGATTCCACGGTCTGAATCACTTGCACCTGAGCGTTGGCCTGCGTGTCCGAGACATGCTGCAATCCGCCGCGCAGCTGCTCTTGCCCTTGCCCCAACTGCTGCACATGCTGACCCAGATTGGACATCTGCCGCGCCAGCGGTTCAGCCATCCGGGCCGACCGATTGGCCGCACGCAATGACAGAAACAGCAAGACCAGGATCAGCAGGATCACCCCGCCCCCGATTAGGACCACGGGGTCATTCAGAGTGTACTGTGTGCCTACAATCTCGATCATCTTGCCTCGGGTGTTCTTGTTTTATTCTTCATAACCCCGTCGCGCCGCGGGATCAACTGCGCCCGAACAAACGTTCGATATCGCTCAGCTTCAGCTCGACATAGGTAGGCCGTCCATGGTTGCACTGGCCGGAATGGGGAGTTGCCTCCATCTCGCGCAACAGGGCGTTCATTTCTTCAGCGCGCATCCGGCGACCCGACCGGATCGAACCATGGCAGGCAACCCGGCTGAGGATTGCCTCGATCTGGGCTTGTACTGTCTGACTTTCGCCCTGATCGGTCAGTTCATCCAGAATATCCAGGATCATCGCGCGGGCATCGACCTCACCCAATATCGCCGGAGTTTCCCGCACGGCCACGGCACCGCCGCCGAATGCTTCGATGGTCAGACCAAGGCGAGACAGCTCCTCTGAAATTTGCATAAGGCGCGCGCAGTCGCCGTCAGACAGTTCAACGATCTCTGGGATCAATAGGGACTGCGCGGCGACACCAGTCTCGGCCATCTGGCGTTTGAGTTTTTCATAGACCAGACGCTCATGTGCGGCGTGCTGATCGACGATCACCATCCCATCAGCGGTTTGGGCGATGATATAGTTCTCATGCACTTGCCCGCGTGCAGCCCCCAGCGGAAGATCCTGCGGCTCGGGCACGTCGGGGGTAGGCGCGGTGACCGGCACTGGTTCGACAATCCGACCGCTGTAATCCTGTGACAATTCGGAAAAGCCCGGCGCCTGCGCCTGATAGGCTGCTTGGCGCGCCGTCGCAGAGGGGCGATCCATCTGATAGACCCGCGCCGGGCCGGGCGTTGCCGGTTCAGGACGCATCGCGCCCAAGGTGGCGTTGGCTACCGTCGAGGACGCCCGATGCCCGGCCTCGGCCAACGCATGACGTAGGCTCGATACGATCAGTCCGCGCGCCACGCCCGGATCACGGAACCGCACCTCGGACTTTGCCGGGTGTACGTTCACATCCACCAGCGTCGGATCACAGTCAATGAACAGGGCTGCGGCCGGATGTCGGTCGCGGCTGAGAAAATCAAAATAGGCCGCCCGCAATGCCCCTGTCAGCATTTTGTCACGTACAGGTCGCCCATTGACGAACAAGTGTTGGGCCACCGCAGCGCCCCGCGAATAGGTCGGCAAGGCGGCGTAACCATACAGCCTGATCCCCTCGCGCGTGGCATCGATCTGCAAGGCGTTTTCGGCAAACTCACGCCCGAGGACACGGGCCAGACGGGCGTGCAGCGCATCAAACAAATCACCATTCTCGCGGTCAGCACGAAAAGTCACGCGCCCTTCGCCGCCGCCAGAGACATCGCGGAGGGTGAAAGTAACCGCCGGCTCCGCCATGGCCAACCGCTTAACGGTGTCCGATATCGCCTGCGCCTCGGCACGGTCTGTGCGCATGAATTTGAGCCGCGCAGGCGTCGCAAAGAACAAGTCGCGCAGTTCCACCACCGTGCCAGAGCGCAGCGCCGCTGGTTTCACGGGTTGAACCTGGCCGCCAGCTACGTGGATTGACGCTGCTTCCTCCCCCGGCACACGACTGGTGATAGTTAATCGCCCTACAGCCCCCAGAGACGGCAATGCCTCGCCTCGAAATCCGAAAGTGTGGATATTCAGAAGGTCGGAACCGTCGATTTTCGAGGTGGCGTGGCGCGATAAGGCCAGGGCCAGATCGTCCCGGGCAATGCCACAGCCGTCATCGGTGACGCGTATGAGCGTCTTTCCCCCGTCACAAATGTCGATGGCGATCCGCGTAGCGCCTGCGTCAACGGCATTTTCAACCAGTTCCTTGACGGCGGATGCCGGGCGTTCCACAACTTCGCCCGCTGCAATCCGATTGATTGCAGCGTCGTCCAGTTGTCGGATAGCCGGGCGTTCTTGGCTGATATTGCGGTGTGTGCGCGCCATACCGCTAGACCTAGCACAGAACGGCGCGATTCTACCACCGGTTTGAAACGAGTTTTGCTGGTCTAAAACAGGCGTCGTCCGGTCCGTCGTACAATACCGCCAAGCAGCGCGTCTTTGGGCACGAGGGACCGGACGGTCCGTGGTGAGTGGTTGTTAATTGATTAACATTTGAAGCAGCATTAGCACATAATCGTAAACAAAATTATGATTATGTCTACGTTGTTTCCAAATAAGCAAGGATTAGCCGATTCCCAATGGTACGGACTGCGGGATAACGCCAAGTCAGGTGGCGACCGGCGCGCCACCGCGGGTTCGGCATGGACCAAACATCGCGCACACCGCGAGAATCAAACCGGACATCGTCGCAATCATGCCTGCCGCACTGACCGCATCGGCCCCGCCCAGCCACAGAGGGCCGTACCCGGCCAGCACGTAGCCGGAAACTGCTGAAAGTATTGCGAACACTACGCTCCAGGCAATCTGCGCTTCAAGCCGATTGGTCATCATGCGTGCAGCGGCAGGTGGACAGATGAACATAGCAATCACAATGATCGAGCCCACCGCATCAAAAGCTGCAACCGCGGCAATAGCGGCGGTAATCACCAACGCCATGCCCAAAACACCTGTGCGAATTCCGATCGTACGAGCAAAACCTTCGTCAAAAGTCGAAATTTTGAGTGGTCGCCAAAATAGCCAGGTGAACAGGGTCACCCCGGCCAAGGTCAAGGCAATACGCGGTAGCTCGTTTGGCAGACCAGCCAGAGCCTGCGGATCCAGTAGCGAGGACCACCCTGTCGCGTCCAACCAGATCAGACTCTCTAGATTGCCATAGAGCGCATGCTCCACGTCAAGATGCACAGTCGAAGTATCGGTCTGCTCAAGCAGCAATACGCCCGCCGCGAACATTGCGGTAAAGACCACGCCCATTGCGGCACCCGGCTCGATCTGCCCAAGGCGTCGGATTGCTTCGATCAGCACGACAGCGACGACGGCGGCCCCGGCCGCACCCAGCATCATCGGCCAGGTGGAAATAGCTCCGGTCAGCAGGAAAGCCACCACGATGCCGGGCAGTACCACGTGGCTGATCGCATCGCCGATCAGAGCCTGTTTGCGCAGCACCAGAAAGTTACCGGGCAAAGCGCAGGCAATGGCTGCGAACGTTCCGATCAACAGAGGTGTCAGCGACAGGGGAACGAATTCTTCACCACTCATGACGGAACTCCTTGAGGTCCACCGATCCGGCGGTCAATCTCGGCGATCTGGTCGCGGGTCAGAACGGTCTCGATATCGCGCAAACCGTCATAAAGCGCGGCAGTGGCCTCATGTGCCAGATCGGCGCGTACGACTTCCCAACGCCTTTCATCGCGCAGCGCTTTGGCGGCGCGTGCCTTGCCTGCCTCGGTCGCCACCCCGTCCGCGCGCACCATATCTGCGCGGCGCAATAGTCGCAGTGTCAGCGGTTCATAGATCTTTTGCCCCTGCGCGAGCGCCAGTAGCCCCTGCCGGATGTGAACTCTGCGCTGGAACTTCAGATGGTGCAGCAGGGCAGCCAAGACGCCCCGTACAGGTGCAAGAAAAATGGAAATCGCGAAGAAGGCAAAACTCACCAGAACGATAATTGGGCCAGTCGGAAGGTTCGGAGCCGAAGCCGAAAGGGACGCGCCAAGAAAGCCCGCCAGTCCGCCGGCCAAACCAGCCAGCAGAACGACACGGTCTGATCGATCCGACCAGAACCGGGCTGTAACAGGTGGAATGATCAGCAGAGCGACAATCAGGATCAGACCAACAATCTTCAGCCCCACTACGGTCACGGCCATGACCAATCCCATCATTGCAAGGTCGACCCGATGCACCGGCAATCCTCTTGCAGCAGCATATTCAGTATCAAAGGCAACCATTATCATCGGTCGACGCAGAATCATGACCAACAGCAAGGTTGCCGCCCCGCCGATGGCAATAATCATCGCGTCGGCCCAAAGCATCCCAGCGGTCGAACCCAACAGAAACCCTTCAAGCCCCGCCTGACGTCCGACACCCATAGTCTGGATAATCGTCAGCAGGACGATGCCCAGCCCGAAGAACACGGACAGTACAGCTCCGATAGCGGCGTCCTCGGCCAATCGAGTGTGACGGGTCAGCCAATTCATGCACAGCAATCCGATCCAGGCGGACACGGCCGACCCAGCCAGAAGACCAATCAGATTGCGCCCGTCGCCGCCAAAGGCGACCAGCACCATAAACGCAAGGCAAACACCCGGCAGCGTCGCGTGGCTGATGGCATCGCTGACCAAAGCGCGCTTGCGCAGAAACAGGAACGTCCCCGTCACGCCGGCGGACACACCTAATAAGGTCGCACCAATAGCGACCAGCGTGGCGTTATAGCCAAGCTGTAAAGTCAGAGCTTCCCAAAGCATGAGTTACCCCAGCGCGCGCGAAATCTGGTCGATCTGCGCCGTAGCCAAACGTCCGCCATACGCGGATTGCAGAGTTTCAGCGGTGAAAGCTTCCGAAACCGGACCTTCTGCCACTTTACGGGTGTTGATGAGAAAGACATGGTCGAAATAGTCCGTCACAGTGGCCAGGTCGTGATGGACAACGACGACTGTTTTACCGGCCTGTTTCAACGACTTCAGAACCGCGATGATTGCCTTTTCTGTGGCCGCATCGACCCCCGCGAACGGTTCATCCAACAAATACAGATCAGCATCCTGAGCCAAGGCGCGAGCCAAAAAGACCCTCTGTTGCTGACCACCCGAAAGCTGACCGATCTGGCGATCCGCAAAATCGCGCATCCCAACCCGGTGCAGGCAGTCCATCGTGCGAGAGATATGACGAGCACGAATACGCCCCAACAGACCGAGTTCGCGCGAAAGCCCCATCATCACCACGTCCAGCACACGCGTCGGGAAATCCCAATCCACGCTGGAGCGCTGAGGGACATATGCGATCCGTGCACGCTGTTGCTCTAACGGTTTGCCGTAGACTGTCACTTGCCCGGAAAGCGGCTTCAAGATACCCAGCGCCGCCTTGAGCAGCGTCGATTTACCTGCCCCGTTCGGCCCGATGATCGCCGTCATCGCTCCGGGCTGAGCGGTCATGTCCACAGAAAACACTGCCGGTTTTTGCCCGTAGGACACTGTCAGTCCGCGAATAGCCAGCGGGCTGCTCTCAATCCCCTTGTCTTCAACCGGGGATCCCTGAACGGACGCAAGCTCGAGTGTCATTTAAAACCCCGCAGACAATTTGCTGTTCATGCCGCGCGGCGGGGCATCCGCCCCCAAAGCCCGCGCAATCACGGTGATGTTGTGATCCAGCATCCCGATATAGGTGCCTTCGTAAGTGCCTGGCTCGCCCATGGCATCTGAATACAACTCACCACCCACGCTGACATCGTGCCCTTTGGCCGCAGCGCCTTCGATCAAAGCGCGCATGGATCGGTCTGATACCGAGCTTTCAACAAATACAGCGGTCAGTTGACGATCTACCAACGTGTCGACCAAATCTCCGACCCGGTTTAATCCCGCTTCGGACTGGGTCGAGATACCCTGAATCCCCAGCACCTCGTATCCGTATTCCTCACCGAAATAACCAAATGCGTCATGCGCGGTCACGAGTACGCGGTTATTTTCCGGCACTCCGGAAAGAACCTTTTTGCCATACGAGTCCAACTGGTCAATCTGGGCCAGAAACGTCTTGGCATTGTCCTCAAAATCATCGGCGGCCTCGGGCCGGGCTTCGATCAGAGCCTCTTGCACCTGAACCACAACGTCGCGCCAAAGAACCGGGCTCATCCACAGATGGGGATCAAACTTGTCTGCATAGTCGTCATGAGCACGCAGTTTGGACTTGTCCACACCGTCCGCCACTGCGACGACATTCCGCTTGCGGCTGAGGTCATGAAAGAAATCCTCCATCTGCGCTTCCAGATAAAGCCCATGCCACAAGATCACGTCAGCGCGGGTCATCGCCACAATATCACTGCGTGTCTGTCGGTAAGCGTGCGGGTCGACGCCGGGCCCCATCAGGCCCTTAACCTCGACCTGATCGCCTCCGATCTGACGTGCTGCATCGGCGATCATGCCCGTTGTGGCAACCACTTTCAATGGTTCTTGCGCCCAAACGGCGCAAGGCAATGCTGCGGCGAATGCCAACACGGCAAGAAAGCTGCGGCGAATCATCTCTGACCTCATTTCGGTGTCCTCTTGAGAATGAATATGCGAACCATTCGCAACTAAGTCAACGCAATTGAGAATTATTCGCAAGAAAATGTTATTTTTGTCCATTTGGTCAAAAAATATCACACTACAACCTCCAGACATCTTCCATTTGGTCGCGTCCCATGCGACTTTGGCGCAAATCTCCCAAAGGACGCGATGATGGAAACGCAGAGCACAGAAAGCCCCGTGCGCACCGCGCATCTGCCGCAAGTGACCGAACCCCGGAACCCCGGCATGGAACTTGATCTGGACTGGGTGCGGGCCGTACAGGCAAATACCTCGGCGATCGAACGACGCGCCGCGACCCTGCCCGGTCGCCGGTCGGTAAAAAAGGACTATCAGGCCGCATGGTTGCTGAAGGCGATCACGATGATCGACCTGACCACCTTGTCCGGCGACGATACGGTAGGTCGCGTACGCCGCCTGTGCGCCAAGGCCCGGCAGCCCGTTGCGCCTTCGGTTCTGCAAGCGCTGGATATGCCGCCCATCACAACTGGCGCCGTTTGCGTTTATCACGACATGATCGAAACCGCTGTGAACGCGCTGCAGGGTACCGGTATTCCAGTTGCCGCGGTCTCCACGGGCTTCCCCGCCGGTCTTTCCCCCTTTCATCTGCGCGTAGCGGAGATCGAAGAAAGCGTGAAGGCCGGTGCCGAAGAGATCGACATTGTGATCTCTCGCCGCCATGTGCTCTCGGGTGACTGGCAGGCCCTTTATGACGAGATGAAAGCCTTCCGCGTAGCCTGTGGCGATGCACATGTGAAAGCTATCCTTGCCACGGGCGAATTGGGCAGCTTGCGCAACGTCGCGCGCGCTTCACTGGTTTGCATGATGGCCGGGGCGGATTTCATCAAGACCTCGACTGGCAAGGAAAGCATCAACGCCACCCTGCCCGTCAGCCTCGTGATGATCCGAGCGATCCGCGACTACTATGACCGCACCGGGTATCGGGTCGGGTACAAACCTGCGGGTGGCATTTCAAAGGCCAAAGATGCGTTGGTATACCTGTCGCTCATCAAGGACGAGCTGGGCGACCGCTGGCTGGAACCTGACCTGTTCCGCTTTGGCGCATCATCCCTGCTGGGCGATATCGAACGGCAATTGGAACACTTCGTCACCGGGTCCTACTCGGCTGGCTACCGTCACTCCATGGGCTGAGGACAAGCACAATGACAGTCAAAGAGATTTTCGAAACCATGGATTACGGCCCAGCCCCCGAAAGCGCCGCCGAAGCGTTGGCCTGGCTGGTCGATCAGGGCGACAAATTCGGCCATTACATCGACGGTGCCTTCACTAAACCAGGCAAAGGCTTCGACAGCCGCAACCCGGCGACCGGCGAGGTTCTGGCCAAGCTGACACAGGCAAAACAGGCCGATGTGGATTCCGCCGTTGCGGCCGCCCGCAAGGCGCAGCCGAAATGGGAAAAGTTGGGCGGCGCAGGCCGTGCCCGGTACCTCTACGCCATCGCGCGCCTGTTGCAGAAGCATTCACGCCTGTTTGCCGTGCTGGAAAGCCTCGACAACGGTAAACCGATCCGTGAATCGCGTGATATCGACATCCCGCTGGTGCAACGCCACTTCTACTACCACGCCGGTATGGCGCAGCTGATGGAAAGTGAATTGCCCGATGCCGAGGCTCTGGGTGTTTGTGGACAAATCGTTCCGTGGAATTTCCCGCTCCTGATGCTGGCGTGGAAAATCGCGCCCGCGATTGCCATGGGCAACACTGTCGTCCTGAAACCGGCCGAATACACCTCTCTCACCGCTCTGCTGTTCGCGGATATCTGCACGCAGGCCGGGCTGCCAAAAGGCGTGGTCAACATCGTCACCGGCGACGGCGCGGTCGGCGAGATGATCGTGGCCTCGGACGTGGACAAGATCGCCTTTACCGGCTCGACCGTTGTGGGTCGGCGTATCCGCGAGGCGACGGCTGGTTCGGGAAAAGAACTGACATTGGAGCTGGGTGGCAAGTCGGCCTACATCGTATTTGACGACGCCGATATCGACAGCGCTATCGAAGGTCTGGTCGACGCAATCTGGTTCAATCAGGGACAGGTCTGCTGTGCTGGCTCGCGCTTGCTCGTGCAGGAGGGTATCGCCGACCGCTTCCATGACAAGCTGCGTGCGCGCATGGACAAGCTGCGCGTCGGTGATCCGCTGGACAAGTGCATCGACGTGGGCGCCGTTGTCGACCCGGTCCAATTGCAAACCATCAAAGGTATGGTCGAAAGCAACACCGTTGGTCACGTGCATCAGGCGGCTTGCGAGCTGCCCGCGAATGGCTGTTACTACCCGCCGACACTGATCTCGGGCCTCGAAACGTCTGATCCGCTGATGCAGGAAGAGATCTTTGGCCCGGTTCTGGTCTCGTCGACCTTCCGTACCCCGGAAGAAGCGGTCGAACTTGCCAACAACACCCGCTACGGGCTGGCCGCGACGGTCTGGACAGAGAATGTGAACCTCGCGCTGGATATCGCGCCCAAACTGGTCGCGGGTGTGGTCTGGGTGAACGCTACCAACCTGTTCGACGCTGCTGCCGGATTTGGCGGTGTGCGTGACAGCGGCTTTGGCCGTGAAGGTGGTTGGGAAGGTCTGTCGGCCTATACCAAACCCAAGGGCAAGGCCAAGCCGTTGGCGCAGGTCGAAGCCATCGTTGGCGAAGGCGCTCCGGTCGATCCGATTGACCGCACCGCCAAGATGTATATCGGCGGTAAGCAGGCGCGGCCTGACAGCGGGTATTCGAAACCGATTTGGGGCAAATCCGGCCTTCTGGGTCATGTGGGACTTGCCAACCGCAAAGACGTCCGCAATGCGGTTGAGGCCGCGGCTGGCGCGAAAGGCTGGTCCAAGACCACCGGCCATCTGCGCGCGCAAATCCTGTATTACATCGGCGAGAACCTCTCGGCCCGAGCCGATGAGTTCGCAGCCCGCATCGATGCCATGACCGGCAGGAAAGACGGCGCGAAAGAAGTCGAAGCCTCGATCCAGCGCCTGTTCACAGCTGCCGCCTGGGCTGACAAGTATGACGGTCAGGTGCACGGTGTGCCGATCCGAGGCGTGGCAATTGCGATGAAAGAACCGGTTGGCGTGATCGGAGCACTCTGCGCAGATGAAGCGCCGTTGTTGGGTCTCGTCTCGGCCATGGCACCCGCGATCGCGATGGGTAACCGAGTGGTTCTGGCCGCGAGCGAACCCTATCCGCTGGCAGCAACCGATTTCTACCAGATCCTTGAAACCTCGGACGTGCCTGCCGGTGTGGTCAACATCCTGACCGGCAGTCATGCGGAGCTGGCGAAGCCGCTGGCCTCGCACCTGAACGTAGATGCGGTCTGGTCGTTCTCGTCCACCGATCTGTCGAAAGAGATCGAGGTCGTCTCGGCCGGGAACCTTAAACGGACCTGGGTGAATAACGCGACGGCATTCGATTGGAGCATGGACCATTCGCGCCGCTTCCTTCAGGCTGCAACCGAAATCAAGAACATCTGGGTGCCCTACGGCGAGTAGGGCTCCCTTTTAAGGGAGGCCTACATGGACTTTTCAGGAAAGACCGTCATCGTCATCGGCGGCACCAGCGGTATCAACCGGGGCATTGCCGAGGCCTTTGCGGTCTCGGGTGCCAAACTGGCGGTGGCGAGCCGGTCTCAAGAAAAGGTCGATAATACTGTTGCAGCGTTGTTGGCGGCCGGTGCGGCAGATGCCATCGGCGCAGCCTTTGACGTGCGCGACCCCGAGGCAGTGGCCGCAGGCCTGAAAGAGTTCCACGAAGCGTTCGGAGATTTCGACGTTCTGGTTTCCGGCGCGGCGGGCAACTTCCCAGCGCTGGCGGCCGAGATGTCGGTCAACGCGTTCAAGACCGTGATCGACATCGACCTGATGGGCACGATCCACGTGATGAAAGGTGCGTACCCTTACCTAAAACGCCCCGGAGCCAGCATCATCAACATTTCAGCCCCGCAGTCCTATCTGCCTTACGAAGGTCAGTCCCATGTCTGCGCTGCGAAGGCAGGGGTCGATCAAATCACGCGCACCCTGTCGATGGAATGGGGGGTCGAAGGCATCCGTGTGAACTCGGTCGTTCCCGGTTTCATAGAAGGTACCGAAGGCGCAAAACGGCTGGCTCCTACCCCGGATGCAGGGGAGCAGTTGCGCAAGGATGTTCCGCTGGGGCGCTGGGGGCAGCCGCAAGACGTTGCCAATGCGTGCCTGTTTCTTAGTTCGGACATGGCAAGCTATATAAGCGGGACGGTTCTGGCCGTAGACGGCGCGTTGTATCAGCGTGGATCAGGGAAGTTTGGTCAGATGATGGGGAAAATGCTGCGGGCGCAGGCAAAGGCCTGAACACCCGCGTCGACACCGCGAACTCGTTCGTATGTCGGCCGACAGGTCTTCTTCTGCTTACAGCCCACTCCAGCCCCACATGAGAGACCCAAGTTGAACCTAACGCGAGGGCGGTCATATATTGATTGGCCCAATCGTTGATCAGTGAAATCCGGGCAATGCTTCTGTGACTGCCTATTTCCTGCCGCAGCCTTCGTTCAACAGGGTTTTGGCTCCGTGACCTGCATTTGACAGCCGCAACACGAGCAAAGGATTTTGCGCCAATCGTTACGCTGTCGTGTCCCAAAGCAAGTTTCAATTCTGGTTCTGTAGTTCGAAAATATTCCGACCAAAACCTGCAACCCAAGTTCTTTTCCGCGAGAAGTGAAAACCCGGAATTAAAATGTAATACAGATTGCTTGAGAGCAGCGAACCAGCCGGATCAGTAGCTTGGTTGTGTACCCGGTGCGCGTCTGAATACGCACTTTACGTAAACGGCCAAACCGACGAGAAGAGACGACAACATACCTACGGTTACGTAGAGAACAGCTGCGCCTAACAGGGATTGACCAAGTATCAATGCGGTAACAAAGGTCATCAGGCCAGCGATCGTCCCTAATCCCATTACCACAACCAACATGACACCCATCTCCGTCCTAAGCCGTGCCGGAGGGTCTGGCGATACGAGGTAGCCCCGTAGCTGTACCCTTCCAAGGCAGTTTCCTCATCATTTCTGGCTAAAGTGTGGCCAAGATGTGTTGAATATTGCTTAAGCGAATTTTCAGGGGTCTCAGTTGACAGTGAAACAAAGCGCGATTCACCAGCTGAATTGCTCCAACCGCACGTGGATCGTGGATATTCTGCCGGACTGCACTGCCTCATAAGTATAATAGCGTCTCTGATAGGACTCTTGACTGTAAAGTGGCGTCACTTTGCACCGTCTCCATCGCAAATTGAATCCGTGATCTGGAATACAGCGATTTTGGGCGGTGTTTTGCCTATTTATTGGTCACTATCATGATCGCGCGTTAAACGAGTACCGAACTTGCGGCGTGTTTGGCGCAGGTTGTCAAAAAACCTGTTGGATGGACGCGAGGCTTCTACGATGGCTTGATCCCGGTCTGCGATATCCTCCGCAGTCAGAATTGGCGCTGCTGCCAGCGGCTTAGAGTGATCCGGATCATAACCAAAACGGTCAAAGTCGATGTGATATAGTTCGGTTATGAGGCGAATTTCGACCTGAGTCGGCTCGACTTTTGCAGTGGAAACCCGCCGATAATCACCACGCTTGTTCACATGAGCCAAAAATCGCGGGCCAGCTTTTTGACCCGTCACATGATCGAACCAAGGGATTAGCGCGTCCAGGCCGTGCTCCAGATAGAATATCTCGGCCTCCGGCGGGACAATCTCATCCATGGGCCGCAAGTGATTGTCGTAGGCGTAAGGAGGCAGGTCCATGAGTGTTTCAAGCCAGGCCCCAAAAGTTGTATCGGCAGATATCTTACGCTCAACTTCCATCTGGAAATGGTAGGCGCTGACGACCCGAGACACTGGGTGGCGTACAATCGCAAAAGACTGGTCGAAAAAATGTTCCGGAAACAGGCGGTCCAATGCAGACAAATTGATATGCTGCGGTGACGTTTTCGACCAACGCTCTTTTTCGTCGATCATGTAGAAGCGCGGATCCGAAAATGCGAGACCACCAAATCGATTGGTAACGTAATCGGCCACTGCAGAGCCACCACATTTGGGAACGTGCGCGTAGTAGATAAGCTGAGTTCCGGCTCGGAAAAATGGCATGGTTCAACCTTTGACAACTAATACTAACTTTACACATTCCCAAGTATAGCGAGAATATCTGCGTGTTAATCCATCCTGCGTTATCCGTCTACGGAGATGTGCAGGAAGCGGAATGTTGGTCCCAATATCGCAACTGATTTGCACCAAACGCGGCTATTGTTCAGGTTGCGGTGCCTATTGCGAGTTTCCAAAATCGAAGCGCGTGCTGCCGTTTTCTTGCATGGCCCTGGCGATTTCTTCCGCCAGAAGGGCAGTCAACTCCTCGCGCCTGGATGCATCCACGTGAGAGTAATCCGGCAAGTCGATAGCTTCTACCCCTGAGATATCCTCAAAATGCAGGCTGATCGCGGGCAAGTCTGCGACCATTGGGTCCCAGAACTCCTTGCGGGGGAAAGCTTCGTAGCCGATCTCGCGTACAGGGCCAGATGATGGCATTCGCAACAGCACAACTTCGCCCCCCCGTTTGTTGATCCTATCTATTAGCTCTCCAAGTTCATCATAGTAACCTTGCCAAACCTCGTCCGATATGGACTGGAGAGCTATGTCCTCGCCCTGCTTTCGAGCCGAAGCTACGACACTTTCCCGAAGGCGATCGACATCTGAATAGGCAAAATTTATATATTGCTGCCGCTCACGATCCGTGACGACGTGATCTGGCATTTCCATAGGCCGACCGAACCGAAACAGGTTTCGGGCCATTCTCGCAAAGGAATAGTGCACATCTCTGAACGCCGAGAATGAGGCGACAGTATCCTTGAGCCGCGTTTCAACCTCACGGGCCCAATTCCATTGTCGATTGTAAAAAGTCGTAAACTCGGTTTGTTCGTCACGCCCCAAGCCGGGAACCAGCCAATGCGGCAATAGTGACAGGATCACCAGGCCGCTGAAATTCTCATCATTGGCCAGTTCTTCGAGCGTGGCAAAAGGCGCGGTACCAGCATACGATAAATTGTAAATCTCTGCGCCAGGCAAAGCTTCGCGCAGGACGTCATGAGACATGTTCGACTGCATACGCGACGCCCCTAACAAAGCTACGGCCTGATGAGATGGATCCTTCGACAGCTGATCACGAACCAACGACCAGCGCGACACTGTGTTATCGAAACTGGGAACCGCACCCAAACTGCGGATCCAAATTTCGACGACAGCAATAACTCCAACACCCAGAAGAATTGACATGAACAAGGTGCGAATCGGGAGCCAGCGCTTAGAACTGGAAATAGATGAATGTGTCATATGCTCCTCCCCCCGTCAGACCAATCATCGCCACCATGAATCCACCAGCCAGTACCCGGCACCAGTTTGGCATCGCCCTGACCATATCTTCGAACCGGCGCCCTCGCATGGTCCAGTGAACGGCGACCAGGGAAAAGAAGCAAACTAATACCAGAATTTTGTCTGTCGAGGACAGGATCAAGTCAGTTTGGGGCGGCATCAGGAAACTGGCAAACATATCCTGAACTTGATGAAAATCGCGGGACCGGAAAATAATCACAAGCAAGGTCAATATCGAGAGCGTGAGCGCCGAAATACACATTGTCGCCAGACGCGTACTCCAAATCTTCCAGGTTCCAACCACGCGTTGTAATGCAATTTCCGTGACCAGCACTACACCGTTCAGAAACCCCCAAAGGATGAAGGTAACGCCCGCCCCATGCCACAATCCGATAACCGTCATGGTCAAAAGCTGAGCCCACAGTTTGTACACGAAACTGGCCTTCTTTCCACGGATCGAGGCATAAAGGTAATCGCGAAACCAACTGGACATCGAGATATGCCAGCGTTGCCAAAAATCCTGCATGCCAAGCGCGGAAAGCGGCGCGCGAAAATTCTCTGGCAGGCTGAACCCCATCATCATGGCCAAGCCAATTGCAATAAGAGAATAGCCAGCGAAATCACAGAAGATTTGTACATCAAAGGCAACCGCGCCGAGAAGAACAGTCTCGCTTGGCAGAGTGCCTGATTGTGCAAAGACTCGGTCAACCACCGGAGCCATCAAGCCGTCCGCGATGGCAACCTTCTCGAACAACCCTATCAACACAAGGGTCGCGCCCCAGCCAAATCGTTCCAATGTGACAACGGGTGGCTTGAGTAACTGCGGCAGAAAAAACCGGGCGCGAACGATCGGACCGGCCACAAGCTGCGGGAAAAACGTGACAAACAACGCAAAATCCAGAAAAGAACGCGTCGGTTTGGTGCGGCCGCGATAGAGATCAATCGTGTAGCTGAGGGTCTGGAACGTGTAGAATGAAATCCCGACCGGCAATAAAATTGTCCAGGGTGCCGGTTCGTATGTAATGCCCACCAATCCAACGAGGTTGACAAATCCGTCCAGCAAAAAACTTCCGTATTTGAAATAGCTTAGCACACCCAGATTACCGATCAGGCTGATAATTAGCCAAAACCGCTTTTGTTTGACCGAAATGGCCTTGGCGATCCGATAGCCGCTGACAAAATCCAGAATCGTAGAAAGCAGAATCAGCAGTAAATAAGGTGCGCTCCAGGCGGCATAAAAAAGATAGCTCATCAACAGCAGGATCAGCTTCTTACTTCGCCAGCTGAAATTCAGAAAATATACAGAGAAGAGAACAATCGCAAAACAAGCAAACAGGTAACTGTTGAAAACCATATCAGATCGTACCCTCTGGCAAGATCTGCGGGTACTCGATAGGCGTGATGGGTATTATGATCTGCATTGGTTCTTACAAAACTGGGTCCTTGTGCCTGACCTGAATTTTTCCAAATGGGCCAAAGAAGTTATTTGTCACAGTAGAGAATCGAAATATGTGATCGTGGCCTTCAAGCCCGCATCCAATTCGACCTCCGGCTTCCACCCCAGAATTTCGTTTGCGCGTTTAATAATCGGCCGCCTCTGTGTCGGATCATCGGGCGGCAGGGACAAATAGGTCAGTTTTGACTTTGACCCGGTGAGTTCAAGAATGGTTTCAGCCAGTTGCGTCATGGAAATCTCAACCGGATTACCAAGATTTATTGGCCCCGTGACGTCATCGCCGGTTTCCATCAAGCGGCATAGCCCATCGACAAGGTCAGTTACAAAGCAAAAACACCGGGTCTGGCGGCCGTCACCATAGATGGTGATTTCCTCACCTTTCAGTGCCTGGACAATGAAATTCGAAACGACCCTTCCGTCGTCAGGATGCATGTGCGGCCCATAAGTATTGAAAATACGAGCGATTTTGATTCGGACCTGATGTTGCCGATGATAATCAAAGAACAATGTTTCGGCACAGCGCTTGCCTTCGTCATAGCATCCGCGCAACCCGATCGGGTTAACATTGCCCCTGTATTCCTCGGGTTGAGGATGCACCAAAGGGTCGCCGTAAATTTCAGAGGTCGACGCCTGCAGGACTTTGGAATTGGTCCGCTTGGCCAGTCCCAGAATATTCATGGCACCGTTAACCGTCGTTTTGATGGTTTGCACAGGATCGTTCTGGTAGTGGATCGGGCTGGCCGGGCAGGCCATGTTGTAAATTTTGTCCACCTCGAGATACAGCGGGAATGACACGTCGTGACGAACAAGCTCGAACCGGGGATTGTCCATCAAAGGGGTTATGTGCCGCCTGCGACCGGTCGAGAAATTGTCGACGCAGATGACCTCGTCGCCGCCATCAAGAATTCTGCGGCAAAGATGCGACCCCAGAAATCCGGCGCCGCCAGTTATCAAAACTCGTTGAGGTGATATTTTTTCCTGAAATTTCTGAGGCACGATGATAAAACTTCGTTTCTAACTACATACAGGTCGACTTATTCGAAAAAATCATCTTTGCCTGAGCAAGGCGAGCGATTTCTGCGCCTGCCTTCGAATACGTCTAGCTACTGAGACAAAGCGATATACTATCATCAATTGTTTCCGTTCAGGCAATCTTTGAGGCGCATTCGACGAAAAGAAGTGCTATTCAGGCAAAACTAGGCGATTTTCTCTTAAGGAGTCTAGCACCCTTGCTTTGTTCAGGTGGCGGGTGGAAGGGTTAGGATATTGGTAAAAGTGATCAGGATTTAACGAATATGACCGTTTCCGATAAGCAGACAGCAGTGATTATTGGCGGAGGGCCGGCTGGCCTGACAAATGCATTTGAGTTGCAGCGCATCGGTTCAAACTGCAAGCCGATCGTTCTGGAAGGCGCTGCTCTGGTTGGGGGAATTGCCCGTACGGAAAGCTACAATGGCTTCCGCTTCGACATCGGCGGGCACAGATTCTTCACCAAGATTCGCGAGATTGACGACATATGGCATCAGATCTGCGGCAAGGAATTCATTACCGTTCCACGTCAAAGTCGCATCTTCTATCAGGGCAAGTTTTACGATTACCCCCTGAAACTGACCAATGCGCTTTATAATCTGGGGCTCTACGAATCCTTCCGCGTCATGGCCAGCTTTGCCAAGTGGCGCTTGTTTCCGAGCAAGCAGGAAGACACGTTCGACCAATGGGTGACCAACCGGTTCGGCGGGCGCTTATACCATCACTTTTTTCGCTCCTACACGGAAAAGGTTTGGGGGGTGCCCTGCTCGGAGATTCGCGCGGACTGGGCCGCCCAGCGCATCAAGGACCTGTCATTGACCAAGGTCGTATGGAACGCAATTTCCGGTGCCAACGATTCGTCCAGCCTGATCGAAGAGTTTCAATATCCCCGCCTTGGTCCTGGTCAGATGTGGGAGCTTATGGCCGAGCACATTGAAAACCTGGGCGGTGAAGTGCGCATGCAATCCTACGTAAAACGGGTCATTCGCGATGGCATGCGCGTGACGGGCGTCGAAGTCGAGGCCCTTGATCCCGAAACAGGTAAAACGCGCACTTATACCCAGGAGGGCGACACTTTCTTCAACTCGATGGCGTTGCGCGATCTCATCCGTACGATGGACCCACCGCCCCCTGCAGAGGTTGTTGAGGCGGCAAACCGGCTGAAATACCGCGACTTCATGATCGTCACCCTCGTGCTGGATCATTCGGACCCATTCCCTGACAATTGGATTTATGTTCACGAACCAGAAGTTCGCGTCGGGCGCATTCAGAATTTCCGGGCTTGGTCGCAAGACATGATGGCCGACAAGTCCAAAGCGTCGATCGGAATGGAGTATTTCCTCAATGATGATGAGGAAATGTGGCGTATGGACGACAAAGACCTCATTGCTATGGCCGCTCGAGAATTGGAGCGCGTGGGCTTGGCGCCCGCGACGACCGTCATTGACGGCGCGATAATCCGGCAGCCTAAGGCCTATCCGGTTTACGATGCGGAATACATGGAAGCATTGGAAGTCGTGCGCATCTGGTTGCAGCAACTCGAGAACTTTGAAACCGCAGGCCGCAACGGTCTGCACCGTTACAACAATCAGGACCATTCCATGCTGTCGGCAATGTATGCGGCGCGCAACATGATGGGGGCCGATTACGACGTATGGAACGTCAATGTTGAGCGGTCCTATCACGAAGAATTTCAAACCAAACCATACGAACGGGGTGAGAAAGCCAGCGCCGCCTAATGGTGGACGGGAATGTTGCCCAGTGTTTGATCACCGGGAAAAACGATATGAGTATTAAAACATCAGGACCTTTTCGATACGGCGGTTTATGGCTGCTGGCGGCCCTCGCTATGGGCATTTCCGTCTATGCGTTAAATGGCGGGCTGCTGTTTTATTTTGATACTGCGGGTTATCTCACTCAGGGTCTTTCTGCCCTTGAGGGAATGAAGCTTTTGCCAACCTCGGCAGCGGAGGTTCAAGCTGGAGCCCAAGGCGGCGGCGTCCCTGAGACCGGGCAGACTGTGAATGGATCACGGTCTCTGTTTTATGGGCTGGTTGTCGCAACATTGACCAGTTTCGCCCGGCTGGATCTGATCCTGTTGTTGGACGCATTGGTGGTTTTTCTTGCGGTCTGGCTTGTGTCGCGGGTGGCGCAACGGGCCGACCAGGCCATGCTGTCCCCGTTCGCCATCGCAGGAGCCGCCCTGTTCTTTGCTTCTTTCGGCGCACTGCCTTTTTATCTGGCTTATGTGATGCCGGACATTCTGGCTCCGGTTCTTATTCTGATCCTCGCGCTTCTTTCGGGTTATGCGAACCGGATGCGTTGGTGGGAAATCACACTGGCATTGATTTTGGGTATTGCAGCAGTGCTGTCGCATCCCTCGCATCTTGCAATGGCAGTGTTGAGCTTACCTTTGGTCGCGCTTGTGGCTATGAGTGTTCAGCGTCCCGGCTTTTGGATTGCACCGGTACTTGTTGGGTTGATGATCGCTGGCGGTGTGGGCGAACGGATGTTCTTTCGCATGCAAGTGACCGAGCGCACCGGATCAGAGGTCTCATACAATCCCTATCTTACCGCACGTCTGATCCAGGATGGGCCGGGATACGCCTATCTTGAAGAATATTGCCCCGACCCGACGATAGCGACTTGCGCCCTTTATGACGTGTTACAAATGTCGGACGATCCAATGCGTTTGACCGCAACGCACATCATCTTCGAAAAAACGGCTGAACTTGGGTCACTCAGGCACCTGGACGAGTTGACGCAAAAATCCATCGGCGATGCCCAATACCAGTTTTTCATGGACGTTTTCTTCGACAGACCGCTTCACACCATTGGCGCACTGCTCAAAAACACGATGGCACAGGCCACTCTGTTCAGCATTCAGCAAACAATCCCTAACGACAACGCACGTACCAGCGTCCTGAGCGATCCAGAAATACCTGCCGGCACATTTACGGACGGGCGCCTAAGGCGTGATCAGGGGTGGAACTCTCCGCTGCATGTTATTCAGTCAGGCCTTTACGCCGTTTCCCTAGTCGCGATTTTCGTGCTTCTGATCAAACCTTCGCCAATCTCCGGGCGAATGAAGGCGCTGGCAGCAATGGTGTTGCTTGGCATTCTGGTTAACGCATTCGTCTGTGGTGGCCTGTCACAACCTGCGGCACGCTACGGGGCACGCGTTATCTGGCTGTTACCAGTACTGGCGGTAATTTTATTGGGATTTGCACGAGCGGACTACTTCAAAGAAACGGTTGGGGGCGGCCAGCATGGGTGACGTAAAGATTAGTGTAATTATGCCAGCCTACAAAGCAGTGCATCTGTTGCCGCGTGTACTGCCGCCTCTTTTGGGCATGCGTGACCGTGGCGAAGTGGCCGAAGTAATTGTCGTCGATGATGCATCCCCCGATAACACCGCGGATACGGCCCGCCAGATGGGGGCCGACGTCTACGTGATGAGCCAAAATGGCGGGCCGGGGGCCGCTCGGAACTTTGCTGCGACCAAGGCCGCCGGAGACGTATTGTGGTTTGTCGATTCAGACGTGATTGCAAAAGACAATGGCGCGCGGCGCTTACAGGACATCTTTGGGGCCGGCGACGTTGCAGCAGCGTTTGGATCTTATGATGATAGTCCCGAAGGTCCGTGGTTTTCGCGCTACAAGAACCTGATGCACCGCTTCTATCATCAAAGCGCCCGACGTCAGGCGCGCACCTGGTGGGCGGGATGCGGCGCCATCTCGGCGAACATGTTCAAGCGCGTTGGTGGTTTCGATGTGGACACTTACCGCATCCCTTCGATCGAAGATATCGAGCTCGGCTATCGCATTCACGCAGCCGGGGGTGATATCGTCGTTGATCCCGGATTGCAGGGCAAACACCTCAAGATCTGGTCCGTCCGAAACTCCGTCCACACGGATATCTTTTGCCGGGCCTTGCCGTGGGCGCGCCTTATTATCAACCGCGAAGGCTTGAGCGATGACCTGAACACTGGATGGATGGAGAGAATTCGCGCCGGGTTGGCAGGGCTTGCGGCGATTTCTCTGATTGCAACAGTCGTTCAACCTGCGTCGTGGCCGCTGCTGGCATTCCTGCTATTGCTGATTTTTGCAACAAACGCCGCACTCTTTCAGTTCATGTGGAAAGCGGGTGGCCTGATATTTGCCATCAAGGCGCTGCTTTATCACCAGTTTTACTATCTATACTCGGCCTGCGCCTTCGTTTGGTGCCTGTTCGAGTACCATATCCTTGGTCGAAGGAACCGTTTGCATGTGCCATGAGTTTCTCAGGATCACCTTCAGTGACGGAGGTCCGCAATGGCGCGGTTTCTGATCACCGGTGGCGCCGGGTTTATCGGCATGCATCTGACGCGCGCTCTTTTGGAACAAGGGCACGAATTGCATATCCTTGACAACCTATCGACCGGACGAAGGGCAAACCTGGCGCCTGGCGTGCAGTTTCGCGAGAGCGACATCAATTGCCCCGAACTTTTGCGGCAACTTATGCGCAAAATGGATGGAGTGTTTCATCTTGCGGCCGTTTCTTCGGTTCAGGCTTATGTCAGCAACTGGATCGAATCTGCACAAGTCAATTTGGGCGGCACGCTGGCCGTTTTTGCTGCCGCTGCCCAAGAAAATGTGCCGGTTGTCTATGCCAGTTCCGCCGCCGTCTATGGCGCGGCCAAAGACCTGCCGATCAATGAAGCTACCCAACCCCGGCCAATCTCGGGGTATGGGGCCGACAAGCTGTCAGGTGAATACCACGCGCGCTCCATGGCAGAGGCCATTGACCTCAGATCCGTCGGGCTGCGGTTTTTCAATGTTTATGGACCCGGACAGTCTCGTGCCTCGGCTTATACAGGTGTGATCACCGTCTTTTTGGACCACTGGCTGAGCGGTGACAGCGTAGTGATTTTCGGCGACGGCACTCAGACACGGGATTTTGTGTATGTCGAGGATGTGGTGCGCGCCTTGATGCTGGCCATGAAGCGCGCGCAGGCCGGAACATGCGACGTCTTCAACATCTGTTCGGGCAGCGCTGTTTCAGTGAATGATCTGGCCGATAGCATTGGCCGCATCACCGGGACCCCTCTGTCCTACGAATACGCCCCAATCCGCCCTGGCGAAATCCATTCGTCATGTGGCTGCCCCCGAAAAGCCGAGCGTGAAATGAATTTTCGCGCGGAAACGAAATTTGAAACAGGCCTTGCCCAGTTGATCGACTGGTTCAGGCTTCAGGATCGCGCAGTTGCCGAATGAATTAGCAAGGCAGGAGCTGAAACAAGAAATGACCAAGAGTGTTGTACAAAACGACAACAAAGATGCATCGAAGGCTGCCAGCCGATCCAAAGCTGAGCGGGCCAAGGCACCTCAGTCCTTAAGCGTCGTTATCCCTGCCTATAACGAAGAAAAGGCCGTTCGCGCTACGGTGGACGATGTTCGCAATCATCTGGACCCGCTCGACATTGATTATGAAATCATCGTTGTGGATGACGGATCAGAGGACAATACCCGCGCCGAGGCCGAGGCAACAGGCGTGATTGTCGAATGCAATCAGGTCAATTCCGGGTATGGGGCCTCCCTGAAACGAGGCGTTCGCAAGGCACAATACGAATACGTAGCGATTCTGGATGCCGACGGAACCTACCCCGCGCGCTACCTTCCGGAAATGCTGGAGTTGTGTCGCGACCAGGACATGGTAGTGGGCGACCGGGGCGCGGCAATGAAGAACGTGCCTCTGTTGCGCAGGCCGGCGAAAAAGTTTCTGTTTGCATTCGCGTCGTTTTTGGCGGAGCGCAAGATCAATGACCTGAATTCGGGACTGCGGGTATTTCGACGCTCGGAACTGGTCCCGTTCCTGCCGTTGCTACCGCAGAATTTCTCGTTCACGACCACAATCACGCTGTGCATGACATCGAACGGCAAGCGAATGATTTACACGCCCATCGAGTATGGAAAACGGGTGGGGAAATCAAAGATCCGGCCGATTGACTTCATCAATTTCATTATCCTGATCCTGCGCATCTCGACGCTGTTCAACCCGCTGCGTGTGTTTATCCCATTGGGATTGGCCTTAATGGCGCTGGGTCTCGTTAAACTGATCTATGACATCTATATCGGAAACCTGTCGGAAACTGCAGTGTTTGCATTTCTGGCAGCGATCATGGTCTGGTCGCTAGGATTGATCGCCGATATGATTTCGAGACTGCACCTGAGGCCCTGAGATGGTACAGGACCACCATAACCCGCGCATAAGCCGCAAATGGATGATCCGGGCTGCGGGATCAGCCCTGTTGTTGATCATTCTGTTTTGGCTACTGCCTTGGGATGCAGTCATAGCTGGGTTCAAATCCACACCTCCGACAGTCTTTACTTCGGTCTTCGTGGCATTCTTGCTGGCCCATCTGGGCGCTGCGCTGAAATGGCGTCTGCTTTTGGGGCCGGACATGCCAGCTGGCGCTGCAATTCGTGCTCATTTTGCCGGGCTTGCAGCCAATTTGTGTTTACCGGGCGCAATCGGAGGAGACGCCGTGCGCGCAGGCCTCGCCCAAGCAACTTTGAAAGATGGACCCCGAGTGGTTGCAGTCGCGCTCGTGGATCGCGTGATCGACATGCTGGCGCTTTTGACCTTGTCGGCTATCGGGATCATTCTGGCCCGTGGCGCTGGTACGAATATTGCGATCATCCTGCAAACGCTGGCGTTTCTGGTGATCGCCGTTGTCGGTTTTTTGGCCTTACCCAGGCTTTTGCCCATCCTTTGGAACGCGATCCCCGCACTTCCAGGGCGCGGATTTGCCGAGAGGCTGGGCAACAGTTTCCGACTGTTGGCTGGACGCCCCACCCTGTTGGCTAGCGTCTTCCTGGCGTCATGCGCAGTGCAGTTGGTTCTGGTTTCAATCGCCTGGTGGCTAGCCGTTGCTGCAGGCGCCGGGGTGGCATTTGGCCCATGGTTATTCGCCTGGCCACTGGCAAAGCTCGTAGCAGTTCTTCCTGTATCCCTGAACGGTCTTGGTTTGCGCGAAGCAACATTGGCAAGCTTCCTACTTCCTTTCGGGGCAAACGCCGCCGCAGTCGTTGCGGCGGGTCTCATGTGGCAAGCGGTTTTGTTTACAGCCGGCGCGTGTGGCGCATTGGTTTTGGCAATGACGGGGAAGGGTCTGTCCTTCAACGGAAAAAAGGATGTGGTGAGTGGTGAGTAACAAGACCAAAAACAAGACGGCATACACAATTCTGGGCGGTGGGCCGGCTGGTATCATGACCGCGCATCTTCTGGCGCGCGACACGGATGCGGATGTCTCGTTGATTGATCGCGCGCCGCGGCTTGGCGGTAATGCGGGGTCATTTCAGGTCGAAGGCATCACGACTGATTTTGGTTCGCACCGGTTTCACCCGGCAGCCGATCCCGAGATTTTGGCCGAGGTCAAAGGGTTGCTCGGGGACGAGCTGCTACTCAGGCCGCGCCATGGGCGTATCCGACTGGGCGGACGATGGATTCATTTCCCGCTGAAGCTTGGCAACGCCCTGATATCGTTGCCCGTGCCTTTTGCGGCATCTCTTATTCGGGACATGATCACCGGCCCGCTTCGCCCCGCTCACAATGGAACGGCAACGTTTTCCAGCGTTCTTCTTAAGGGGCTGGGCCCGACCATTTCGAAGAATTTCTACTTTCCATATGTACGCAAACTATGGGGACTTGACCCGGATCATCTGGCGGTCACTTTGGCAGAGCGCCGAGTGTCCGGATCGTCTGTGACAAAAATCCTGATGAAGATGGCGCGCATGCTGCCGGGGCTGCGCAGTGAAACTACGGGGCGGTTTTATTATCCCCTCAAAGGTTTCGGTCAGATTTGCAGCTCGATGGAGGACAGCGCGCGCCAGCACGGAGCCAATATCCGGTTAGAAAACAGCATCGAACGGATCGAGCGCAACGGAATGAACGTCACGGCCGTGATCACCAAAGATAAGGACGGTGTCGAAACGCGCCACGAAAGTGACCAGATCCTGTCGACCATCCCTCTGACGGCGCTACTGGGCGTCATGGATCCGCCGCCGCCGCCCGAGGTAATCGAGGCTGCAAAGGCCGTTCGGTATCGCGGCATGATCCTGATCTACATGGTTCTGGAGACCGGCCAGTTCACGGAATACGACGCACATTATTTCCCAGAACTGTCCATCCCGATCAGCCGCATGTCGGAAACCAAGAACTACAACAATGTCACAACACCCGAGGGTCGGACCGTGCTTTGCGCAGAACTTCCCTGCGATCCAGGCGAAGAGTGGTGGGACATGTCCGATGACGATCTGGGCAAAGCTTTTTGTACCTGGTTGGAACACGTCGATTTGCCCGTGAAAGTTCCGGTCAGATCGGTCGTGACCCGCCGTTTGTCCCACGCCTATCCCGTCTATGACATCGATTACTCGGACCGATTTGAGGCTGTCGACAACTGGCTGGAATCGCTGGATGGCCTGGTCAATTACGGGCGTCAGGGGCTATTTGCGCATGACAATACTCACCATGCTTTCGCAATGTCATTCGGGGTTGCCGATTGCCTGTCTTCAACGGGTGATTTCGACCGCGAAAAGTGGACGCAATACCGCGAAAAGTTCTCTCACCACGTTGTAGAGGATTAGGCATGTGACCGGGCCCGTTGTTGATATCCTAATGTATCACTCGATTTCCGACGCTGGTGGACCAACGTCGATCGCGCCCGACATTTTTGCGGCGCAAATGAAGATATTGGCAGCTTCAGACGTGGCTCTGATTACCTTGGACGACTTGGCGAGCAGGAAAGACCTGCCCGCGCGATCCTGCATCGTTACATTTGATGACGGGTTCATGGATTTCGCCAGAACAGCCTGGCCAATCATGGCGCCGCTCGGCATCCCGGCCATGGTCTATTTGCCCTCGGGCTGTATGGGCAGCATTGAAAACTGGCGCGGCGCGAACACCCCCGCTCGCCAGTTGATGAGCTGGGATGTGGTTCGAAACCTTGCTGCAGAAGGCGTTCAGTTTGGTAGCCATACGGTAACTCACCCTGACCTTGTGGTGATGGACGACGCTGTACTGACATCGGAACTGACGCGGTCACGAGAGGCCATCGAGCAGGAAACCGGACATTCCGTTCGACACTTTGCTCCGCCTTACGGCCGCTCCAGCCGTCGGGTCCGCGCGATAATCGCCCGCCATTATTCAACTTCGGTCGAAACAAAGTTGGAGCAGGCAAACGTGGATAGCGACCTGTACAGTCTGCCCCGACTGGAGATGTACTATTACCGCAACCCTGAGCGTCTGCGAACACATCTTAAGGGAAAAGGACGCCCCTATCTGAATTTGCGCCGGGGCTTGCGCGCCGCCCGGGATCTCAGCTCCAAACCGTGGGAGCGATCCCTATGAAACGCTCACTGACCTTGGCCCTAAATGTCCATCCGGAACGCGACCGATACTGGGTCTTGAAGCAGTCGCAAGTGCAATCGCTGCATCGGCCGACCATCACATTTGATACCCGGCCCGGAAGGATTAATTCGGGTGATGGGGCGCGGCATCAAAAGGAGGGCGCATGGCGGATATCATCCTGACGCCCGAGCAGATGCGCGGTGTGCATGCGTATTTAGGTGGCGATTCGACGCCGCTGGATAGCTTGTTACGCAATCCCAAAGCTGGTCAGGTCGTAAAATTACCGGTCACGCCAGAAACTGTTTTCAATCTTGAAGGCATTTGGCAGCTTCTTGCGGAAAAAGGGTTGAAACCTGAACTGCTGCCCTCTGAGGGCCTGGACGCGCGCGAAGCGGAATTCGTCAATGAGTTCCGCCAATCATTTCTGAATTCCACGCCACGTGTCGAAAATAAACCATCTTCAGCACTGCAGGATGGCTTATCCCTGTTGCGACACGGAACGATGGCTTTCTTTGGGTTCGGTCCGGGGCCGACACTTGATATCGGGCCACTGCCTTCCGTCGTCCTTATCGGCGCCTGTGGCGGAGAACATGCTGGCGATGCGGCCACTTTGGGCGGCATACTCTTGGGTCTCAACCAAGATTTCGGCACAACGCGCGCCACAATTCTGAGCACCCGGCCAAAACACACCAAACGCATGGCTGACAGTCTTGAAACTCCGGTTGAAGTGACCGTCGCTCCTTACGGACATCGGGAAATTCGGGACGAAATCTCTCGCACCGACGGGTTGGTTTTGGCTGGGGGGCAATTAAAAGACGTGCCTCGAACGCTGGCGATGCATCTCAAGGCGGCACGCTTGGCAACTGTTCAGGGAAAGCCATTCATAGGTCGCGACGTAGATGTTGGATCATACAAGCGCAGGCTTTCACGTTGGATGGCACGTCAGATCGCGTTACACGCTTCTGTTTTCTCGGTGTGCACAAACCAATCGGCAAAGGCGCCGGTGCTTAGTGGCATTAACGTGAGCATCAGAGACGAATCTGCCTTCGAATATCTCGGTAGCCGGCCGGCGGAACTCGGCAAACTAGCAGCATCCGAGCAGCAGTTTGTTGACCGAATGTTGGCCGGTACCGAAGGGCGACATCTGGTGGGCATAAACCTTCACCCCGTTCGACAACAATGGGCCGAGCTGGCGAAAGATGTTCTCCCGACAACAGAAGATCGATTTATTGAAGAGTGCAGTCATGCGATGATCCGGCTGGCACAGTCCAGTGCCGAACCCATCACGTTTGTCTTTTTCTCAGTGAACCTGATTCCATCTGGAGCATCAGATCTGGAAGCCGCCTATCGGTTACATCGGCAGGTTGGCGCGGAAGCCGACCTGCGGGTTTTGGAAGCCCCTCTGAATGTAGACGGCATACTGTATTTGATGCGCCGCCTAAACGCGGTTGTCGCAATGCGCTTCCATGGATGCCTTATGGGTTTGTCGCAGAAAATCCCAACGTTTGGGATTGAATTCTGTCCCGCACAAAATGGAAAATTGGAGCAGTTGTTTGCTAGCCTGGACCAAGGCGCGCGCGTACTCAGTATGGATGAGGTGCAGGCGGAATGGCTTGTAGACAATCTCAACTACGTTCTTTTACCCGAACAACAAAGCGCAGCATGGAAAGACATAAACCAAAGCGCTTGAGATTTACCCCGCACTCAAATCACATGTGAAATCAAATAGTCTCCCGGTCATCAATTGGGGCCAGTGTTGCCCCTCATTTCATCAAAAGACGGGGCGGCCCAGATACCAGGTCAAAACCGTTCCGTCCGGCAATGTGATTGTCACAGGATTGTCGCTGTCACTGGCCGCCATTTCAAAATGGGCCTCTTGCCATTCCGAGTTTGACTCCAGCCGCAATGGCGTCGGACTTTGCCCCGCAAGTGTCACGTCAACTTCGGCAACGTCGGCGGATTTGACACGCAGGCGAAGCGGAAGAATCTGGCCCGCCCGCAACTTCCCGCGCGCGAAAAGTCGAACAGTGCCGTCTGCCTGCAAAGCTTGTTCATACGCGGGGACACGTTTCCAGCGATCCGTTTTGGTAACGTACAGGTAAGTTCCGGCACCTAGTCCCATGATCAAACCTAACGGCAACAGCCATTTCAATGGAAACATCCCACGCCACACAACGCGCAACGCGCCAGGGTTTGTTTCATTGATCGCACCGGTCACGCGGCGGGCGTACACCATGACGCCAAAAAAGCACAAACCGGTCACCATGACGCCGAACAGGAACCACAGCACCCGGGTCAAAGTACCGCCCCAGGTCCCGTAATGCAGGGTGTCGGCCGCTTCGCGGATGCGGGTCAATCCGCTTAGATCTTCCGCACGGTATGAACCGAGAATCGAAAAATCTGTGGGATCAAGTGTCACTGTATCGACCTGGTCCACAAGCCAGGCACTGCCTTGCCCCCGAACGATCAGGCTTTGGTCGGGAAAGGCTGGCAGTTCGATGCCTTCAGGCACAATCCCGGGGATTTCGCCCGTTGCGATCGTGACGGCCCTTTGCAAATCCGCGCCAGTGAAACCGTCCGGCAATGGCTGACTGCGGACCGCTGGCTCGGCGGGTTTCGGATAGGAGTAAGACGTCAATCCCAGCACGCCCAAGAAAAAATACAGGCCGGTTGCGGCCGTCAACACCAGAAATGGCAGTGACCAAAGGGCTACCAAACGGTGCATCCCGCCCCAAAATGCGCGCGCGCTGAGGTCGCGCGACGGAAGTCGGAGAAATCCGCGCCAGAACCGGCGGTAGCTGACCAGGCCTGTGATGATCAACACGATCAATATTGGCGCGCTTATGGTAACAAGCAGAGTTCCGATCCAATGCTGGGTCAGCAAGCTGTCGTGAAAAATCCGCAAGATTTCCTTGAAGCTAAGCGTGCCGGTCAAACCCGTGATCGCTCCGGTTTGGGGGTCTGTCCAAACCTCGGCAAGCTCTCCCCACGGCGTCAGCAGAGTTGTGTAATCCGCCACAAAACCGGATTCTCCGCGCTCGATACGCACAAAGCGCGCTTCCGGCCATTCGGTTCGAATATTGTCGTAGATAGCTGCAACCGGAAGTGGGCCACGGGGGCCTTCTGCCTGACGATTGCCGTCAAATACGGCCTCAAGCTCCGGAGTTAATGTCAAAAGGGTGCCGGACAAGAACAGGAAACCCAGATAGAGGGCTATGTTGAGCCCGCACCACGTGTGCAACCAGAACACAAAATTACGAATGGACTTTTTTGACTTCATCAAAATTCACGGCAACACAGCTTGGAGCGAAACCAAGTATAAGAAGATCCAAGCCGAAATCCATGCATACCAGCCACCTTGAATGCACAAAATCGCAATTCCTTGGTCTACGGGATTAGCGGATCTCTCAACTCGCGCGGCCGACCTGAGGTTTCGAATAAGCCAGCCGAATGATATCCGCGGCAAGGACTTTTCTTCGTGCAAGGGCCATCGCCAAAAAGAAAGACAGCCCTGCAAAACCGGCACTGGGTTCCATTCCGCTGATGGTCCATAGCAAGACAGCTACCAATGCTGCGGTAAGGGGCATCAGACATGGCAAAATAATGTAAAGCGGCCCGACGCGACGATTAATGGCAACTTGCGTCAGGCATGCACTGGTTAGATTGGCGGCGAAAAAACTCAGGGCCGCGCCTACAGCCCCCAAATGGGGGATGATCAGAATACCCGTAACAAGCAGCGCCACTGCTCCGGACAATTCAGCACGCAGTAGGTAGTTCTGCTCATTCTTTGCGATCAACGACCAACGGGCATGGCCACTCAGCAGTCGCAACGGGAACACCCAAGCCAGACAGATCAGAGCAGGAGTTGCAGTTTCATAAGCACCTCCGAATACCAAGACCATGATCTGGCGCCCGAACAGAGTCAGAACCAGTGCCACGAAAATTCCGCCCCAAGCGATGACATGCACAGACGCGCGCATCACCCGGTCCCACAAGGCCAAATCAGTGTGCAAGCTGCGTGTGATCGCAGGATAAAGGTTGAAGTGATAGATGAACCCTAGCGCAAGCAGTGAAATGACCAGTCGCTGGGCCGCTCCCAACCACGCGGACTGTGTCGGGTCGGCCAGAACCGCAAGCATCATCATCGGAGCATAAAGCATGAAAGCCCAGAGCATGTTTGAAAGCCCGACTGCGGCTCCTTCCCGCAGGAATCGCAGGGCATCGCGCATTGGCCATCCACCCCGAAAGGGCAACCGCAAATGATATTGCGCACCGACATAGTAGATCGACACCAGCAGTAGTGTGGCGCATTCTATCCACCCCACTGTCACCAGAGAACTGCCCGGTCGCACCAGTAGAATAACCCCTAAGGTAAAACCCAACGAACGGATCGGGCGAGCCAGCGCCGCAAGGGTCATATGCTCGAGCCCTTGCAGCAGCCACTCCTGTTTCAGTGGCGCAAAAACCAGGCTGGCTATGTAGACCCACAAAAGGGCCTTTCCGGCAGGGGTCAAATTAGCAAATTGCGACAACAGCATCGCGACCGGCAGGACGAAAAGCACCATGACGAAACGTGCGACAGCCACCTGGCTGGCAATCTTCTGCGCATCGCCCGGACGCGTCGCCAACGCTTTGACACCAATTGTTCCCGCACCGCATTCAATGACGATCGTCGCAAATGCTGCAACCGAAATGGCCAGTTCGATCATTCCGTAGGCTGCGGGCTCCATCTGCCGCGCCAGATAGGCAAAAGTGATGAACCCCAACAACATGCTCAGGGCTTGGCCTCCGGCCAGAGAAAACAGATCGCGCAGGAACTTTGGGCCCGATTGCGAAAAGAAACGGGCGAGCCTGGCTTTGACCCGGTTTTCGCCAGCGTCAGAGGTCATTGGATCTTAAAACGACGATACCCCCGCCGGAAAGCGTGCCAGGGAAGAATGCAGCCTTGGTGAATCCATCCTGTATTCCATCCAGGATATCTGCATGGCGCCGTTTCGTAACAGCTGGAAAGGTATAGACAATCCAGGTTTCGCGGTCCGGGTTATACACCGACTGGAACTCGGTCAGATTGTCGGCCCCATCCCATTGTGGGGCATAGTAATCCCTATATGGCAGAACGGTTAAGCCAAGGGCGATCACGCTCGCATCCGCACTGCGGTTTTTTTCGACAAAATCTCTGGCGCCGGTGAAATCCTGTTTCGGGTAAAGGTAATTTTTGGGCAGAAGCACAAGGGTTGAAAGTATTCCCACAATGGCCAAACCCTGCCCCAGTCGCAGGCCTTCAAGGCCAAGACGTTTGCTGATCCAATCCCCTATTCCGGTCGCGCCGTAGATCAGAAAAAGACAGATCAGTCCAAGATCACTCAGGAAATACCGCGGCCAGACCCGGAAGGACAGTGCGACCAACAGGGCGATGGTCAGCGCGACATGCAACAACAAAACCAACGGCAGAACTGGCGTAGAGCGGTACATTCGAAACATAGCCACGCCAATGACAAGCGCCGCTACCGGCATCACCGGACCAAGAATTGGGCCGAGGCCGCGTATGATTTCAGTCAGGGTCCATAGAGGGTTTTTCCACTGCGCTATGGATTGCTGGCGCACCACATCCTCGGGCCCGGACTGAACTGCCGAAAACGTCGTGATCATCGCCTCATACATCGGCAGATAGAGTAGCGCCGTCACTCCGATACCCAATGCGGCACCGGTCAACGGCATTATGATCGAACCCTTGGGATTAATCTGGCCACGCATTCGGGACAAAACCAAACACAGAGCCCAAGACAGACCGATCGCCGCGTAGAAGAACGCAGCTGACAAATGCGTGTACATCGCAAAGGCAAACGTCAGACCAAAACCCAGCCAGACCCGCCATGTTGGTCTGCGCATGCCGTCTACGACCAGAACCAATGCGACAAGCCCTATAAACAACAATCCGGTATAGCCGCGTGCATTCTGGGAAAACCAGACATGGTGATAGGATACCGCCATAAGTGCTGCAGCCATTAGCGCTTCGTGCCTGGATGCCACACGGCGGCCCAGCAGCCAAAGGGCCCACAGGCTGGCAACTCCCAATAGTACAGCAGGTAGGCGCAAGGCCCAGGCGCTTTCACCAAAAAGGGAAACAGCACCCTTGCTCTGGAGACTGAAGAAAACATGATTGTTCAGGCTATCGTACGTCGTCAGAAGCTCGCCCAGCGGCAGCCTGACATAAGCCGTCAAAGTGTTGATCTCGTCGTACCACAGCGACTCGTTCAGGCTGACCACACGCAAGATCAGGCCGAGTAGCAAGATCACGCCAAGCGTCAGGAATTCCGCGCGCGTGACCGGGGGAACAGGTGGATGATCGAACGAGACTGATCTGCGCATATCACCGAATTATCTTAAACTATCCTGAACCGGACTAGCGGAAATCCAGTTGCAAGGCCAGAAAATCCAAATACCGCCGGGCACTTGCGATCAGTTTGTTGGAAGTCGTGGGATTGTTTCCAGCTACTCGAATTCCAAAGATCGGACTAATCTGAAGATGTATTGATAGATTCTGTTACCGAGAGAGTGGCTTATGTTCAAACTGTTCAAGTGCGTTTCTTTCTTGCTGGCTCTTGGTGGCATGGCCTCGGCTCAAAATGCGACAATCAAGATCCACAATGACGTGCGCTTTCAGACCATGAACGGCTGGGAGGTATTGGCGCGCGGCTGGGAATACGCAAAGAGCTTGGATCGTTTCGACGGCAGTTGGTACCAGGACACACAGCTTCATGACCGTATCTTGGACGCTTTGGTCGAGGACGCCGGAATTAACCGTGTGCGGATCGAAATCCGGTCCGGCATGGAAAATCCGATAGACTACTGGTCGCAGTTCGAGCGTGGAGAAATTGGATACCGCGCGATGAAAGCCCATTTCTATCATAAAATTAACGATAATTCAGACCCCTTCGTGGCCAGTCCCGAAGGGTTTCATTTCTCGTTTCTCGACTTTCAAATGCAAAACGTTGTCCTCCCTCTGCAAGAACGCCTGCGTGCTCGCGGCGAGGATCTTTATGTCAATCTGTGCGTCGTCGATTTCCGATCCGACAGCGAAAGTTTGAGTAATTTTAGCCTGGCGCATAACCCCGAGGAGTATGCCGAACTGGTCAGCCAGGCTGTGTTCCATCTACAGGACCGCTATGGAATGGTGCCGGACGCGCTTGAGGTCATTCTTGAACCGGAAAACACCAATGGCTGGCGCGGCAGGCAGATCGGGCGGGCCGGCGCAGCAGCAGCAGATCGTCTGCAACCTCACAGCATAGCTCCTGAACTGATATTGCCGTCGGTGGTGAACGCTTCAAATGCAGTTCGCTATTTCCAATCTGCCTTGAGTATTCCCCGCGTTGCGCCGCGCACCGCAGCGCTGTCCTATCATCGCTATGCGGGGCGGCGTCCTAAAATCTTGGGTGAAATCCGCAACACGGCCCTGGCTAACGGAGTTCGGGTCGAGATGCTGGAATATACAAACGGGCAAGTCGACGATCTGATACAGGACCTGACCGTCGCACAAGCCAGCGCCTGGCAGCTCTATTCGATCATTGCTCGGTATCCGCCGGATTCCCCTGCCCCTGCCCCTGCCAACAGCGTTCTGTTGTACGGAACGCCTGAAGACGGACAAGTGGGGCTATCCCATCAGGGGCGCAAATTGGCTCAGTATTTCCGGTATGTGCGACGCGGGGCGCAGCGGATCGGGGCGGTTACGGACAACGCGGACTATCTTGGTCTGGCATTCGAAAACCCCGAAGACGGGCTTTATCCGGGGACCGTTCTGGTCATTCGCACCACACGCGCCGGGCAGATTGAACTCTGGAACCTGCCTGCCGGACGCTACGGTGTCACCTACACGGACAAGAGCGTGATATCTGGCGATCTGCCTCCACTGACCATTGAAACGGGCCCGGTGTCGCTGGACGCTCCGGGTCAGGCCGTTGTTTCGGTCTTTCCACTTCCCTCAGAATAACGGGCTCAAGGGGCGTCCAGTGCCACGGCTTTATAGCTTTGGTTTTCGTACAGAACCGCCCTGTCCCAAGGCGTGTCTTTGTAAAGAACAGCATGGGTGGCCCCCATGCTTTGCGCGGCGGATGTCCAGTCCGTGTTGGCCCTATGCGCTGCGCGCATTTCCCTGAGCGCACCAAACCCCTGCTTGCTGAACGGGCCATAAAGCGCCTCAATACGGCGGCGCCAGTCCGCGAGACCGGCATCATTGAAGGGGATGGCCGTAAAAGTAACGATGACACCACGATCCGACAGCAACCCAAATCTTTCGTGATCCGGGGGAACGGCCCAGATAGAGCCCTCGGCACTGACAACCCCAGCCTGACGGGCAATATCCGCCTCTGCGTCGGTGTGGTCGGACCAAGTGTAAATCGAGCCCGCCAGAGGACCCAACGCTGGATACCCGCGCGCCCAATAGGCCAGTACCGGCAGACCGACACCGACAATCACGGCCAGCGTCACGCCTATGCGACGTGAAGGTAGGAGGATAAGCGCAATGAGAACAAAAGCCACCGCGCCGCGCAGCGACTGCACAAGAATCCCGTAACGCCAGGCCAACGCCACGCTCAGGCCAATGCAAAAGCCTAGCCCCAGCCAAACGATGACCCCTGACCATCGGTCGGCAAACAGGTGACGCACGAGCTGCGTTGCGACTATGGCAACCATAACAACCACAATCGCGTAGGATTGCCCGTCGGCACTGGCCAACAACAGCATTAAGGCGCACGCCAATGCCAGAATCCGATCCTTGCCGTAAAGGTCACCAACCAGCTTTCCGAGCAACAAAAATCCAACCCATTTCACGACCATAAGCATACGAAACACCTGAGCGGTTGCCCAAATTCGGCTGTGTTGAACATCCGTAAACCACAGACTGGCGGCGCAGGCAGTCAGAACAATCACACAGATCAGCCCAAGCAACAGGGTGGAACTTTGCGGCAATGTCCTCTGTTTTGCGAACCAAAACAAAAACAGTCCCGTCGTCAGAACAAACAATCCGGCCTCGATCCACGAGCGGCGATAAAACTCAAATGCCAGGTAATGATGGGGCGCGCGAAAACCGATCAGAATGTCGAAAAACTCGGTATCGGAAAGAGGCGCGTCTGCGTGCCCGCCGGCAGGCCAGGCCCAGAACGCCCACATAAGGACACCAAATGCCAGCCCGGCACCTACTATCGGAGACAATGCCTGCAGCCGAGACCGATGCCCGGGGTATACAAGTTTGGTTCCAGCCACGGCAGCAAAAGCGATCGCGGCGATCTCGGTTCCGATCAATGGGTGCATCAAGGCAGCTGCCGCAAAAGCAACGACCGCCAACCACGGGCGTTCAAGGAACATCAGGACCAGCCCGCCCAGCGCCAGGGCGATTGCGATATTAGCAGGTTGAAAACTGTCAAATCTCAGATAGCCGGCCAGCCCTAGGGAAAAACTGCCATTTGCAATGGCCAGCGCTGCCGCCAACAAGCTGCCCGTCACGCTTGCCTGAACGATAAGGCGCGCGCCCAGATAGGTCACGCCCCCCAGCAGGAACGCAAACAAACACATCATCGAATGGATGATAAACGGCATCGGCAGAAACGTGTGCAAGAAGGCCAAAGTGCGTGCGTAGTAAATGCGCGGGCCAAAACCGGCGGCATGATCGGTATAGAAATCGCCTGCCATGGAAGACGGGTCCAAAAGCCGCGCAACGATTGGCAATTGTTCGACCTGGTTGCCATGACCAAACAAGGCGCCGATCATGGGCAGTAGCGACATCAGTATCAGAATAAGCACGATCTGGGCCGGGCCTGGATCAGAATATGAATGTTTTTCGGTCATCGAACCCATTAATACACGTCCCTACAAATTGGATGCCGGGGGCAAATAACTCTTAGCCCAGCTTGCCGAACCGACCCAGAAGTCCTGAAATAATGCGAAAGATTTCAAAACAATCCAGGATTCTGCATGTTTTTGTTTCTCAAAATCTATTATTTGACCCTATTCTTGGTGCTAGGTGCCATTGTCGTCTATGTTGCCGGATAATTCAGCGAGCCAATCAACGAGCAAGCCAATTGATATGAAGACCATTTCACTGGTGTCTCCCGCCTACAATGAGGAAGACAATGTTCAGCGTTGCTATGAAGTGGTCCGCGAGCTGTTCGAAAACGAACTGCCCGGATACAAGCGCGAACACATCTTTGTCGACAATGCCTCGAACGATCGCACGGTCGAGATTTTACGCGAACTTGCGGACAAGGACCCTGCTGTCAAAGTCGTCGTCAACGCGCGCAACTTCGGTGTTTTCAGGTCCGTATTCAATGGATTGAAATATACCACAGGCGATGCCGTTCTCGTCATGCTGCCGGTTGATCTTCAGGACCCGCCGGAATTGATACCTGAATTCGTCAATTTGTGGGAGCAAGGGTACGAGGTTGTGGCGGGCGCACGCACGGTGCGCGAAGAAAGCTTTACCATGCGGTCGCTGCGCAAAGCCTTTTACTGGATCGTCAACAAACTGTCGGATTTTGAGATCACTCAGAATGTAGGTGAATTTCAGCTACTTGATCGCAAGGTCATGGATGCGCTCATGGCGCATGAGGATCAGTATCCTTATATCCGCGGGATGATCGCGTCATTGGGGTTCAAGCGCATCATCGTTCCCTACGTGTGGAAGGAACGCAAACGCGGGCTGTCCAAACACAATTTTCCGATGCTGATTGATCAGGCCCTGAATGGGATTTTCTCGTTCACACGTGCGCCTATGCGTTTTTGCACGATTGTCGGTCTGTTCATTTCAGTTTTCTGTATCGGTTTTGCGTTGCTGAACGTTCTGTTGTTTTTGCTGAACCCGGAAATGGCACCGCGCGGTGTGACCACGATCATCACGGCCCTGTTCTTTTTGTCTGGCATTCAGATGTTCTTTATCGGCATGCTCGGCGAATACGTGACTTCAATCCATAACCAGGTTCGACGCGGTCCAATCGTTGTGGAGCGCGAGCGAATAAACATTGATGAAGAGCCCGGATAGCGCACTACGCTTTTGTAAACGGGAAGCGCCCTGTAAGCGCCTTGCCGATCAGCAGAAAGGAAAGAACCGCTGCGACCGGGGCCAGAATTGCCTGCGCAACGTAGGGTGACAGGTTGGCTTTCAACGCGAATTCAAGACAAAACGCATTGAATGCGTAGATCAACACATAACAAAATACGTACCCAGGCAAACGGCGCAGTCCGGTGTCTGAGTCAAAGAACACTAATCTGGCATGGGTAAAAAAATTCCAAAGCACTCCCAAGAAGAATGCTAGCGCCAGCGCCGGCTGGGGTGGAATTTTCAGATAAACAAGGGCAACATATATCAGGTAGCCAACAAGCGTGTTGAGCAATCCCACCAACACAAAGTCGACAAATCTCCGCCTGTCGGAGCGCATCAGCCCCCCCCTTCAAGGTTATCTGGGGCCTTGGCAAGCAGCTCTCGCTGTATGCAATCACGCAGGCCGTCCTCCAGCGAGTATCGAGGCGTCCAGCCGATGCTGTTTAGCCTTCTGGTATCCGCGCAAATAATCGGTGGATCCGTGTCCGGGCGTGATCGCGCGCCCAAATCGATCAGATCCGGCCGCCCCAATAGTTCAGCGGTGCCCATTATCAAATCACGGACAAGGGATGCGGTTCCGCTACCGATGTTCACTGGACCAATCAATTCGCTGGTCAATACCGCCGCCAGCGCATCCCCCAAGTCGGGCGTATATAGGAAATCGCGCCGTTGCAGGCCATCTGTGCAAGCCACGCGCTCTCCGTTCAGGATACCCTCCGTGATATCGCTCAGAAGCCGACCTGGTGCTTCCCCGGGACCGTAGCAAAAGAAAATTCGACCCCAGCTTAAGGACAATCCAAGTTCAGCCTGAGCTTTGACCAAAAGCTCACCCGTCAAAGCCTTAGCCCGTCCATAAAGGCTGCTGGGGCTAATAGGGCTATATTCGCTGAGAACGCCCATTGGGCTCAGGGCGTCTTGTGACCAACTGTATTCCGCGCAGCTGCCGGCACACAATGCACGTTCTCCGCCAGCGGACGAGAACTCACGCATCAGGTTTATCGTAGCCGCTGCCCAATCCAGGTTTTCTGGTGCAAACCAACGATTGCGTGGGTCATCTAACCAGGCCAGATGCAAAAGATGCGAGGCTTGCGCCGCTTGGATGGCGTCGCGCCGAGATTGGTCATCCAGCAGATCAGCAACGATATCACACTGCGCGCTTCGACCAACAGTGACGACTTCAAATCCCCTGACCTTTAGCGCACGACAGGCATGGGGCCCAATCAGGCCACTTGAACCAGTCACGAGAATCCGCAGGCTCATGGGGTGAAAATTTCCAGAGATGGAATGGGGACGACAAATTGTGTTCCCTTCCGCGCCAGTTCTATCAATTGCCCGGCGATTTCATCGCGAAGGTTCCATGGCAGGATCAATACGAAATCCGGTCGCTCCTGAAAAAGCCGTTCAACCGGGCTGACGGGGATATGCGACCCCGGAAGCAGCTTGTTTTGCTTGGCGGGATTGCGGTCCACGCAATAGGCAATGTCTTCAGCAGTGAGGCCGCAGTAATTCAACAGGGTGTTGCCTTTGGCTGCAGCGCCATAGGCAGCGACACTGCGATTACCCTCCTTGGCCGCGCGCAGAAAAGACAAAAGCCCCTGCCGAACGGATCGAACCTGAGCATCAAACCCTTCATATCCCCTGGTACTATTCAGGCCGACCTGATGTTCGCGCTTGCGCATATTCTCAACATTTTGCCGCTCCGGGCGGCTTGAATCAGCACGGCAAACAAACAGCCTGAGAGACCCCCCGTGGGTCGGCATCGCCTCGACGTCGAACACCCGCAAGCCTGCAGACGCAAAGACCGTCTCCAGTGTGCCAAGCGACAGATAGGTATAGTGTTCGTGGTAAATCGTATCGAACTGAACCTTTTCGATAAGATTCAGCAGGTGAGGGAATTCCACCGTCCAAACTGCGTCCCCGTCCAGCAGAGTTGCGATACCGGAGACGAAGTCGTTGATATCCGGCACATGTGCCAGCACATTTGCTGAAACGATCAGGGACGGCCTCAGACCCTCGGACAGCATTGAACGGGCCAGCGCGTTGTCGAAATAGGCAATGCGCGTTGGCACCCCTTTTTCGATAGCGGCATTGGCGACACCTGCCGCAGGTTCGACCCCAAGAACGGGAATGTCACGCTCGACAAAATACTGCAAAAGATACCCGTCATTCGATGCGATCTCGATTACCAGATCATCGTTGCCCAGCTTCAATCGAGCCGAGATCAAGTCGACATAGGCACGGCAATGTGCCAGCCAGCTTTCAGAGAAACTAGAGAAATACGCGTAGTCTGCGGAAAAAATCGTATCAGCAGGAACTGCATCTTCGACCTGCACCAGAAAGCATTTGTCACACACCCGCGCGTGCAGCTCGTATTCCGGACAGGGAACGTCCGCACAATCTAAGGGCACATAGGAATTGGCCAGCGGCGACATGCCCAAATCAACCAAGGTTCTGGTCAGAGGCGCAGCGCAGTGACGGCATGTCGGTGTGTCTTGCATTACGAATTCGAACCTTTGCTTTCATACTCAGCAATCTGAGCCAGACAGAGATCCCTTGCATCTTCGCCTCGTGCCCAGGCAGCATACCAGTTTGCAACCATCTCTATCGTATCATCGAAGCTCAGCTTGGGGGCCCACCCGATCTTACGGGCGCGATTACTGTTCAGCCTTAGCGTCGTCGCTTCGTGCGGTGCATCGTCTGGTGCATCGATCTCGATCCGCCCCTGTCCCAGGGCTCCGACAAGGGCCCGCGCAACTTCGATCACCGGGCGCTCATCCGCCATGTCCGGCCCGAAATTCCACCCGCTGTCGACCCCATCCGTTCCATTGCACAGTTTCTGTGCCAGCATCAGGTATCCGCGCAAAGGCTCCAGCACATGTTGCCAAGGCCTCAGGGCTTTCGGTGAGCGGATTTCGACGTGACCTTCGGCCCCGAGACAACCGCGAATGATATCAGGTACAAGGCGATCATCCGACCAATCTCCCCCGCCGATCACATTGCCTGCGCGCGCTGAGGCAATACGGCAATGGTGGCCACCTGGCGCATAAGGCGCAAAGAAACTGTGTCGCAACGCATTTGTGGCCAGCTCGGTGCACCCCTTGGACCCGGAATAGGGATCAAGCCCGCCCATGGGATCTGTTTCGGAAAAACTACGCCCGTCTTCCGCGTTTTCGTAACATTTGTCAGAGCTTACAACGACGCAGGCCTGCACCGATTGCGTCAACGCAATCGCCTCGAGCAGGTGCACGGTTCCCATAACATTTGTGGCGAACGTTCCCGCAGGGTCGTGATACGACCGACGCACCAGCGATTGCGCTGCCAGATGCAGGACGATTTCCGGCCTAGTGTCGCGCACCAGATCGATCAGAGCCTGCCGATCGCGAATATCCACATGATGATGGTCAACTTCTGTCTGCGTGCTCAGGTCCCACAGGTTCGGAGAACTGTCCGGTGCCAGACCAATACCCGTTACTTTCGCCCCCATCTGAGTGAGCCAAAGCGTAAGCCATGCACCTTTGAACCCGGTGTTCCCGGTAACAAGGACGCGCTGACCTTCCCAGAAGTTGTGGCTTACATCTTTTGGGCTCATCATTTGTCCCAGGTCTTCCAGGGTGCCCGGCCGGAGGCCCAGAGCTCTTCAAGCTCTTCCCGTTCGCGGATCGTGTCCATCGGCTGCCAGAATCCGGGATGGGCGTAAGATCGTAGGTGATCGTCGGCTGCGAGGCGTTGCAAAGGCCCCTGCTCCCAAATTGTCTTATCATCCTCCAGATAGGCTTCGACTTCAGGAGACAGAACAAAAAAACCGCCATTGATCAGGCCACCATCTCCCAGAGGTTTTTCCGAGAAATCCACTACCCTGTCCTGTTGCGTGACCAATTGGCCGAAACGACGCGGCGGCGGTACAGCCGTCACGGTGGCGCGACGGCCATGGGATTTGTGGTACTCAACCAACGAGGTGACATCGACATCACCGACCCCGTCTCCATAGGTCAGACAAAATGCTTCTTCGTTTCTCAGATGCGGCATGACTCGACGCAGGCGTCCCCCGGTCATGCTGTTCGCACCGGTATCAATCATCGTCACGCGCCAGGGTTCGGACGCACAATGGCTCAGCTCAACTTCACCTGTTGCCAGGTCAACAGATACGTCGGACATGTGCAACACGTAATTCGCGAAATATTCTTTGATTACATAGCCTTTGTAACCCAGGCAGACAATGAAATCGGTGATGCCATGCGCGGCGTAAATCTTCATGATATGCCATAAGATCGGCCGCCCGCCGATCTCGACCATAGGCTTGGGAATGCGCACGGTTTCTTCGGCAAGGCGCGTGCCAAGACCACCGGCAAGAATGACGCATTTCATGAATAACCTTCCTCAATCTCTAAAACCGGGAAAACAATCCGGCAGCACAATGTCGAAACATTAACCCAAGGTGTGAGTTGGGGAAACGGTGAGATGCTTTGACCACAGCATTGATGCTGCATTTTTGACAATCACAACGCAGCGGCAAATTTGTCGCCATTTCATAAATTCAGTCCGTAAACGCGTTCTCGCTTTTAACCCGGATTACTTCCAAGCTCTCCGGGGCTCGCTTTGCTCATGTGTTTTCTTGGCTAAGGCCCCACGACCTCACGTCGGAAATCCCGCGCAAACATTGTCCGAGTGAACCTGCCCAAACCCGTTGGGTGTTCGCCAAACGTGTCCAGTCGTGCAAGCAGAACAGACTTGACGCGCGGGTCGACCCGAGTCGCAAAATCGCGCGGTCTGGTAAATCGAAACGTCTCCAGAGAAACGCTGAAATCTCCGTCCCGCCATGCCTCGATATCATACCATGTTGTCCAAACCGGTGCATCCTCAAGACTGTCCGCAAAGGGTGTGCTGAGCATGATGGAACGATAGTAAGCGATGATGCTGGTCAATTGCGCATGCGCTTTGTGGTCATCAGGCGGGAGCAGTTCCTTAATGGCTTGTTCCAGGAACTCCAGTGCTTCATCCACGATGATAAAACGACCGATCATCGCGTATTTCGACAGAAGATTGCCACCCAGATCTCCGGATATCAGTGCGTCATAATTCTCATCCGCCCAGGCAACGCAGTCCTCGCGCGTCTCAAACAGCTCAGCCTGGTTTTCCTCAAGATAGTCCGCAATAGCTTTCTGAAACCTCGCAGGGGCCTGCAACAGGTTTTCCTGCATTTTCCGAACGACCAGATAGGGCCGAATGCCCTGATCACGACTGAAATGAAACGCCTCTTCGAAATTTCCCTCGTAATAAAAGATTGTCAGCAGCAGATGAAATACCCGAGTGTCGAGATAATCCTGGAACGAAAAGCTTTCGCTTTCGACGACCATCTCCTCGGTTTCCACCACCGTGTTGCCGGTATAGCGACCGAGACATCGGGCCACGACCCGGTGCCGGGTCTTGAACCCAAATTTCTCTCGCGAGTCCGGGTTCGACAGCGGTGCCCCGTGCAACAACATCAATTGATGCGCAGCAACCCTGCTGACACCGGTTTCTATCAACTGATCGACCGCATCCATAAAGCTAGCCTTGGTTTCCCCTGGCATGCACAGGATCAGTTCCCCGTAAGACTGCATGCCTTTGGCGTGCAGTTCCTGCTGGATCTCGGCATAGGTCTCCAGCTTGATGTTGTCCCGCTGGATATTCTTCAGGACCGTTGGATTCAGCGACTGTACGGATGACGTCATCGGCAGTCGTCCGCGTGCTTTATTCATAACCTTGATAATGCGGTCGCCGCGGTTCTTTCCCGTTGTGGTACGGATATATTTCGGCCAGTCAAACCGATCCATCAACGCGCCCAGGTAATCGGCGACTTCCTCGTCCTGCAGGTACATCCCGAAATTGTCGTCGGCAAAACACAGCGGGCTAGAACGGTCGATACGGCTGACCACGTAATCCAGATCCGCTTTGGTCCGCTCAAAGGAATGGCGAAACACTTTGGAATTGGATTTCACGGCTGAATTGCAGAAGGCGCAGGTAAACGGGCACCCGCGTGCCAACTGCATCAGCGCGAACAGCCCGGTGTTGAAGAACTTGTCCATGTAACCCGCCAAATAGGGTGACGGGATTTCATCCAGATCCCGAATGCGCGGCACTTCCCCTCCGCGTATCACCGCGTCAGAACTGCGATCCACCCAAAGGGCGCCGTCAATAGGTTCCGAACAGGTAGTCTCGATGGAACAGTCGCTGTCGACATAACGCTGTAAGGCATTGAGGAAGGCGCGTTCTCCTTCATAGGTCGGACCGCGCACGTGGATATCAATCTGCGGCATTGTCCGGATCCAGTTATCCTGCTCTTCCTCTGTCAGAGGAAAGTTTGGACCTCCCATCAAAGTCAAAGTTTCAGGCGAACGGTCTTTAACATAGACGCCAAATTCTTCGGCCAGACGATGGTTCCATGAATAGCTGGAGAAGCCGACAACTTCTGGAATCCCTCTGTCCAGTGCCGCCTTGAACTCCATGGGGTCTCGGAAAATCTCGATTTCAATTGGGGTCGGAGATTTGACATACGCCTGCGCGTAGGTCGCTAGGTTACCGACACCCAGCGGATAGGTGTCGGAAGTTTCAGTAACCAGATTGTGGCCGAGATCGGCCAAGAAAATTCGCATTAGCATTCCTCCCGAAGGGCGGAAGCAACGAACAACTCTTACTATTGATTATGTCTTCTTTTTGGGTTCCTTACGAGTTGGCCGCAGCCTCGGTAAATTGCTCAACTTCGCTATCCTCTTTGGTGTTAATTTGCGTCTTTGGGTCAATGACAATTATTTCACCGTCGATCTCACATGCCACGCGTTTAAGCATAGGCAGGGATTGGCAGGCGGACTTACCAGATTTTGCGTCAAAGGGCAGATTGTGCCACGGGCACACGACGGTATCGCCTTCCACCCAACCGTTAGCCAGGTCGCCGCCCTGATGTGGGCACCGCCGAGTCAGCGCGACCACGTTGCCCTCGGACAGGTGTGCGACGCAAATTGCGGGCGAGACACCACGCACAGTACCGGGCGGTACGTCTTTTAATGCGACCTCGAACCCTCGGTCGGTTTTGGTACCAATCATTTCTGCCGGGTTCGGTTCCGGATCACCGGGCGCCAGAGAAGGGATCAGCTTATTCCGCGCACGTAGTGCAAGGCTGGTCACATAACTGGGCTGCAGTTTTGCAGGCCATTCCGCCAGCGGGCGCAAGGTCGCCGATCCGCTCCAACCAGAATAGACATAGTTGTGGTGGTGCAGTTGCGGAAACACCGGGCGGTCCACCGACAGACGGCAGGATATGGCAAAGCGTGTTTCATCCGTGCGGTTCAGTTCCGAGCCATGCACGTGATCGGTATGAAACATCACTACGTCGCCGGGATGCAGGTCGAACGTCATGGTCTTGTGCAGCTTTTCGCCGTCGGAAATGTTCCCCGAGCGCACATAATTGTATTCACCCACATAGTCATCCGGGTACACAGTCAGCCCGTTGCCAGGACGAATGCGCCCCATCGCAAACCACAGATTTATGCCGTTCGATGGGCAATCCAGCCAGCTGTCGCGGTGTGGTCCATGTGCAGCGATTTTCCCCTGCCCGTAAGACTCAGCAAACTTGTTGAACTCTTTCTTGTAGCCTTGGGCGATATCAAAGGGGATGTGGAAGCGAACGTTTGGTGCCCTCTCGTAAAAGAACGTGTCAACGTCCGGAAAAGCGCCCTTCATGAACCGATCCAAAAAATCATGGGTCAAAGGCTCAATTTCAGCATAAACCGCATCAGTCACTTTGGGGATGTCGGTCGCCGATACCCACTCGTGAATACGATGATAACCATCGCGTTCGGCCCGTTCTGCGGCCTCTTTCCCAACCGCTGCCGATATGCCCCGGATCGTGGCCTGATGCCACATATCGTAAAGATCGAAGGCTTGCAGGGCCTGACGAAAAACGTAGACCTCACCATCCAGAATATTTCGTTCCAGACCGGACCGGTTCTGCCCGTCCCCCTGATCAAAACGCAGGTCGTGGTATCCCATAATTTTCCACCTCTTAAATCGATACACACCAGGCAGCCTCAATAAATGCTGACCGGCAAGGGAATCCTGAACTCTGTTTTTATCCTATCACGCAATAATTTGATGTGGCGCACATTCCGCGGATAATACCGCAGAGATCACCTATAATCCTAGGGGTTTTAAGCGCCAAATACCCCGCATTCACAATTTTGTTGCTGACAGGGAAACAATTCCCGCCGAGGATTACTGGGCGATAGCAATGAGTTTCTGAACAAATTATGGTTTGTCGCTAATAGCATTGCGTTTAAAGTTTAAAGATTTCGGCTTTGAAACACAGGACAACACATGACTCAGATTGGTGAAATCAGTCCTGAGAACACGGCACAAAAGACAGCTTATGGTCAACTTGGTCGTGAAAACCTTGTTTCCCTGATCCTTGTCTGCGAGGGCAATATCTCGCACGACGAACAGGGTCTGATGCAGATGTCCCGGTTTGCCAAATCCCGCTTCGACTATCATGAGTTACTTGTCATCGTCGCCGATCCGCCGCCGGAATGGGATAGCCGGCTGCGCCAGATCGGCCAGGACGTCGAACATTTGCGCGTCCTGAGTGTCGACCGTCAAAGTGATTACGAAGACATGGTTGTACAGGCGATGCATCAAGCAATCGGCGACTACATCATGTGCATGGCGCCGGATTCTGCGTCTGAAAGTGAGCTCGACCAGTTGATCGAGAATATTGCCGGGGGGCAGTATGATATCGTAAAGGCCGTATTTGATCCCTCGCTTGTCCGACGTAGAGATCGGGCCATGGCCAGCGTTTTGAGCTCAGCCATGCGGCTGATGACCGGGCAGCAGATGGAAGCATTTCAGGCGCGTGCTTTTGTACTGACGCGCACCGCCATGTCCCGCCTGGAACAGATGGGCGGTATTCTGAAGTTCTTCCGCATCCTCGACCTGTCCGCGCATCTCTCGCAGAAACGTATTTTTGTCAGCCGCCGCCCTCGCCGTCCATTCATGTCAGGATTTGTAGACAAGGCGCGCCTAAGTGCCGAGCTGGTCTCTTTGTCCTCCGAGCGGCTCGTCCGCAGTTTTGCGCTGTTATGCCTGTGTCTTTCTTTTCTCAGCTTGCTGGCAACAGTTGGGGCCGTTGTGACACGGCTTGTGCTGCAGGATGTTGCACCGGGCTGGGCATCGCTTGCCGTCCTGTTTTCTGCACTGTTTGCTGCCAATTTCGGAGTTCTTGCCGCAATCTGCCTGGGCTTGCTGCAGCTGCTGCGTCAGGGACGAAGAGATCGCGATACGGTTTTAGTTTCCGAAATCAGCGGCGGTGATCTGTATCACGCGGGCGCCGAACTCAACGTTGAAGGGGCGGATGAGGACAAATGACAAACGCATTGATCGGGCACACTGGTTTTGTCGGCTCAACCCTGTGGGGCACCGGTTCTTATGACATTGGGTTCAATTCCAAGAATTTCCACGACATGGCGGGGCAGAAATTTGACACCGTAACCTGCGCCGGCATTCAGGCCGTTAAGTGGTGGGCCAATCAAAACCCGGATGCGGACTGGGCCGGAATTGCGCCCCTGCTTCAAGTTTTAGAGTCGGTCAAAACTCGCCGCCTAATATTGATTTCAACCGTGGATGTTTACAAATCCCCGGTTGGCGTCGACGAAACCAGCCCAACGCCTGTCAAAGGCTTGCATGCCTACGGGTTGCATAGGTTGCGCGTAGAAAACACGCTGAAAACACATTTCGAAGACTGCCGCGTTCTACGGCTGCCCGGGCTTTACGGAATCGGGTTGAAGAAAAACCTGATCTTCGACGCCCTCACTGGTGGGGACTTGTCCGGCTTCGATGCTCGGTCGCAATTTCAGTTCTACCATTTGAATCGCCTCAAGACGGATATTGATCGGATCTGCCAAACTGATCTTTCGCTGGTAAATCTGGCCACAGAACCGGTTTCCGTAAGGGACATAGTGCAAAACCTGACCGGGCAGACACACGTGGTTGAGCTTCCCGCTCCGCCAGTTCGGTACGACATGCAAACCCGCTACGGCGACGTATGGGGCCAGGGTGGATCTTATCTTGAAACCGCATCAAACTGCCTGAAAGACATAGGCAGTTTCGCAGATCAATGGCGCAGAGATCATCCATGAAGCTGGCGGTTTCGAACATTGGATGGGCTGCGGACCACGACGCAGAGATTGCCCAGCACCTGATCGAAGCCGGGGCCGAGGCATTGGAGGTGGCACCTGGCAGAGTGTTCGCCAATGTCGCGACTGCGACCGCAGAGGACGCGATTGCTGTGCGCCGAAACTGGGCCGCGCTACACTTGCCCGTTGTTTCCATGCAAGCTTTACTATTCGGGCGACCCGAACTGCGTATGTTTGGCCAGCCGGATCAGGTGAAAGCGTTTGAAGATTACCTGACTCACGTCATGACACTGGCTGAGGCGTTGGGTTGCGGCCCTCTGGTTTTTGGCTCTCCCGGCAACCGAAAACGCGGCAATCTGGATCTGGTCGCTGCCTGTAACGCGGCTGTCCCGATTTTTCAACGGATCGGCGAAATAGCCCAAACCACCGGAACGTGTTTCTGCCTTGAGGCCAACGCGACAGGTTATGGTTGCGACTTTCTGACTCGTCTGGATGAAGCGGCCGCCATGGTGCGGCAAGTCGATCACCCTGGCGTGGGCATGGTTCTGGATACCGGCAACATGATGATGGCTGAAGAAGACCCTTCTGCACTCAAATCAGCGCTGCCATTCATACGCCACGTCCATTTCAGCGCCCCACATTTGAGGCCGATCATACACCATTCCGACTTCATCCAAGCTGTCTTCGACACTTTGAACAACGCCGGCTACAAAGGGTACGTCACGCTTGAGATGCGTGCAGATGAAACACTTGAGCCCTTGTTTGAAAGCCTGAGGTTCCTGCGTCGTCTCCTGGATGGGGTAGACGCATGAACGACCATCCCGAAAAGGCCGATGTCGTCATAATCGGTGGCGGGTTTTATGGCACTTGTCTTGCCTTATTTTATCGTTCGGTCGCCGATCATGTGGTGGTTCTGGAGGAACGCAGCGGGCTGCTTGAACGCGCGTCATATGTCAACCAGGCCCGGATACATAGCGGATTTCACTATCCGCGAAACTTCAAAACAGCGCGGCGCTCCTTGTCCTTGTATCCGCGATTCATTTCGGATTTCCCGGATGCCGTCGTAGGGGATTTCTCAATGCTGTACGGCGTTGCGCGCTATGGCTCGCGCATCACGCCGCAGCGCTTTGAAAAGATGTTCGCGGACCTCGGGGCGCCCATAGAGGCGGCAAGCCCGGCAGAAATGGCGCTTTTCAACCAGGTCGAAGTTGCCAAGATCTGGCGTTGCAACGAATATGCTTTTGACGCCAATGCGCTTCGCAAAGATTTGCAACAGCGCCTGAACCGGGCTGGCGTAACCGTCAGGACCAATGCGAAAGTTGTCGCTGTCCATCCCAGGCAAGAACCCGACCCGATCAGAGTTGCCGTCGAAGGGCACGGCGAAATCTCTGCACCAATCGTGATCGACGCCACATATGGCCTCCTGGCCGGTGAAAGCGATCTTGGGAAACGGCTGGGCTTTAAATACGAGATCGCCGAGGTCGCACTGATTGATCCGCCAACGGCCCTGTCTGGGTACGGCATCACGATGATGGATGGCCCGTTTTTTTCAACCATGCCCTTTCCGGCCGAGAACACCTATTCGCTGACCCACGTCCGATATACACCGCATCGTGCCTGGCTGGCCGGGCAGCCCAAATCCACCGACAAGCTTCAAAGCCATTGGCTGCATATGCTTCGCGACGCCAGCCGGTACGTGCCGGCACTGTCGGATGCGCATTGGCAAAAGTCCTTGTACGAAACAAAGACGGTACTGTTGCGCAACGAGCGCGATGACGGCCGGCCAATCCTTCTGGAACGGGATGCTCGCCACTCGGGCTTGATGGTGGTCATGGGGGGCAAGATCGACAATATCTACGACCTTTTCGAGCGGCTCCAAAGCGATGGAGGTCTTGCGGCGACAGCCGACACAAGGTTTATCGACAAGGGATGCGCCGCATGATCCGATTGTCGGAATTTGGCCAGATGATCCGATTCTTCATAACCGCCTGCGGCGGGTTAGTATTGGATCTGGCAGTGGCAAGCGCTCTGATCATCGTGTGGGGGGTTCGCGATCCTGTGGCAGCTCTTGTCGGCCTCGGGTTCGGGATGGTCTTCAACTACTTCGTTCATACGTTCTGGACCTTCCGCGATCAAAACCAACGCGCCTCCTTTGGTCATTTCATACGATTTGCTATCGGAGTCGCAGTGGTGCTTGTGGTGCGCGTTACCGTTCTTTGGTGGTTGGAAACACAAGGATTGCAGGCATACCTGCACCCGACGGTGCGATTGGGAATCGCGGCCGGTCTTTCCTTTGCACTCAGTTATCTGATTTGCAGCAGGTTGATCTTCAGAAACCGGCCTTCTGATACTGGCACAGGGGGAGTGTTCTGATGAATTGGAAAGCCCAGATCGCCGTTATCGTTCTAGCCCTGCTCGTATTGGTACCGGTGCTGGCATCAGTACCCACATTATTTCCGCCTGACCCCAACCTGCCAAATGTCGCGGCCATACTTGGCTATAATATTGGACTGGTTTGGGTGCTTGTATTTCTTTGGGCCGCGTCAACCATTCTCGCGTCAAGTCTGATCAGTACGCCATCAGGCATCCTACCCGTCACCCCCGCTCGCCCAGCCGCCATCTCAGCATTGCAGCGTTGGACCGAGCGGTTGGTGGTGACACTGCCTCCGCTGCTTCTCAACTGGCCTTCAGCAATCGCTCGCTTCGGCCCTCATGTAGAGGATTCCTATTTTCTCGCACCCCTGTACCGCATGTTTTGCGGGCAGGTACCGTATCAGGATTTTGAGTTTCTTTACGGCCCTTTGATGATCGCCCCTGCATATTTTCTTATGGGGGCCGAGTACTCGCCTCTGACTTATTACGGGCTTTATACAGGCCTGCAGGCCTTGCTGTTGCTCATCATCATGGCCCTGCTGCAGCGCCTGATCCCACAAACCGGAAAACGCTGGCTGGTCTTCTTCCTGCTCTGGCCGTTCTGGATGGACGTGCTGCTGGGGCTCAACTGGATTGCCTGGCGATACCTGGCTGCTTTGCTCGCGATCGTATTTCTTGCCCGTAACCCACGGGACACGAAAACACTCGTATTGGTGGCGGTTTTCTTAGGGCTAGGTGCCGGGTATTCGCATGAATACGCGATCGCCGGGCTGGTATCCGCAATTGCGATCATTGCCCTTGATAGCTGGATGTCCCCCCGTTCTATGCTGCTCAGAATGGCTACAGTGACCCTTGTGGCTCTGGCAAGCTGGTTTGGTGTTTCTCTATGGGCTTTGGGTGGCGACATTTCCGCTTACCTTGAACTGACGGCTCAGGTGATGTCCCGCGCCAGCCAGAATGGGCTTGGACAATTCGCCTTTTACTGGAGCCTGCACACACTGGCATTGTTCGCCGTATTGGCGGCGGCGTGTGTAGCGACAGGATCGGGGCTCAGGGACATACCTAGAAAAGCGGCACAGGAAGGCGACTTGTTACTGCTTGGTTCTGGGGTCTTTGCTGTGGTCACACTGAAGATCGCAACGCAAAGAGCAGACTTTCTGCATATGGCTGTGCCGTTTGTCCCCCTGATATTGGTCTGGCTTGCCGCCCGTCCTGCATCCTTGTTTTTGATCACACCAGCACTTCGGCGATTTGGATTCGCGATGATCATTTTGGCGGCCTTCGCGCAAACAGTCAGTCACATACCTTTGGGCCGCTGGATCATCCCAAGCAACTTGCGGGGATTGTATCACGAGATCACCAACCGCGCCCAAGTCGGTACAATCGTGGCACGGGGGCCGACAACCCAGAGCTTGCGCAGCCATGCGCGCCCGGACCGGGTAGCACTGGCCGCACGACTTGCCTCTTCTGACATCGCAACCAGACCCGTAATCCTTTATGGGAAAATCTGGACCATGGCACCCGAAATTGGCATCTGTCCCGTCGGGTTTTCCTTTTACGATGTTCTGTACTCTGATGCCCTCAATCCCTTGGCTGCGACGGCCGAAATGAACGGTTTGATTGTGGTTATCAACGTCGATGATTACGCTGACCTGCAAGACGGTTGGCAAGCCGAAATGCCATCAGACGACAAATGGCGGCGCTTGGTCGGCTGGATCAGCGGCAACACAGCACAGCAGACAGCGCTGGAAAACGGTATTGAGTATCGGATGTGGAAACAGGCATTGGGTGAAATTTTGTTGAAGGACTTCGTTGTCCTGGAAGAGCTCGATACCTTCATTTTGATGGAGCGCAGATCATGACCGACGCCTTGCTGTTTTCCGTCATAATGCCCGCCTACAATGAAGAGGACGTCATCGAAACGACGATCCGTGATCTGTGCCAACATCTGAACGATACAGAGTTCCGCTACGAACTGATCGTTGTTGACGATGCCAGCCAGGACGGCACGGCAGAGATTTTGAAGCAGCTTGTTTGGGAATTTCCCAACCTGCGCGCGGTGCATAACTCCGGCCCCAACGGATATGGGTTTGCGATCCGAAAAGGAATTGAAGTCTACAACGGTGACGCATTGGTTGTCGTCACTTCGGATGGCGCAGATTCCCCCGCTGATGTCGCGGCGTATTTCACATGTATTGCAGACGGAGCCGACTGCGCCTTTGGCGCACGGTTCGGCCCGGGCAGCACTGTGACCGGTTATCCACCCATAAAACGCGTGATCAATCGCGTCGCGAATACTGTAATCGGCTGGCTGGTAAGGGCTAAATACCGAGACTTCACAAACGGCTTCAAATGTTACCGGCGTGCCGTTGTCGATGATATGCAACCCCTGGTCGCCGGGCAGTTCAATATAACCATCGAGATGTCCCTAAAAGCAGTTCTGGGGGGCTGGCAATATGCGGTCGTACCTAACGATTGGCGCCAGAGAGACGGAGGTGAGTCCAGTTTCAGCATCCTGAAATTGATCCGGCCATATGGGGCTACTTTGTTATATTGTCTCCTTCGAAATTATCTTATGTCTGTCCGCAGGTGAGCATCATGGACCCTCTTCGCATTGCCATGGTGACCACTTTCTACCCGCCGTTCAATTTTGGCGGGGATGGGATTTACGTTCAACGCCTGGCACGGGCGTTGGCGTTACGCGGTCATCATGTCGAAGTGATCCACGATACGGATGCTTACAAACAATTGTCTGGACATACGCCAGAGCTGCCAGAAGATGATGGCATAATTGTTCATCGACTGGGTTCGCGGTTTCCATTGTTGGGGTCGCTGGCCGTGCAGCAGACCGGGCTACCCCTGTCGCACAAGCGCGAACTGGAGGAGCTGCTGACAGACCGGTTCGATGTCATTCACTTTCACAACATTTCCCTGATTGGCGGCCCTGGAATCTGGAAAATCGGAACGGGCGTCAAATTGCACACAGCTCATGAACATTGGATGGTATGTCCATCGCACATACTGTGGCGCGACAATCGTGAGATCTGCGACGAACGCCGGTGCCTGCGGTGCGTCCTGCGGCACGGGCGCCCTCCGCAGCTGTGGCGCGCGACGAATCTGGTCTCGAATGCGGCCCGGAATGTGGATGCGTTTTTGATGCTCAGCCAGTCCTGCCTGGACAATCATCGCCGGTTCGGTTTCACCGCCCCGGCACAAGTCATACCCTCGTTTCTGCCAGACGCACCCGACCTGCCTGACCTGCCCTCGATCCATTCACGCCCATTTTTCTTTTTCGCCGGACGGCTCGAAGTGATCAAAGGTTTGCAGGATGTCATCCCCGCGTTCGATGACAGCCTGCCGGCAGATTTGCTGATTGCCGGCGACGGCGACTACGCAGACGAATTGCGGCGCCTTGCTAAAGGTCGGCCCAACGTGCATTTTCTAGGCCGCCTGCCCCCCGACGATCTGCGCCGCTATTACCGTGATGCACTGGCTGCAATCACGCCATCGCGCTGCTATGAGGTCTTCCCACTGGTCGTTTTGGAGGCATTCCGGGACGGTACTCCCATAATAGCCCGAGATCTGGGCCCGTACCCCGAGATCGTAAATGCCACGGGAGGAGGGGTTCTGTTCCAATCCACGGAAGACCTCAGGACTCAACTTGAGGAAATTGTAGAAAGCCCCGAGAAGTCGGCCACGCTTGGCAAAAACGCCCAAGCGGGGTTTGAAAAAAACTGGCGCGAGGATGTCGCATTGGAATCGTATTTCGAAATCATACATCGTCTTCGAAGCAATCAGATGTAGATTCCAGAAAACCTCTTGGGATGAGAAAGCAAGGAAGAATATGACGCCAAAAAAATGCTTGAACTCCAAGTGAAATCCAGCTGCGCTTGCCCGATACGCTTGTTCAGAAAACAAGCCAAATACTGGTTATCATCTCCCTATTGTTGACAAATTTTTCGGACATATTCCCCATACACCCGAGTCGAACAAAATCGGCTTTTGAAAAGAGAGCGAGGGCATCGTGAGGGCCATATTCTGTGGCAATGAAGCATTGCTGTTGCAGTGCGCCCAAATCTTCCTGGACCAGGGCGGCGAAATCGTCGGTGTTGTTACCCGGGACTTAAAGGTCGTGAATTGGGTCCGGGAACGCGGTTTGCCGGTATTGGGTAACCCTCAGGATCAGATAGCCGACAATATTGAATGTGATTACCTTTTCAGCATAGCCAATACCGAAATTTTGCCTGCGAACCTGACCGAAAGACCCAAATATTCGGCAATCAATTTACATGACGGACCGTTGCCTGCTCGGGCAGGACTGAATGTACCTGTATGGTCGATCTACGAAGGCCAACCGCGCCACGCGATCACCTGGCACAAAATGAGCTCGAGCCTGACGGCTGAACGGGCATTTCTGATCCGCGAATTCGATATCGCACCGGATGAAACCGCGTTCAGCCTGAATGCCCGGTGCTACGAAGCCGCACTTGAGACATTCCCGGAATTGTTGTCACAACTGAAGGAACAGAGCGAACCTTCGATCATACTGGCCGGAGCAGGACAGCTCTATTCCAGAAAAACACGGCCCACAAACGAAGGTCTGCTCGATTTTCGGAAACCGGCGGCCGACCTGATGCGGGTGATACGGGCGCTTGATCATGGCTCTTACAAGAACCCGATCGCCTTGCCCAAGATTTGGACCGGGCAGCAAATATTGGCCATACAGGGTGCTGAAATCACTGGCGCCGCCAGCGGCGTTCCGGGGCAGGTCGCGGCCGCCGGTGAAGGCACGCTGACCGTCTCATCCATGGATGGTGATCTCCTTCTGCGCGAGGTTCAGGACCTGACCGGACAGCGCTTTGACGGCATCGAAATTGGTCAAGTTTTGCCGCCCCCGATCAAAGCCGACGAAAATACTGCGTCAGATGTCGTCGATGCCGAGCGGCGTTGGGCCAAGGAACTTCTGACAGCGCGCGCCGCTGTGCCTCCGTATCCGCGTCACACGGCCCGCGCTGAAACGACGGTTGCGCAAGACACGCTGACAGCTGACCTTCTGGCAAGCAAAACTGATCTCACCGCTGAACAATTGGCAGCAGGCTGGATAGCATGGAATACTGGTCTGAGCGGTTTGGACAGAGCGTCGCTGACACTTTGCATTGAACCTTCATCGCGTTTTCAATCGCCCTATCGCCCGCTGCACCTGCGAGTTGAACCAAAGAGCAGTCCAGCAAAAGTTCTGGGCGACATGCGTGCCGTTTGGAACGACACTCTCGGCACCTCACCCATGGCCGCAGATCTTCCGCTTCGGATGGGCGCCCAGCGCAGCACTGCATTGCGGGCCCTGTCGGTTGTTTTGGATCTGCGAACCAACACCCCAATCAATCCAACCGAACCCGTCGACCTGGCCCTATTCCCAGCGCAAGGCAGTCAACCCGCAAAGCTTGTGGCTCGCTCCGGTCTGTTCTCACCCGATGTGCTGGCTGCAATCGCGCGAGATTTCAGTCAGTTCCTGCATGCGTTCCTGACTTCGCAAGAAAGGGCAATGGATAGTTTGCCTTTGGGCTTTGTAACGCGAGCCAACCGACAGGGGGAAGACATCAAAGGCCCAGCCTGCGTTCACGAAGCGTTATGCCAGCAGGCCGAGGCAAATCCGGACGCAATCGCTCTCGAGGTCCAGGATCGCCGGTTAAGCTACAAAGAGCTTGAGCAGGAAGCCAACGCCCTGGCCGCTGTACTGATCGCTCGCGGTGCGCGGCAAGGTAAAATCATCGGTCTGTGCCTTGAACGCAGCGCAGACCTGATTATCGCCATGCTGGCTATTCTCAAAACCGGTGCTGCGTACCTACCCCTTGATCCGTCTTATCCCGAAGACCGGATCGCTTATATGGTTGAAGACAGCGAAGCGGCATTGATTGTCACCAGCCCTTCGACGGCTGCGCGACTTGCGCTGGATTCTGAACGATCAGTCTTGGCATCCGAGCGGGACTATGCCTCTGCACCTCTGCATGTCGGGGTGCGTGCTGACGACCTGGTGAACCTGATCTATACCTCCGGGTCTACCGGGCGCCCCAAAGGCGTGATGATTCCGCATCGCACGGTAATGAATTTCATGGCCGGCATGGATGAAATGGTTCCCCTGTCTCCCGGTGCACGTTTGTTTGGCGTGACCTCCGTTTCCTTCGATATATCGGTGCTCGAGATTTTCTGGATTCTGTCGCGCGGTGCAACGCTGGTGTTGCAAAGCGATGGCGCCAGCGAGACAGTCTTGCCAGACTTTTCGCTGTTCTACTTCGCCTCCGAGGCATCCGGCACCGGACACCACGCCTATCGCTTGCTGTTTGAGGGAGCCAAGTTCGCCGACAAGAACGGCTTCAAGGCGATCTGGACTCCGGAACGACATTTTCACGCCTTTGGCGGGCTTTACCCCAACCCGGCGATTGCCGCTGCCACATTGGCGGGAATAACCGAAAACGTCGAATTGCGGGCCGGTTCGGCCGTATTGCCCCTGCACCACCCTGTTCAGGTGGCCGAAGACTGGGCGTTGGTCGATAACCTGTCCAACGGCCGGGCAGGTGTCGCGCTGGCCTCCGGTTGGCAACCGAATGATTTCATCCTCAACCCCAGTTCTTTTGCCAACCGAAAGGACGAAATGGTCAAGGGGATCGATACTTTACGTTCGCTCTGGAAGGGTGAAACGCTGAGTTTTCCTGGACATGACGGCGGGGACGTCGAGCTGGAAATCCACCCCCGCCCGGTTCGCGGCGAAATCCCTCTGTGGCTGACAGCTGCGGGCAATCCCCAAACTTTTGCCGAGGCCGCCAAAGCCGGATGCGGAGTGTTGACGCATCTTCTGGGACAAAGCTTCGAGGAGGTTGCAGAGAAAATCCGCGCCTATCGCGTCGCCTGGCGTGCTGCGGGCCATCCGGGAAACGGCCACGTTGTTTTGATGTTGCACACCTTTGTCTCGGAAGATGAGGACAATGTGCGCGAGCTGGCTCGGGAACCGATGAAGCAATATCTGCGTTCATCCGTGGACCTTTTGAAGAAAGCCTCGTGGACGTCCCCTCTGTTGGCGGAACGATCTCGGGACTCGGGCATGAACCCGCAAGAGATGTTCGAGAAGGAAGAGCTCAGCGAAGACGAATTGGACGCCCTGCTGGACCATGCTTTCGAACGTTATTACCGAAGTTCCGGCCTGTTTGGTACACCGGATTCTGCCGGGGAAATGGTGCGACAGCTGGCACAGGTCGGTGTCGATGAAATCGCCTGCCTGATCGACTTTGGCATCGACACAGATGTCGTCCTGAAGAACCTGCCGCACATCAAAGCCTTGATGACGAAGCTCGAGGAAGAAGGTGGCGTTGACCGAAAGGCAACTGTCGCCGAAGAGATCACAGCCGGTAAAATCACACATCTGCAATGCACGCCGCCAATGGCCTCGCTTCTGGCGGCAGACGATCCGGGAAGCGCCGCGCTGCGACAGCTGGATGTGATGATGGTGGGAGGCGAAGCCTTCCCACCCGATTTGGCCCGCAGCATCAGGGACGCCATGGCCCCGGACGGTGTGCTTTTGAACATGTATGGGCCGACGGAGACTACAATCTGGTCTTCTGTGGCCCGGCTGGACGATCCGGGACCTCTGATCCCGCTCGGCGATCCCATTACCAATACAACGCTGACCATTCGATCAGCCCAAGGTCGGGAGCTGCCTGATCTGGTCGAAGGTGAGTTGTGGATCGGCGGTGGCGGCGTTGCCGAAGGCTACTGGAAGCGGCCCAACCTGACCGCTGAGCGCTTTACAGAAACCGGCGACGGGCGGTTTTACCGAACCGGTGATCTGGTACGGCGCACCGCATCCGGGCAGTTGGAATTCCTTGGTCGGATGGACCATCAAGTGAAGATCCGCGGTTACCGGATGGAATTGGGCGAGATTGAAACTGCGCTGGGTTCCCTTGCGGGCATAAGGCAGGCCGTGGTCAACGCCGTCGAATTCGGACCCGGCGACACGCGCCTGATCGGCTATGTAACGCCCTCAGGGCCGCAGCCGGATACTGTCGGGTTGCTGACCGAACTGGCCAGGAACCTGCCCGAGTTTATGTTGCCGTCCCAGATCGTTGCCCTTGAGGCCATGCCGCTGACGCCGAACGGCAAAATCGACCGCAAGGCGCTGCCGAAACCCATGACCGGTCTGGTGGAAGAAGGCGCAGCAGCCGCTACAGACTTCGAGGCCGGTATTGCCGCCATCTGGGCCGAGGCTCTGGACGTGTCCAATGTGCCGGTGAATGTGAACTTCTTCGATCTGGGCGGGCATTCCCTTTTGGTCGTGCAGCTGCGGCGACGTCTGAAGAACAAGCTGGGGCTCGACGTCGCAGTGACCGACATCTTCAGATTCCCGACAGTGCGCAGGCTGGCCGAGCATCTGGGGAAATCCGAAAGCGTTGCAGCCAATCAACCCAGCCGGGCCGCCAGCCGAGGGGCGGCGCGCGCGCAGGCAAGGCTTGCACGCACGAAACAACGTTGAAACAGTAGGCGACATCCGGGGATGGAGCGCGTGAGTAACGAGAATACAGGTAGTTTCGACAATCGCATCGCGATTATTGGCCGTGCTGGTCGTTTTTCCGGCGCGCCCGATATCCGCGCTTTTTGGAAAATGCTGTCCGAGGGACATTCGGGGGCAACATATCTGTCAGATGCAGATCTTCTGGCGCAAGGTGTCAGCCGCAAACGTCTGGCCGATCCAAACTACGTAAAAGTCGCTCATATTCTGCCCGATATGGAGATGTTCGATGCGGGATTTTTCGGCTTCTCCCCGCGCGAAGCCGCCATTCTTGACCCGCAACACCGTCACTTCCTGCAATGTGGCTGGGAAGCACTGGAAGATGCCGGCTGGATACCCGAAAAATTTGATGGTCGCATTGGGGTCTATGCAGGATCGGGCATGCAAAGCTATTTGCCCTTTAATTTACTCAGCAACCCTGACCTGGTCGAAGAAATCGGCATGTTTTTGTTGCGCCATACCGGCAACGACAAAGACTTTTTGACCACGCGTCTTTCGTATCTGTTGAATTTGACTGGACCGTCCGTCGCCGTTCAAACGGCCTGCTCGACGTCGCTAGTTGCCGTGCATCTGGCGGCCAGCGCATTGTTGAACATGGAATGCGACATGGCCTTGGCGGGCGGCGTGACGATCGAGTTACCACATCGCGTTGGGTATGGATTTTCACAGGGCGAGATTCTTTCCCCTGACGGTATCTGCCGCGCCTTCGACGAAGAAAGCCAGGGTACAGTTTTCGGCTCGGGCGCTGCGGTATTGACCCTGCGGCGCTATGCCGATGCCGTGAAAGACGGAGATGACATCAAGGCAGTCATTCTTGGAACTGCGATCAACAATGACGGGATCAGCAAGGCCAGCTATTTGGCGCCCTCTGTCGATGGTCAGGCAGAAGCCGCCGCCGAAGCACTGGCAGTGGCCGGGCTTGAGGCGAGCGATATCGACTATATCGAAACCCACGGCACTGGCACGCCAATCGGTGACCCCATCGAGCTGAGTGCGCTGCAAGAGGTCTATGGCACCGCAGATATCGGCGGGATTGGCATAGGCTCAGTCAAGACCAATATCGGGCACACCGACACGGCAGCGGGCGCGGCAAGTCTGATAAAGGTTGTCGAAAGCCTGACCAATGAACGTCTGCCGGCCAGTCTGAATTTCAACACCCCCAACAGCCGGTTCAATTTCTCGCGCAGCCCGTTTCAAGTCCAGGCGCGCGGGCGTGATTGGTCAAGAACGCCCCGCATTCGCCGCGCGGCTGTCAACTCACTGGGCGTGGGCGGCACAAATGCCCATGTGATCGTCGAGGAAGCCCCACATGTGCCCCCGGCGGCGGAAGATAACCAATGGCGTCTCTTCCCGATCTCGGCCCGCAACGACACGGCGCTGGGCAACCTGCGCGGCAAATGGGACGATTTCCTATCTGAATCTGCACCCGCCAGCGCCGACGTTTCAAAGACGCTGCGCGAAGGTCGCCGTGAATTTCCGGAACGGTTCGTTGCGGCTGCGCGCAACCCGAAGCACTTGCAAACGCTGATCAAGGCGAAATCCCATCCCCTGACCGCACAAGGCCGGGCAAAGTCCGAAACGGATACGTCGCCTGAAATCGTGTTTCTTTTCCCTGGCGGCGGCGCACAATACCCAGGTGCAGGCAGCGAGATGCGTCGTGACGCTCCGGTCTTCGACGCTGCGGTCAAAGACTGTTTCAGCGCGCTACCTGAAACCGCTCCAGCGGACCTGGAAGAGATGATGTTTGCCCGCGATCTCTCAGACCGCGAAGCGACTGATAAGTTATCTCGTTCGGACTATGCCATTCCGGCACTGTTCATCCTGGAATACGCATATTCGCAACTTTGGCAAAGCTGGGGTGTCGAACCTGACCTGATCTTTGCACACAGTGTCGGCGAATACACGGGTGCTGTCGTGGCTGGGGTGATGTCCCTGGCCGACGCACTGAAAATTGTCACCTTGCGCGGGCAAGTCATGGAGGCCGCTCCCGAAGGCGCGATGACAACCGTGCCGTTCAATGAAGCCGAGACTCAGGAGCTGATCCGAAGGACCGGTTCTGAACTGGATATTGCAGCGTTGAACCTGCCGGACAGTACGGTTGTTTCCGGCCCGCTCGGGGCGGTTGAAACGCTTGAGGCAGAGCTTTCGAACCAAGGGCATGACGTGCGCCGTATTCACATCGCGGTCGCAGCGCACTCGCGACAACTGGACCAACAGCTTGATCGTTTTCGCGCCGGGTTCGAGGGTATGACCTTTGCACCGGCACGGACCCCGATCATATCGTCATTACGAGGGGCCAGTGCTCAAGGGAACGATCTAGCCTCGCCTGAATACTGGGCCCGCCATCTGCGGCACACTGTTCGGTTCACCGATGCTACCAGACAGGCGCTCGACGCGCCCGGCCGTATCGTGATCGAGGTTGGCCCCGGACAAACTCTGGGACCGCTGGTTGGTGCGATGGAATTACCGCATCCGCCACAAGCCATGTTGTATTCCGCCCCATCAGTTCGCGAGCCGCGCGACGAGATTGGCGTGATGCTAACGGCCTTTGGTGCGCTGTGGGCGAATGGATGTAACATCGATTGGAACAAAGCCCTGCCCGCGGGCGGGCGCCGAATTTCACTGCCAACCTATGCATTCGACAAAACTCGGCACTGGATCGAACCGGGGCAAGGCAAGGAGAAAGAAGAAGATCTTGATCCGCTCACCCCGCCACGCATTACCCCGATTGAGAATTGGTTCGAGACAATACACTGGCCCGAGATGGCCGTGGCTTCGCATAACCCGACATCGTTGGCGGCCGAACCCTGGTTGGTTTTGGCAGGTTCCGACACCCTGTCCAATGCTGTCCTGGATTCACTGACTAAGAACAACGCTGACGTAACTGTTGTCACCAAAGGCACCAGATTTGAAGAAACAGCGGCTGGCTATTGCCTGAGGCCCGAAGATACGGACGATTTTGAAGCCCTGTTCCAAAAGATCGGGAACAGCCTGCCCCCACGCATCCTGTCCCTTTGGCCGCTGTCGGAAGATGGCGATTCTGCCTTTGACAGCACCTACCTTTTGGCCCGTTTGATCCAACAGGCAGATTGTGGGCCGAACCGGCTTGTACTGGCCACACGAGGCGCCATCGGGCCTGGTTCCGTCAATCCCGAATTCGCTACGTTGACTGGGATCATACGCTCGGCGCCACGCGAGATACCCGGGCTTGAGGTCACGCAGGTCGATCTCGACCCCGAGCAAAATGCAATAGCCGGCGCGGGCAATGCCCTGGGCGCAGCCCGGCAGCTTTTCGACGAAATGCTCCAGCCAAGCGCGGAGGATAACGTTGCCTGGCGCAATGGGAACCGCCATGTGAACAAGCGAATTGCCGATCATTCGAAGACCGGCGCTCAGCCAACCCGTATTCAGGTTGGTGGCACCTGGCTGATTACCGGTGGAACCGGCGGCATCGGGCGCCAATTGGGACGATGGCTTGGCGAAACCTATCATGCCAAGGTTGGGTTATTGTCCCGCTCTGGCCACGAAGACGAAGCCCTTGCCTCTCGTATCAGGGAAGCTGGCGGTGACGTTATGTTCCTGAAAGCGGATGTCACGGACAAAAATGCAATGTCCGCTGCGCTGGCATATCTGCGAAGCAGCTTCGGCAAAGTCAGCGGGGTGATCCACGCGGCGGGGCAGCTGGATGACGGGCCGATATCCCTGAAAACGCTGGATGACGTCCACGCGGTCATGTCGCCAAAACTAAAAGGTGCTCAAATCCTGGACCAATTGCTTCCAGAAGGTGACTTGGATGCTTTTGCAGTCATATCATCAAGTTCCGTGGAAACAGGACCTGCTGGCCAGGTGGCTTATGTCGCGGCCAACGCCGGACTGGAAGCATTGGCTAAAAACCGGAACGATGGTTTGTCGATTGCGTGGGGCGCATGGCGTGACAGCGGAATGGCGGCGCGAGTCTTTGGTCATGGGCAACACAAACCGGGACCAGAGGATCATCCTCTTCTGGGACGTCGGCGCGACGAGGCAGACGGCGAAGTCATCTTCGAACGGCTCATGCACCCCCAGGAAGATTGGGAGATATCCGGTCACGTCGTGGCGGGCCTGCCAGTTCTGCCAGGGACGGCCTATATCGAACTGGTTCAAGTCGCGGCGCGCGAAGCCCTGAAATCTTCGACGTTTGAGATTTCTGCATTGTCGTTCAATCAACCCATGGGATTTGCCGAAGACCTGCCGCGGTTGATGCACATTTCGCTGATGCCACAAAAAGATGGTTATGAGCTGAAAATCAGCAGCCGACTGGGGGCGGGCGATTCCTTGGTGGATCATGTGCAGGTGCAAATCCAGGCAATACGCAAAGTGGATAAGCAAATACCACGCGATCTGGTCTCTTTGCCCCCAATGGACCTCATCGCTCCAAACGAGCAGGTCAAGCAGGATGACCTGATAGACTTTGGCCCGCGCTGGAACACATCCGGCCCCGCCCGCCACTCTGGCAATTGGTGCGAAGGTCAGTTCACGCTGCCGGAGGAATACATATCTGACCTGAGCAACCATCCCCTGCATCCCGGCCTGCTGGACATGGCGGCCACTGTCGGCCTGAACATTCTGGACAGAGATCAAGCCGCACCACTTTATGCGCCAATGTCCGTCTCCCGAATTCGAGTGTTTGGCCCGCTCAGCCGGGAGATCACGGCGCAATCTGTCAAAGTGGCCGAAACCAAAGGGCAGTTCGCAGCCTTCGACGTGGTTGTTCGCGACGCGTCTGGTACCGTGGTCATGATCCTGGAACATCTGGCACTGCGGGCCCTATCACGTGAGGCGCTGGCGACTGCCCCTGAACCGGCCCGATTGGGCGACCAGTTGCTTGCCACCGGCATCAGGGACACCGAGGCAGATGCCTTGTTCAACCTCATCTTTTCCCATCCCAGTCGACATCAGATTATCTCGCCTGTCTCCCTGGATCTCGTGAAACTTGCGCTTGTCGAGGCACGGCCCAAACCCAAAGCACGGCCAGAGCGAGGCCAGAGCGCCGCGCCTCAGATGGGCCCGCACAGCGCACGGATTGCGGGCATTTGGGAAGACATTCTGGGCGTCGATAACATACAGCCTGAAGACGACTTTTTTGAGCTTGGAGGGCATTCGCTGAACGCCGTACGTTTGTTCACGCGTGTCCGGCAGGAATTTGACGTCGGCCTGCCTCTGGCCACGTTGTTCGAAGCCCCGACATTGGGTGCGTTGACTGAACTCGTTCTTAGGACAGCAGGTCTGACCGAGGGTGCGCCGGCGCAGCCCGTGGCGACCCGGTGGAGCCCGTTGGTTCAAATCACTAAAGGCGACGAAGACACGCAACCACTGTTCTGTATCCACGGTGCGGGTGGAAATGTCCTGAACTTCCGCCCTCTCGCCGGTTTCCTGGACCCGTCCATTCCGTTTTCCGGGCTGCGCGCATTGGGGTCAGACGGCGGCCTCAGCGTGGATATGACGATCGAAGATATGGCCGCTCGATACATCGAAGCCGTTCAAAAATCGTATGCACACGGACCTTACCGGCTAGCCGGGTATTCGGGCGGTGGTGTTGTCGCGTTCGAAATGGTCCGGCAGTTGCGTGCAGCGGGTGAAGAAGTGGATGAGCTGATCTTTTTCGACACGATCGCGCCACATATGTCGCAACGACCATTGAGCTTGGGACAAAAACTCTGGGCAGCGCGCAAATGGGATCTCGACTACGCGCTTGATTGGATCAACAGGCGCAAAACGGGACGTGAAGGCCGGGAAAAGCTGGGCCAAATCAAAGAGCTTTTGGCCGAAGGCAAACCATTGCCCGACGAGTTGATCGGCCCGCGAATGACCGATTCATTCGTGCAAGCACAGAACCGCTATGATACGCCTCTGCTTGATGTGGACATAACATTGTTCAAGGCTCGCCGGGCCAGTGCTCTGTTTATTGCAGCAGGTAAGGATCTGGGTTGGGGTCGGTACACCAACGGACGGGTTGATATACGAGAGTTTGACTGCGATCACTTCACGATGATGGCAGAACCGACCATCGCTGTGATTGGTTCCGAACTAAACCAAAAGCTGCTTTCAGCGAATGAAGACCGGTCGGATGACGAAGAACATGCCGCGTGATCCGAAACACGGTTAACTTTTCTGATCATCCAGAAAGTCCGAAACTTCAAAGCTCAGCCCCTGTTCCATGAGATTGGTATGTGTGCCATCAGGAAAGGTCACAAGACGTTTTGGTTCCGACAGCGCATTGAACAATGCTTCGGCCCAGGATTGCGGAACGTCTGCGTCTTTCGTTCCATGGGCTACCAATACCGGAATGGAAATCTGAATGGCGTGTTTGATTACATCGTGGCGTTCTTTCCACATAAGCAAACACATCGGTACACCACGCAAACGCGTTTCCTGAAACCGGCACATTTTGTCATAACCTGCCTCGATGATTAAACCGGCGGCTGGGCGTTGGCTGGCCAGCGCCATGGCAGGGCTGACGCCCAGACTGTAACCATGGATAAAGCGTTGCTCAGGCGGGATTACCCTGTCTGTCAGTTCTTCGAGCTGATCGTACAGCGCCAATGCATCGGAATTGAATGCCAGCTCCGCGGGTGTTCCCGGGGCGTCTCCAGACCCGCGGTATTCCAGCATCACGATCCCGACGCCTTGGTCCATCAAAGGTTGCAGGCGCTGCAGGGAAGGGATCACACCACTGAAATTTCCATAAAAACTTATCAAAACCGGTGCATTCGGAGTGATCTCAGAAACAAACGCACGCAGTTCGGTTCCGTCCGTCGCTTGGAATAAGACGCGGGTAATCCCGGCTATGTTTTCGGCTCGTGCCGGGTCAGAGGAGAAACGGTAAATCTTGTAGGTAGACCAATACCAGACACCGGAAAAAACAATAAAGGCGAGTAATAGAGTGAACCCAAAGAGGATCATCAGGATATGGGATACGCTCATGGCGGCTTTCTCATCGCGTTTTGCTGTCTTTCACGGCAAGATAAAGGAATAAAAATCACCCTGAGAGCTCATCGTGAGTCAGGCGTGTTATGATGTCTTCATTGCGATCATCTCGATCCAGGTCACGGCGCCGCTTTTCGTATTCCGATTCAATAGAATGTCGAAACCAGCCTGTTCCAGCAAGTGCCGGTGATTATGTGAGAACGAATGCTCGACACCATGGTTATAGCTTTGTGTGGTTTTTTCCAGATCGTGGGCCGGGTCTATCGGCTCAACAAGCGCAACTGCAGTGCCGGGCTGCGTCGCCAGCAACGCATAAATGGAAGCCAGATCAGTTTGGGTGAAATACTCCAGCACGCCTCCGTAAAACAGCACCAACATACCAGGCTCCATATGCTGCTTAAGCCATACCTGGGCATCTGCGCATGTGAATTTAAGGTCGGGATTGTCCGCGAAGGCATTCTTGTTGCGCTCGATTATGTCGTCGTTGATGTCGATTCCGCTAAAACGTTCGATCAAGGGCATCTGCGCCCCGCAGAATTGCAACACTTTGCCATCCCCACACCCTATTTCAACCAAGTGCTGAAATGGATGGGAAACCGCAAACTCCTGTAAATCGTCGAAGAAACCCTTGTGAGTTGTTTGGAACCAGGTCTCGAACCGGTCAGAGTACCTATCGTAGTATTGTGTACTGATGCCTTCTTTCCACATGCTGGCGAATGCCGACTGCAATGCAGCTTCGTCGCCGCCCTTCGAGGAACGCTCGACCCGCGCCCAGGCAATCAACTGACGGGCTCGACTTCCATGCTCGCTATCCAGTCGCGCTACCCAAGGCAGGCAGAACTCCAGAATTGTACCGGCGTAGATGCGCAAATGCTTTTGCAACCCGGTCACTATGCGTCCCCTTGTTTTTGCCGGGCCAGGCAACACGTCACCTTCCCGGGTAGGTCGACAAACCCGAGCGAGCATGGTGGCATATGTGGAAACTGAATGCCGACGGGCCATCCATCGACCAGATCGAGCACAATGGACTTCGGAGCAAGCGACATCCCCTCACCCGTCAGTTTCATTCTGGCTTCTTTTGCCGTCCAATACGCGAAAAACCGTTCTTGCCAGGCACCACCGGTCAGCCCATCCAGAATTGCGCATTCCTGATCAGTAAAGCACTCGCGGGCAATTTCGGGGCTTGAGAGTTTTCGGTCATTGAATTCCAGATCAACGCCAACCGGTCCATGATCTGATATTGCTATAACCGCCCGGTCCCGGCTGTGGCTCACGTTGAACTCCGGCCCGAAGTCCAATGCCGGTTTGCCATTTCCGACCTCTGAAAACTGCAGGTCCGTCGGATTGTGTCCCGTGAACTCCGCCAACACGTGCCGCAGAAAGCCCCTGCACCGGATGAACCGATCCCGATCACGCGGAAATACAAAGCGATTGGCGCGGTTCAACTCTGCTTCAGTCAGGTACCCGCTTGCCGTGCCCAACGAAATCGTGGTGTCATCGCCAATTGCAGCAGTCCAAATTTGCACGCCGGTCAAAACGTCAGAATTTTCACCCGGCGCCAACACAGCTAGCCCTCTGCGCCATGAGAACTGCCCCGAATATGGGCTTCCATGTGCTGAACAAGGTTCTCGGCCTCTTCTCCTTTGACCATGCCAAGATGAGAGCCAGTGACAAACGTTCTGATGAAATTCCCTTCATTCAGGAAGTTGGCCCACCCCAACATAGGATCCATCTCAAAGGCCAACCGCTCTTTCAAACAAACAGGCTCGACGAAAATTACACTGGCTTGCCCCTGATAAGGACCGCCGCGGTAGCTTCGAGCCGCTTCCATCCATCCCCGCTCGACTTCGCGCATACGGGCGAGGTCAGGTTGATCCGGGAACATGCGCGTCAGCAGTCTGCGACCGGCACCGTGACGCCAGCGGGCGTGCAGCCGTTCTTGGAAATAGCTCAGGCCTCGGGCTCGCATCAGTTCAACCTCGTTTTGAACCCATTGCCTTGCGCCCAACTTGATCGGAGACTGGAAATCAACTGCAAACCGCGGCGCATAGGTGTCCAGCACGAACAACCGCTTGACCTCTTCTCCCATGGCTTCAAGTTGCCGGGCCATCTCGAACGCAGTTAAGGCACCACCCGAGTACCCGGCCAACAGATAAGGGCCTTTGGGCTGGTGACCGCGCAGGTGGCGAATATTGTCCTTGGCCATCGCCTCGATAGTCCGGTGCATGTGGTGGCCGAGAATGCCCCGGGTCTGCAACCCGATCACCGCGCGATACTGCCCGACAACAGAGCCGAACTCGACAAGGTTGTTGACGTTTCCACCAACTCCGCCCACCACAAACAGTGGTTGTCCACCACCCGCAGGACCCGGATGAATCACGGTGCTTGGGTCCCAATCGCCTGCCGGGTCAAAGGTCGTGGGGCTGTCCTGCGTTTCCAGCAGCTCGGCCAAATCACGAACTGTCGGATTCTGGAACAAAGTTGAGATCGGCAAATCAACCCCGAACTCGTCACGAATACGTGCAAAAAGACGCACGGCCAGCAGCGAGTGTCCGCCCAACTCGAAGAAGTCATCCTCGACCGTCACGTTCCGGCTGCCCAGAACTTCGCACCATAAGCCAAGCAAGGTCGTTTCTTCCGGGCTTTCAGGGCGAAGGCGATCGCAGGTTTTGCGTTGCAAATCGGGTTCGGGCAGTTTGGCTCGGTCAACTTTTCCGTTGTGGTTTAGTGGCAGTGTTTCCATTTCCACAATATGCGCGGGACGCGCGTATTCGGGCAGCTGCGTGCGCATGAATGAGTCGAGCTCGCGTCGTGTCAATGTACCGCTTTTCGGGACGAAATAGGCGACGATGACTTTGTCGCTCTGCCCGTTCGGAACGCGGGTCACAACGACCGATTGTTGAATGCCAGGGTGCTTTGCCAACACCGACTCGACCTCGTCCAATTCAACCCGGAATCCCCGGATTTTTACCTGACTGTCGATACGGCCAAAGAACCGGAAAACGCCTTCGGAGTCACATTCGACCAGATCTCCGGACCGATAGAGTGTTTGACGGTCGTCCCAAGGCACCGGCACAAATTTTTCCGATGTCAGTTCCGGACGGTTCCAGTAGCCAAGCGCCAACCCGCGGCCACCGATATACAACTCACCTTTCTGCCCCGGCTGACAGCGTTGCAGATCTTCATCCAGTGCAAAAAGATCCGTCCCCTTGATAGCGGCACCAATTGGGATGGATTGCCCCTCTTTAATATCGTCGTCTGTAATGAGATGGGCACTGACCACATTGCTTTCAGTTGGGCCGTACCCGTTAATCACACGCAAATCCGGACACAGCGCACGCACTTTCGCGACATGCGCCGGCGACACCACGTCGCCTCCGACGATCAACTGATCCACCTTGGCAAAACAGTCGGGCTTCAGATCTGCCACGGCATGGAACAGCCCGGACGTCAGCCACAGAGTGTTCACGTTGTGGCTTTCAACTGCCTTGGCCAGATCTGAAATAGACAGTCGCCCGTCAGGGGGTATCACCACGGTTCCCCCATTTAGGAGGGGCGCGAAGAAATCGATAATCGAAGTATCAAACGCGAACGCCGAGGAATGTAGCGTCACGGTCCGCGGGCCAAGATCCAACCAATCCGCATCGCATAGCATCCGGATGACCGACCGATGTGGAACAACGACCCCCTTGGGTTTGCCCGTCGTCCCGGACGTAAACATCACGTATGCAATGCTCTCTTCGGTGATTTCAGCACAGGGCGGCGTGGAATTTTCCAACGGGAAGGCATTGGTCGGCAAAATCCTGAGCCCTGTATCCTCAAGATCAGAGCAATTACCTAGCAGGACGGAAATGCCAGTGTCCTTCGCCATGAATTTCAGACGATCAGCCGGTAGAGACACGTCAAAAGGCACGTACCCAGCGCCGGCCTTGAGTACGGCCAACACCGCGACCGGCAACAACACAGACCGGTGCGACGTGATCCCAACCAAATCGCCAGGCATTACACCCTGATCAATCAACCAGTTGGCCAAGGCATTAGACCGCTGATCCAGTTCCGCGTATGTCAGCGTGTTGCCCTGAAAGGACACAGCCGTATTGGTGGAATATGAGGAAACAGCTGCTTCAAACGCATCGACAATACCCTTTTCGAAACGTGCACCCGATGCCCCTGAATCGTCAGGACCGGACTCTTTCAGGGTTTGCTTCGGCGCCTTTCGCCCCAGATCTCTCAATAGACCGTCAGGGTGGTTGACGATGTCGTCCAGCATTGCGGAAAACCCGCGCATATGCCGCTTTATCGTCTCGGGTTCGAAAAGATCGCGGTTGTAGCTCCACTCCGTCGCCACGTTATCCGCATCGTCAATCACGTTTAGATAAAGCTCGAAGTTCTCATAAGCGCGGGGGTTGGATACAAACTTACCGGCCTCTGATCCTATCGAAACCTCACTCAGATCGATCCCGTTATCGATATTGAATACGACAGAGATCAGTCCCGGGCGCGACGCATCCCGTTTGAATTTCAGGGCCCGTGTCAGAGCGCCATAGGTGTAATGCTGGTGTTCCGATCCGTTCAACAGGCCATCGCGAACCTGCCCAAGATAGTCATTAAAGCGCATTGCCTTTCGGGGCTGAGTACGGACGGACAGCAGATTAACGCAGTGACCAACCAGGCCGTCCATTCCTCGGGCCGCCTGACCAGAGGACGGCACTCCGATCACCAAGTCTTCGCAATCGGAAATCCGCGCCATATAGGCTTTGAACGCCGCCAGCATAAGCGTCACGAAACTGGCATTGTGCTTACCCGCCACTTTGCGTAGCCCAGCCACCAATTGAGGGTCCAATATCTCGTCAATTCGAGCACCCCTGACGCTGCGAACAGCCGGTCGCGGATGGTCCAGCGGCAAATCCAGAACTGGCGCTTCACCTTCGAATTGACCCAGCCAGTAAGCCTCGGCCTTTTTGGCGTCTTCCGAACGCGCCCATTCCTCTTCGGCGCGCGCATAGTCGATAATACTGCGCGGCGCATCGAGCACAGGTACGTCGCCCGAGGCGATCTTACGGTAAAGCAAGGAAATATCCCGCATTATCACATCGATAGACCAGCCGTCGCAGATTATGTGGTGCGCTGTGATCACCAGATGGTGCAGCGCAACACCGCCCTGTCGGCCAAGATCTACAATGTCCGTGCGTAGGAAAGGTCCCTTCTCCAGATCAAAAGGTGTTTCCACGTGGGTCGTCAGCAGCGCCTTTAGTCGCCCGGCGCGGGTCGCGTCATCCAGCGAAGCAAGATCGACAATTCGGATCTCATGCGCCATTTCCGGATGGATGCACATGGTCATCCCATCGTTGGAGAATGTCGCGCGCAGGGCATCATGGCGTGCATAACACTGCTGAATAGCCTCAACCAAAGCCTCGCGGTTCAGTTCACCACGGATTTCAAGTGTTACGCTTTCATTATAGGCTGCAGCCACTTCGGGCGTAACGACAAGTGCGGCGAATATCTCGCGCTGCGCTTCGAGAGCGGGAACATGTAGCGGCTCGAGCGGTGCTGCCATATCGCGCGCAATCCGTTCTTCACCGCCAGGCAAGCTTAGCCGCGGCGGCACAGCCGAAATCTTAGCATCATACGGATCGCGGTCCTCACGACCACCCAGCATGCCGTCTGCTCGCATTTCAAGGGCGCTGTCTTTAATCGCCTCGATGACATGGTCCATGTCCTCGTCATCATGGGCCGCGGTCATGTAGGACGGGAACCCTTCCAGCAGGAAGACACCGCGATCCCTCAGGTGTGATCCTATTAGGCTGCCAAACTGCGCATCCTTGTCGATGCGCAAGTACATGAGTGACCCGCAATTGGGCATCTCGAACGGCATGTCGTTTTCTTCAAACCAGCGATCCACTGTTCCAGCGACTTTGTCCCCTTTAACGTTGACTGTTTTCCAGAAGAAGTCCGGCTGAGACTTGAAGAACCGCAGCATTTCGCAGGTCGTGGCCATAACCAGCGGGTGGCGTACGAATGTTCCGGCAAAGAACGTCACCGGCGCTTCGGGGAAACTGTCATCCCCATAGGACCACTGGCCGCCGTCAAAGGTATCCATGTAGCGCGCCTTGCCCGCAACAACACCAACCGGCATACCGCCGCCAATGACCTTTCCGTAGGTCACAAGATCGGCTTCGATATTGTAATAGCCCTGTGCGCCGCGTGGGCCAAAACGGAACCCGGTCACGACCTCGTCAAAAATGAACAACGCGCCGTTGCGCTCGGTGATCCGGCGAACTTCACGTATGAACTCGTGCGGGCGGAATTCGGGCCGCCGGCTTTGCACCGGCTCGACCATGACAGCCGCCAGACTGGCCGCGTTTTTGCGGATGTAATCAAGCGCCTGCGGAGAACCATAAGGCAGAACGACAACGTTTTTAACCGCGTCGCGCGGAACGCCAGGTGCCATCGGCATACTGCGTGGCCCGTCCTTACCATCAATGCCACGCACGAGAACTTCGTCGAAATTGCCGTGGTAGTCGCGAGCGAACATGACGATCTTATCCCGCCCGGTCACAGTCCGTGCCAGTCGCATGGCTGCATAGACGGCCTCGGAGCCGGTACAGACAAAACTGACACGGTCATTGCCAGTCACCTCGCAGAACAACTCGGCAGCCTCCATCGCCAGCGCGCTCTGCGGTCCAACTTCGAATCCGTCGTCGATTTGTGTGTGAAGGGCCTTAACGACTCCATCGGGTGAATGCCCCAGAAAACCGGGGCCAAACCCGTTGAGGATATCGACATATTCATTGCCATCGGCATCCAAAAGACGCGAGCCTTTGGATTTCACAGTGACGATCTGATAGACGAGGTCCTTCCACAACCGATTGAAACCCGAAGCTGTACGGGGATCGGCGTGGGTTCGGCGGTGTTTCTCGGTCAACGCCTTAGAGCGTGGTGTCTTGGCATTGAAACGCGCCACCAAACGATCAATATGCGCTTTCTGACGGGCGGTCAGCACATCATCCTTGCTGACAATCTGGGTCATCGGCGCCGAGACCGGCATAGTCTCACTGGCGTTTGCGGACGTCGGTTCGGGGAATTCAATAGCCTGATCCGAAGGCCCCGCGCCGCCGACATCCCCGTGTGCCTTTATGTGATCGGCTAACGCGGCCACAGTTGGGAACCCGTCAATAAGTTCACGCAATGTGACAGATATTCCGAACCGATCGCTCAGCTCCCGCGTCGCCTGAGTCAGCAACAACGAATCAAAGCCAAGCTCCATGAAGCCCGCGTCTGAAAGGATCTCGTCAGGCTCCAACCCAGTCAGATCCGCCATCAAGTTCTGCAGGGCGCTTAGTGCATCAAAGTCACCCGTGGGCGCGTCCGGTTCAGGTGAAACCTCTGCCACATCACTCGCTTCGAGTGAGACATCCGCGGGTTCGATCCAGAACTGTTTCCTGATGAATGGATAGGTGGGCATCCCGTGCTGTCGCGGCGCGCTTGTATCAGCACCAATCCCTGTCCAGTCGAGCGGGTAACCACACGCCCACAAGCCGCCAAATGCTGCATGCATAGCTCGGTAAGAATCTGCGTCTTCGGATTGTGCATGTGGCAGCGACGCCAGCGAAGGGGATGCTTTTGCCCGATCCGGATTCTGCGCGGCCAGAACCGATAAGGTCTGCCCCGGACCGGATTCCACAAAGATGTATTTCTCTTCGGCCCACAGCATCTGCATGGCGTCAAAAAACCGAACCGGCTTACGCATGTGCATCGCCCAGTAATTCGGGTCTGTTGCCTCGGCCTCTGTCATCCAATCGCCGGTGACGGTCGACAGGATAGGCGTTGACGGCGCGCCAAGTGTCAGTTTCTCAAGTTCCTGCCTGAACGGTGCCAGCGCAGGGTCCATCATGGGAGAATGGAAAGCGTGACTTGTGTGCAGTTCGGAAGTCGCAAAACCGGCTTCTTCCAATACCGGAATGATTGCCGCAATCTCGTCATCCGATCCGGCCAGTACACAGGCCTTCGCCCCGTTGACGGCGGCCAGATCGACGCCGTCACCCAAATGGTCCTGAAGCTCCGCTTCGGACGCGCGCACCGACAGCATCTTGCCGCGCGGCAGGTCCGCCATCAGACGACCGCGCAGGACGATCAACCCCAAAGCGTCCTCCAACCGGAAGACACCTGCCAATGTCGCGGCGACGAATTCACCGATGGAGTGGCCGACCATAACGTCCGGTCGAACACCGCGGCTTTCCCACAGTTTCGCCAGCGCATAGCTGGTCACGAAAATAGCGGGCTGAGCGAAGTCCGTACTCTTCAGCTTTTCGCGTGCATCCGCCACCTGATCGCCAGTGGCATGAATAACAGCACGCAAATCGAGTCCCATTTCGCGCTCAAGCTGATCCATGCATACGTCGAAGGCGTCGCGGAAAACAGGCTCGTGTATGTACAGATCGCGAGCCATACCCACATGCTGGGCCCCTTGCCCGGCAAACATGAACGCCAGCTGATCGCGCGTTCCTGCCTTCTGTCCGGCACCTGAAAACTCCAGTGCGGACTGGGCCAGTCCGGTCATATCCCGGCCTGTCAGAACCGCACGAGCCTGATAGGCATGCCGATGGTCGCGCAACGTAGCAGACACGGAGTCTGGGTTGGCGTCCTGATGCAATTCGGCCCACTGCCCCAACTCCTTTACAGCCTTGGTCAATGCTTCGGGGCTGGAGGCGGATACCGGGAACAGACGCAGCTTTTGATCAGCCGGTTTGTCGGCGGGTGCTGCCTGCGGTCCTTCGCCCAGGACCAAATGTACGTTCGTGCCACCTACGCCAAAAGCTGACACCCCGGCATAGCGCGGCTTCTCACCTGCGGGCCAGTCCGTCAATTCCGTGGCAGGCCGGAAGGGCGAGTTGTCAAAGTCGATGCGTGGGTTAGGTGCCGTGTAGTTTAGCAATGGCGGAATCTGCCCGTGCTTCAGACACAGTGCGGTTTTGATAAGCCCTGTTACGCCTGCCGCCGCATCCAAATGCCCGACATTTGTTTTGACCGAACCGACGGCGCAATACCCTTGGGTCTCCGTGTCGCCGAAGGCTTCGCACAACGCGGTGAATTCGATCGGATCACCCAATGGGGTCGCCGTTCCGTGGGCCTCGACGTAACCGATATCTTGGGGCTCGACCTTCGCTGCTGCTTGCGCAAGACGGATTGCCTCGGACTGTGCCGTGACAGAGGGTGCCGCATAGCCCGCTTTGTGCGAACCATCGTTGTTGATGCCATGCCCTCGGATCACGGCAATGATATTGTCACCGTCAGCTTCGGCGTCTTCCAACCGTCGCAACACAACCAATCCGGCCCCATCGCCAAACACTGTACCCGTCGCCTGAGCGTCGAAGGTACGGCAATGCCCATCCGCCGAGGCCATCCCATCCGGCAAGTACATGTACGGCCGTTTCGTCGGAAAGGTCACCGCCACGCCACCGGCCAGCACCATGTCAGAGCGTCCCATGCGCAGGCTGTCGCAAGCTTGGGCAACGGCAAGTAGCGAGGTGGAGCACGCGGATTGCACATTGACCGCAGGACCTGTCAGGCCCAGCTTGTACGCCACACGTGTCGCAAGGAAGTCCTTGTCGTTTCCAAACAGCTCGGAGAAGTTCTTGAGCGGATAGCTGGCCGCAAACTGCCGGGACGCCCCCGGAGCGGACAGCACGTTGTTCAGAAGATACGAATTCTGGGACGAGCCCGCGAAAACTCCGATCCGCCCATTGAAACGGGCCGGGTCATGACCCGCGTTGTCCAATGCCGTTTGCGCCAGCTCCAGCAAAATCCGATGTTGCGGGTCCAGAGCTTTGGCATCGTGCGGTGGGATTCCAAAGTGGCGGGCATCGAAAAGATCCGCGCCCTCGATGATACCGCGAGCTGGCACATAGGTGCCATCAGGGTCGGCGGAACCGGGGTCAACCTCAAGCTCTTCCGGGCTGAAATGAGTAATCAGTTCCTCGCCGGCAACCAATTTCTGCCAGAGCGTTTCGACATCCGCTGCGCCCGGAAAACGGCCTGCCATACCAACGATGGCGATCAGGCCTGATCCAACTTGCCCAACCATCTCGGGAATTCGGACCGCCTTGCTGTGTCCGCTGTCGTCCAGCCAACTCGACAGGGCGTTAACGCTGGCTTGGTCAAACAGGGCTGTAATCGGAAAACGCCGATTCAACGCCGTCTCGAGCTGGTTATGCAGCCGGGTCAGATGCAGGGACGAGGCGCCCAGATCGAAAAAGTTAGCCTGCCGGTCAAGCTCTTCGTAATCCAGGATATCCTGCAAGAAGCCAGCTATCAGATCAGCAATGCCTCTCTCGATTTTATGCGCTTTATGCGCTTTACCCACGGCCTGTGATTTCAAACCGTTTAGTAACGCCCTGCGATCCACCTTGCCGTTCTGGTTTAGCGGCAGCTGATCGACAACCTCAAGGCGCGACGGGCAGGCGTAGATCGGCAGTTTTTCCTGTAGTCGGGTCTTAATGGCCTGGGCATCAAACGCGACACCATCCTGCACGACGCAGAAACCGATCAGTGTCTTGTCGGCTTCGTCAGCGCCGGGCTGGGCGACTACAGCTGCCCGAGCAACAGACGGATGGGCCTCCAGCGCGATCTCAACCTCATCCAGTTCGACCCGGAACCCCCGGATTTTGACCTGGCTGTCGATGCGACCGAAGAACCGGAAGACGCCGTTGACGTCTTCCTCGACAAGATCACCGGACCGATAGAGAATTTGAGTGTCGTCCCAGGGTGCCGGCACAAATTTTTCCGCCGTAAGATCCGGGCGGTTCCAATACCCATGCGCCAATCCGCGACCGCCGATATACAATTCGCCTTTCTGACCGGGCATACATAGCTGCTGATCATCATCCAGAATAAAAAGGTCGGTACCTCTTAGGGCAGATCCGATTGGAAGGGCCTGACCTTTATTCAAATCCTCATCCGTGATGAGGTGGGTCGTCACCAACACGCTGCCTTCGGTTGGGCCATACCCGTTGATGACACGCAGCCCCGGACACAGCGCGCGCACTTTTGCGACATGCGACGGTGAAACCACATCGCCGCCAACCAGCAACTGATCCACATTGGCGAAGCAGTCGGATTGCAGATCGGCCACGGCGTGAAACAGCCCGGACGTTAACCACAGGGTATTCACATCGTGGCATTTGATCGCTTCGGCCAGATCGGAAATGGAAAGACGCTCGCCCCTCGGGATAACCACAGTACCTCCGTTGAGAAGAGGCGCGAAAAAATCAATGATGGATGAATCGAACGCAAATGCTGATGATTGCAGCGTCACGATCTGCGGACCCGCATCCAACCAATTCGATTCACATACCAAGCGTATGACCGCCCGGTGAGGGACAACCACCCCCTTTGGTGTGCCGGTCGTCCCGGACGTATACATCACATAGGCGATGCTCTCTTCGGTGATTTCCGCAAGGGGCGGTGTGGAATTCTCTGTCGGAAACGCATCGGTCGGCAGAATCCTGAGTTCAGAGCCTTCAAGGTCGGGGCAATCTCCCAACAGAATGGAAATGCCGGTGTTTTCCGCTATGAATTCTACACGCTCTGCAGGCAGCGCCATATCGATGGGTACGTACCCTGCCCCAGCTTTGAGCACCCCCAAAATCGCCACCGGCAACATCAAACACCGATGCGACGTGATGCCTACCAAATCGCCAGGCATTACACCCTGATCAATCAACCAACTGGCCAAGGCGTCAGAACGCATGTCCAGTGCCGCATAGTCCAAAACTTCGTCACCGAAACGTACCGCGATTTGGGGGCCCATTTCGCGAGAGGTTTTTTTGAACCGCAAAACGATGTCCTCAGGCGTCGACCCTGCATCGCCCTTGCAAGTCGGAAGCACAGTTTGATCGTCGACAATTTTATTGAGGATATGCTTATTCATTTGAACACAAAATCATACCTAGACAACTCGGAACTCGTCACTACCAGCTTTTGGATTTCCTCTGTTCCCATCTGAGTTCAGCATACAACGCGCCTCAGAAAAGGGTAGAATCCCGGCACCACCTGTTCAGGAATCCTACCGCGGCTCTCTTGGAAACCGTAGGGAAAATCTCACATATCATGTTTATTGCGGATTACACTTAAGTATCAGATCGATAATAGCAACACTGACTCGGAATATCGGTCAATTGTTTCCCCTTCGCCCCACCCCTCGTTCACCCCTGAAGCGATACTAAAGGAATAAGAACCGGCTGGCAGTTTTCGACGATTACCGGATACCGCAGGTATCACCAAATTTGGAGAGCGCGGGCAGCTTGGGCACCCTGACAAATGAATGCTCCAAGCCGCCTTTTTTAAGCTTTGGTAACATGGTCCCCGGAAAGGTCTCTGCGGGCAATGGCATTGCGTGTGTCGATGATGGGCAATCCCATTGCTACCAACGCGTCGTAATCCACGTCATCATGATCAGTCGAAATCAAGATCGCGTCGAAATCTTCCGCTCGGATGTTCTCAAATTCGAGCGATTTCCACCCCAAGAATTCCGGATATTCCCGCATTTTCGGAATGGCTGGCACATGGGGATCATGAAACGCGACCTGAGATCCAGCTTGGTTCAGCAAGGACATCAAACGCACCGACGGGCTTTCGCGCATGTCCGAGACATTCTTCTTATACGCGATACCAATGATCAAAACCCTTGCCCGAGACAACCCAATTCCCAGTTTGCGATCCAGCGTTTCACGCAATCGGGCCACAACATAGTTCGGCATGTTCGAGTTTATCTCGCCCGCCAATTCGATAAATCGCGTCGATAATTCGTATTCGCGTGCTTTCCATGTCAGGTAGAACGGATCAATCGGGATGCAGTGCCCCCCCAATCCTGGACCCGGGAAAAATGGCATAAAGCCGAAAGGTTTGGTCGCCGCGCCGTCGATCACCTCCCATACGTCGATACCCATCGCGTCGAAGATCACTTTCAATTCGTTGACCAGTGCAATGTTCACCGCCCGAAAGATGTTCTCGGTAATTTTGACCGCTTCGGCTGTTTGTGTCGTCGAAACGGGAACCACTGCATCGACGACATTTTCGTAGAACAGCTTGACCAGCTTTCCTGCCTCTTCACCATCCCCGGCAACAATCTTCGGGATTGTGGCAGTGCGGTAATTCTGGTTGCCGGGATCTTCACGCTCGGGCGAGAAACCGACAAAGATGTCCTGCCCCGGGACGTGACCGGATTTCTCAAGGATCGGCGTCAGAACTTCGGCCGTCGTCCCCGGGTATGTCGTCGATTCCAGAACAACCAAAGTACCTGCACTGATGTATTTTGCGATCTGTTCCGTTGTTGCCGTGACATAGGAAAGGTCCGGATCACGGTATTCCGTCAAGGGCGTTGGAACGCAGATGACGATCACATCCATATTGCTAAGGCGTGCGAAATCCGCCGTCCACGCGACCGTGCCAGCGGTCAACAGAGACGCGAGATCTTCGCTGGCCACGGCTTCGATGTAACTTTCTGACACGTTCAGAGCGTCGATTTTTGCCGGATCAATGTCGAAACCTGTAACAGGCATACCCCGTTTGGCCGCTGTCACGGCCAGGGGAAGTCCGACATATCCAAGCCCAATGATACCGACATGGGCGCTTTGGTTTTCCAGCTTCTCCCAAAGGCCCCAGAAACTATCATGCTTCAAAAGATTCTTCCCCATTTTGTCCCCGGGACAAATCATTCCGGGCAAAGGTGTTGGTCAACAGATACTCACGAAGCGCAGCTGTAAACTGAGGTTGGGCCACTTGCGATACTGGTGCGTTTTGATGCTGCCCAAGTGTCGCGAGTGTTCGGTCCATCACATCTGCCAGCTGCGTCTCGTCTTCGGCAACAAACACACCTGGGCGGTCCCCCAGATGCTTTGCTGTCGTAAACTGATGATCGTTGCGCGTTTCACGCAGATGCCCCCGACGCGGCATGACCACAATTGGCTTGCCTTTGCTGAGCGCCGTCAGGATCGATCCCATGCCGGCATGCGAAACGATTAGGTCGGCCTTCGAGAATTTTTCCTCATAGTCCTGAGGTGATATCTTTCCCACAGCTTCAAAGTGTTGCGGAGGATGGTCAGCAATGCCCCGATCGGTGATCTGGCCGAATACCTCTGGCGCACTGCCGTTCCGAGCACACCAGTCATCCATTGCCTTGATCAGCCTTTCGAAGGGCTCGTGCGATCCGATCGTCAAGAAAATCACAGCACCGACCCCAGATAAAAAGGCCCCTCGGGGCGTGCGAGATGTTCCCACTGTGTCAGCCAGAGATCTACATGTTTGCCGATTTTCTGACCGGAAAGGGACAACTCTTCTGCATTCGCCATGCTATCAATCCAGACGGTGCGCGCGCCCAGAAGTCGCCCGATCCGCAATGCAAAATACCCCGGTGCGGCACCTGTGCTGACCACGACATCCGGGCGATAACGAACAAGCAAAAACACGATTTGTGATAGCTGCCTAAAAAGCCGGAGCTTCTGCCAGCGGTTCGCCTCGATCACCGTTGCAAAATCTGGCGGCGTATCCCCGGCTTGCACTGCTTCTCGGCGAAGGACCACCTCGGACCCGGGATCCGTGGTCACATAAGTAACCTGCATACCGCTCCAGGCGGGGCGCAACCGCATGAGCTGCACCCAGTGCCCCCCGGCCGACGAAATTGCCATAACATGCGGCATCTTACTCATTCACTTCTCCGCAACGCGGTCTCTAAACCGATAAACCAACGGCCTGCTTCAGCATCCAGAACATACGCAAAAACCTAAGCCGAAATAACGTGATCACTGTAGCCAAATGCTCGTTCACGCCCCGAAGACGCGACGAACGTAAAACCTTTGGGGTATGCGCAACGGCACTGGCAGGCATCAGGCAAGCACGTGCGAACCACCGTGCGCGACCAAGCAGGCCGGGCCAGCTTTGCTGAGACAAAACAAAGCTTTCGCGGGTCAGGCGTTGCCACTTGCCGCGCAGTGACGGCCAATCAGCGCGACTGGGATGAGAGACCGCCAAATCATCGGCATAAATCAGGCTGAAGCCTTTTTCCCGCGCCCTTATGCACCAGTCATTGTCCTCTGACATTCCGGATCGAAATGGACCGACGGCTTCGAATACCTCCCGTCGGGTGACCAGATTGGCAGTGACCGAGAAACCTTTTTCTTCGACATACGATTTGCAGTTGAAGGCAAAAACCGTCTCAAACCCTTCTGCACCAGTTCGCGGCGGAGGGGTTTCGTCAAAGACATCCACGCGTCCGCCGACAAGGTCGGCTTTCGGGGCAACCCGGCGCGCAGTGGCGACCCAGTCTTTGGCAACTACGCAATCTGCATCAAGAAACAGCAAAAGTGGCGCAGAGGTTTCAGCAACTCCGCGATTGCGCGCTGTCGCCGCGCCTTTTTCGGCCTCAACAACAAAACGAACGTCCGGGAATTGAGTTTCAACTTGTTGCAGCGACTGATCCGAGCCGTTGTCGATGACGACAACCTCAACGTTACGCAGATCGTTTGCCAGTAAGGACTCCAGACACCGGTTCAAACGCGCCACGTCGTTGTAATGCGGTACGATGACCGCCAGATCTATTTCGGTCCGATCAGTATCCATATGGGCTTTCGCTATAATGACATTTGTTCAAAATAACGCCCATTACATTGGTCAATTCCGCCAAATGGCGTTCCGTCACATCTACCTGCTTAACCGTTGTTTTCCCCGCTTCAACCAGCAGCAAGGCGCAATCCACATTTTTCAAAAAGGCGAAATTGTCGTCACTTACCAAAAGCGGCGGCATATCGAACAGCATAATGTCCGGTTTATAGGTCTTCTCGATTTCATCCAGAACCTTGGTCGTAAGCTGGGACTGCAGAACTTCCGCCGAGTTTCCGACAGGCCCGTCATTGATCCCGATGGCCACATTATCACCGATGCGCAGCCCATGTTCGGCAAAGTTCACTTTACCCTCAAAGACGGACTTCATGTTGTGATCGACCTGTAACCCGAGGTGTTTGCCCAGGCTGGTACGACGTAAATCGCAGTCCAGAACCATGGTCCGCAAATCCTGCTGCCGCCCAAAGCTGAAAATCAGGTTGGCCGCAGTCGTGGACTTTCCGCACCCACTGTGAGGAGACACAAGCGCCACCCGCTTCCAACCATGGTTTTGGGCCTGTTGCAAAATGCGTGTACGCAACATGTCGTAGGGCCCCGCATCCTTTCCGCCGGAATACGAAACCATTCTGTTTTTGCGCAAAATCCTGGGGTTGAGATCTGCTTCCGCCAACAGATCCCAGGCCGACTCGCTGTTCTCAAGCAAAGCTGCGACAGGCTTATTGGCCGATTGCGGAACCTCTTCCTTGCCGGTGACGGGGGCCTGATTTTCCTGGCGCTGTATCCGGGCCTTCTCAATGGCGGCTTGTAGCTTTTCCATCTATCCGTCCTTTCGCACCAATACCCAAATTACACCCATCACGCGAAACCCATCTTTTCGATGAACGGAAGGAACATTTCGTCAAGCGGTTGATAATAAACATGAACTGCATAGACCAATGCTGATACCACGATTACTACTGCCGTAAACCAGGCCATCCCGCGTATCCGTGCGCGAACGCGATCCGCTGCAGTCACGATGTTGGGGATGGTCGCTAAAGGTGTTACATTCAGGCGGGTTACCAAATCCTGCGGACGGTGAATGGACTGATCGACGATCATCAACAGGACAACCATGGCAAACCCGGTCATTATGCCCATAAGTGTTCCGCCAGCCGCAATGATCAGCCGGTTGGGCTTACTGGGGTAATCCGGTATCGAAGGCGGCTCGATCACGACCACGCGCTGCCCCTGATTGCCTGCGATGATCTCTTTACTGGCTGCAGCGTCGGCAAGCTTGGCCCGCACATCGGAATACTGAGCCTGAATATTGTCCCGTTCCAGCGTCAATTCTTCCAGTTTGATCGCGTTAATGGGAGTTTGCTCAATTGTTGTAGTCACGGTTGCAAGCTGAATCTGGGCATCCGACTTTTGACGCTCGATGTCGGCGACGCGCGCATCAATGTCAGCCAACTGTGAGTCAAGCAGCGGGTTTCCGGTCGTACCGGGTTTCGTCTGCGGAGTCGGCTGTAGCCGAACCACTTGTTCCAGCTGCCTGATCTTGGCTTCCAGAACTTTCACCTGGGGATGTTCGCTGGAATACAGCGCCATGGCGTCGTTAAGCTGAGACCGCAAGACTCGTAGCTGTTGCTGCTCGGGAGTCAGATTTGGCCCGGCGGGTGTCCCGGCGACTTGCCCCGTAGATTCAAATATCTGGATCAAGCGCACGCGCTGATCTAACAGCACTGACTGATCGCGATCGTATTGCGCCAGCCGATCCTGCAGATTGCGCTGTTGATTCAGCCTTGTATCAAGGCTTTCCGGCAGGGCTTCCAGATTGTTGCTTTTGAAGTCCAGTATACGCGCATTCTGATCCGCCAGCTTTTGACGCAGATCTGCTTCAAGACGCTCGTAGAACTGAAGCTTTTGTGCGGCGTTTTGAATGCCTTCGTCGGCCCCGATCTGCGCAAGGATTTCCAGATATTCCTCAAGCACCCATGCCGCGTGCTCCGGGTCGCGAGCTTCGAAGCTTATGTCCAGGAATGTTGCTTCGCCCCGACGCGCCCGGCTCCAAAGTGTTGTATGGCTGCGCATCCAGTCTTCGATTTCATCCGGGCTTTTTACGTCCTGATCAGGCATCGGACGAACGACATCGGCAATCGTCAGCAGATTGGCCCGAGTCATCAGCTTGCCCTGCGCAATCTGTAGTTGCGCCAGTTCTGGCGCCAACTGCGCAGACGGATCGTCAATTTTAGGACGTTCCACTGCAAGGCGGGCAGCCGATACGTAGGACGGCGGCAAGGTCTGAGCTAGTGTGATCGCCACAGCGGAAATCAGTACCGCCACAATCAGAAAAATCGGCAGCCGCCGCAAAAACAGAGATAAATAGTACCGCACGTCCAACACTTGTCTCAGAACCTCTTACTCAGTAATTTCGGTAACACCCAAATGTGGCATTAACCTGTCCTGCCCTCCGGCATCACGCGATCGCTCGAGTGAAGAAACAGCAGGTCGCTGTTGTCTTTGCCTTGCTCCAACGACAGCCCGCCAAAAAAGACACCGTCCTTGAGAACGGATTTGACTACTCTCAGCGACACGACCTTGGCCTCATCGCTCCAGGCATACATCATCGCGAACTCGCAGAGCTGATTTACAAGCCGGGGCACACCCTGCGTTGCCTGATAGATGGCCTTGCACGCACCAGAAGTGAACTCTTTGCCAGTGCCGCCAGCCGCGACAAGGCGATGCGAGATGTATCCAATCACCGTTTTCTCATCCATACGATCCAGATGGAAGCTGGCGGCGACACGCTGAGCCAGCTGGCGCATGGACGGTGACAAGACCATATCCCTGAGTTCGGGCTGACCCACCAGAATCAATTGAATGAGCTCATCTTTGTTGCTGTTAATATTGGTTAGCATCCGCAGTTCTTCCAGCCCCTCGGCAGAAAGATTCTGTGCCTCGTCAATGATAAGAACGACGCGCCGTCCGGCTGCGTATTCGCTGATCATGAACTCCTGAAAGCGCTGAAACATCGCTACATAGCTTTCTTCGGCATCGAACGGCAAAGAAAGCGCATTCAGCACCCATTGCAACAACTCTCCACGCCCACCTTGGGCGTTGGAAATCAGGCCGATCGTTACCTGTTCGTCATCCACTCGCGAAAGAAGTTTCTGCACCAATGTCGTTTTTCCGGCGCCGATTTCCCCGGTCACAAGCGTGATCGGCGACCGCGACATAATTCCGAACTCCAGAACCGAAAACGCTCGTTTGTGCTGCGCGGACCAATACAGAAAGCTCGGATCCGGAACCAGCGTAAAGGGCCGCTCATTCAGTCCGAAAAACCTTGTATACAACTCATCGGAACTCATCTTGTGATGTCGACTTTCTCCGAACACAACCAAACCTACAGAAAAACATAGCATGAATGTCTAACAAGCATAACCAAAGACCCGCTGGAACCGTGCCCTAGATCAGCTTTCTGGCTGATTCAGTTTATTGATGCAAATTGTCAGGCGGTTGATGCTCGATTTCCGTTCAATACCTAGGCATTGACTGAAATATAGTCAGAAATGGAAACAATACCAGAGCGGGCATTTTTTCAACTCAAGATTCACCGAGCGAGTGGAAACCCTGCCAAAAAGAGATTTCAGTTGAAGCCAGGTTTCGCCTTTGCGGTTTCACCTGAGAATTTTGCACGCATTTAGACAACATGCGCGTCAAAGATCGTCGACCGATGACTCACGGCCCTGGGTCCACGTCGCTCATGCCACAGCTGGCGCGGCCCTCTGCAACAAGATTTGAGAAGGCCCGCAACTTTCTGGCACCCAATTCTTCCACGCGTGAGCCAGCAAGCTCACATCACCCGCTTGCGGTCAAATTGCTGGGCGCCTTCTTTCACGATCCCTCACCAATGAGCCAGAGTCGTTAATTTTCTGTTGCCAAGTGCCGCTAAACCAGTTGCGTGGACAGAATGAACTCAACCTCGGCCTCACTCGGAGATCTTGGGGAAAATCTGAAGGTTAAACAGCGGACGTGGCACGACAGATATCAGCGAAAAGTATCCAAGGATGCGATCACGTTAGATTCAGCCCTTGCTTCGAAACGGGCCCTGAGTCCCCTCCCGGCGCATCAATGAACAGCGCCGAACACAATTACATTCAGCCGAGAAACAATCTCGACTTGAAGACACCTGCATTTTGCGGTAACAATACCTTATTTATCAGCTGCTTAATGAGGTTCCGGAAATTTTTTTTAGAAATGGGTGAAAATTATGGCGACATTCTTGCGGAAAAGCGGACAATACAAAGCAAGATCAGTTTGGTACTTTTTTGAGAGTGATCGTTTGTCGATCAAGTAACGAGTAAAGCCTGAGCGTGCTGTGTGCTCAAGTGCTTGGAGTAAAGTTGGTAATGGCAACACATATGCAAAACTTCGACGCTGCCAAGGATATTGCCTCTCATCGGCATGTTCGCGCGAAGCAGGTCCGCCCACGCACATCCGCGCGATTCTATCGAGACTACCTCAAGCGAGCGCTGGATATCGCATTCATCCTTCTGACAATTCCGATCGCGGTTCCGTTGATCGCCGTGCTGGCGCTGATCGCGTCGCGTGACGGGGCTGCGCCGTTCTACAGGCAGTCCAGAGTCGGCCGTAACGGCGTCACCTTCACCATGTTCAAAATCCGTACAATGGTTAACGACGCCGATGATCGGCTGGAGCGTTACCTGGCAGATAACCCTTCTGCCAGCGTGGAGTGGGATAGCACGCAGAAACTGAAGGACGATCCGCGCATTACGTCCATTGGACACTTCATGCGCCGGTCTTCGCTGGATGAGTTGCCCCAGCTGTGGAACGTTCTGCGAGGAGATATGTCGCTGATTGGCCCGCGCCCGATGATGGTCAGCCAAAAGGCTCTGTATCCCGATCGCGCATATTACGAGATGCGTCCTGGCATAACCGGCCTGTGGCAAGTTTCAGATCGAAATGAAACGACTTTTGCCGACAGAGCAAACTTTGACACGCGCTACTGCGAAACGTTGTCCTTCAAGAATGACCTGCTGATACTGTTCAAAACCGTTGGTGCTGTCTTGCGATGCACCGGGCACTGACCGGGCAAGTCGCCCGTCATGTCGCCTCTGAAAAGAAAGCCAGCCAGTCTGGATGCCGACAAAGGGAGGGTCGGCGAAACACGCAAGGACGACGTAGCACACTAAACAACGAGCCGTATTTTTGCCTCATGTCTCGTCTAGACTACGAAAATATTCTTCACATAGCCCAACTTAGGGTTAAGCTTACAAAACCTTCAACACCCGGGGGAGACGTTATGAAAAAACTCCTTTGCAGCCTTGTCATCACTATGTTGATGGCCACAGGCCTGATGACATCTGACGCTTCTGCGCAAGGATACCGGATCAAGCCCGGCGACATTTTGCAGATCGAAGTTCTCGAGGATGCCAGCCTCAACCGCCAAGCCTTGGTATTGCCTGATGGGTCGATCAACCTTCCGATTGTCGGATCCATTCCAGCTGCCGGGGCTTCCGTCGGCGAACTGCGTGGCACTCTGACCAGTCGTCTGGCGCCAAACTTTGCAGCACCACCAACGGTATTCGTATCCGTAGGCGCTCTGGCGACGCCAACTTTGCAAACGGGCATTGTGAACGGTCGGGACATTTTCATTACTGGTGAAGTCACCATTCCCGGCAAGATTCTCGTATCCAGCAACGCAACAATCCTGCAGGCCATTGCCGAAGCGGGCGGTTTGACCCGGTTTGCAGCAGGGAAACGCATCCAACTGCGTCGTGGAAGCAACGTCTATAACTACAATTACTATACCAATACCGGTAATGTTGCACTTCAGGCAGGTGACGTTATCGTGATCCCGCAACGTAAACTCTTCGAATAACCATCTCGAATAACCATTGCCCAAGAGCAGGGGGCCAAGGTGAACAAAAAACAGTATCTGACTGCGGTGCTGGCAGCAACGACTGCACTTGCATCGGCAACTACAGCAACAGGCCAGTCAGCTCCAGGTACACAGTCAGCCCCCGGTGGGCTGACTTTGACGTATGGGATTAGCTCGGCACTACGCGCAAATGACAACTTCGGTCTGGACACGACCCCCCCGGGGGACACGATCATACTGGATACCACTCTGTCTTTCGGGCTTTTGAAAGAAACGCAGATCGACACTCTGCAATTGGATCTGTCCGGCATTCTTCGACTGGGTGAAGTTCCCGGCCGCACGGAAACCGTCGAATTCGACGATCCGAATGCTTTCCTTGCTTACACCCGTGACGTCGGGAACAGCCGCTTCTCCGGCGATCTCCGCGTTCGTCAGGTTGACCTGAACTTCGACGACCCACTTCGCGAACTGGACCAAATCAACTCGCAAAGCTTGATCATCGACGACGGTACGCGCACGACCAGCACCGCAAATATCTTGTATGAAACGGGTATCAACGATCCTTTCGGCTTTGGTTTCGACCTGCAGTATTTTGATGAACAGTACAAAGACACCACCGATCCCGGTCTGTTCGACAACAATACGTTCCGCTCAAATATCTTTGCGACTTTTGTCTTTTCTCCAGTTACCAACGGTCGGCTGGGCTATGTGTACCTGGACTACGATGGTGACCAGTCCATTCAGGAAGAGCGCGAAGAAAACACAGTTATCTTTGACCTGACCCATGAGATTGACGCGGCCACCAGCTTGGCGGCTTTCCTTGGGTACAAGGAAGTCAATGAAACTGAAGCAATTTTGCCTGCGCGAAGGGAAGATGGGGCGGTTTATGGGGCAACACTCACCCGAGTTCTGAATAACGGGTCTGCCGCGATCGGTTTCGATTCTGATTTGGCAATCACAGGCCGCCGGACAAATGCGGTTGTTTCGCGCTCAATGCTCCTTCCCCGCGGTTCACTTGACGTGTCCCTGGGTGCGTCAAAAGGGGCGACAGGGGATGTCGATCCTATTTACTCGCTTGCTTACACTTATGCCCTCCCCAGGCACGTGTTTAATGCTTCGCTATCACGAGACTTCCGGAACGACTCGCAAGGTGATGATATCCGCGTGACCAGAGCGTCATTAGGGTATCTGGCAACTATCAACTCGATTTCGTTCCTCGACTTCACGGTTGCCTACGCCGCGGTAGACAATGCTGGACCGCCAACACAAGCGGTGACAAATACTGACAACACCACGTTCCGCGCCGCCTATACGCGGTCTCTGACAGAGGATTGGAGCATTTCAGCTGGCTACGAGTACAGACATCGCTTCGAAGAAGGTGTCGGTACCGCCCAGTCCAACGAAATCTTCGTGACCCTGGACCGACTATTCGTTGTTCAGCGCTAACGCGGGGTATTGTTCACAGATCAGTGGGGGTTTGGGGCTCGCCCAGGGTCGACACGCAATTATGATCGCCTAAAAAAAGGCGATCATATAGAGTATAGGTGACTGAAGGAGCGGTTTATCGTTTTTTGGTTATAGAGTAGCGCGACTTTCTGGAATTCCGCGACATGTTCAAATCCGCTCTGTTGATACTGTCCGGAAACGCGTTCGGCTCTGCGATGACTTTCGCGCGCAACCTTTTGGTCGCTCGCCTTGTCAGTGTTGAAGACTATGGTATTGCAGCTACTTTCGCGATCAGCATGGCCATTGTCGAGCTTGCATCCAATCTAGGGCTCCAGCAGCTGATCATTCAGGACAAAGACGGAAACGACGAGGACTTGCAGGCGGGCCTACAGGGCTTTCAGGCCCTGCGAGCCGTTATTTCAGCCGCGTTGCTATTCGTTCTCGCTCATCCCATTGCGCAATTTCTCGGTATTCCTGAAGTTGCGTGGGCTTATCAAGTTCTGGCACTCATTCCCCTGCTGAATGGCTTCACTCATTTCGATATCTACAGGTTGCAGCGCCGTCAGATCTTCAAGCCACTGGTACTAAGCACGTCGCTTCCAGCCTTTCTGTCTGTTTTGATTGTGTGGCCTTTGTTTAAGCAACTCGGCGACTATCGCGTGATGCTGTATGCTGTGCTTTTGCAGGGTGTAACTACGGTTGCTCTTTCGCATTTGATGGCCGAGCGCCGCTACAAGCTTCGACTTGAGGGGCAAAGAATCCGCCATGCCCTAAATTTTGGGTGGCCATTGCTGATCAACAACGTCCTTCTCGTTCTTGTATTTGAAGGTGAGAAAGTGGTCGTGGGTCGAGAGATGGGGATGGCGGATCTGGCTATCTTTGCGATGGGCTTCACTCTGACACTTACGCCCACTCTGATCCTGGCGAAAAGTACCCAGAGCTTTTTCCTACCTCAACTGTCTGCTGTAAAAAGTGAAGATGACAAATTTGGCCACTTGGCCTATGCGACCATGCAGGCCAGCCTTATGAACGGTCTGCTGCCTGCAGGCATCATTCTGGTATTGGGGGCGGTCTTTGTCACATTTGTCTTGGGCGACAAGTACACCCCGTTGATCCCTTACCTCGTCCCGCTCGCGATCCTGCAAGCCGTACGCGTTTTCAAAACCGGAAGCGCCACAGTTGCCCTGGCCAAAGGGCGGACGACCAACGCCATGTTTGCCAATGCATTCCGGGCGCTATCCTTGCCTCTGTCCTGGTACGCGGCCATTCAGGGCGCCGATCTGTTGGTGATCATTGTAATCGCCACAACCGGAGAGGTGCTAGGTTTCGCGACGTCGCTGATTTTGGTGCGCAACCGGCTTGATTTACCTCTGCGGCCAATGGCGATACCTATTTGCGCTGCTTTCCTGCTACTGGCAGCGACGCCAGTGTTGGAAGCAACTCTCAGCGGATTCTCTTTGTTTTGGACATTTGCGGGCGCCAGTATTTTGCTGGTCTGTTGCTGGGCAACCATGAAGGACTTGCGGAACTATGTCGCACGACGAGTGTTTACCCAATATTCCGAATGATCAGATGATCGCCCGCCTCGCCTGAGGAAACGCGTGCACCCCAGCTTTATGACGGGCATTTCGATTCTGGATCATGCCAGCGTAAAGATGTTTTTCTCAGATAACGACCGCACGGGTATCGAGGGAAATCTCACATCCAATCCGCGCAAGCGCGGCAACAATATGCAGCAGTGGCATTACTCTGACGGCTGGGATCGACGGCCGGATCTGACAGGGAATCTGGTGTAGTGAAGCCTGCGCTTTTGGTCGTCTGCCCTTGCAGCGTCAGAATTATCCTCCTTCGGCTGATAGCTAAGGAACCATCCACCAGTCCCGAGCAGGAAGCAAAACAGCACGAATGGGACTTTCCAGAAATGGACCATCCAACCCGCCATAAATAGGCCAAACATCGTAACCAGCCAACCCATCCGGTATTGACGTATGCGTACGTCGGTGAAAGGGCGCCGGATTACCGAAATTACCATGGCCAAAAAGGATCCCAGAAGGAAAACGCCCGCTGGCAATCCGCTCACCATCGCGTAATAAATCCAGAACATGTCAACGCTGTCCGTCATCCAGGCAGGACGCACCCAGTCATTGAAACCAATTCCGAAGATGGGATTGGCAAAGGCGTTTTGCATTCCATATTGAAGGATCAGGATGCGCCCATAGCCGGTCTGAGCGTTTAGTGCGAAGTAACTGATGAATACTTCGACCGGGGTCCGGTTCGAGAGGATGTCGATTGCGATGTACATTATGGTAACCAGTGCGGCCAACCACCACCAACGGTTCTTATGGCGTTTCAGGACAACGTCCCAGCCAATGAGACACATTTGAGCTGTCATCGCCGCCAGCGGTCCTGAGGACAACGAAAAGAAGGCGGTGCCGCTGACCAACGCCGTTCTCCAGATGCGTCCCCAAACACTGGTGCCGTATGAGACGACATAATAAGTCATACCGATCAGAGCGCCGCCATAAACGCCAAAGTGTATTGGATGTTCGAACGGGCCTTGGACACGATCAAATCCCAAACGTTGTTCATGATCGACATCTGGAAATGCCTGGCCGACGTAGCTCCACAGTCGCAGCAGAACATTCTCGGAAGTCAGAGCTTCGATAAGGGCAAAGGGCAACAGCAGAATAAACCCGAAAGCAAGTATTTTCGTGACTTTCTTGAATTGCTCCGGGGTTCTTATAAAAGCCCGGCCAAGCATATAGGAACCCAGAAGTTCGGCCGTGTGAATGCCTGCCCCCTGCCAAACTACGCCTATGCCATGAACAGCAATAATCGCGATGGCCACCCATATGGCCAGCAAGATCATGAGATAGTCAGCCAGAGTACGTCGCCCGGCGTCCCCCCTGGCCCAGGCCCAGATCGCCGGTATAAACAGAAGCAGCACTGCGACCCGGTAGGCCAATAGTTTGAATTGCCCCAACTCGATCGTGAGGGGGACAAGCAGGCTGGCCAGAAAGACAATGATCAGAAAGTTGAGGCGGTTCCCGGCCTTCGCTTTCTCTGGCCTCAGATAGGATCTTTCAAGGTGCGTTACAGACATCTATCAAATGATCTTTTTTCTGCGCGTCAGTATCCGTCCTGCCATTCCCGGCGCCTATGCCAGATTTCGCGCCAGACATCAGCGGCCTCCGGCCGTCGCAAAATACTTAACCCGACCATACGCGACCACGGCCAAAGGCGAAATACGGCTTGACCAATTTTCCGCTGCCATTTCGGGAAATGATGCATGATAAGCGTCATTTTGGCACGCAAGAGCCTCACCATCTTGTCCGAACGCACCTTTTCAGATGCCCCGGCATAGTGGATTATCTTGGCTTCTGGCGTAATTCGCGGCCGCGCTCCTTTCGCACGGGCGCGCAGGCACAGATCGGCCTCTTCTCCGTACATGAAGTATGCCTTATCAAAGCCGCCCAGCTCTTCCCAGAAAGCCCGTTTGATAAGGAAGAAACACCCCGTTACGATATCGACCTCGTACTCGCTGTCGCGATCCCAGCCCGGAATCGCTTCGGGATTGAACAGGCTGCTTTTTCGAAACAGACTTGAAAAGCCCAGCGCCTGACTAATGACGCCCCAAAGCGTCATACGGTTCCAGGCATTAGTCGGGTTGAGAGACAAATCGCCATAAAACGTTTTACCACCCCAGATTCTGGCTTCCGGGCGTTCATCTGCAAACTCCAGCAAGTGGTTGATCGCGTGGTCCAAAACAACCGTATCTGGATTGAGCAACAGAAGATACTCGCCATTCGCCTTCATCGCGGCAAGATTGTTGGCCAGCGCAAATCCGTGATTGTCGGACTCAGCCATCAACTGGATATCCGGAAACTCGTCGGCAATAGCTTGTGCCGATCCATCTGTTGAAGCGTTATCAACGACAATCAACTCGTACGGAACCTGCGTTTGATCCCGAACGGAGCGCAGACATTCCAATGTCATTTCGCGGGTATTGTAGCTGATGACAATAATGGAAACCCGAGGGGATCCGCTGTGATCCGACTGTGTCACTGTTGCACTCATCCAAATTTACTAACACAAGATAACCAACCCTTATATGCAGGTTTTCAGCGTGCTTGTCAGGATTTCCCGCACCTAGTCTGTAAGTTTGTTAAATCGCTAAATCATTGATGAATGGCTGGAAATAATTTCCGCGAATACCGCCCTATCGTTCCGCATCCTGCAAAAGAAAAAGAGCGCTGGAAAACCAGCGCTCTTTGTAATCAACCGAACACGGCCATGGTATCGTCAACGATAACCGGTTGGTCATAGAAATCGGCTTCGTCATCGATGCGGAAATCATGTATTTCCCCATCAAATCCGTTGCCCCACATTGGACCCACGGACCATCCCCATTCACGTCCGCCGGCACCGACGATGTCCAGATCGAGGCTCTGATCGTCCAGCACCATTTGGCCATCGACAAAGACCTGAAGTCGATCCGTATCGGCATCGATAATCACGGTCAGTTGATGCTGATCCGTGTCATTCAGGCCAAGGTCCTCCAGAATAAATCCGTCATGGAACTTTTTGTCGTTGTTCCCAACCTGGATTTCCAGGCCGTCACCAACCAGCGAGACGCCAATTTTCTTGTGGTTCCAGAGCAGTTTTTCCGTTGCGCCATCTGCTGAGTCGCGCTGGAAATCGATCGAGAACGACAGCTGATCAGAGTTTTCGAACTCTTTCAGTCGTCCCAAAAACGCTTTGTCGTTAGAACCATCAAGATACAGCGCCTGATCACCAGATGCCGTTGTGATAACACTGGCATCACCTTTCAAGGCGTTCGACGCCGCCAAAGCATCAAAGTCCATGACGAAGGTGTCGATCTTGTTAACGTCGATTCCAGCAGTACCGGAAGGCGGCGTTGCAGGATCAACCGGCGTTGGGTCCGGATCCGTCGGAACCGGGTCGGTCGTCGCCGTGTCCGTTGGATCTGGATCCGTTGGTATCGGATCCGTTGGTGTCGGGTCCGTTGGTGTCGGGTCCGTTGGTGTCGGGTCCGTCACCGGGACAGTGGGTGTTGTCGGCGGTGTTGGTGTCGGCGTAGGCGTCGTGTTTGACGCCTGACTATCCTCGGGGTGAGCCAACGACGCACCAGCGTTCAACTGATCGATGATGCTGCCCGGCTCCACAACATAGTCGTGATACGGTGTCGAAGCGTTCAACGATTGGTCCGTGAACACATCCCCGTAATAGCCCGCGCCATTCGGATTGGTGTTTTGAACAAGCGCATTGTTTTGAACGTTCCAACCAGATTGACCACCGTACCCGTTGATCTTGGACGTGACGTTCTGATCGATGGTCACATTCGTAGAGCCAGAGGCGATGTTGATCTGTGGCGGCGCAATAGCAGCCCTTGCATCCACAAAACTGGTATCCCCATCCGCGAATGCCAGAGTGTTATTGCTGACAACAAGACCGTTGGTTTCCCCGACAGTGATCCCATGGGGATGCGAATTGTAGATCACGTTGTTTTCAATAGTAACATTTTGGTAGTAAAGGGCCGTATTCCCCTTTTCCGCTTCAATGTTCCGCATGAAAATTGTCTGGGTCCAGGCGCTTTGCCCAACATCGAATGTATTGTCCCGGATGATCACATCCGAGGTCGCCTCGGTTGTGTTGTTGGTCCAGAACTGAATCATATCGCGATGATCGCCCGAGGTGGGGGATGCCTCGAAATCGTGAATATAGTTCTTTTCGATCAGAACGCCTTGTACATCGACAAAGTTCATGCCGTCAGAGCGCAGTGAATGCAGCTCGTTGTTCTGAATGTTAAGGTTCTTACTGTCCGTGAAATGGACACCTTTCCAGAAATCGAAAATTTCGTTTCCGGCCAAGGTGATACCGCTTGAACCATTGACAGTTAAGCCCTTGGCGGCACCGTACCCATTGTCCTCCACAGTCAAACCGCTTGCGACATCCCCATCGAATGTCGAGTTCACTATGGCAATGTTAGAGCTGTTGTTGATCTGAAAGGGTGTATCCCAGATCTTGTCGCCCTGATTAAAGGTATAGTCGAAGGTCACCCCATCAAAGGTGAGGTTCGACGCTCCATTTAGGTTCATTGATGAAAAGCTCGCGGGTTTGCTCGGATCATCTGATACGATCCGAACCTCGGAGTTGAACTGAGTGTTCAAGTTCAAACTCCCGTAGTCTCCGCTAGCCAGGCGGATTTCATCCCCGCCGCTTGCACTTCCTAACGCAGCAGTGAGTTCTGCCGCGGTACTTACGTTATAAACAGTCATCCGTCCTTAGCTCCTGCTCGGATTTCCAGCCCCACTGAATGGTTATGCGGCTTGGAAACAAAGTGCATCATGGGTGATGATTATTCGGCGGATTACGGCAGAAAGGAGCCGATATTGTGAATGATCGGTGGCTAGTTGCTTATCGTAACCGCTTATTTTAACAAAATAGAGACCAATCGGCAGGGTTCCGCCACAAGATTGGCCCCACGACAAGAAACAATCCCACGAATCTTCCTAAGGTGGAATCAGCCTGGCGCGCTGCAACCAAACATTTTTTATCCGGCTCGCTGATCGATTCCATTTCTGGCAGTCCAGAGGAATCGGCATGGCACCCATGACAGAGGTTCTTTTAATTCGAACTGCCGTTTTATTGGCCCAGCAATCGCACAGAACTCCTGCTACGGGGCATGGTCCGCTTCATGCAATCAGTCCCCGGTCATATCAACCGATCGCATGGAAAATGGCTGCGCAGGTACACCCCTTTTGGTTTTCACAGTTGCGCCACCTTTCGATCTTGCATGCGCCCCTCCGAGAACATCAACCTTGCTGCCCATCCGAACCATCCGGCCTTCATGCAACAGTAGAACCTTGTTCGCGGCTTCAATGACGTTTGGGCGATGCGCCATGATGACTACGACACATCCACGGGCGCGCAGTTTCCTTATCGCCGCGACAAGGGCATCATTACCATCGACATCCAAATTCGAATTCGGTTCGTCCAGTACAACGAGTTTTGGCATACCGTAAACGGCGCGCGCCAATCCCAACCCTTGGATTTGCCCGCCTGACAGCGGCTGCGCAGAGGTTCCGATTTGGGTTGCAAAGCCATCAGCCATTTCCAGGACAAGATCATGCACCCCGGCAATACGGGCCGCCTCTGCAATGTCTTCTTCATTTGCGTTCGTACGAAAGCCCGAGATGTTCTGAGCAATTGTTCCCGGCAACATATCCACCTGTTGCGGCAAATACCCGATATGGTGCCCCAACGCACTGGATTGCCATTTGTCGACTGCCTGCCCATCCATCTGTATGTCGCCAGTATCCGGTTGCCATACCCCAACCAGCAATTTCGCCAAACTGGACTTTCCCGCACCACTCTTGCCAATCACGACCAAACCGTCGCCGGGCCCGAGGGAAAACTCGATCTGATCCAGGATACGAGGTCTCGTTGAGTGCGGGCAGCCTTCAGGCGCAGTCTTGCTCAGGTTCTGCACAACGATCCTGGCCTCAGGTATCCCCAGATCTGTCGCAGATGGTTGCTCTACGAACCGATCAAGCGTGTCACACAAGCGTTTATGAGCCTCTGTCGCCCGTCCGATCGAGCGCCATTGACCTATGACCTGATCCATCGGAGCCAACGCACGTCCGGCCAGGATCGAGGCAGCAATTATCGTGCCAAGCGAAATCTCTTGAATGATCGCCAAATACGCGCCGACCGTTAAAAGCGCCGATTGCAGCAGCAACCTGAAGGACTTCGAAAACGCTGCAAAATACTCTGACCTTTCAGCCCCCGCGCGCACATGGAAAAGACTGGCCTTGCGCAAAGTCGACCAATGCCGAACTACGCTTTGCTTTATTCCCAAGCCCGTAACCATATCGGCGTTGCGCCACGTGCGTTGAAGAAATGCCCTTTCGACTTCGTCAGTTTGGGCAGCCCCTTTAATGGAATCTCGGGTCGAGAAACGATTGAAAAGCGCCGCGGCAACCACGATCAGGGCGCCAAGAACGGTCAGCATGCCCAGCCAGGGGTGTATCCAAAAGACAACCACCAGGAAGATGGGAATCCAGGGCAGATCGAACAAACCCAGGATCGCCGGACCGCTGACAAAGCTTCGAACGATCTCGAGATCGCGCAGCGGGCTGTTCGGAAAGGTCTTCTCGTCAATGGCGCTCACGAGCCAGAAATCGCATATCTTCTCACGCAGGTTTTCATCAAGTTTGAAGCTGGCTCGCGACAACAGTCTGGACCGCAGCAATTCGAATAGGCCCAGTAAGGTGAAAAGGATCACCACAATCAGAAAGAGCTGTTTCAGGGTCGAAACTGACCCGCTGGGCAAAACACGATCATAAACCAGAACCAAATAAACCGGGCCCGTTAACATCAGGATGTTGATAAGGGCGCTGAGCAAGCCCACAAGACCCAATGTAGGGCGCATCGCTCTTATGGCCTGACGATAAGGGTTTTGCTGCGGGTCCGCAAAATCCTGATCCACACTTTGCTCGGTCCGAGCCCTATCTTTCACCAACAAACCCACCATCAATACAACAATTCCGGACCAGTCCGTTTCACGGTGCTGACCCTGCTCAAAGAAAATAATGTAAATTATGTACCAAACAGAAACCGGGCGCTACCCAGTGTGTCCGCTCGGGTCAATTCGCGCGAAAATCCGACAGCCTAGGACAAGGGCAAGGCATGAACTTTTGCTTGCGGTTAAGAGGTGCGTTCAGGTCGCTGAGCCAGTGCAATGCAAACAGGTCGATTGGCCAGTTCTCTAGTTCAGAAGACCAGTCAAATAGGCCCCGTACCCATTCTTTGCAAACTTCTCGGCTTCTTGGCTCAACGCTTCGCGACTGATCCATCCCTGTTGGTACGCGATCTCTTCCGGGCAGCCAGTCTGAAGCCCCTGGCGTTCTTCCAGAGTACGGACAAAGTTGCCGGCATCCAAAAGCGAAGCATGGGTGCCAGTGTCCAGCCACGCATATCCCCGCCCCATGGTTTCTACCTGCAACAACCCTTCCTGAAGATAGGATTGCAGCAACTCGGTAATCTCAAGCTCTCCACGCGCTGAAGGTTCTACAGCGCGCGCCCGTTCCGAAGCCGTAGCATCCAGAAAATAGAGACCGGTCACTGCATATCTGGAGGGCGGCACAGCAGGTTTTTCGATGATCTCCCGCGCCCTGCCCTCTTCGTCGAAAGCGACCACGCCATAGCGTTCAGGGTCGGCAACGTGATACCCGAAAACGGTTCCCCCAGTTGGTTTCTCATCCGCTGCCGACATCAGCTGTGGTAACCCGTGACCGAAGAAGATGTTGTCTCCAAGGATCATCGCCGATGGCGCACCGTCCAGAAACTCTTCGGCCAGAATATAGGCCTGTGCCAGACCATCCGGGCTGGGTTGCACCTGATAGCTGAGCTCGACCCCCCATTGCGATCCGTTCCCCAGTGTTTGCTGGAACTGATACTGATCCTGCGGCGTCGTGATGATGCAGATCTCGCGAATCCCTGCCAGCATCAGCACGCTCAGCGGGTAATAGATCATTGGCTTGTCGTAAATCGGCAGCAGCTGTTTGGACAGCCCCATGGTGATCGGGTACAAACGTGTCCCGCTGCCGCCGGCCAGAATGATCCCCTTGCGACCTGTCATCAGATCTCTCCCAAATCTCTTAAAATACTCGTTAAACCAGGCCGCCAATCCGGGCGGTCCAAACCAAAAACCTTTTCGGAGGAACTGCAATCCAAACGTGAATTCAGCGGCCGCCGGGCTGGCGTCGGATAGTCACGTGTCAGAATGTCCGTAACACGACAGTCCATTCCGGTTCGCATAAAAATCTCACGCGCGAAATCGGCCCAACTGATCTCTGGTGTGCCGGAATAGTGGTAGATGCCTGTTTTCCCGGGGTCCGCGATAAGCTGGTTCGCGATTGCCACACAGGCCATTGCAATATCCCTCGCCGGGGTGGGTCCGCCGATCTGATCGGACACTACTGTCAGCTCATCCCGCTCTTTGCTCAACCGCAGCATCGTTTTGATGAAGTTCTTCCCATGAGACGAAACAACCCAGGAGGTCCGCAATATCGCGTAACACCCACCTTGTTCCAACACAGCCTGCTCGCCTTTCAGTTTAGAGCGGCCATAGGCCCCCAAGGGCGCGGTTGCATCTCCAGGCAGCCACCCAGTGTTTTCGCTGCCATCAAACACGTAGTCGGTGGAAATCTGAACCATCGGGATGCCCAGTTCAGCGCAGGTGCTGGCCATGGCACCAGGTGCATCACCGTTTGTAACGGTAGCTTCTGCTTCTTGGTCCTCGGCCCGATCCACGGCTGTGAAAGCAGCGGCGTTGATCACTGCGGTAGGCCGATGCCGTTGAATAGCCTCCGCGCAGGTCGAGGGTCGCGACAAGTCCGCCGCTGCCCGATCCAGACACAAGACGCCGGGATGGTCTGCCAACTCTTGCCCCACCTGGCCTGTCTTGCCGAATACAAGGATCACGCCCTCACTCCCAACCGCTCTCCAACACCATGCCGGTTTTGTAGGGTGCGCCACCAGCTTTCATTGTCCAGATACCACTGTACTGTCTTTTCCAAGCCTTCTTCCAGCGTAACAGACGGGCGCCATCCAAGCTCGGTGCGAATGCGCGTCGGGTCGATCGCGTAACGCAGATCGTGGCCCGGGCGGTCAGCTACGAACGTTATTTGCTCGGAATACGGTCGATCCTTAGGGCGTTTATCGTCGAGAATTGCACAGATCGTCCGCACAAGGTCGATATTGCGGGCCTCATTCTCGCCGCCGATATTATAGGACCTTCCAACCTGACCCTTCCGCAATACTGTCAGCAGCGCGTCCGCGTGATCCTCGACATACAGCCAGTCGCGAACATTCTCGCCCTTGCCGTAGACAGGGATCGGCTGACCGGCCAACGCATTCAGGATTACAACGGGGATGAGTTTTTCCGGGAAGTGGTAAGGTCCATAGTTATTCGAACAATTGGACAGCACAACCGGCAACCCATAAGTCTCGTGCCAGGCGCGCACCAGATGGTCGCTAGCCGCTTTGGACGCGGAATAGGGCGAGCGCGGATCGTATGGTGTTTCCTCGGTGAACACGCCGTTTTCGGCAAGCGAGCCGAACACCTCATCAGTGGATATGTGGTGAAAACGGAAGTCATCAGGCTGTCCCTGAGACCGCCAATACGCGCGCGCCGCTTCAAGTAGTGTATAGGTGCCGGTGACGTTGGTCTCAACAAATGCCCCGGGTCCGTCGATTGAACGGTCTACATGAGATTCCGCGGCAAGGTGCATCACCGCGTCCGGCCGATGCTGAGCAAAGGCACGGTCCATTGCGGGACGATCACAGATATCAGCCTCGACAAATGTATAGCCCGGAGAACCCGAAACACTTGCCACGTTGTCCAGACAGGCAGCATAGGTCAGTGCGTCCAGATTGATGACCTGATGCCCTTCGCCAATGGCCTGACGCACCACAGCTGACCCTATAAATCCAGCCCCTCCGGTCACCAGAAGCTTCACGTCGGGCCCTCCCAGACGAAGGGGCTGTCAAACTCAGCGAAAACCGGGGCGTTGACATCCTTTTCGGACAGGATCGGGTTACCTGTCAGACCCCAATCAACACCGCAACTGTCCCAGCGTACCACGCTGTCACACTCTGGCGCATAATAATCGGAACACTTATAGCAGAGCTCAGTGTTCGGTTCCTGCGTCAGGAACCCGTGCAGGAAGCCTTTTGGCACCAGCAGCTGACGCCCGTTTTCCGCGGATAATTCAACACTGACCCATTTCCCGAAAGTAGGTGAGCCCTTTCGGACGTCCACGGCCACATCCAGTAACCGCCCACGCCCGCAGCGCAACAGTTTATCCTGAGCATGCGGCGGAGCCTGAAAATGTAGTCCGCGCAAGGTGCCCTTCTCTACCGACAATGAGTGGTTGTCCTGTAGAAAATCCAATTCAATTCCTAAATCGGCCAGCGTTTTCTTGTTCCAGCTTTCGCTGAAAAAACCCCGTGCGTCAGAAAACCGCTTCGGCGTGAGAACGATAACGCCCGGTAATGCGGTTTCTTCAATTTTCATTAATTAGGTCCCTTTTCAAAAGTGATTTCAGTCTTAGCAATGGCAAATTCATATGTCACTAGGCCCGACACCCACTGAATTGCCGCTTTGAGGGCATATCCCTTGAAGAACAATAGATTCAGGCGAATTGGGCGATTCTCTCAGATAATTTACGTGAACAGCAGCACTCAGCTTGTCGACAATGAGAGCCGGACTGAGGGAATTGTTTACTCGCAAACTGCAAAGGCAATTAGGGCAAAAACGGTAACATGACTAAAGGCCAGTTCCTGGGCTGATTTCAGAACACAGCCAGTAACGCCTGAAATTGCCAAATCTGCGCGTTTTACCTGGGCAGGCATCGGCCCACCCGCCGGGCGGGGCCGTGTTTGGTGTTATCGCTCAATAACGATCAACCGTCTAATCCAACGGGTTTCCCGACGACGGTGAAATGCAGACCGTCGGGGTCCAGCAGTTCGGCTGCAACGCGGTTCACATCTTCCAGGGTCACAGCATTCACCTGATCGTTGCGCGTGGCGATATAGTCGATCGGCAAATCCTCCATCTGCATCCCGACCATTATCCCGGCGATCTGCCCATTCCCATCAAAGCGCAGCGGGTAGGCACCGGTCAGATAGGTCTTGGCGTCGTCCAGCTCTTTCTGGGTCACACCTTCGGTTGCCGCGCGGGCCCATTCATCGCGGATCACATCCACCGCATCGGCAATCCGGTCGTTGGCCGAAGACACCGAGCCCAAATAAACCGAGGCCAGATCCTTGGGCACAAGAAAGGTCGATACACCGTAGGTAAGGCCACGCTTCTCACGCACTTCCTGCATCAGGCGGCTTTCGAAGCCACCACCACCAAGAATGTGATTCAGAAGGTAGGCGGCAAAGAAGTCGGGATCGTCCCGATCAATGCCTTTCTGGGCAAACAGGGCCACAGATTGCGGAGTGTCGAACTCCACCACGCTGACGCCACCGGGAATGTTCACATCCGCCCTTTCGGGCGTTGGTTTTCCGGTCTCGGGTAAATCCGCCAGCAGCTTATCTAGCAACGCACCAAGCTCTTCAGCGGTGATGTCACCCACGGCACCCACATACAGGCGATCTTTGGCAAAGACGCCGTCATAGGCGGCTATGATTTCCTCCCGGGTCAGCGCCGAAACGCTTTCGATCGTTCCCTTGCCTTCGGACCCGTATGGGTGGTCACCGTAGGCCATCTTAGCAAAGCTGCGCCCTGCTATATCGTTCGGATCGGTCTGATCCGAACGCAAACCCGACAGAATCTGCGCGCGCACCCGGTCGATCGCATCCTGATCAAAGCGTGGCTCGTGGATCGTGGTCCGCAACAGGTCAATCACATCATCACGGTTTTCGGTCAGAAATTGCGCAGATATGGCAACCGAGTCATCGGTGGCACGGTATTTGAACGATGCTGCCAGAGATTCCAGCTCGCGCGCATAGGTGCGCGCATCCATGTCCCCAGCACCTTCCTCGATCAGACCGCTCATCAGATAAACGGCACCACGGCTGTCCGGATCGTCCAGCGAAGTGCCGCCGCGGAACCGCAACTCCAGCGCAGTGAAGGGGATCGAGTGATCCTCGACCAGCCAAGCCGTAATGCCGCCAGGTGAAGTGACCTCTTCGATTTTTATCTCTGCCCAAGCAGGCAGAGCGATGAGACAGACGATCAGAGATGCGAAAAACCGTTTCATTGCGTCACCTCATCGTCGCGCATCAACCACCCGGTTACAGATGCTTCGGGTTGCAGGACATCACGCGCCGCGGCAATGATCTCATCTCCGGTCACGGCCTGCAGAATATCAGGCCAGGCTTGCACGTCCTCGACCGTAAGCCCGCTGGTCAGCGCCCGCCCATAGCGATTGCCGATCCCGTCCACATTGTCGCGCGCATAGGTCTGGGCTGCACGCAGCTGCATCTTGATCCGGTCCAGGTCTTCCTCGTTCACACCTTCGGCAATGAAATCGGCAACGGCCTGATCCATTGCCTCCTCGGCCTCCTGCAGGGACACGCCCTCTGCCGGAACCACGATCAGGTCAAAGGTCGTATCGTCCAGCGAGACACCACGGTAGAACGAGCCGGCATAGACAGCCTTCTGCTGCTCAAGCTGCAGTTTTTCATTCAGGTAGGACGTCGTGCTGCCGCCGAGCAATTCGGCCAGCAAATACAACGCGGCGGCCTTTTCCTGTGCACCCGCGTCGCGTTCCGGCGCCAGATAGCTGCGCTGAACATAGGGCTGCGCGACCCGAGGGTCTTTGAAAGTCAGACGGCGCTCGGCGGTTTGCGGCGGTTCTTGCGACCGCACCCGTTCCGGCAAATCTGGGTTGGCCGGGATCACACCGTAATACTGATCGGCCAGTGCGCGAACCTCTTCGGGGTCGACATCGCCGGTGACAACCAGAATGGCATTGTTCGGGGAATAATGGATTTGATAGAACGACAGCGCGTCCTCCATATCCAGCTCTTCCATCTCATGCTTCCAGCCGATGATCGGGACGCCGTAGCGATGATTGAGATACTGCGACGCACTCATTTGTTCGCCGAACAGGGCACGTGGGTTGTTTTCGGTGCGCTGGTTACGCTCTTCCAGGATTACGTCCCGTTCGGTGGCGATATCCTCTTCGGACAGGCGGATATTGCGCATCCGGTCTGCCTCCATCCGCATCATCAGTTCAAGCCGGTCGGCGGCGACGCGCTGGAAATAGGCAGTGTAGTCATAAGAGGTGAACGCGTTGTCGTTGCCGCCATTGGCCGCAACAGTGGCGGAAAACTCGCCGGGCGCCAGTGTGTCTGTGCCCTTGAACAACAGGTGTTCCAGGAAATGCGCCACTCCGGACGACCCGATGGGTTCATCCGCCGAGCCCGCCCGGTACCAGACCATGTGCTGCACAACGGGCGCACGATGATCTTCGACCACAACGACATCCATGCCGTTATCCAATGTGAACGTCGTAACCGCCTCGTGCCCTTCACTGGCCAAGAGAGGGGTGGCAGCAAATAGGGCAGCCGACAATGCAAGGGCCCGAACCATGGGGCGTCCTCCGTTTCGTTTTATGGTGTTCAAACTACGGTGGCGCCGCGCGGGTTCAAGACCGATGACGGAAAGTTAAGAAGAATTCATTCCACCGGCGGTGCCGAAGGTGTCTCGAGCCCTTGCCTGCGCGCCGCTTCGTTCTGCAGGTTGGCATTGAGCGCCTCGCCCTTGTAAGCCTGCGAATAACGGTCGACTGGGAACAGGCGCAGACGGGTGAAGCGCTGCTTGCGTTTGCGGAATTCCGCATCTTCCTGCGCGGTCACCTGCCGAGTATTAGCCGGCACGCCATAGCGACTGGATGCCGTCACAAGAGCCGCATCAGAAGAGGGAATCGCCGAATTTGGGTTCAGCGCAGAGGCATTGCCACCCAAAGCAACGACAGCATCGGCCTGCGGGTTGGGATCGGTCAGGTTTCCACCGCCCGGTGTTGGTGCGGGCAGAAAGGCATAATCCTTGGGTTGGGTCAGCGGCTTGACCGGCAGAACCGAAAACTCATCAGGTCCTGGCCCCGGCGGCTGAAGATTGCGCAAACCGATGTCAGAGCAGCCAGCAACCGCGGCAGCAAGTGTCAGGGCAAGTATGGCGCGCGGCATCCGCATTATGGTCTCCAGCCAGTTTCAGGCGCTTTTATCGCATATCATCCGGCGCGTCACGAGTGCTTTTTGCCGTCGAACAGCACTAGGCCCAGGGCGCCCGCAAATATGAACACGTCGGCCAGATTGAACACGAACGGGTTGTCGATACCGCAGCAAGACATGTTGAGGAAATCCAAAACATAACCGTAAAGAACCCGGTCTACCACGTTTCCCAGTGCACCGCCGATCAGTAGCCCACCGCAGAACAGCATGAATTTACTAGGTACCGTACGGCCAAGCCAAATCAGCACACCGATACAGATGGCAACAGATATCCCAATCAACACCCAACGGGCGGCCTCGGTATTACCCTGAAAAAGGCCGAAATTGATGCCGCGATTCTCTCCGTATTTGAAAACAACCAAGGGCGGCAGTATGTCGATTCCTCCGGGATGATCGGCCACACGCATAACATGGACGGTCAGGTACTTGCTGATCTGGTCGATCAGCAATGCCGCCAGACCGGCCCACAGGAGCATGCGATACCGCATCAGTGCCGGAAGTGCCGCATGCCGGTGAAGACCATGGCCAACCCTGCTTCGTCGGCGGCCGCAATCACTTCGTCGTCACGCATCGAACCACCGGGCTGGATCACGCAGGTGGCACCGGCTTCGGCAGCCTCCATCAACCCGTCGGGGAAAGGGAAGAACGCATCAGAAGCTACTGCCGAGCCAATCGTCAACGGTTGCGGCAGGCCGAGTACGTCAGCCATACGTTCAGCTTTCTTCGCGGCAATCAGAGCCGAGTCAACACGGCTCATCTGGCCTGCGCCCACACCCACAGTCGCGCCGTCCTTGACGTAGACGATGGCATTGGATTTGACGTGCTTGGCAACTTTCCAGGCGAACAGCAGATCGCGCATCTGTTCATCGGATGGAGCCTTTTTGGTCACGACCTTCAGGTCATCCATACCGACAAAGCCGTTATCTTTGTCTTGAACCAGCAGACCACCTGCAACCTGGCGCACGGTCTTGCCGCCTGCGGTGACATCAGGCAGTCCTTCAGTCGTCAGCAGGCGCAGGTTCTTCTTGGCGGCAAATATCGCTTTGGCCTCATCCGACGCGCCGGGGGCGATCACAACCTCGGTGAAGATACCTGTAATCTCCTGCGCGGTTTCAGCGTCAAGCGGCTGGTTCAACGCCACGATCCCCCCAAAGGCCGAAGTGCGATCACAATCGAACGCGGCCTTGTAGGCCTCGAGCAGAGTTGCACCTTTGGCCACGCCGCACGGGTTGGCGTGCTTGATAATTACACAGGCGGCACCATCGGTGGGATCGAACTCGGCGGCCAGTTCAAAGGCCGCATCGGTGTCGTTGATATTGTTGTAGCTCAGTTCCTTGCCCTGATGCTGCACAGCGGTCGCCACGCCCGGACGGTTGGTACCATCAGTGTAGAATGCTGCCTGCTGATGGCTGTTTTCGCCATAGCGCAGGGTCTGCTTCAGCTCGCCGGCGAAGGCGCGGCGCTTGGGCGCTGCAAGCTCCAGCGCATCGGCCAGCCAGTTCGACACGGCGGTGTCATAGGCGGCGGTGCGAGCATAGGCTTTTTGCGCCAGCTTACGACGGAATTTAGGACAGGTCGCGCCGCCATGCTGATCCATATCGCCCAGCAGCTTGTCGTAATCTTCAACATCCACGACCACGTTGACGAAGGCATGGTTCTTGGCCGCAGCCCGGATCATCGCAGGGCCGCCGATGTCGATGTTCTCGACACATTCGTCATAATCCGCACCTTTGGCCACGGTGGCCTCGAATGGGTAGAGATTCACGACCAGCAGGTCGATCGCGCCGATGCCATGCTCGGTCATCGCGGCCACGTGTGTATCGTTGTCGCGCAGAGCCAACAGGCCCCCGTGAACCATCGGGTGCAGCGTCTTGACCCGACCATCCATCATTTCGGGAAAGCCAGTCACTTCACTGACATCCTTTACGCCCAGACCCGCATCGCGCAGCGTCCTGGCAGTACCACCGGTGGACAACAGCTCGACCCCGCGCTCGGCCAGCGCCTTTCCCAGCTCGATCAGCCCGGTCTTGTCGGAAACGGAAAGCAACGCGCGGCGCACGGGGTGAAGGTCGGTCATGGGTCCAAAGGTCCTTTTGGCGTCAGTCGAAATCGGGCTCGTCCCGGTGCAGGTCGCGCACGGCATAGGCTGTATCCTGTGCCTTGCTCAGCGTCCACCGGATGCGCGTCGCATACTCCATTGCGCGGCCAGATAGAACGATCTGTTTTGTCGCGCGTGGCTTTAAACGCCCTTTTTCCAGATAAACGCTTGGCTCAACTGACAATTTTCCCACGTTATCATGACGAAACACCCAGATTTCTCCGCTTTTGAGCGCCATGGACACCGCCGTACCGCCCAAATCCAACGCAGCGTCCACGTCCGGATGCAAGTGAAACCGGATGTCAAAGGGGATGCCATTCAGGCTTGCAGCATCCATGGCGCGATCAAATTGCTTTTTGGACTTGTCGGTCGTGGTCAGCAGAATGTCCTCGCCCACCAGTTCACGACCGTCAAAGCGCAGCTCGAATGTGCGGGCGTGGGTCAGGCCGAACACTCGGACATAGCCGTCGTGACCGACCATCAACCGTTCTCCCTCGAATGCCTGCTCGGATTCGACCGGGACGTTTTTCGGGGCATCAACCATAGCCTCGTAAGAGGTGCCTTTGATGGGTCCGGTCAGACGAGCGCTGGAATAACCATCCACGCACAGGGTGGAATGCGACGGCGTCGCCCGTCCTGCGCGTCGCCAGTCCTGTCCAAAACTGACCCCCGATCCACAGTTCACGATCAGCGGTCGCCGCCCCGAAGTCAGCTCGAACGCCAGCGTCGAGGCATGCGCGTTGTACGAAGCCGCGCCGGTAGGCGGCGCGCTTGCATCCACGATCACCGTGGTGCGCGCGGCGGCCAAACGCGCAAACCCCATGGACAGGCCAGTGGTTGGATGCGGTTTGACGCCGCTTTGCGCCAGAGCCTGATCCAGACGCCCTTCGAGGCCGCGCCCGCCACCATGGAACCGGGCCAAAGCACCATCCGCGTGGCGAAGTTTTCGCAGAGTCGGAGCAATACGTTTGATCGCCTCGGTCTGCGCGGCAGGTGTCCCACGGCCAATTTCGCTGAGCGCGGCAGAAGTCCATGACAACAAGGTAAAGACTTCTAGCAACTCTTCAGGGTTGCGTGTGGGAATGCCACCCTGAGCGTCAACATGCCGAACGCATTCTCGCGCTAGCGCACGTAAGGCTGGCTCGGCCATCCGCTCCAACCCCTCCAGAGCCAGTCCGGCCTGCACAAGACCGGCCAACGCTTCAAATCTTGGCAGACCCGGCGTCGCCGCAGACCAGCGCTTCGACAGAAACCACGTCTGTTGTGCCAGAGAACGGAAGAATGCCTCGCTTTGCGCCTCGTCCGCGCCGCGCAGCAGAAATAGTGCGTGATTGGTCCAGCGCATGACCCTTCGACCTGTCAGGTCCGGCGCCCAGCCAGGGCCGTGACCCCGTCCATGCGCCTCGATCCACCCCCAGACCCAGCGCTGCGCCTTCTCCCGCGCGCGCATGTCACCAACTGCGGCCAGATCGTCCAGCCATGCAAATCCGTGGCGTTCGTCGTCAAAATCTGCACTGGGGGCGGTCACATCCCAAAGGGCGGTGTCTTCAGCCTCGACCAGATAACCGGCAAACAGCAAGTTTCCGGCCACCAGCTGCCGTCCACGCGCGAACGAACCAACGGTGCGTGGTTCCGGCTGACCAACAAACCCGGCCACCGCCTTGCGCCGCTGAGCAAGCCGCGCATAAAGACGATTTTGAAACCGCACCCACCGGTTTGCCATGGTGTCTGACTGTGACATGACGCTCGTTACTCTGCCCCCGACGCTCTGTCGGCGCCTGAACCAACGATAGACAGGTCTGAACGTCAAGTCATCGAAAAGAGTACCCTTAGGCGGATTTGTTCAGGCAGGCGATATAGAACCCGTCCATTCCACCCCGGTCCGGCCAGTAATCCGGTCGCAGGCGCAGGCCGCCTTCCTCGGATATCCACTCGGGCTCGACACCTGCTACCATCGCGGCATCCCGGTCCACGTGCATGTCCGGGTACAAGGCCAGAGCCTCATCGATCTGTACTTCGCCTTCATCCGGCAAAAGCGAGCAGGTGCAATAGACCAGCCGCCCACCGGGCTTCAGCAAGGACCATGCGTGGCCTAGCATACGGGTCTGTAACTCGATCAATTCGCCAAATTCGGACCCGTCCTTGGCAAAAGGCAGATCGGAGTGGCGCCGAATGGTCCCGGTGGCGGAACAGGGTGCATCCAGCAGGATCGCGTCATACTGACCCTGATGCTCCAGCGCATCGCCCACGATCACCTCTGCGGATAATCCGGTGCGGGCGAGGTTTTCGCGGACGCGCTCAATACGCCCTTCAGATATGTCCAATGCCGAGACTTTGGCCCCGGCGGCGGCCAGTTGCAGCGTCTTGCCGCCGGGAGCTGCACACAGGTCCAGTACATTTTCACCGGCTTTGGGCGCCAGTATGCGCACGGGCAATGCCGCCGCGGCGTCCTGCACCCACCATGCGCCTTCCTTATAGCCGGGAAGGGCCGAGACCTGGCCTGCGCCGTGCATCCGAACCGATCCGGTTGGCAACAGGTCTCCGTCGGGCGCGACGGCATCCGTCTTTACAGTCAAATCCAACGGCGCCCCGTCGAAATGCGCCAGTTCCATGCCCTTGACGGCTTCATCGCCCCAGGCCATGACAAGCGGTTCGCGCAGCCATTCCGGCAGGCGCGGCACGCGCATTTTGGGCCAGGCATCGGGGCCTTCCGCGGCCACCTTGCGCAACACAGCGTTGACCAGACCCTTCAACCGCGCGTGCTTGCGTGACCTTCCGACAATCTCGACCATTGCATTAACCACACCATGCGCCGCTGCACCATGGCACAGCTCGACCGCCCCCAGACGCAATGCGTTGTGCACCGTTAGGGCGGGAGTGCGGTTCAGGTGATTGCCAACCAGTCGATCTGCCCGCTCCAACCCGCGCAACGTTTCAAGCGTCAATCGCTGCGCCCGCGCGCGATCCTCGGGGTCCAGCCTATCCAAAGCTCCTGCGGCAAGGCATTCGGACAGCAAACGCCCCTCGCCCAAAATCTGATCCAGCAGATAGATGGCGCTGCGCCGCGCGGCTGTTGGGTTGTCCGACATTGTATTGCCTTTGTGTGACCTCTGCCCGCATTGTCATTGGCGGACGGGGGCGTATATCAAGCACCTGCACGGAAAGGAACCCGAAGTCATGAGCGATACACGCAAAGACCTGCCTCCCGCGGCCCAGCGCGCTTTGGCCGAGGCGGAAGAGCGCCGCCGCAAAGCCGAAGCCGAGACTAAAGAAATGCCCAAGGAACTGGGTGGGCGTGATGGCCCTGATCCGGCGCGCTACGGCGATTGGGAGAAAAAAGGGATCGCGATAGACTTTTGATTTCGTCATACTCGGATGCTCAGCCCGGTTGAACAAGTGTTCCTTGATGCGTGCACCTGCGCATGCCGATCCAGATCTGGGCAATCAGAAGATACGGCACAAAGAACGCAAAATTCTGAACCAGATCAAAGGCCCCTGTAAATTCCGGGTTCGACCAAAGGCCGCCGGTCAAAATGTACCAGAGCGTATAGTGAACCCGATACAGCCACGAACCGAGCGCCAGCCAGAACAGCCGCAGGCCCCAAGCCCAGTGTCCCTCTCGGTCTTTTGAGATGGCCATCCGCGCGACCATCAGCGCAGACCAGAACAACAGAACGCCGTACAAGAAAAATGCCGCCGACATGACCGGCCCACCGATCGTTCCGCGCAGCGGTATATAAGTCATCCCCGCCAACCCGGTGATCAGTGCCAATGCGATCAGCATCCTGCCGAGTGCCCGGTGAAAACGAATGTATTTCAGCCGGAGCCTTCGAACCAGTTGCAGAGGCACCAGCGCGACCAGAACCGATCCGGCGAGAATGTGAAGCACCATCGCCCAGTTCCCGACGGTTTCGCCTTTCACAAACAGATAACTCGGAAGTGCTGTATCGGTGCCCAGACCCACGCCAATCATGTGAAACGCGTTCAGCATGAATGGCAGTAGGGTCAGGTAAAACAGTACCAGCAGAAGCGGTGTCAGGATGCCCGATTTCGATTTCCACATGGCGGAATCTTAACGCCATTGAGGAGGGCGTCCATCATTCGCACACATCAAAGGCCGAGGACGTCCACCATATCATACTGCCCCGGCGCCTTGCCCTGCCCCCACAACGCTGCCTTCAGCGCCCCGCGTGCAAAGATTGCACGGTCCGAGGCCAGATGGCGCAGCACGATCCGCTCGCCAGGAGCGGCGAACAGCACGTCATGCTCACCGACAACGTCTCCGCCGCGCACCGCATGGAATCCGATGTCACCGCGTTTACGCGCACCAGTGATACCGTCGCGACCCCGATCAGAGGCGTCCGCCAGCTTGACGCCCCGCCCTTCGGCGGCAGCCTCACCCAACATCAGCGCCGTGCCCGAGGGTGCGTCGACTTTGTGGTGATGGTGCGTCTCGATCACTTCGATATCAAAATCCTCGTCCAGCGCGGCGGCAACCTTTTTGGTCAATTGCACAAGCAGGTTCACGCCGAGGCTCATATTGCCGGCGCGGACAATCACCGCATGGCGCGCGGCCGGTTCCAGCGCTGCGATTTGCTCATCCGTCATTCCGGTCGTGCCGATCACGTGCACACAGCGTGCCTGCGCGGCCAGGGCGGCAAATTCCAGCGTTGCCTCGGGTGCAGTGAAATCGATCACCGCCTGCGCCTGAGCAAACGCCTCCAACGGGTCATCGGTGACTTTGACCCCAAGCGCCTGACCGCCCATCGCTTCGCCCACATCCTGACCGATCCAATCGTGACCCTTACGCTCGACCACACCAACCAGACGCGCCTGATCGCTGTCGGTGACGGTCTTGATCAGCATCTGCCCCATGCGGCCCGAAGCCCCTGTAATCACGATCCCCGGAATATGGGTCATTGCGCTGGTCCTTTTCCTCAATTCGGCTCAAAGCCTCCTACCCGGTTCGCGCCCGCTTGGCAAAGCCCTGCTTTGCCCTTAGATCGGGGTTTATGGCAAAGAACAAATTCCACGATGGCCCCGGCCCGTCCCAACGACAGCTGCGCGTCGGCGAACTGATCCGCCGCACTCTGTCCGAAGTTCTGGCGCGCGGAGATGTCCACGACCCCGACCTGAACCGCATGTCGATCACTGTGGGCGAGGTGCGCACCTCGCCCGATCTGAAGATCGCGACTGCCTATGTGCTGCCTTTGGGCGGCAAGGGGCAAGAGGATGTGATCGCACTGCTGGCCCGCAACAAGGGCGAGTTGCGGCGCATGGTCGGCAAGAAGGTCGGCCTGAAATTCTCACCCGATCTGCGGTTCCGTCTGGATGACACGTTCGACCGTCTGGATGATACCCGCCGGATGTTCGGTCAGGACGCGGTGCGCCGCGATCTGGACGAGTGATCCGTACGCTTGTCATTCTGGGCGCGGTTCTTTGGGCCGTGCAAGCCTCTGCGGTCACTTGCGAAAAACTGACCCACGCGGATAAGCGGTACACCATCTGCGAAGTGGATGCTGCCGAAGAAGACCTGCGTCTGTTTCTACACGGCGAAGATGGCGAAGTACTTGGCCACTTTTCTTCGGTGAATGAGGCGCTGGCCCCAGATGGCAAACAGCTGTCCTTTGCCATGAACGGCGGCATGTATCATGACGACCGCTCGCCCGTCGGCCACTATGTCGAAGAGGGCGAGGAGGTCATGCGCGTGATCCCCAATGCCGGCCCCGGCAACTTTGGCCTGCTGCCCAACGGTGTGTTCTGCATCCGTGACGGGCGTGCCGATGTGTTCGAAACTCTGGACTATGTCGATCAGGGCCCCGATTGCCGTTTCGCCACGCAATCCGGCCCGATGTTGGTGGTTGATGGAGAGTTGCACCCACGCTTCCTGCCCGATTCGACCTCGCTTTATATCCGCAACGGAGTTGGGACCAGCGACGACGGAACGCGCGTCGTGTTCGCGATCTCGGAAGATTACGTCACCTTTCACGAATTCGGCAGCCTGTTCCGGGACGTGCTGAATACCCCGAACGCACTGTTCTTCGACGGTAACATCTCTCGCATGTATGACCGGGCGAGCAATCGGTCAGATGTGGGGTTTTCTCTCGGGCCGATCGTGGGCGTGGTGCAGGATATTCCCTGACAACAGACCTCTTCATGCTAAATTGACAGCGCCCGACCGATCCGTTAGGTCGCGCGCCTCGACAAGATTCAAGGTGCAGTATGGGACGCAAACGCAAGGGTCGCGACATTTCCGGTTGGCTGGTGGTGGACAAGCCAGCGGGCATGACCTCGACTGCTGTGGTCAACAAAGTGCGTTGGGCGATGGACGCCAAAAAAGCCGGCCATGCGGGCACGCTGGATCCCGAAGCGACCGGCGTTCTGGCCGTGGCTTTGGGTGAGGCGACGAAAACCGTTCCCTACATCACTGATGCACTCAAGGCCTATACCTTCACTGTCCGGCTGGGTCAGGCCACCAATACTGACGACGCTGAAGGCGAAGTGATCGCCGAAAGCGCAGCGCGCCCAGCCGACGACGACATTAAACACGCCCTGACGCCCTTCATTGGCGAAATCACGCAGGTGCCCCCGAAGTTCTCGGCCGTGAAGATCGACGGCCAGCGCGCCTATAAGTTGGCCCGTGACGGCGAAGAAGTAGAACTGTCCGCCCGCCCGCTTTGGGTTGAGGAACTAGTTCTGGTCGACCGCCCCGACGAGGATCACGTCGTGCTGGAGATGACGTGTGGCAAAGGTGGCTATGTCCGCTCTATCGCCCGCGATTTGGGTGCGGCGTTGGGATGCCATGGCCACGTGAAAGAACTCCGCCGCATCTGGTCGGGCCCGTTCGAGGCCGAAGACGGGCTGAGCATCGAACAGATCGATGAGATGGCCAAAACAACTGCCTTGGATGAGTATCTGCATCCGTTGGAAACTGGTCTGAACGACCTGCCCGAACTAAAATGCACACCTGAAGGCGCCACCCGCCTGCGCAACGGCAACCCTGGCATGGTTCTGGCGTCGGACGTCGAATACGGGGATGAAGCCTGGGCATCGCTGAATGGCAGGGCCGTGGCCGTGGGTATCTATAAATCCGGCGAATTGCACCCCAGCCGGGTGTTCGTCGACTGAGAGCCGTGCTAGGCGATGGGCATGATCACCCGTTCCCACACCAAGGGCGACGCGCCCTCGACCGCCGTTTATTCCGATTGCGAGAAGTATCGCTATAGCTTGACCCGCATCTGGGACTCTGACGGGCGCAAGGCCCTGTTCGTGATGCTGAACCCGTCGACGGCGACCGAGGTGCAGAACGACCCGACCGTCGAACGCTGCGAACGTCGTGCGCGGACGCTGGGGTTCGGGGCATTTCAGGTGACCAACATCTTTGCCTGGCGCGACACCGATCCGCGCAAGATGCGCGCCGCCGCCGATCCGGTGGGGCCGGAAAACGACGCCGCCATCCTGTCAGGTGTCGATTGGGCCGATCAGGTCATCGCAGGCTGGGGCACCCACGGTGCACATCTGGAGCGCGGGCCAGCCGTGGAGCAGTTGTTGCGCGGGACCGGTCACCCCCTGTACCATCTGGGGCTGACCAAGGACGGACATCCAAAACACCCGCTATACATCGCGTATACGCAACAGCCCAAACCCTGGTCCGGGTGACAAAGGGTTAACCACGACCTCAGCTTGGCTTTGACCAACCCTCTGAATGCATGGGATATTTCAAACTCGGAGCAGTGTGCTTTCGGAGGACTCCCATGTTTCTGGTTGGATTGTTTGGATTGGCCGCCATCGGTGGCGCCGCTTACGCGATGGGCGACGTTTTCTTTTCCGACGACGAGGAGGAGGAGGACCGGATCGACGAAACCGGGGCCGAGGACATCCCGCAGGGCAACCTGCTGGATGATGGCGAAAATATCGACGAACCAACTCAGGTCGACACCAAATCTCCTGGCTCTGGCGAGGTCATCTCGGAATTTGACGGGCATCTGGTCATCGCTGGGGACGACGGCTCTGATGAAATCACAGGTCAGGACGGAAACGATCAGATCAACGGATTTGGCGGCGATGACCGTATCGATGGCGGCTTCGGAGACGACGTGCTTCACGGCGGTGACGGGTCAGACGATATTTCGGGCGACGCAGGGGCGGATGTACTGCATGGCGAGGACGGCGATGATACCTTGGACGGCGGAACCGGAGACGATTTCCTGTATGGGCATTTCGGTGAAGACGAACTGATTGGCGGGACCGGCGACGACGAGCTTTACGGCGGTCAGGATGACGACGTTTTGCTTGGCGGGGACGGGGATGATGCCTTGCAGGGCGGCGATGGTGCGGATGAATTTGTCCTGAGCTCCTCGGACGCAGAGCAAAGCGTGACAATAATGGATTTTCAGGTCGGCCAGGATAAACTGCTGGTCACGTGGGACAATCAGGATGACCCAGAGATAACCATCGAAACCGACCCGGACAACGAGGACCTGACACGGGTCAAGATCAATGGTCAAGACGTTGCGCAACTCTACCGCGCCGAAGGGTTGACGGAGCAGGACATCCAGCTTGTGACCGAAGCACATCTGACACAATACGCTGCGACCGTCTGAACCGCCAGAAACCTTTTGCCATTTCCTGTGAAAGCGCTTATACGCGCCCATCCGCGTCGGAATCGGTGCGGATTTCTCCATGGGCCTGTGCTGGACGACATCCCGGCCTGCGCCATTAACTCTAACCTTCGAAGGAGACCCCGATGTCGATTACTGCCGCTGATAAAGCACAAGTCATGAAAGAATTCGCAACCAAAGAAGGCGACACCGGTTCGCCTGAAGTCCAGGTTGCAATCCTGACCTCGCGCATCAACACCCTGACCGAGCACTTCAAGACCCACAAGAAAGACAACCACGGTCGTCGCGGTCTGCTGAAAATGGTTGCCCAGCGCCGCAAGCTGCTGGACTACCTGAAAGGCAAAGAAGAAGCGCGTTACCAGGACCTGATCAAAAAGCTGGGGATCCGCCGCTAAGCGACCTTTGGTCGTTTTTCGGATTTTCGATCCAGCTTAGCTTGATTATCACGCCCGCCATTTTGGCGGGCGTATCTGTTTTCCCGTCTCTGAACGCAGCGGTCTTCGTGTCGCTACCAGAATTGAACGCTTGTAAGATTGGGCGGACAAGCCGGCTTGCATTCTACTAGGCACGATTCCGACTTGCCTCAGTCGTTTTAGTGGCAGATTCTCGCATATTGAACCGTCAGATGGGGGTGTCACAGGAGTGCGCAGCCCCATGGTTCACAACAGTCTTTTTCAGAAAATGCGGCAGGCAATATCAGGCGTATACCAAGCCGAGGATGATCCGATGGGTCCACATACGGCCAGGACCCTTCTGAAAACACCACCAAGCGGCACATTCGACACGATCTGCCCATGCCTCATGGATGATGGTATTCGTGCCGTCCTTGCCAACAGCCGCCATCCTGCCGCAGCCGCAGTTCTTGGCTCACAATCACTGCTGCCCTGGGGCTCCAACCCTGTGGAAGGCAACACCGAAGCAGGCGTTGCCGCGATGATCAGTGTCGCGACCCTGATGGGGCCGGAAGGCCCAATTCCGGCACCCGATGTTCGGCTTGGATTGGTGTATATGCGCCCCAACAGCTATTATCCGCTTCACCTTCATGATGCTGATGAAACCTATGCTGTCATCGCAGGCCGCGCACTCTGGACCGCAGGAGACGACATCCGGATGCGCGAGCCGGGCGACATGATCCACCATCCCAGCCTGATGCCTCATGCCTTTCGCACAGGTCCAGAGGGCTTTGTGGCACTCTGGCGTTGGAGCGGCGATATAAATACGCATTCCTACGCGTTTATTGAGGATTCAGAAGCAGAGTTACTGGCCTGATCGCCCCTTCGAATAAAACGCCCGCCATTCGGCGGGCGTTTCGTGTTATTGGGACGTTCGACTACATCTTCGACCGTTCAGATTTCAGCGCCAGCCACAGGCAATAGCACATGATCAGAACAACCAGTGTGAACGGGATGCCGGTGGACACAGCCGCCCCCTGTAGTGCGCTCAGCCCGCCGCCAAGCAGCAATGCGATGGCGACAAGACCTTCAAGCGTACACCAGAACACGCGCTGGACTACCGGCGCGTCCATCTTGCCGCCTGCGGTAATCGTGTCGATCACAAGCGAACCCGAGTCGGACGAAGTGACAAAGAACACCACGATTAGGACCAACGCGATCGGAGCCACGATACCGTAGAGAGGCAGCTCTTTCAGGAAGCCAAACAACGCGCCTTCGGGGGCGTAACTATCGATTACCGTGGCGCGGACACCTTCAGCTCCGCCTGCGTTCAGCATGTCGATTGCGGCACCACCAAAAGTCGACATCCACAGGGCGCAGACCGCTGTGGGGGCCAGTAGCGCACAGATGACGAATTCGCGTACCGTACGACCCTTGGAGATGCGGGCGATGAACATGCCCACAAAGGGCGACCAAGCGATCCACCAGGCCCAGTAGAAAGTCGTCCAGCCATGGAAGTAGCTGGTGTCTTCACGTCCGAATGGGTTCGAGAGCGCCGGCAGGTGCAGTACATAATCGGTCATCACGTTAAAATACCGCGATATGGCGGTGCCGACACCAGTAACCGCTATCACAAACAGAAACAGCCCCACGGCCATGATCATGTTGATCTCACTTAGCCGTTTGACGCCCGCATCCATGCCAAGCAGGACCGAGCCCAAGGCGATCAGGGTGATACCGATGATCAACAATACGACAACAGTCGGGCTGGATTCGATGCCGAACACCTCGTTCAGCCCCGCCGCAACCTGTTGCGCGCCCAGACCCAGCGATGTGGTCAGGCCAAACAACGTGGCAAAGACGGCCAGCGTGTCGATGAGATGGCCCCACCAACCCCAGACGCGTTCACCCAGTATCGGGTAGAAAGCGGATCGCAGAGTCAGCGGCAAGCCAAGGTTATAGCTGAAGATCGCAAGGCTGAGGCCCACTGCGGCATAAACCGCCCAACCCTCAAGCCCCCAATGATGGATGGTGCCGACAACACCGGCATATTCATTGCCTGGCACCGCGATATCAATGCCCAGCGGGACTGCGTTACCGTCTTCAGCAAAGTTGTAATAGACCGGCTCCATCACGCCAAAGAACAGCAGCCCGATGCCAATACCGGCGGCGAACATCATCGCAATCCACCCAGCATAGGAATAGTCCGGCTGGGCATCTTTGCCACCGATCCGGACCTTGCCGACAGGCAGGATGATCAGGACCAGACAAAACAAGGTGATTGCATCTACGGAAAGGACCAAAAACCAGTCAAATGTGCTGGTAAGCCAAGGTCTTAGCCAGCCAAACAGGGTTGCGGCAGCCTCTTGGTTTGCAAGTGCCAAAAGGACGAACGCAAAGATCACAATGCTCGAGATCAGAAAGACAGGATTGTGAATATCCAAACCAAATGGCCGGACGTTATCCTGCCCCAGCTCATATTCAGTCTCAAAATCATAAATCCGGGGATCCGGATCCAGCATTTTCTTGGATTGTGCCATTCGACTTTCCCTCAGTTTGCTGCGTGCAAACGCCAAGGTCTTCGGTCGGTGGACGGCAAAATATTCGGTTATCCCTTGGCGCGTTTCCCGTCAATTCGACCGTTTGTCTTGTCCTAAGAGCTTACACCGCAATCAAAAATTCGCAAAATTCATTCATCTTTTGGAATTTAACAGCCCTCGGACGCCGGCATCAGCCCGTCGATCACGATCAACCCATGATCCGAGGGATCAATGGCCAGCTGCCCGGCCGGGTGCACAGGTTCGTGAGCATACCTGGGTGTCCATTTACCGTTGAGCTTCACCGGGATCATCTGGTTCGGCGCGGGCGGTGGCAGATGGCTGCACATGCTGCCCGCCCGGTGCGGTTTCGCTTTCCTTTGGACCCAATCTCATGTATGCGCGCGATATCTGAGACGTTGTGCCCTGATCCCGGCACTCAGACGAAAGTAAAAATGGGATCGGCGGCAATGGGGCCGCCATGCAAACGGGAGACCCGCAGGGGCGGGAGTGCTCCCATCTAGGATACGCATATGTTTGATGTAACAAAGAAATCTATGCAGTGGGGCGAAGAAACGCTCACACTGGAAACCGGCAAGGTTGCCCGTCAGGCCGACGGCAGCGTGATTGCCACGCTGGGTGAGACCAGCGTCATGGCAAACGTGACCTTTGCACGGGCGCAAAAACCGGGTCAGGACTTTTTCCCGCTGACCGTCCACTATCAGGAAAAATACTATGCCGCCGGTAAGGTTCCGGGTGGCTTCTTCAAGCGCGAGGCGCGCCCGACCGAGAAAGAGACGCTGACCGCGCGTCTGATCGACCGTCCGATCCGCCCGCTGTTCGTTGACGGCTTCAAAAACGAAGTTCTGGTGATGTGCACCGTGCTGAGCCACGATCTGGTCAACGATCCCGACATCGTTGCGATGATCGCTGCCTCGGCTGCGCTGACCATTTCTGGTGCGCCATTCCGTGGCCCGATCGCTGGTGCCCGTGTTGGTTTCGAGGATGGCGAATACATTCTGAACCCGACCGTGGACGACATGCAGGACCTGCGCCTGAACCCCGAGCAGCGTCTGGACCTGGTTGTTGCCGGCACCAAAGACGCCGTGATGATGGTTGAATCGGAAGCCTACGAGCTGTCCGAAGCGGAAATGCTGGGCGCGGTGAACTTTGCGCATGAGCAGATTCAGCCGGTCATCGACCTGATCATCTCGCTGGCCGAAGAAGCCGCGAAAGAGCCGTTCGATTTCCAAGCCCCGGATTACTCCGAGCTGTCCGCTGCCGTAAAGGCCGCCGGTGAAGAGCAGATGCGCGCCGCCTTCGCGATCACCGACAAGCAAGAGCGCACCGCCGCTGTTGCCGCTGCCCGTGAAGCGATTAAGGAAGCGTTGACCGAGGAACAGCTGGAAGACGGCAACCTGGGTTCGGCGATGAAAAAGCTGGAAGCAGGCATCCTGCGTGGCGACGTTGTCAAAGGCGGCAAGCGGATCGACGGTCGTTCGACCACCGATATCCGTTCGATCGTTGCAGAAACCTCGATGCTGCCGCGGACCCATGGTTCGGCTCTGTTCACCCGTGGTGAAACGCAGGCGCTGGCCGTGACCACGCTGGGCACCGGCGACGATGAGCAATTCATCGACGCGCTGCACGGCAACTTCAAATCGAACTTCCTGCTGCACTACAACTTCCCTCCGTATTCGGTTGGTGAAGTTGGCCGCGTTGGTGGCCCGGGCCGTCGTGAGATCGGCCACGGCAAGCTGGCATGGCGCGCCCTGCAGGCGGTTCTGCCTGCGGCGACCGACTTCCCCTACACGATCCGTATCGTGTCGGAGATCACCGAATCCAACGGCTCCAGCTCGATGGCGTCGGTCTGCGGCGGCTCTCTGTCGATGATGGATGCAGGCGTTCCGCTGAAAGCACCGGTTGCCGGTGTGGCCATGGGTCTGATCCTGGAAGATGACGGCGACTATGCCATCCTGTCGGACATTCTGGGTGACGAAGACCACCTGGGCGACATGGACTTCAAGGTTGCGGGTACCGAAAACGGCATCACCTCGCTGCAGATGGACATCAAGGTTGCGGGCATCACGCCCGAGATCATGGAGAAAGCCCTGGCGCAAGCCAAGGACGGCCGGATGCACATTCTGGGGGAGATGGGCAAAGCCCTGTCCGAGACCAACGAATTCTCGGTCCACGCCCCGCGCATCGAGACCATGAACATCCCGACCGACAAGATCCGTGAAGTGATCGGTTCGGGCGGCAAGGTCATCCGCGAGATTGTGGAAACCTCAGGTGCCAAGGTCGACATAAACGACGACGGCGTGATCAAGATCGCATCGCCAGACGGTGAATCGATCAAGAAGGCCTATGACATGATCTATTCGATCGTGGCAGAACCAGAAGAAGGTCAGGTCTACACCGGTAAAGTGGTCAAGATCGTCGACTTCGGTGCCTTCGTGAACTTCTTTGGCAAGCGCGATGGTCTGGTCCACGTGTCCCAGATCGAAAACCGCCGCCTGAACCATCCTTCGGATGTTCTGAAGGAAGGTCAGGAAGTGAAGGTCAAGCTGCTGGGCTTTGACGACCGTGGCAAGGTCCGCCTGTCGATGAAAGTCGTCGATCAGGAAACCGGCGAAGAGATCGTTCCCGAGAAGAAAGAAAAGAAAGAGGAAAGCGCAGAGTAATCTGCCTTACCAACTTCCCAAAAAAGAAAGACCCCGGTTCAGGCCGGGGTTTTTTTGTTTTTTAATAACAGCTTAAACCTGTCCGATCTGCAACTTACCAGCTACGCGCATATGTGTGCGACTTCACATTCAACTTAACTGCAATGTGCAAATGTGCCCCCGAGCGCTGAAATGCGCGAATTGATTTATTTTGAACCATTTCCTCGGCGCCGATTGAAGAACGGCTTTTTCCTATCCGATATTTTCCAGGGTTTGCATATGGCGGTAAGGTCACTCAAGGAACGTGTTATCCAAACCGGTAGTTTCGAGTTGATTGGTATAGCCTTTGTTTCCCCTCTTTATGTCTATGTAACAGGCACTTCGGTGTCTCATGGTTTGGCAACAATCACGTTGCTGTCTATTGTGATCCTGATTTGGTCGCCAATTTTCAACACCTTATTTGACGTAATAGAAAAGGTGAAAACCTGCCGCTTGGCCTGCAAGCGCCCACATAGGCTTCGCCTTGTTCACGCCACTCTGCACGAGGTCACAGCTGTCCTGATCACCTGCCCATTGCTGATGTACGTCGGCGGTCATTCTCTTGGGTCGGCCTTGGCCTTAAACGTCGGCCTGACCCTGACCTACACGATTTACACCTATGTGTTTCATATAGCTTACGATAGGGTCCGGCCGGTGAAACCAAGGTCACGCCTGCAGGAATCGGAGCAGTTCCCTAAGCCCATCCCCGCACGCTGAACGTCACTGATTGCTTCAATTCTGACGGTCTGAATTATTCACTCACAACAGTCAAAAGACCTGTTACGCGAAGTGAAGTTCCGGTGCCTTCCCTTTGCTCTCCGCTCGACCACATGTTCGCCATGCATCTTGCGGAACAAAGGACCTGATCATGATTACCCGTCTCATTCTCACCTCTACTGCCCTGAGCCTAAGCGCCTCGGCTCTGGCCGCGCAAAGCCTGACTGACGGGGCTTATATCCAGGGTTTTCTCGGATACAGCCAACTTCAGGACACCGATTTCTCGGGCAGTATCGGCGGAGCGACCCAAACGGTCGATACCGATTTTGATGCGGGCTTCGGTCTGGGTGTAGCCGTGGGCAGGGAAATCCCTCAATGGTCCAGCGACGCGATCGGCACGCGGCTCGAACTGGAACTGTCCTATCGTGACAACGATGTGGATAGCGTGAACTTCAGCGGCAACGGGCCGGGCTCCGAGGGCAATGTCTCGGGTGATGTCAGCCAGACCTCGCTGTTTGCCAATGTGCTGTTCGACTTCAAAGGCAACGGCGCCTTTACCCCCTATGCCGGGTTTGGCCTGGGCGCGACATATTCGGATCTCGACTTCGTTTACGGCCCGGGTGTCGCGTTGGATGACAGTGATACCAATTTCGCGGCTCAGCTGATCGCTGGGGTTGCCTATGACATCAATTCAACCACCGCGTTCACCGTCGACGCACGCTATTCACGCGCATTCGACGTCTCGAGCCAACGTTTTGCGCCAAACGGCGCCTCCACCGGAACGGTCGAAGATGATCTGGACACGTTCAGCCTGAATTTCGGCCTGCGCTACAGCTTCTGACCCTTAAGGGGTGGGTGTTTTCTCCGGTTTCGCCGCCCCTCTGCATGTCCCCGCGCCATGGCCGCGGGGACATGCCCCAACCCTGCCGACAATCCCGCCTGCCTCAGCTGGCGGAACAATCAATTAGAGAATTAGTCGGCTACACGCCAGGAGGCAGACAGCCCCCTGGCAGCGCAAGGTCTTACGAGGGTGCCTTGGTCTTACGCAAATAGGGAAAGATCGTCTCGAACTCACCAAACTTGGCCTTGGCGTCTTCGTTAGAAACGGTCGGCGGGATAATCACATCCTCGCCCGGCACCCAGTTGGCTGGAGTTGCCACGCCCTTGGCGCTCATCTGCAAGCCGTCCAGCGCACGCAGGATTTCTGCGAAATTCCGCCCTACTGTCATCGGGTAAGTCATCGACAGCTTTAACTGTTTGTCCGGCCCAATGATAAAGACCGACCGTACGGTGGCGCTGTCGGCGGGGGTGCGGCCATCGGGCATATACGCCTCGGCCGGCAACATGTCGAAAGCCTTGGATACCGCCAGACCATCGTCTGCGATAATCGGAAAGCCCGGGTTGGCATTGCCATAAGCTTCGATGTCTTTCTTCCACTTCTTGTGGTCTTCAACGCCATCCACAGAAACACCCATCACCTTGGTGTTGCGTGCAGCCCATTCGTCGTTCAGCTGTGCAACCGCCGAAAATTCGGTGGTGCAGACCGGGGTGAAATCCTTGGGGTGCGAGAACAGGATGGCCCAGCTGTCGCCGATCCAGTCGTGAAACTGGACGGTTCCCTGATCCGTTTCGGCAGTGAAATTCGGGACGGTGTCATTGATGCGCAAACCCATGGGGCATCTCCTCTCCTGTGTTTGAACCGAGTCGGTTGCCATAAACCTAAACACTTTGCGCTCAGGTTAAACTATTCAAGTGGAAGTAGCCGATATTTTGGTTGCTTCAATAATTTGATCAAATTATTAATTGTGCTTGCCCCACTGGCCTCGGGGTGACAGAGTGCCCTTAAAACCGACCGACCGGTCGAATAAATTCTGATCCGGAGGAAACCATGATCGAAAAACGCAATTTCTATATCAACGGCGAATGGGTCGCCCCGTCGGCGACTAACGATTTCGATGTGATCAACCCGTCGACCGAAGAACCCTGCGCCACAATTTCCCTTGGGTCCGAAGCAGACACTAACGCCGCTGTGGCCGCAGCCAAAGCTGCCTTGCCCGGCTGGATGGCGACACCGGTAGAAGAGCGCATTGCACTGGTCGAAAAGCTGGTCGACATCTACAAAAGCCGTGGAGAGGATCTGGCGCAGGCCATGTCATTGGAAATGGGCGCGCCCATCGACATGTCCCGTACCCAGCAAGTCGGTGCAGGAATCTGGCATCTCAAGAGTTTCATCCAGGCAGCGAAGAGCTTTCAGTTCGAACGTCCCTTGGGCGAGCACGCGCCAAATGATCGGATCATCTATGAGGCCGTCGGCGTTGCTGCTCTGATCACCCCATGGAACTGGCCGATGAACCAGGTCACGCTCAAGGTCGGTGCGGCAGCAATTGCCGGATGCACCATGGTGCTGAAACCTTCGGAGCAGAGCCCGCTGAACGCGATGATCTTTGCCGAGATGATGGACGAAGCAGGTTTTCCTGCGGGCGTATTCAACCTGGTCAACGGTGATGGTGTCGGTGTCGGCTCTCAATTGTCCTGCCACCCGGATGTGGATATGGTCAGCTTCACCGGCTCGACCCGCGCCGGGACTGCGATCTCGAAAAACGCAGCAGACACACTGAAAAAAGTGCATCTGGAGTTAGGTGGCAAGGGTGCAAATGTGGTCTTTGCGGATGCGGATGAAAAGGCGGTTAAACGCGGCATTCTGCACATGATGAACAACACAGGCCAAAGCTGTAATGCCCCCAGCCGCATGCTGGTGCAGCGGCCGATTTATGACCAGGCGGTTGAGACTGCAGCCGAGGTGGCGGGCAAGCTTACCGTTGGCGGCGCGCTGGATGAAGGCCGTCACATCGGGCCCGTTGTGAACGAGGTGCAGTGGACCAAGATTCAGGAGCTGATCCAAAAAGGTATTGATGAGGGCGCCCGTCTGGTTGCAGGCGGCACCGGACGACCTGAAGGTCTGAACAAAGGCTATTACGTCCGCCCGACGATCTTCGCAGATGCCAACAACCAGATGACAATCGCGCGCGAGGAGATCTTTGGGCCCGTCCTGACCATGATCCCTTTCGATACCGAAGAAGAGGCCGTCGAGATCGCCAATGACACGCCCTACGGCCTGACCAATTATGTCCAGACTCAGGATGGCGACCGCGCTAACCGCTTGGCGCGGGTATTGCGGTCGGGCATGGTTGAAATGAACGGCCAGTCCCGCAGCGCGGGTTCACCCTTTGGTGGGATGAAACAGTCTGGAAACGGGCGCGAAGGTGGCGTGTGGGGTCTGGAGGATTTCCTTGAAGTCAAAGCCGTGGGAGGCTGGGCCCCGGAATAACCCCGACGGCTCGTACAGTTTGGGCGAAGCAATACCGATGCCTCGCCCTTTTTTGCTTAGTCAGGTCGGACTATCAACTGCGGCACTCCATCTGAAGTGTGCCTCCGAGATCGGCCATCCCAGCCAATATCGCCGGTGACGCGGCGACGGAATGAGGAAAAGCTGTCGAATTGGACCACGTCGACCGCTGTGTCGAATTGAAGGGTGATCCGGCGCTGTGCACCGTCACCCAGCGTGGTCAAACCACGGATTTCCGCCCTAAAGGGCTGGCCCAAGTACCGCCCTTCAACCCGATCCCCGACACGCAATTGCATCCGGCTTCCAGCCATCGCGTGCAGCGTATTCCAGTCTCGCACGCCATGCTGACGGGCCAGCATCTCCAATGCGGCGCTGTGCGTTAGCGCGACACCGGTTCCTTGCAAGTGTTCCCGCAGACGCCTGGCTTGTGCTTTCAGCTCTTCAACCGGCGCTACGGTTTTGGATCGTGTCATACTGTTCCTCGTTTCCTTCAACGAGCGCGAGATCAGGACGGAGTTCGCATTGCCATCCGCGCGCCGGAAAAGGGCAACAGATGTTCAATCTACCGGGTTTCACCAAGACCTGAGGCCGCGAACGGCAGGAGACCCGAACCTGCCGTCTTAATGGGCTCTGGCAACAAGCGCTGTCAATCAGGCGTCTGCCTGCGCCGCCTCATAAGCCAGCATTGCGCGCTTGACCGGCAGGCCCCAATGATAACCGCCCAACCCTCCGGACTTGCGCAGGGCGCGGTGGCACGGGATCAGCCAACTGACCGGGTTGCGCCCTACCGCAGTGCCCACAGCTCTTACCGCTTGCGGGGCATCCACGCGTTGCGCGATTTCGGAATAGGTAGTGACCTGACCCGAAGGGATATGCATCAACGCCTCCCACACTTTGATCTGCAAAGGTGAGCCAATCAGATAAAGCGGCGTGGGATTCAGCCGGTCGCTGGCCGCGCCAAAAGCGCTGAGGACCCACGGGCGCAGGCGCATCGGATCTTCGACGAACTCCGCCTTGGGCCAACGCGAAAGCATATCTTCCATCGCCTCTTCCTCGCCGGTTTCGGCGCCAAAAGCCATGCCGCAGATGCCTTTGTCGGTACCCATGACCAGCGCTGGACCAAATGGGCTTTCGAACCAACCCCAGTAAACCGTCAGGCCTTCGCCTTTGCGGGCATATTCGCCGGGGCTCATGGATTCCCATTTCAGGAACAGATCGTGCAGGCGACCGCTGCCGGACAGGCCGACATTATGGGCGGTTTCCAATGTGGTGAAACGCTCCCGCAGCAGCGACTTGGCGTGGCCAAGCGTCAGATACTGCTGGTAGCGCTTCGGCGACACGCCGGTCCAGCGCGAAAAAAGCCGCTGAAAATGCGCCGGACTCATATCCATCTGGCGGGCCAACTCATCCAGGCTGAGGGTTTCGCCGCCTTGATCAATAAGCTCTATCGCGCGTCGCATGACGTTATAATGATAACCGGTCTCTGTGTTCTGGACATTCATGTCGCACCTCATTCGATGTTGATTTGATCATAGCCGGTCAAGGCGCATCAGAGCGACCCGAAACTTGCGCATCCGCGTTCACTTCGTGATCCTTCTGACCTACGTTCGGACCGGCAGTCGAACAAGTCAGGACCAAACGTGATTGTTTCCGCAGCTATGGATCGCACAGGCACATTACTTCTGGACGAAGGCGGTCAGTCCTTGTTCCCTTGGTGGAGCTTCACCAAAACCGCCATAGCTGCACTGGTATTGCAGGCAGAAGAACAGCACCTTTGCGACCCGGACGCGCCTTACGAAGACTACCCGTTTTCGTTGCGCCAATTGATGCAGCATCGTGCCGGGCTATGGGACTACGGCCCGCTTCCGTCCTATAGTGAGGCCGTGGCGGCGGGTGAAGAGCCCTGGTCCGTAAAAAGGTTGCTGGCTGAGACCAATTACCGGAAGCTCGCCTATACACCCGGAGAGAACTGGTTGTATTCGAACATTGGTTATCTGCTTCTGCGCCAGTTCCTGGAACGTCTGCACGGCGCCTCGCTACCTGAAATTATGCAACGCCAAATTTGCGCTCCTTTGGGATTACAAGCGCACATAGCAGAGACGCACGAGGATTTTGATCGGTTAGAATGGGATGCGCGCGGTTACCATCCGGGTTGGGTCTATCACGGCTGCCTGATGGGCACTGCATCGGATGCGTTGCGACTGTTGCAGGCAGTGTTAGCGGGCGAAGTTCTGTCCGAGGCGAGTAGGCTTCAAATGCAGACGCTGTCGATGGAAGGATCGGCAATTCCCGACCGAATCTGGAGCAAGACCGGATATGGATCGGGTTTGATGATTGGTCGCGCAGAGCATGTGGGACGGATCGTCGGCCACGCTGGGTGCGGCCCGTTCTCAGCCAATCTTGTCGCCCATTTTCCGGACACCGCAAATGGGTTGTATGTGGCAAGCTTTATCGCAAAAGGTAACGAGGCCCCTGCAGAAATTGCCGCAGTAGAGCTTGCGAAACAGTATCGAAAGGAACACTCCTGATGTTTTGCATGCCGTTTTCAATTGCGGCCTGCACCACTGCACGGCATTAAGGCCCGGATGGCAAAACAACTCGATTATCACACGATCCGCGAGATCTTTAACCGCTTTCACGAGGCTGACCCGGAACCCAAGGGCGAACTGGAGCATGTGAACGTCTATACCCTCGTCGTTGCCGTCGCTCTGTCAGCTCAGGCGACAGATGCGGGGGTGAACAAGGCCACGCGCGCATTATTCAAGATCGCCGACACGCCGCAAAAGATGTTGGATTTGGGCGAAGAGGGCCTGATCGAACATATCAAGACCATCGGTCTGTTCCGCCAGAAGGCCAAGAACGTGATCAAGCTAAGCCGTATTCTGGTTGAAGACTACGACGGTGAAGTGCCGAACTCACGCGCGGCGCTGCAATCGCTGCCCGGCGTGGGGCGCAAAACCGCGAATGTCGTTCTGAACATGTGGTGGCGCTACCCGGCGCAGGCTGTGGATACCCACATCTTTCGCGTCGGCAACCGCTCGGGTATTTGCCCTGGAAAGAACGTCGACGCAGTTGAGCGCGCCATCGAAGACAACATTCCAACCGACTTTCAGCTGCATGCACATCACTGGCTGATCCTGCATGGCCGCTATCACTGCAAAGCGCGTAAACCGCTGTGCGGAACCTGTATCATCCGCGATCTCTGCGAATTTGAGGACAAGAACCTATGAAAACCTACCAGCTTGTCGGCATCGGAAATGCCGTTGTGGATGTCATCTCGCAAGCCGACGACAACTTTCTGGAACTGATGGGCATCGAAAAAGGCATCATGCAGCTGATCGAGCGGGATCGGGGCGAAGTGTTGTACGGGGCGATGGAAGGCCGCGTTCAAACTCCCGGTGGTTCAGTCGCAAACACGATTGCCGGCGCAGGTGCGCTGGGGCTGGACGCGGCCTTTATCGGTCGTGTGCATGACGACGCTCTGGGGCGCTTCTATGCCGACGCCATGAACGAGGACGGTGTGGATTTCGTCAACCCGCCAGTCCCCGGCGGCGAGTTGCCCACCTCGCGTTCGATGATCTTCGTCTCACCAGATGGTGAGCGGTCGATGAACACCTATCTGGGGATTTCCTCGGAACTGTCGTCTGCCGACGTATCCAGCGACGTGGCCGGCAACAGCCAGATCATGTTTCTTGAGGGCTATCTGTTCGACAAAGAGAAGGGAAAGGCCGCGTTCCTTGAGGCCGCACGCGACTGCCACAAGGGCGGCGGCAAAACAGGTATCGCTATTTCCGATCCGTTCTGCGTTGAACGGCATCGCGTCGACTTTTTGTTGCTGATCGAGAACGAACTGGATTTCGTCATTGGCAATGAGGCGGAAATCAAATCGCTGTTCGAGACCGACAATCTGGAAGAGGCGCTGGCCAAGACTGCCGCGATCTGCCCTCTGGTTGTTTGCACGCGGTCGGGCGATGGTGTGACCGTATTGAACGAAGGCACCCGCATCGACGTACCGGTCGAAAAGGTCGTGCCGGTCGATGCGACAGGTGCGGGCGATCAGTTCGCTGCCGGGTTCCTGTTCGGGATGGCCACTGGCCGCGATTACGAAACGTGCGCACGTATAGGTAATGTCTGCGCCCGCGAGGTCATCAGCCATATCGGCCCGAGGCCCGAAGCGAATATGCTGGAGTTGCTGCGGGCCGAAGGGTTGCTTTGACCGCTGGACATTGAAGTCTGTGGGGCGGGTCAGCCTGCCCCCGTCAGGTCCTGAGCCAACATCAGCGCGTTGCCATCCGGATCATAGAAGGTCGCGGTGCTGACCATCCCTTCGATGGTTTCGGTTGCGCCATCGAAACTGACACCTGCCGTTTCAAGTGCGCCGCGCGCGGTTTCGATATCTGCTATACCGAATACCGGAACGGTATTGCCCGGCGCCGGTTCCGCCTGTTCACCAAGTCCAAGGGTTACGCCCGCAGTCTTAGTGTGCATCTCACTCCAACCGGCTTCATCAATGTGGTGGATAAGTTCGAACCCGAGTTTGTCGGTATACCAATCGGCACTGGCGTGGCGATCGCGCACAGAGATTGCTAGCGTAATGGTGTTTTCCAATGAAACAAGTGGCATGCGCTTTCCTTTAGTTTTAAAATATAGTAACTATACTTTATGGACATTAAGACACTTGTCAAGCTCACCTCCCGTGCTTGGTCTCTGAGTATACTTGCGGCGCTGCATGCGCGTGTTCCAGGGCGGCAAGCCCCGTTGCTTGCGGCGACCGGCGCAAGCCGGACAGCCTTTGCATCAAGCTTGGAACACCTTGTCGATCTTGGGCTTCTTGAGCGGAACCCGGGTCACGGCCATCCGCTACGTCCGGAATTTCGGCTGACCCGTGACGGGATCGAAGCAGCCGAACTGGCCAGCAGGATTGTCCGTGCAGTTCCGGATGTCTCTGAGTTCACCTTGGTACGACGCAATTGGACTCTGCCGATTTTGGCACTGACAGAAACGCCCCGGCGATTCTCAACCCTCAAATCGGACCTGATTACGATTACCGACCGTGCGCTGTCGAAATCGCTGCACCAGTTAGAAGAACAGGCGTGGCTGCGCCGCGACTTTGATATGTCAGGCCGCGCGCCGTTTCCCACCTATCATGCGATAAATAAGGGCATTGAGATCAATCAGGCGATTGGTCTGACGCTGTAAAGGGAATTGGGCCTCAGGCGACCTACGCCTTCAGATATGCTGAAAATGCCTCGACCACCTGCTCATAAACCTCTCGCTTGAAAGGAACGATTTCGTCAACCAACCGCGTCGGGTCCTGCCATTTCCACTGAACAAACTCCGGGTGGTCCGTCTGAATGTTGATCTGATCATCCCGCCCGCTGAACCGCATCAGATACCATTTCTGTTCCTGCCCACGATAGCGGCCTTTCCAGATCTTCGGCACGATATCATGCGGCAGATCATAGGGCAGCCAGCCCTCGGTCTCGGCAACAATCTCAACCAGATCCGAGGTCACCCCGGTCTCTTCCCACAACTCGCGCAGGGCTGCATCGCGTGCGTCTTCGCCCTTGTCGACACCACCCTGAGGCATCTGCCACGCATCTTTGGGGCCGTCATTGCGCATGCCGACAAAAATCTTGCCGTCGGTATTCATCAGCATCAACCCGACGCAGGGACGATATGGCAGTTTGGCGATCTCTTCAGGGGTCATGCGCGGCCTCGTGAACATGCTTTGCAGCGTCTGTAGCAAGCGTTGCACCGAACGCAAAGGGGATGACGTTAGGTTTCGCGTGACAATGTTGACGCGAACGTCAATCTAACACCCAAATTCGGGAGGGAGAGTTCCGCCATGACTGCGTACCCAAACATGCTGGCCCCGCTGGACCTGGGCTTTACCACTTTGAAGAACCGCGTCCTGATGGGTTCAATGCATACCGGGCTGGAAGAAACCGGTGACTGGAACCGGGTGGCCGAATTCTATGCTGACCGGGCGCGCGGTGGCGTCGCGCTGATGGTGACGGGCGGCATCGGGCCGAACCTTGAAGGCTCAGTTTTGCCGGGGGCGGCGATGATGACAACAGAAAAGGACGTGGCGAACCATTCCATCGTGACCGACCGGGTGCACAACGCGGGCGGCAAGATCGCCATGCAGATCCTGCACGCAGGACGCTATGCCTACGGCCCGAAATGCGTCGCACCCAGCCCGGTGAAATCGCCGATCTCTCCCTTCCCACCGAATGAGCTGGACGAAGAGGGCATTGAAAAACAGATCAGCGATATCGTGAATGCCGCAGTTCTGGCGCAGAATGCGGGATATGACGGGGTTGAGATCATGGGGTCCGAGGGGTACTTCCTCAACCAGTTCCTTGTGACCCATACCAACAAGCGCACCGATCACTGGGGCGGGTCTTACGAAAACCGCATGCGTCTGCCCATTGAGGTCGTGCGCCGCACACGTGAAGCCGTGGGCACCGACTTCATCATCATCTACCGCCTGTCGATGATTGACCTCGTGCCAAATGGATCGACGCATGACGAGGTTGTTGAACTGGCTCAACGGATCGAAAAAGCGGGTGCGACCATTATCAACACCGGCATCGGGTGGCACGAGGCGCGGATTCCGACCATTGCCACCAGCGTGCCGCGCGCAGCCTTTGCCTGGGTGACCAAGAAGCTGATGGGCAAGGTGTCTATTCCGATCATCACTTCGAATCGTATCAACGCGCCTGAAGTCGCCGAAGAGGTCTTGTCGACCGGCTGCGCCGACATGGTGTCGCTGGCACGGCCGATGTTGGCGGATGCAGACTTCGTGGCAAAGGCCGAGGCGGACGAGGCCGCAAAAATAGCGCCCTGTATTGCCTGCAATCAGGCCTGCCTGGATCACACATTCAGCGGCAAGCTGACGACGTGCCTGGTGAACCCGCGCGCCTGCAACGAGACCGAATTGGTGATCGCTAAGGCTGAGATCGCCAAGAAAATTGCCATAGTTGGCGCTGGCCCTGCCGGTTTGTCGACCGCCATGACGGCCGCTCAGCGCGGTCACGACGTGACACTTTTCGACCGTGCCAGTGATATCGGTGGGCAGCTGAACATGGCCAAACAAATCCCTGGAAAGGAAGAGTTCTGGGGGCTGGTCGACTGGTATCGCACAATGATCGTCGATCTTGGCGTCAAACTTGAGCTAAACCGGAACGTCAACGCAGATGACTTAGCGGGCTTTGACGAGGTTGTCATTGCCACTGGCGTGAGCCCACGCGACCCGGAAATTCCGGGGCAGGATCGGGACAATGTGCTCAGCTATGTCGATGTGCTTCGCGACAAGGTCGAGGTTGGCGAGTCCGTTGCCGTGATCGGAGCCGGGGGTATCGGGTTCGACGTGTCAGAATACCTGCTGGAAAACGGGCACAGCGCGACAACCGATTTGCCGCTTTGGATGAAGGAATGGGGCGTGACTGATCCCGAAGAACATCGGTCCGGCTTGGCCCCCGAAGGCCCGCAACCTGCCGCCCCTGCCCGTCAAGTCACGCTGCTACAACGCAAGAAACAGGCGCACGGCAAGGGGCTGGGCAAGACCACGGGCTGGATTCACCGTGCTACGCTGAAGATGAAGAACGTCAATTTCGTTGGCGGAGTGAATTACGAGCGTATCAACGACGAAGGTCTGCATATCAGTTTTGGAGAAGAGCGCGCAGACCCGACTATGATCGCGGCAGATTCGATAGTGCTGTGCTCTGGTCAAGTGTCTGAACGCAGCCTTGCGGATGCCCTGATCGAACGCGGGGTCACGCCGCACGTGATTGGCGGCGCGGATATTGCTGCTGAGCTGGACGCGAAAAGGGCGATCGATCAAGGGACGCGGCTGGCTGCAGACCTATGAAACGCACAATTTGGCGTGTTCGAGTAAGGGTTAATCTGACAACGCCAGCTTGACGCCCAGCGCTCCGAAAACCGTAGCAAAGCAACGCTTGATCCACGCCATGACGGATGGGCGATGAATGACGTAGTCCCGGGCAAGGGCAGCGCACGCGCCGTACCCGATGAAAACAACAAAGGTCATGGCCATGAAAGCAAGGGCAAGTTTTACCAGCTCGAGCCCTGCATGCATCGTGTCAGCGGGCAAAAACTGGGGCAGGAAAGCCAGAAAGAACAACGAAAGTTTCGGGTTCAGGACGTTGATCAAAGTTCCGGTCACTGCGATTCTGAAATACCCCTTGCTCGTTTTCTCGGCGTTGACCTCCATCGCCCCGCCATCCTTTACAATGCCCCAGGCCATATAAAACAGGTAGAGCACGCCAAGATACTTGATGAACTGAAAGGCGAGCGCGCTGGTATGCAGCAACGCTGCGAGGCCGACGATGCTGGCGACAGCAGCGGGCACGATCCCAAGTGTACACCCAGCGGCGGCAGCAAGACTTGCCCGGAACCCACGCCCGAGGCCGACGGCCAAAGTGTAAATCACGCCGGTACCAGGCAAAAGCACGACAATCAACGATGTGAGAAAGAACTCCAGCGACATGCACGCCCCTCAAAGAACAGTTGCCTGCAAGGTTCCCCATCCACCGGGGAATGTAAACACTGTCGGAATGTTGGGGCTTGGGCAACAATCGCCCGCTGGGCACCTATTCCACAGTAATCGTAATCACCTCGGACACAATCGGCGTCGTATGCGGCACGTGTCCGGCGTCGCCCAGAACCAGCTGCAATGTGTGCTCGCCGGGCGGCAGGTCCAATGTCACCTCGGTCTGCCCACCGCCGAAATGCAGATGATTGTCATCTGATGGCAAGCCATAGGCCAGCTCATCGGCGCCATCTTCACCCTCGCCCAGAGGCGGGCGGTCGACCAGCAGATGGTGGTGGCCGGTGTTTTCCTTTTCAGTTCCCGCAGGCGCAACGCCCATTCCGCTGAGTCCAAAAACCACAGTGACAGGCGAGGTTACCGTGTCCCCGTCTGACAGATTCGCGAAATAGACCTTTGCGTCGGAGTTTGACGGTGTTTCACCGCCGGCCCAGACAAAAGTGGCGGTCAGACTAAAAAAGACGGCTAATAAAAAGGCTTTCATGATCTCCTCCCAGGTCACAAATTTGCCATTCTCAGCATAGCACAGTTGAACAGAAATCCGGAAAACCGTGCCTCACAAGGTCGATAGGCGTTTTGGAAACCACCGTTTCCACGTTTCCCAGTTGAAGACGATCCAAATCAAAACCCTGATATTATCCCATGTCTGCCCCGTTCTCGCCCAGATTGAGCGCAATAGTGAGACAACCAATAGAAGACCTGGGGTACGAGAATGGATCGACTAACCGAAATGGAGGCCTTTTCCAACGTGGTGGACCAGGGGGGGTTCACCGACGCGGCCAAAAAAATGGGCATTTCCAAATCGGCAGTGTCGAAGCACGTATCGAGCCTTGAGGCACGATTGGGTGCACGGCTGCTGAACCGGACGACGCGCCGGGTTTCACCAACCGAGATTGGCTTGGCCTATTATGATCGCGCCCGACGCGTTCTCAATGACGCAGGCGAAGCGGACGCGTTGGTGACTTCGATGCAATCTGCACCGTCGGGTTTGTTGCGGATCAGTGTCGCGACGGATTTTGGCGTAAACCACTTGTCTCCGGTTCTCTCAGAGTTTCTGACGTCTTACCCCGACATTACAGTGAACATGGTGCTGAATAACCGCTATGTGGAGCTGATTTCCGAAGGATTTGACGTTGCCGTCCGTATTGGCGAGCTGGAAGACAGCACCCTACGCGCGCGCAAACTGACCGAGACCGTAAAACGCATGGTCGCGGCGCCGAAATATATCGAGCAATTCGGCCGCCCTCAGAAGATTGATGATCTGAACGAGCACAAGCTGCTGCATTATTCCAGCCAGTCTTCGGGCAGTGTCTGGAAGCTGACCGCGCCGTCCGGTGAAAAGCGGCAGGTGCGCACTGCCGGCTGGCTGAGTGTCAATGACGGGCAGTCGTTGCTGAATGCAGCTATCTCGGGCCTGGGGATCGCGCATCTGCCAAGTTATCTTTATGCAGACGCGTTGAAATCCGGTCTGGTCGTGGACGCGATGCCGTCGCTGCCGGATGAGGTTCAGGGCATTTACGCCGTGTACCCGCCGGGCCGCTTTACGCAACCCAAGGTACGGGCATTCATTGATTTTCTTGTCGAGTCCTTTGCTGAAAAAGGCACGATGGACTGGTAATAATCTCCCTGTGGCAACTGTAAGCCCGCGCCGGTTTGCGCGGGCTTTTTTTATTTGTTGATGACTGATAGCCCCATTGCCTTGGCGACCGCACGCAACGAGTTCGTCAGAACCGCCTGACCCGGTAAGGGACTTTCTGTTCGACGAGCGAGCAACGCAATATCGCGATTGGCGTTAGTTATGCTCAAAGGACGCAGACGCACCTCATCCCGGTAGAAACCCTGCCTGCGCGCATAGAGATCGGGCAGTACAGCCACCCCCACGCCCGAGGCCGCCATCAAAACAATGGAATCCAGAGTTGTGCCTTCATATTCGTCCGAAACCACACCGCCGCATTCCGCAGCAAGCGCATATACGATACGGGACAGGCGGTGGCTCTGGTCCAGTGTCAGGAACAATCGGTTTTTGAGATCGGCAGCCGTAGCCCCCTGCAGATCGCTTGCCAGTATGTCATCCACGGCCACGGCAACCCAAAGGGTTTCGTTAAACAGCCGCTGTTGCATCGTGTTAGGGTGATCCTCGGGAGTCGACAGGATCAAGTCAAAGCGGCCTGACTTCAGGCCCAGCTCCAGATCGCGGGTGTTTTCTTCCCGAACGATGATGCGGAGGCCGGGGCGCATCTGGTGCACCTCTTTGATCACTTGCGGAAGCAAATAGGGTCCGATTGAGGGCAATACACCCAAACGAAGGCGCCCGCCGACCGGTGTCTCGCTGGTCATGGCATGGCGCAGGTCTTTCACGTCCGCCAGGATTTTTTGCGCACGCGCGATGAAGTCCTCGCCTCTCGCCGTCACGTGAACGCCGCCCCGGTTGCGATCGAATATTCGGACGCCAAGCTCTTGTTCCACGGTCGCAATCTGGGCTGACAGGCTGGGCTGGCTGACATTCAGCACCTCTGCGGCCAGGCTAAAGCGTCCAAGGCGGCTGACAGTGACGATGTATTCCAACTGACGCAGAGTGGGCCGCATATCTATAGTTTCAACCTAACCAAATCTTAGCAAGATAGTATTTGTTGAGTTCGATTTTGCAAGGCACCTAGCCCGGAACGAGGGAACAGGAGCCTGTAATGCCAGGGGTTATCGAGACGCTTTCCAGTAATCTGCTGGTGCCGACTATATTGTTTTTTGCTCTTGGGCTGCTAGCAGCCTTTGCGCGTAGCGATCTGTCGATTCCCGGTGGAGCGGTGAAATTCATGTCGTTGTACTTGTTGCTGGCCATCGGTTTCAAAGGCGGCAGTAGTCTGGCCGCGCACGGCATTCATCAGGACCTGTTTCTGACGCTATTGGGCGGTGTGGCATTGTCATTTGCTATTCCATTCGTGGGCTTTGGTCTGCTGCGGGTGATGACGCGACTGGATTCGCTGAACGCGGCGGCTGTTGCCGGACATTACGGCTCGATCTCAATTGTGACCTTTGTCACCGCCACCAGTTTGCTGGATCTGACAGGGCTGGACCATGACGGGTTCATGGTCGCCGTCGCCGCAGCGATGGAGGTACCCGCGATCCTGTCAGCACTGTGGCTGGCGCATAAAACGGGCGGCAACAGAGTTAAAGATGACAAAATCTGGCAGGACCTGCTGGCCAACGGGTCAATCGTGCTGCTGACAGGGTCGTTCCTGATCGGAGCCATCACAGGCGGTAAAGGAATGCAGATGATTGCGCCTTTCATCGTGACGCCCTTCACTGGCATTCTGTGTCTATTCCTGTTGGATATGGGCCTGTCGGCGGGCCGCAGCCTGATCCGGAACCGTGACAAGCTGTCGGTTGGGCTATTTGCCTTCGGCATGCTGATGCCGCTGATCGGCGCAATGATGGCGTGGGCCATGGGTATGATAATCGGATTGCCCCAAGGCAGCCTTTTCCTGTTCATGGTGCTGGCGGCTTCGGCCTCTTACATCGCCGTACCAGCTGCCATGAAAATCGCACTGCCCAAGGCCGAGTCCGGAATTTACCTAACCCTGTCCTTGGGCGTGTCCTTTCCGTTCAACATCACGGTTGGCCTGCCACTGTATCTGTGGTGGGTCAGTTGACCAGCAAAACCGCCTCGACCCGGCGATTGATGTCGCGGCCCGCAGGTGTCGCGTTCGAGGTAATCGGCGCCAGGTACCCGGCCCCTTGCGCCTCGACGCGGTCGGCGGCAACACCGTGAGCTTCGATCAGACGGGTGCGAACGGTCTCGGCGCGCCGGGTGCTGACTGCAATATTGGCCTGCAGTGCACCGGTATCATCGGTGTGCCCCACCAGAGCCAGCCGGGTGCCGGGATTATCAGTCAGATAGGCGGACAACAAAGCCAGCGAAGCAAACGGTCCTTCGCCCAGCGCCACTTCTCCCGTCCGGAAGTGCAAATCATCCAGAATTACATGCCCGTCTCGGCGCAGATCGGACAACAACCCACCCGATCCGTCAACCGTTTCTTCGATCACCAGAGGCGGCGTGGGTTTCGTGCCAACTGGCGTGACCCGGATCATCTGAACATACCCAGCTGGTGGATTGCGGCTGATCAGCAGAGTCAGAACCTCATCCCCGCGTGTCGCGGACAGGAAACGGTAGTCATGTATGGCCACATACATGTCGGGCGTCGGCACAACTTCTGTACCAAAGCGAAAATCGAAGCCGCCACAGGTCCGAGCCTCACATTCGAATTCAATCTCATACCCTTGCGCCTGAAGCTGGTCTCGCAAGGGGGCCAGAATTTGCAGTGTCGTGCTGGAACCCGCCTGCAACCGCCACGTGATCCGTTCGACCCGTCCTTCGACCGTGCGGGTGGGAACAGTGTCATCCGCAAAGGCCCCGACGGGCAAGTCGTAGCTGTCCAAAGCGCTGGTGCGCTCGCTTATCTGGCGCGCACTGGCTGGCAGAGTCAGGTCTTGCGCAAGAACAGGGCCGGCAAGCAGAACCACACACAAAGACAGAACTCGGATCATCGGGCCTGCGCGTGGTATTCGGGGTTTGGAACCATGCCAGTGGCGCTGGCGACGCGGTTGGTCATATTGAAGAACCCCGCCACATTCGCGATGTCCCAGATGTCGCGATCTTCGAAGCCTACTTCGCGCAGACGCTGACGGTCGGGCTCCTCAACCTCGGCGCTAGACGTGGTCATTTTGGCGGCGAAGTCCAGCATGGCGCGCTGACGGTCATCCAAAGGTGCGACCCGATAATTCATAACCAGCATTTCTCCCAATTGCGGATCGCCGGACAGTTGGCGAACAGCAGCGCCATGGGCGACGAGGCAATAGAAACACTTATTGATGGACGAGACGACCACAGCGATCATCTCGCGTTCCAGTTTGGATAACGCGCTGTCGGCCAGCATCAGATCGTTATACATCGCGGTAAATGTGTTCAGCTTTTCGATGTCAAAAGCATTGGCGCGCAGCACATTGGGGATCATGCCCAGCTTTTCGACGCAGATATCAAAGTACTTCTGCGTTTCGGGCGGCAGCGGGTCTACCATCGGTAAATTCAGCGCGGTGGGCATTTCCTGATCGGTCAATTCGGTCTCCTCAGACGCGTTGCCGGTAGTGGTATTCTCCGACGATCTCCATCCCAAGCGAGTGGTAGAGGCCGTTGGCCCCGGCATTCGCTTTGGTACAGATCACGCTAAGGGTCTGGGCCCCGTTGTCCAGCGCCCAAATGGCCGCGGCACGCATGGCCCATTGCCCCAACCCCTGACGGCGATGTTCGGGCAGGATTTCCACCGCATGCACCATGGCTATACCGTCGTGAATCGCGACAAAGCCCGCGCCGGCCGGCTGATCCTTGCGCCGCATCAAAAGTCCGGTCTTTGTTCCCTGCACCCGATCCATGACCGCCAGCCGTTCCGGACCGATGCCCCCCTGTGCCCAGATCTCGTGCATGATCGCAAGAGGAGGCCAGATGTTGAATATCGTCACACGCGGGATCGGCAGGTCTGTCAGGTGATCAACCGGGCAAGAATAAATGTTCACAGGATCCAGGATATCATACCCACGATCTGCCAGCTGACCGTCCAGCACCTCGTCACCGGGGCGCAGGCAGAACAGGCGTTTCTGCCCGATGGCCAGCATCGCAGCCTCGGCCGTATCAATATCGGCGCTGCTTACATCACCCAATCGGCTGGCTGCTGACACGCGGGATCCGCCGCCTTGACCATGACGCAACTGCAGTGGGCCCAGCTGCTCGAACCGCGCAGCGGGCCAAGTGGCGTCGACGATTTCAGCCCAACTGACGCTCACAGTTCAAGCTCTTTGGCAAGGCGGGTCATGGCGGCGTCGACGCGCGCGCCTTCGGCTCCCCGGACCACCACGTTGGCGCCAAATACGCCGTTCATCTGGAACGGATAGCATCCAATAGACAGATCCGAGAACTCCTCAGCAAGAACCGTCAGTGTGGCGGCGATATCGCCCTCTCCACGATCGACACGCAGGGTTTGGGACAACAGGGGGCTTCCCCCCGTCAGACTAGGCAAGACACTTGCCACCATGGCCTGGAAGATCACCGGAATACCGGCCATCACATGCACATTTCCGATGCTGAAACCCGGCGCGGTCGACACTGGGTTGTCGATCAGCTCCGCCCCGTCCGGAATACGCGCCATGCGCAGGCGGGCCTCATTCAGCTCCAGACCTGACTTCTCATAATGTATCTCAAGCAGGGCCCGCGCATCCGCCCGGACATCAATTGACGCGCCAAACGCCCGCGCCATGCAATCTGCGGTTATGTCATCATGGGTCGGACCGATGCCTCCACTGGTAAAGACATGGTCGTACAGCCGAGACAGAGCCTTGATCGCAGGTTCTATCGCCTGGGCATCATCGCTTACAATGCGCACTTCCTTCAGATCGATCCCATGTTTGGTCAATTCCTGCGCCAGAAAATGCATGTTCGCGTCGCGGGTGCTGCCCGACAGAATCTCATCCCCGATCACAAGCATCGCGGCAGTTGGATTGGCCATGGAACCCTCTCCTCTTGATCGACTGTCAGGGCAGGTATAGGCCCTTGGCCATGCGATTTGAAACCCCCCTTGTGCCCGCCCGCCTGATCCGACGCTACAAACGCTTTCTGGCTGATTGCAGATTGGAAGACGGGCGTGAGGTAACAGCGCATTGTGCCAATCCCGGCTCGATGATGGGACTGGCCGAGCCGGGCGAGAAAATCTGGCTGGAACCAAATGACGATCCGAAGAAGAAGCTGAAGTACGGCTGGAGGCTGGTCGATCATGAGAATGGGCACTTCACCGGGGTTGACACCTCGGTGCCCAACAAAGCTCTGCGCGCAGCGTTGGAGGCTGGTGAGATACCCGAATTGGCAGCATATGAATCCGTGCGGACCGAAGTGAAATACGGCGAAAACAGCCGCATCGACTTCCTGCTGACCCAACCCGGATTGCCCGATGCCTATGTCGAGGTCAAAAGCGTCACCCTCTCACGCCAACCCGGACTGGCGGAATTCCCCGACAGCGTCACCGCTCGAGGAACCAAACATCTGGGTGAACTGGCGGCAATGGTGGCACTGGGGCACCGGTCAATCATGCTTTATCTGGTACAGCGCACAGATTGCGACCGATTTGCGCTGGCGTCAGATATCGACCCGACCTATGCCGCCGCATTTGAGGTAGCACAGGCCAAGGGCGTCGAGCGGCTGGTCTACGGGACGCGCATTTCGCCCAAAGGAGTTTGGGTGGACATACATCGAATGAGTGCCATCGCTTTGAACAGTACTCACTAGAGCTGCTCAGAATTGTCGCGGGCCAACCGTAAAGCTAACTGCGAATTATGTTTCTTCGCTTAGGTCCGGCCACAACTCTGTATCCAGACCCTGAATAAACGGTTCAAGCTGATCCGCGACCGTCCGCCAGCGCCCGACCGAAGACGCGCTGACCGGTTTACGAACCTGCAAACTGCTGGCCGTTTTGACGGCATCCGACGATTTTTGCGGCGACAGCATGCTGTCTTCGAAGGGCAGATCGCACATCTGTGCAAGCTCAGCGGCGGCGGCGTTCAGATTGTCGACCAGATATTCGTATTGAATGTTGTGAATGCGGCCCGGCAGTTGGTTTTGCCAATGCAGCATGTAGCGGCGATAGCGATTGGCCTCGGCCGCCATCCATTTGAAGTCATGGGTGAAATAGAGACCTGCAGCGCCAAAATGCGTGCGCCACATAGAAAGCGCGACATCTCGCGGATCCCTCTGAACATTCAGAATGACCGCATTCGGGAAAGCCTGTGCCATAGCGCCAAGGAACGCATAGTTGCCCGGCGCCTTGTCCACAAATGCCACTGTGTTTTCCGCAAGCTTCGGAATGTAATCGATATAGAAATCCGCCAGTTTCTGCGCCTGCTGCCCCTCGGATGGCTGGGCTTCGGCTTTCCTGGCCCATTGATGAACACTGGCGAGCTCTCCCAGCCCCTGAACACCGGAATGCGCCGCCAGAATGCGCTCGACAAGCGTTGTGCCGGATCTGGGCAAGCCGACAACGAAGATCGGGCGCGGTGCATCTGGACGCGGATCAGCCGAAGCGACGGGCAGAGGCGCAGCCAGCCGTTTCCGGCAATCCTTCGCACTGCGCTCTTCCCATTCTTGGAAGCCCTCTTTCAGCAACGTGTGGGCCTCGGTCAGGTGATGCATCTCCTGCGCAATGTCTTTATCCCGCTTCGCTAGGCCAGCAGCCGCGAAGTGAGCCATCGACGCTGCTTCCCTGTTGGGCAGTTCAGCGCCGAGCACTTTTGATATCTGGGTTTTCAACGCCGAATAGTCGTCCGGCGATAGGTTCGGAAGCGTTGCCATGAACTCAAGAGTCTCGGGAAAGCCGGGGGCAAGCGCAAACGCCGCGCGCGCATGTTTCAGCGCTTCATCCAGCTGCCCCACCCCAACCTGAGCCTTGGCCAGACGCAATTGACCATAGTGGAACTTTGGATGCTGCCTGACAAGCGCCGTCAGCACGCCGATGGCCCGGTCCCACTGATGCATTTCGTCCAGTATGTCCGCCTTCAGACAATGCGCCTGCAAGTTTCCCGGCTGGCGTTTCAGTACCAGTTCAATTGCGGACAGAGCTTTTTCCGTCTCACGCTCCCGCAGCAATGCCATTGCCCGTATGAACTGCTGAGGCGGTGTCAAAGGTGCCTTCGCCCCAATCTTTGCGAAGAACCGCAACGCTGCGTCTGCATCCCCGCCCTGAACCAGACTCAGCCCGTAGTTTTGAATCAATTCAGGATTTCCCGGGTCCAGCCGCCAGGCTTGTTCGAGATGCGTCTGAGCCAGCTTGAATTTTTGTTGCTGGATTGCACTCAACCCCGCAAGCCTTGGCAATGCCGGCACATTTGGCCACTTTTTGGCAGCCTTGGTTGCCCGCTTGAAAGCACGTTCCGGCCGGCCGTTTTTGAGCAGATCAGCAATGCTGGAAATCTCGGCCCTCAACTGGTCAGCTTTTTGCATTGCTTTGCCCTTCTGTCGTTTGCGCAACCTGCAACAGTTCGCCTCGTGCTAGTTCATTCTGTCCGCAGGGTCCACCTGCGATGACGCGTTTGGCCGCCGCGGCCTTTACATTGTGACCCTGCACCCTCTGGTACTTTCTGCACAAGCAGCGTAAAAGGAGTGCTGCGCGAAACATTTGGAGCCTAGCGTCGATGAAAGAACATCGTGGCCGTCTGACCAAGGACGGTATCCGCATCTATGAACAGGGTGACTTTGCCGGGATGCACACGGCAGGGGCCTTGGCCGCGCGGATTCTTGACGATATTGCGGAACACGTCTTTCCCGGCCAAAGCACGGGCGAGATCGACCGGATCATCACACAGATGGTCGAGGATGCCGACGCAAAATCGGCGACTATTGGCTACAAAGGCTACCAACACGCCAGCTGTATTTCGGTCAACCATGTGGTCTGCCACGGAATTCCGGGCGACAAGAAGCTGAAGGATGGCGATATCCTGAATATCGACGTCACCGTCATCGTCGACGGCTGGTTCGGCGATACTTCGCGCATGTATGTTGCCGGGAAACTGCCGCGCAAGGCCGAGCGGCTGATCCAGGTGACCCATGACGCGCTGTTCAAAGGCATCGAAATGGTCAAACCGGGAAATACGTTCGGCGATATTGGCCACGCTATCCAGGCCTATGTCGAATCACATCGGATGAGCGTGGTGCGCGATTTCTGTGGTCACGGGCTGGGCCGTGTGTTCCACGCGCCGCCCAACGTTCTGCATTACGGTCGTCCGGGCACTGGCGCCAAGCTGGAAGAAGGTATGTTCTTCACCATCGAGCCGATGGTGAATCTGGGCCGCCCCGAGACCAAGACATTGGCCGACGACTGGACCGCTGTGACCCGCGACAAGTCACTGTCGGCGCAGTTCGAGCATTCGGTGGGGGTAACCGCTGATGGGGTCGAGATTTTTACCCTTTCACCGGGCGGCAAATTCCACCCGACCTATTCGTCCTGATCCGCGGCCTGCTCGCGCAGTACTTTCAATAACAGAGTTTCACTGCCCCACGGCGTAATCGCATCGTGAATGAATACTGGCGCGCGCATGGGTTTGGGGTCCGGCCCGGTCTCGGTTTCGGCGTCCTGTGAAAAGGCCCACAGCGGAGGGGTCAGCGTGCGATCCATGCGCCGGATATTAGCACGAAGGGGTCAAATTCCCAAAAGCGCCGGAACCTCGGCCATGTCAGTAAACAGCTCGGCCCCGAGGTCCGCCAGCTTTGTGCCATCTCCGTGCGGAGCATAGGCCAGACAGCGCATATTGGCGCGGATTGCGGCGGTAACTCCGTTCTGACTGTCTTCGATGACGACCGCGGAAGAGGCGCCGAACCTTTCTGCCGCCTTCTCAAACATCGTCGGGTCCGGCTTTGCAGTTCCAAGCTCATGCGCCGAATACATGACGTCGCTGAACCGGTCCCACAGGCCGTTCTGGCCCAGTGTGATTTTCATCTTGTCCGGGCTTCCGTTCGACGCGACGCAGAACGGAATGCCCTGCTGATCCAACGTTTCTATCAAATCGGGAATGCCCGACACCAAAGACACACCGGCCCGCAGGCGGTCATAGGTTTCCGCGTATACCTGATCAACCCAGTCATCAGGCAACTCTGCGCCCAGCGCCCGCGCCTTGTCGCGAACTCCGGTCATGGTGCCACCGAGGAAAAAACCAACGCTGTCCTCGAAGGTCAGGTTCAACCCATATCGCGCCAGGTTCTCGACCAATACCTGATTGGACAAGGGCTCGCTATCCACCAGGACGCCGTCGCAATCAAATATGACCAGATCATGCATGTGGACCTCCGCCTGCTTCAGGGTTTGACGTAGCCGAGGGATCGGTCACATGCAAATCGGCAATCGGCACCAACCCGCCCGACTTGTTTCAACCTGAAACAGTCCTCCACATCAAAGAGATATGCGTATCACCGTATTTCCGCGCGTCCTGCAGGTCGAACCCGGTGGGGGCAGCCATCGGGGCGTTTTCTTCCCAGACCAACAGGGCGTCATCACTAAGCCAACCTCCGGCAATCGCAGCGGCAATCGCCTTCTGGCCCAAGGATTTGCCATAAGGTGGATCAAGAAAAATCAGGTCATATGGCGCACCGGGATTATCAGCCAGACGCGTTGCATCCCGCCGGATCAGATCTGTTCGATCGGCGCTGTGGGTGAGGTCGATATTCTTGCGGATCAGACCCTGCGCCACACGTCCGTCGTCTACGAATGTCACGTGGTCCGCACCGCGCGACAACGCCTCCAGGCCCAGCGCGCCAGTACCGGCAAACAGATCGAGCACACGCAGGCCTTCGAAATCGATCTGGTGGGTCAGCACATTGAACAGGCTTTCGCGAACCCGGTCGGTGGTAGGGCGCAGATGCGCACCCGCGTCGCCTTTGCCGACCGAGGCCAAGGCACGGCCCCGGAAATCCCCGGCAATGATCCTCACGCCTTGAGCAGCGGCTTCAGGTCCGCATCCGGGTCAGCCACGATTGCCGGATCGGCGGTCTTACCGGAATCAATCAGGCGTTTGCCGACCATGTAGGCGCGCGGGTCGTTCATTGCATCCACCGCGATCAGTTGATCACCCTTGTAATACCAGAAAGACACGGTCTGCCCCTCGCCCTTGCGAGTGACGACACGGTCATAGCCCGTGTTCAGACCCGCAATCTGCAATTTGATGTCATACTGGTCCGACCAGAACCACGGTGTAGCCACATAGTCTTTGGCCGCACCCAGCATGTTCTGCGCCACGACTTCGGCTTGATCGATCGCGTTTGGTACGCTTTCCAGGCGAATGCGGTCACCTTGATGTGGGAAGGACGCGCAATCGCCCGCCGCCCAGATCGACGGGTCGGAGGTGCGGCCATGGGCATCGGTCTTGATGCCGTTGTCCAGCTCGAGCCCTGCCATTTCGGCCAGTTGGGTCGAGGGCGCGATGCCCACACCGACGACAACGAAATCGACGTCCAGCTCGGTGCCGTCTGTCAGCGCTGCCCCGGTGACTTTGCCGTTTTCGCCCAGCAGGCGGTCGAGTCCGACCCCTTCGCGAATGTCGGCACCGTATTCGCTGTGAAGGGTGCGGAAATAGTCGCTGGTTTCAGGTGCAGCGACCCGCTGCAGGATGCGGTCAGCCATCTCGACCAGAGTCACCCGGACCCCGCGCTTGGCGCAGACCGCTGCGGCCTCGAGCCCGATATAGCCACCGCCGACAATCAGCGCACGTGCACCTTCGGTCACATAGGGGCCCATATCGTCGACATGCGCCAGATCACGCACCACGTGGACGCCCTCCAGATCGCCACCGATGGCGGCGGGCAAGCGGCGCGGGTCCGATCCGGTCGTCAGGGCCAGTTCGTCATAGGAAATCACCTCATCACCCAGCGTCACTGTCTTGGCCTGCGCGTCGATCCCAGTCACCGGCTGGCCCAGTTTCAGGGTAATGTTGTTTTCAGCATAAAAGCTTTCGGGCCTTAGAAACAGGCGCTCCAGCTCCATCTCGCCCAGCAGATAAGCCTTGGAAAGCGGCGGGCGCTGGTAGGGCAGATGCGGTTCGGCCCCGATCAGGGTGATGTCACCTTCGAACCCGTCCTTGCGCAACCTGGCGACAAGCGATGCCCCCGCCTGTCCGGCACCTATCACTACTATATGGCTCATATTCCTCCCGCCCTGTCTTCTTTATGTGGTCTCGTTCCCTTGCCCACCTATATTGCGGCGGGGACCGACTCTGCAAATCCAAATGACAGGAGCTTCTAAATGATTTCAGCCGGCGATACTCTGCCCGATGCGACATTGATCCAGAATGGAAACGACGGCCCGGAAGAGGTTCGGGTTTCGGAAAAGACCAAAGGACGCAAAGTGGTGATCTTTGCCTTGCCGGGTGCGTTTACAGGCACGTGTCATTCGAAACACGTTCCCAGTTTTATCCGCACGAAGGATCAGTTCGATGCAAAGGGCGTGGATGAAATCATCTGTGTCTCGGTCAATGATCCCTTTGTCATGAAAGCCTGGGGCGAAGCCACCGGAGCAACCAAAGGAGGCCTGACCATGATGGCCGATGCGGCATCCGAATTCACCAGGGCGGTCGGCATGGAATTTGATGCGCCGCAAGTCGGCCTGTTCTCTCGTTCCAAGCGCTATGCGATGTTGGTCGAGGACGGTAAGGTCGTGGCCTTGAATCTTGAAGATGACCTGGGGGCATGCGAGGTTTCGTCTGGTGAAGGGTTGCTGGAGAGGATCTGAGCTCGGTGGCTCCTGGCGCTGACCGGACGGCATGATTCCTATTTAACTTGATACAACGCCCCGATGCGCGAATACTTGGCGCATTCAATCAAGGAGTTCGTTGATGAGGCTTAAGGCGATTACGTTTATCCTCGGTTGCACGGGCGCATTGGCAGCCTGCGGACCGGCCCCGACACCGCAACAACAGGCTGCGCGTCAGCACGAGATTGCATGTCTCAGCGGAACTCTGGGCGGTGCTTTGATCGGTGGTGCCATCGGCAACCAATTCGGCGGCGGGTCGGGTAAAACCATCCTGACGGCTGCCGGCGCGGCCGCCGGTGGTTTCGAAGGTCAGAGATACGCGTGCTGAGGAGAATTGAGATGAAAACCGTAACTCCAGTGATCCTGACCCTGATGATGACCGGCGCAGCCATGGCTGAGAGCGTCGCGGAACTGCACGAAGCCGAGTTGAAAGCGATCGACACCAACAATGACGGGTTTCTGTCCAAGGAAGAGTTCAACGCGTTCTCGGACTACGCGTTTCAGGAAATGGACGATGACAAGAACGGCACTCTGGGTCAGAGCGAAGCTAAGCCCTTTCTGGATATCAAACAGTTTCAGTCTGTTGACCGCGACGGCGACAGCCTTATTTCCAGGGCTGAGTATGACGCGCAGATGAACGATGACTTCAACGCGGCCGATCAGGATGGCAATGGCCGTTTGGACTAGCGGCAGGAGCATGAAATGAACAAATGGATCGGATTGGGCGCAGTTGCCTTGTTGGCGGCCTGCGACGCACCGCAGGCAACTGTGGTTACGGGGCCGGACGGGCAGGTAGGCATCCAGATCAATACCAGTGGATTGACGTGTTACAATACGCGTTGTCTGGACATCAATCCCGCCGCGCGCAGTGTCCGGTCCGTCGGCAACCGTACGACCGGCATTCCCGGCAACATCGACGTCAGCGATGGCACCGTAACCCCGGCCGAGTTCGAACAAATGGGTGTAGCCGCGATGCTGGCGGGCGGCATGGGATCAGGCGGTGATCGATAACAGGCTGTCCATCTTACGCGCCAACTTGGCATCCAGAGACGACAAACCGCCTACATCGTGGGTAGAAAGCACCACCTCGACCGTTCGATAGACATTGGACCATTCGGGGTGATGGTTCCATTTCTCGGCAAAGATCGCCACCTGGGTCATCCAGCCGAATGCGTGGACAAAGTCTTCGAAAATGAAGGTCTTGGTAATCGCGTCACGGTCTTCGACCATGGTCCAGCCATTTCTGAACAGCGGGTCCAGCAGCGGGCCGCGGGTCTCGGTCGACAATAGTTCGGTCATTGCTGTTCCTCCGGGTTCGATTTCCTGAACGGACCGTAATCCGTTAGAATCTCGATCTCTTCTCCCACTGCATGGGCCTCGGTGTCCAGATATTTCGCAACGGCGTCCGCAAAGCCCGGATCGCCGATCCAGTGCAGGCTGTGCGTTTGCGTAGGAAGGTAACCACGCGACAGCTTGTGTTCGCCCTGCGCACCGGCTTCGACACGGGTAAGACCGTGGGCAATGGCAAAGTCGATCGCCCTATAATAGCACAGTTCGAAATGCAGGCAGGCGTGATGCTCGACACAGCCCCAGTATCGGCCATAGAGCACTTCGCGCCCGATGAAGTTCAACGCGCCCGCGATAGGGTATCCGTTTCGCTCGGCCAGAACCAAGGCCATGTCATCGGCCATGGTTTCCTGCACGATATCAAAGAATTGCCGGGTCAGGTACGGTGCGCCCCATTTGCGGGATCCGGTATCCTGATAAAAGCGCCAGAAGGCATCCCAATGCTCGGGCCGAAGATCAGCACCGCTCAGAGTACGAATGTCCCCGCCAAACCCACAGGCCAGCGCTCGCTCCTTTCGGATATTCTTGCGTTTGCGCGAAGACAGGGCGGACAGAAATCCATCAAAATCCGAATAGCTGTCATTCAACCAGTGAAATTGCTGCGAGGTTCGGGTCATCAGGCCCATCTGCCCACCCGCCAGCGCCTCGGCCTCGGTGCAAAACGTGGTGTGCAGGGACGACACCTGGTTTTCGGCAGCCAGTTGAACAGCACCCTGCACCAGTGCGGACATGCCTACAGCGTCATACCCGGGTCGGACAAGAAACCGCCGCCCCGTGGCCGGGGTAAACGGAACCGCGATCTGCAGTTTCGGGTAATACCGCCCGCCAGCGCTTTCATAGGCATGGGCCCAGCTGTGATCGAAGATGTATTCGCCTTGGCTGTGGGATTTGACGTACATCGGCGCCGCACCGATCAGCATCCCGTCCATATAGGCAGTCAGGTACTGTGGCTGCCAGCCGGTGCCGCGCCCTACCGAACCGCTCTCCTCAAGCGCGGACAGAAATCGATGGGTGGTAAAGGGATCAAACGGGCGTCCGCCATCCGCGGCTTCGGGGCAGGCGCAATTGTCCCACTCGGTCGCAGAAATCTGCGAAAGCGAGCCCAGAACCCGTACTTCGATTTGTGCCTGATCCATGTCCCCTCCGCGCCTGATCATTATTTGTGACAGCGCGGGGTGGGTTCAAGCAGGATGTGCCGCCAAATACCCTTCGAAGGTCACATTGTCGGCAACCTTGCGCGCTTCGGCCTCTTGTTCCGGCGAGCGAACAGTCCAGCACAGGATCGGGACGCCCTGCGATTTCAGCTCCGCCACGCGAGGACGGGAAAGGTCTGCGGCCTCGTGGCTGATGAAACTTGCACCGACACGAGTGAAATCCGGAATGTCACGCAAGTGGTCGCACACGTGCGAAGGCAGACGCTCAACCTTGGGCTGGTAAGCACACGTTACAATACCGCGCGGCAATTGCGGTGCCAGACGCGCCAGTTCCGCGACGGAATTGGGATTGAAGGACATCAACGCCACAGGTCCGTCATAGCCCTGCAATGCGCGAACCGCATCGGCCTCGAGCGCACCGATATTCGTGCCCATCGCGCCATCCTGATCTTTGAATTCGATCAACAGGGGAACACGGCCGGCAACCAGTTCCAGCACCTCATCCAAAGTCGGAATACCTTCGCCATCCGAATGCAATAGCGAATGCGAATGCGCCTGCGTTGCCGTGATCTGCTGGATCGGACCCGACTGCCCTGTCAGGCGTGTCAGGTCGTAGTCATGAAACACCATTGCCTGACCATCAGCGGTCAGTTGCAGGTCGATCTCGATTCCGTAGCCTGCGTCGACCGCGGCGCGAATGGCCGCCCGGCTGTTTTCCGGGCGGTTGTCAGAAACGTCGTGCAATGCCCGATGCGCGATCGGGTGGCGCAGAAATTCTGCTGGAAGTGATGGCGTCATTGAACTTCGAAAATCCCCTCGATTTCGACCGCCACACCCAGCGGCAGGGATGCGGCACTGACGGCCGAGCGCGAGTGATGCCCGGCCTCGCCCAGCGCTTCGACCAGAAAATCAGAGGCGCCGTTGATCACCTGCGGCTGCGCCGTAAAATCGGGGGTCGAGTTCACAAACCCGGTCAATTTGATCACACGCACCAGTTTTTCAATGTCGCCGCCACAGGCCGCCTTGACCTGGGCCAGCAGGTTTATGGCACAGACTTTCGCCGCCGCTGCGCCTGCCTCAACATCCATGTCATCACCCAACCTGCCGGTGATCAGATTGTCGTCCTTGGAAATCTGACCCGAGACATAAACGATGTTGCCCACGCGCACGAAGGGTACATAGTTCGCTGCAGGTGCTGGCCCGTCCGGCAGATTTACGCCCAGGCTGTCCAATTTGGCCGCGATGCTCATGAGTTTTTCCTCACCTAAAATTCGACTCGCGCGGACGCTAACCGGGATGAGGCGACTGGGAAAGCCAGAAACCTGAAATTTTGCCGACTGCCACGGTCTGAGCGTAACTTCTCTTATTCCGATGATCGTTCTTTCTGTCACTTTACCGAAATGTATTGGCCGGGTTAAAGGCTAGGTGTTTCCATTCGAGCTTGAAACTTTTATGTGTCAGCAACTTGAGGCCCCGAAGACCAGCCATAGCACTAGTGATTGAAAGCCTGGTGATTCCGAACCGGCGATCTGGAGTAACAAAGACCGTGTCGAGCAGAGTCCGTTTGAAGCACTTTTTTATTCTGTCCGTCATCGCCATGCTGAGCGCATGCGCATCGCAACCGGCCGAGCAAGCGGCGCGTGGCGAGATATTCGATCCCTACGAAAATGCAAACCGGGGTATTCACAAATTTAATTTGGGCCTAGACCGGTTTCTGTTTCGCCCGGCGTCAAAAGGATATGTAAAGATTGTGCCCGACCCGATGGTCACAAGCTTTAACACGTTTGCGGAAAACATCTCGCTGCCCGGTCAGGCAGTGGATTACCTGTTGCAGGGCAACCCGAAACAAATGGGCAATGCGTTAGTTCGGTTCTTGATCAACATGACTGTTGGCGGTGTCGGATTATCATCCCCTGCAGATGAACTGAACCTGCCGCCTGTCGACACGGACTTCGGCGAGACCCTGCATGTCTGGGGTTTTAGCGAGGGTGCGTATGTCGAGCTACCGTTCTATGGCCCGTCGACTACGCGCGATGCGGTCGGGGTTGTGGTCAATCTATTCTCGAATCCGATCAATTTCAGCCCAACGCGCCCGGCAGACAACCTGGGTGTTTATGCCGAGATCGTGCGCCGCATGGGTGACCGCGGGCGGTTCTCGGATACTGTCGACTCGATACTGTATGAAAGTGCGGACAGTTACGCCCAGGCGCGCACGATCTACCTGCAAAATCGACGCTTTGAACTGGCAAGGGACGACGAAGAGGCCTATCTGGGACTCTATGACGACCCTTATGCCACAACCGGGACCGACCCAGTCAGGGACCCCTATCTCGACCCCTACGAGGACCCCTATGCCGAATAACCTGTTGAACCGCCGCCGCTTTGTCGCAACTGCCCTGACCGGGCTGACGGTCGCAGCTTTGCCGCTGCCCGCTTTTGCACTTACCGAAGCCGGAGCCAAGCAACTGGTCGATAGCGTGGTGGCCGACATCACCCGTGTCATCGAGTCCGGTAAATCCGAAAATGCCATGCTGCGCGACTTTCAGAAGATTTTTGTGCAATATGGCGATGTGCCGATCATGGCCCGTTATGCGCTAGGTGCTGATGCGCGCACGGCCAGCCCGGCCCAGCTGCGTCAATTCACCAAGGCGTTTCAGGGCTATATTTCCCGCAAATACGGTCGCCGTTTCCGTGAGTTCATCGGCGGTGAAGTGACGGTTCGCAACGCACGAAAAATCAAAACCGGTTACGAGGTCAGAACCTCGGTCAAACTGCGCGGCTCATCCCCGTTCGAAGTGACTTTTCTGGTGTCGGACAAATCCGGCAGCGGCAAGTTCTACAATATGTTCATTGAAGGCGTGAACCTGCTGCTGACCGAACGCACAGAAATTGGCGCGATGCTGGATGCACGCAAAGGCAATCTGGATCAACTGATCAAGGATCTGAAAAAGGTCGGCTAAGCCTGCCATAGCTTTCCAAAAGGCCGCCGCGCGATCATTTCGCGCGGCGTTTGTTTTTAATTCAGCCGTTCACCGGTTTCCTTGGCAAAGTACGAGACTTTGCTCATGTCGAAGGCGAGGTTCAACATCTGACCCGCCTGTGCACTGGTTTCTGCATGCAGCCGGGCCGTGACCTGTTTGCCGCCCAGTTCTGAGACGACGTAGGTGTCCGCTCCGGCCGGTTCGACCATGTCAACCATACAAGCGGCCTCTTGCACGCCGGCACCAGCACGGAATCCGGCTTCGGCAATGTCTTCTGGGCGCAGACCCAGGATCACGTCATTTGGCAGGGACAGGTCGCGGGCATCGTTCAGCACCAGAGTTTCGCCCGCATCACGCGCGATCGATATCTGCGTGCCCGATCCGCTATTCGTCGCCTGCGCCGGGATTAGGTTCATGGCGGGTGAACCCATGAAGTCGGCCACAAACAGATTGGCGGGGTTGTTGTAAATCTCCGCGGGGCTGCCGATCTGCTGCACGATGCCGCCTTTCAGAACCACAATCTTGGTGGCCAGCGTCATCGCCTCGATCTGGTCGTGCGTTACATAGACAATCGAGGCATCCAGCGTCTGGTGCAGTTTCTTGATCTCGGTCCGCATTTCGACCCGCAGTTTCGCGTCGAGGTTCGACAGCGGCTCGTCAAACAGGAACAGCTTGGGATCACGCACCAGCGCCCGACCCATCGCCACTCGCTGACGTTGACCGCCCGACAACTGGCTGGGGCGGCGATTCAGCAGCGGTTCGATCTGAAGTAACGAGGCCACATCTTTTAGCTTGGCGTCCTGCGTGGGCTGATCGACGCCGCGCACCTTCATGCCAAAGGTGATGTTCTTGGCCACCGACATGGTTGGATACAGCGCGTAAGATTGGAACACCATCGCGATGTCGCGGTCCTTGGGACTGACATGGGTCATGTCCTTACCACCGATGGCCAGCGTGCCGCCGGTGATCGGCTCCAGCCCTGCAATACAGTTCAGCAGAGTGGACTTGCCGCAGCCCGATGGTCCGACCAGCACCAGGAAATCGCCCGGCTCGATCGAGATATTGATGTCCTTCAGAATCTCGGTCGCGCCGTAATTCTTATAGAGATTGTTGATGTCGAGAATGGGAGCCATGAGTCTATCCCTTCACAGAACCGGCGGTCAGGCCGCGGATGAAATACTTACCGGCAACGACATAGACGAGCAGCGTCGGCAGCCCCGCGATAATCGCGGCGGCCATGTCGACATTGTACTCTTTGACGCCGGTGGTGGAGTTTACGATGTTGTTGAGCGCCACGGTCACGGGCTGCGTTCCCGCCTGGCTGAACGACACGCCGAACAGGAAGTCGTTCCAGATCTGCGTGAACTGCCAGATCACGGTCACCACGATGATTGGCAGCGACAGTGGCAGGAAGATCGACCAGAAAATCCGCAGGAACCCGGCCCCATCTACGCGGGCTGCCTTGGTCAGCTCGGACGGAATGGTGACATAGTAGTTGCGGAAAAACAGCGTGGTGAAGCCCAGCCCGTAGATGACGTGGACAAAGATCAGGCCCGGAATGGTTCCGGCAATCCCCATCATGCCCAGCAGACGCGCCATGGGCAGCAGAACAACCTGAAACGGGATAAAGCAACCAAACAGCATCAGCGAGAAGATGATGTTGGCGCCTTTGAACCGCCACTGCGCCACGACGTAGCCGTTCAGCGCACCTAGCAGGGTCGAGATGGCAACTGCAGGGACCGCGATCAGGACCGAGTTCCAGAAGTAAGGCCGCAGGCCTTCACATTGGATACCGGTACAGGCGCCGGACCATGCGGTTTTCCAGGCGTCAAAGCTGACCTCGCGGGGCAGTGAGATCAGGCTGCCGGTGCGGATTTCCTCAAGGCTTTTCAGTGATGTGGTCAACATCACGAACAGCGGCATCAGGTAATACAACGCGAACAGGCCCAGCAGGACATATAGCAGCCAACGCAGGGCAATCTTGCCAGTGGCGCTTTGGGTGCGGGTTTCGGTTTGGGGCATCGACAGATCAGTCATTTTTCGCCCTCAGCTCTGAGTAAAGGTAAGGAACCACGATGGCAAAGACGACCAGCATCATGATCATCGCGGAGGACGCCGCCTGACCGATATCGCCGCGCGAAAAGGCCATTGCGTACATGTAGGTTGCCGGCAGGTCGGTCGCGTAACCCGGACCGCCACCCGTCAGGGCGATGACAAGGTCAAAGCTCTTGATCGCAAGGTGGGCCAAAACGATGAAGGCTGACAGAAAGATCGGGGCCATCGAAGGAATGATGATCGCGGTATAGATACGCCATGTGGGAATACCATCGACCTGCGCGGCTTTGATGATCTCTCCATCCACCGACCGCAGACCGGCCAGAAACAGCGCCATGACAAAGCCCGAGCTCTGCCAGATCGCAGCAATCACAATGGTGTAGATCGCGTAATCGGGGTTCACCAGCCAGTCGAATTCGAAGTTGGGGAAGCCCCAGCCCTGCACCATGGCCTCGATCCCCAGACCCGGGTTCAGGATCCACTTCCACGCAGTACCGGTGACGATCATCGACAGCGCCATCGGGTACAGGTAGATCGTGCGGATCGCGCCTTCGACGCGGATTTTCTGATCCAGCAGGATGGCCAGCAACAGGCCCAGTATCATCGCGATCACGATGAAAAGCGCACCAAAGATGTACAGGTTGTTGATCGCCGTATCCCAACGGGGCGAGTCAAACAGGCGTTCGTACTGAATGAAGCCCTTGATCTCGTATTTCGGCAGTAGTTTCGATCGGGTCAGCGACACCCATGCGGTCCATCCGATAAATCCGTAGACAAAGATCAATACGGCGATGAACGACGGTGCCAGCACCACCTTGGGCAGGTGGTTTTCCAGCCATTCGGACATTTTAGCCTCCGGGGAAAGGTGCTCTGCCCCTCAGTATAGGGGGCAGAGCGTATTGGATCAGTAGCTGTTTGCCACTGCGTCCGCCAGTTGCTGAACTGCGTCAGCCGAGGACATATCCGAGTTGAAATGCGCGGTCACAACATCCGTGATCGCACCGGCCTGCGAACCGCGCAGCGCCATGCCATGGGCATAGGACGGCAGCAGCGAGCCACCCGCCGAGGTCGAACCCATGTCTTCGGCCGAGATCTTGGCGCAGATGTCGAACGCATCCAGTGCAACATCGGTCCGTGCCGGGATCGAACCCTTGTTGAGGTTGAACACTTCCTGGAAGTTCGGCGCAACGATCAGCTTGGCCAGAAGTTCCTGACCGGCGCGGTTGTCGTCACCTTCCACTTCGAACATGGCAAAGCTGTCGACGTTGTACAGATATCCGTCGCCGGGGGTCGAGGCGCACAGGAAATCTTCGCCGGGGGTTTTGCCAGCGGCCAGGAATTCGCCCTTGGCCCAGTCACCCATGATCTGGAACGCCGCTTCGCCATTCATCACCATAGCGGTGGCAAGGTTCCAGTCGCGACCCGAGAAGTTCTCGTCCACGTAACCGCGCATTGTACGCATCTGATCAAAGACCTGTACCATGGTGTCCGAAGTCAGCGTTTCGGGATCCAGGTCCACAAATGCTTTCTGATAGAACTCGGGACCACCGAGACCCAGCGCGACCGCCTCAAAAACGGTGGCGTCCTGCCATGCCTGACCGCCGTGGGCCAGCGGGATCACACCAGCAGCCTGCAGTTTTTCGGCAGCGGCGTTGAACTCATCCCAGGTTGTGGGCATTTCGATGTCATTGGCGGCCAAGATGTCGGCGTTCGCCCAGATCCAGTCGATACGGTGCACGTTTACCGGCGCCGCGCACCATGTGCCTTCACACTGCATATGTCCCGCGATCGATGCAGGAAGAACATCAGCCCAGCCTTCAGCTTCGGCTACGCTGGAAATGTCGGCCAGAACGCCTTCTTCGTACCATTCCTGAATGGCGGGGCCTTTCAGCTGAACAGCCGTCGGCGCGTTGCCAGCCAGAACACGGGCGCGCAACGCGGTCATCGCCGCATCTCCGCCACCGCCAGCAACCGGCATGTCAGTCCAGGTGCCGCCGTTCGAGGCGAACTCTTCCTGCAATACGGCAACCGATTTGGCCTCCCCACCCGAAGTCCACCAATGCAGGACTTCAGCCTGCGGTTCGGCCACAACGGACGACCCAGCCGCAACGGCCAAAGTCGAAACGGTGGCAAATGCAAAACGCTTCATTTTTGTCTCCTCCCTGAGAATCCCTTGCCGCCGAGACGGCAGCCATGTGCGTAATACTGCGACCAGAAAGACGTCTGGCAACGGATAATCCGGGCCAAAGCCCTGACGGATGGGAATTTTCCACCGCTTTTGTTACAGCATGTTACGTTGACCTTGAATCTGTTGCAGATCGTTACAATTGGCGGCAACACCGGAGGACAGATTGGGAGGACAGACAACGTGAGCATTCCGCGACTCTTGGTGGTGGATGACGATCCGGAGATGCGATCAATGATGACCCAGTTCTTTCAGCAGAACGGATTTATCGCCCTGCCCGCCAGTTCGGAAAAGGATGTACGATCGCACCTGACCTCGGGGCGGATCGACCTGATCCTGTTGGACGTGATGCTGGGAGACGAGAATGGCGTGGAAATCTGCGCTCGTCTGCGACGCGAACAGGATGTGCCGATCATTCTTGTCTCGGCTCTTTCGGCGGATCATCAACGCATGGCGGGATATGAGGTCGGAGCTGACGATTACATCGCCAAACCGTTCAACCCTCAACTGCTGCTGGCTCGCGTCCGGGCTGTGATGCAGCGGGCGCGGCGAACTTCGTCTCTGGCCTACCGCCGCCGCACACGTACGTTTCACTTTGGCGGCTGGACCTACGACGGCAAACGGGACGAAGTACACTCGCCTGAAGGGTACCTGGTGTCCCTGTCGCAGCGCGAGACCGCATTGCTTAAGGTTTTGTTGGCCAATCCGCACATTCCGCTGACCCGGGACGAAATCGCCGCTGCCCTTGATGTCACCGGTGAAACCGACAAGCCCGAGGCGCAGGGACGCGCCATCGACATGCTGGTGGGGCGCCTGAGATCCAAGATCGAGACCAACCCGAAGGACCCGCAAATGCTGCGGACCGAACGCGGTGTGGGATATGTCTTTGCTGCTGAGGTCACGGTGGAAGAGGACGCATGACCCTGCGCCTGCGCAGTCTGGGCTGGATCTGGTCTTTAGGGGGATTTGCCTCGGGGTTGCTGGCGGCTGGGCTGTGGTTTGCTTCCTCGCAAGCCTGGGACAGGTACCTGACGCGATCCTTCGTGGCGGGGTTTTCGGTCTATGAAGAGTTGCGCACGGGCATCGCGCCGACGACCGCCATTTCCATAACACCTTTGCCCCCAGAGGCTGCCGCCCTCGCCGAAGCTGGCATGTTCGAACAAATGCCCGGGTTCTCTGGCCGCCGTTTTGTCACTAACCTGTCTATTCTGACGGATAGCTCCTCGCCGATAAGCGGGCGCGAACTGACGCTTGCGGTGATGTCGGACCGGCTGGTTTATCCGATTTCGGGCATCGTTTCAGAAAGCGACCAGACCGGACCAGAGAAACTGGGCAATCTGACACGCCTTCTTGCCACTTATTGCAGTGAACCGATCCTGATAGCGCAATTCGGACGCGGCCCTTGGCAACAGGTGGACGGGACCGGTATCTGGGGATGCAAGGCGGCTCCTGCGGACCTTCGCTTACCTGCCATTCTCGCTGCCGTCGTAACTTTGGCCGTCATTCTGACATCAGTCGGAAATGTCTCCGACACGTTCAGCCGCTTCTCACAGGCGCTGCGTGACCGCAGGCGGCGCGGTGGGCCCGACAGCTATGACGCAGACGGGCCGGAAGAGCTGCGCGAGATGGTTTCTGCCGTAAACGATCATCTGGATGACGAGCGCTCACAGCTGGAAAAACGTGCCATCGTTTTGTCAGGCGTCAGCCATGACCTGGGCACGCCCGCGACTCGCGTCCGCCTGCGCGCCGCACTGATCCCCGACGCCGATTTGCGCGAAAAGCTCGAAGCCGACGTGGACCAGATGACCGGCATGATAGAAAGCGTTCTAACTTATACGCGCTCCGAGCTGAGCATCGAGGAACCGCGTCAGATTTCACTTACCTCTCTCGTCGAGTCGATGGTCGCCGATTACCAAGACATGGGACAGCCCGTGACCCTGAAAGAAGTGGCTCCGGTTACAGTCGAAGGCGCTCCGTCTGTCTTCATGTCCCGCAGGGGCCGGGGATCCCTGACCGAAACCCGGCGCATTCTGGTCACGGCGCGCCCGATCACATTGAAACGCGCATTGACGAACCTGATCGACAACGCCCTGAAATATGGACGCCATGCCGAGGTCGCGCTGGAAACCGACGCGCAAACCGCCACCATCATCGTCGAGGACAAGGGTACCGATCTGTCTGTCGAGGATATCGAAGCGTTGCTGACGCCATTTCGGCGCGGCTCGAATATCGGGTCGTCTGACGGGTTCGGGTTGGGCCTGACGATCGCCACAACCGTTGCCGAGCAGCACGGTGGTACGCTGCAATTCGAAGCCGGGGAACAAGGCCTGCGTGCGCGGTTATTGATCACCCGGCAATAGGCGTTACGGCGCGTAACTGCGAACCAGTGCCCCAGCTATCAGTGCCCAACCATCGGCAATCACGAAAAAAGCGAGCTTGAACGGCAACGATACCGTTGCTGGCGGCACCATCATCATGCCCATCGACATCAGGACGGCCGCCACAACCAGGTCGATGATCAGAAAAGGCAGGAAGATCAAGAACCCGATCTGAAAAGCCCGCGCAATTTCGGACAGCATGAATGAAGGCATCAGTACGGACAAAGGTGCCTGAGGCGACAATCGCATCGCCTCGCCATCCGGGCGCAGTGACGCCATGGCCTGAAACGTCTCTGTATCCAGACGAGCTGCCATGAATTCGCGAAATGGGATCAGGGCCCTTTCAAGTGCAGGCTCAACATCCAGGGTTTCGTCGACCAAGGGTTTGATGCCAGTGACCCAGGCCTCTGAAAACACGGGCTCCATGATGAAATACGTCAGAAACAGAGCGAGGCTGACGATCAGCATGTTGGGCGGTGACTGCTGCAACCCGATACCCTGCCGTAAGATCGCCAGCACCGTAATAAGGAATGGAAAACAGGTGATCATGATCGCGATCCCCGGTGCCAGGCTCAGCACAGTAATCAGCAAGATCAGCTGAATAGCCCGGGAGGAAATCGACCCCCCTTCACCCAGAGATAGCGACAACTCCTGCGCGGCTGCCATCGAAGGCAGCAAGAGCAGCGCCACTGCCAACCAGGACAGATGGCGCATCATCCGATACCATTCTGCAAATCCGAAATCTCGGTCAAGCGCACTGCAAGTTGCCCTGCCTGGTCTCCTTCCAGTTCTTCCAGTAGGCCGCGAGCGACAAGTTGATCGCCGACATACAGATCCACCGGGTCCTCGATCCGCTTATCGAGCGTCAGAACGGCGTTTTCACCCATGTTCAGCAAATCGCGGATCAACGGACGAGCGCGGCCAACCGAGACGGTCACCTCAATCGGAACAGTCTCGAACGGGTTGGATTTCTCAGACTTGGGAGCTTGGGGATCACTCATTTGACAAAGCCTCTTTTGCTTCAAAAACATGGGCGTCGAATGCGCCGGAAATAGCGGTCAGCAACGCCTCGCAATCCACCTCAGACCTGGCGGTGCCGACCTGCAACCTGGCCTGACCAGGCTGCAGTGCAGGATCTTCAACAACCCGAGCTTGCGCTGAAAAGTCATGCGGTATCAGTGGTTCAACCTGTTCTGCGGTTCCTGTGGGCACCAGTAAGAGCATCGGCTGCCCGATCTGGTCTTTTGCCATCTCGCACAGCTGAGCGACCAAACGTGGTCCAAAGCTCTGGTCCAAAATCTCAGGCAGGACGGTCTGAACGAGGCTCTGAAACATCGACTCCAACGAGAGCGTCATGCGGGTTAGCGCCTCATGATAGGTAAAGGACAGGTCTGACAGCGTGCTGGACAGTTCGGCGCTTATTTGTCCACGCGCTTGTTCCTGCGCCTGAACGGCATCTTCCCAGCCGGCACCGTAACCGGCCTCGAATGCAGCAAGGCGCTGTTCCTCGAGCGCGTCATCATCCAACAGATGTATCGCTACGGCGCCAACCTGTACCGTGAAATCCTCGAGCAGGTGAGCAATGGACATCACACTTTCTCCTCGCTTTCTTCAAGCCAACTGCGCAGGATTTCGACGGTTTCCTCCTGTTTGTCGCCGATCATGGCGCGCAGGCGATCGACTGCATCTTCGCTTTGACGAGCCGTCACTGCAGGGACGTTCTGCTGGCTTTGGTTGGGTAGGGGCGTGAATTCCTGCGGGTCATCTGTGGCGATTTCCCCCACCAAAACGGACGAAGCGTCCGCCTGAGGTTGAGCGCCCGCAGGCAACAATGCGGGCATCGTTGCCGAATTCGTCAAGATAGGTCGGATCACAAACAGACCCAAAACAAGGGAAACAAGAGCCAATACTGTCATCTGGATCAGTGCCATGGCGTCGAAATGGATCTTTTGCCACAGCGACGCAGCTACCAATGTGCCTTTCGGCTCAACCAGAGGCAGGTCCAGAGACTTCAGCGTAATCACATCTCCACGCTCAGCATCATAGCCAACGGCCGACGCCACGAGCTCCTCCAGTGCGTCAAGCTCGGGCTGAGGTATCGGTTCAAAGATTTCCGCCCCGTCGACACCAACCGTACGCGTGCCGTTTACAAGAACAGCCACCGTCAGGCGTTTGATCGCTCCGGGTGCGCGATGCACCTCCAGCTCCGTTTCGGAAACTTCGTAATTTACCCGCTCACGGGTTTGAGTGGCAGTTGAGTTGGATTCATCACCTCCGGCGCCATCGCCATCTGGGAGGTTGGACGCAACAGTCACATCTGCAGACTGATTGCGCGCGCTGTCCGACCGTTCCTCGACATCCGTACTGATGGCAACGCGCCCCTTGGGATCAAAGCGCCGCTCCCGGATAGACTCAGTCTCGGTCACGGTATCCACGCTGACCTCAACAACCGCATTGCCCGCACCGACCCGCGCCTCGACTAGACGTAGCACGCGTTCGCGCAACTGTTTCGCCTTGTCATCCGACGTATCGGCAGCAACCGCGGTATCCTGCACGCCGATAACGGCACCATTCGAATCGATGACCGTGACATTTTCGGGGGCCAGTCCACTGACCGCCGAGGCAACCAGGAACCGGATCGCCTTGGCCTGATCTCCAGTAATCTGAGCCCCGGAAGGCACCAGATAAACAGACGCCGTCGGGGCCACACTGCGCTGGAACGGATTCGACGATCCGTTAGCGATGTGTACGCGCGTCTGACTGATATGGGGACTGCCGACAATTGTACGTGCCAGCTCTCCTTCTTTTGCGCGCCAATAAGCTGCGTCAAACATCTGCGAGGTGGTTCCGAAACCGCTTAGCGAATCCAGCAGCTCATATCCCCGGTTGCCATTCGCCGGCAGCCCTTCACTGGCCAACGTCATGCGCAGCTCGTCCCGCTGCCCACCGGGTACATAGATAGACCCGCCTTTGATCTCGTAGGGAACGCCGCGCTGATCCAGCGAACGCACGATGTCCCCGGCAGCACCGCTTTCCAACCCTGCATAAAGCAGCGTCATCGAGGGCGCCGTCGCGATCCGCGACATGGCGAGAACGCCCAGAAACACCAGCGCAACGGCACCAGCCACTATGACTTGTTTGCGCCTGTCCAAACTTGCCCAGACAGTTCCGATCTGCTGCACGCTCACCTCCGACTCGCCGACTTTCTGTGCGGCTCGTCCCTTGTTTGAACGATTGCCCTTAACAATCGGTTAGTCCCTGCGGGGTTATGACATTTGTCGAACGCAAGGATGAGGACGTCATGACCGACGCAACAGTCGAAGAGGCAGAAGCCCCTAAGAAATCAGGGAAAAAGGGCATGATCATTGCGATGATTCTGGCCATCGCAGGCGCGGCGATCGGGTTTTTCGTTACCAGCTCTGGCCTATTGCCAATCGGAGGCAAAGCCATGTCGAAAGAGGCTGCGGAAATGGACCAGAGCATATCCGCAGACGCCTTGCCCAATATCGGATTCGTCGACCTGCCGCCGGTAATCATCTCGGTCAATGCCGGTGATTCTCGCCATCTGAAGTTCCATGCCCAGCTTGAGGTGAATGCTGACTATGTCGCGGACGTTGAGATGCTGCTGCCGAGAATCATGGATGTTCTGAACGGCTACCTCCGCGCGGTTGAACTGAGCGATCTTGAGGATTCGCTGGCTCTGGTCCGCATCCGGGGGCACCTGCTGCGGCGTATTGGAATTGTGGTCGGCGAGGGGCGCGTACGTGACGTCTTGGTTATGGAATTCGTGTTGAACTAGGAGGCGAAGTTGGAACTGATAGCCGATATTCTGCTGGTCGCCGGCGCACTTGGCGCAGGTCTCTATTGTTTTGTTCTGGCAAGGCGCTTGAAGCGGTTTACCGACCTTGAAAAAGGCGTAGGCGGGGCTGTTTCGGTCCTCTCTGCACAGGCGGATGAACTGAAAGGTTCGTTGGAATCCGCTCGCGCAGCGTCCGATCAATCCGGGAAGTCACTGCTGGACCTAACCGAGCGTGCGGAAAAGGTTGCGCAGAAGCTGGAACTGATGATGGCGTCGATGCATGACGTCATCCCCGATGAGCAAGCACAAAAGAGCACATCGCAAGAGCCCGTGGAGGACCTGAAGGAAAAGGTCGAAGAGCCAGATGGAGAGGAACCCGCTACGGTCGAGATTGCCACAGAGCATGGTGCAGACAAGGGTTCTGCGTCGGAGGAAGCCAAAGCACCGGAAGGGATCATGTTTTTCCGCCACGCGCGTGTGCAAGGCGGAGCGGCACAATGATCAAAGCCCCCTCACGCACAAGGCCAAAACGGCCACGTGGCGGCGTTCTGACAGTGATATCGCTGCTAATGATTGGATCGGCAGCCATTCGTCTGGGATTGGAAGCAGGTCCGGCACTGGCCCGCAGCGCTGAGCCCATTGCAGCCCCGACCCGAAAGCCCTCTGCGGAAGGGACCACACCGGCAGAATTGCAGGTGCTGTTGACTGCCCTACTCCGTCGTGAGGAGGACTTGAACCGCCGCGAAGCAACTCTAGTGGACCAGGAGAAGGCGCAGGAGATCGCAAAGCGCGCCATCGAAACCCGTCTGACCGCGTTGCTGGAAGCGGAAGAGTCGCTGCGCGAAACACTGGCAATTGCCGACAAAGCCGCAGAATCCGACCTGACCCGGCTCACGGATGTTTATCAGAATATGAAGCCCAAGGATGCTGCGGATTTGTTCGAGACGATGGACCCCGTGTTCGCAGCCGGTTTCTTGTCACGTATGCCACCCGATGCAGCCGCGGGCGTGATGGCCGGGCTCAGCCCCGAAGCGGCCTATACGATTAGCGTTGTGATGGCCGGGCGCAATGCCCTGGCACCTGAGGAGTAGCTCAGATGCTCCGCCAATCCATTCTTCGAAACGCTGGAGATCTCCCATGATCGGAATCATTGGAATTGCCTTTATCTTCGTCATGGTCTTCGGCGGTTACCTCGCCGCTGGGGGCAAAATGGCGATCATTATGAAATCGCTACCATTTGAGATGATGATGATCGGCGGTGCGGCTATTGGCGCCTTCCTGATCAGCAATGACATGAGTGCTGTTAAACACACCGCCAAAGACATGGGCAAAGTGTTCAAAGGCCCGAAATGGAAACCTGAAGATTATCGGGATCTGCTGTGCCTGCTGTTTTCGCTGATCCGTATAGCGCGCACCAACCCTGTTGAGGTGGAACAGCATGTCGAAGATCCTCAATCCTCGGGCCTGTTTTCGGCTTACCCCAAAATTCAGGCCGACAAAGAGGCAGTGGACCTGATCTGCGACACCCTGCGTTCGGCCTCGATGAATTACGATGATCCTCACCAGGTCGAAGAGGTTCTGGAAAAACGGATGGACGCGAATTTCCATCACGCCATGCATTCCAGCCATGCGTTGCAAACTGTAGCAGACGGGTTGCCGGCACTTGGAATTGTGGCGGCCGTGTTGGGGGTCATCAAGACGATGGGTTCGATTGATCAGCCTCCGGAAGTTTTGGGGAAACTCATTGGCGGTGCCTTGGTCGGTACATTCCTCGGCGTGTTTCTGGCCTATGGCCTGGTTGGACCTTTCGCGGGAAAGCTCAAGGCCGTAGTAGAGGAGGACAACCATTTTTATCAACTGATCAAAGAGGTTCTGGTCGCAAATCTCCACAACCACAATGCTGCAATGTGCATTGAGGTAGGCCGCCAGAACACCCCTACCCACAATCGCCCTGGGTTCTCGGAACTTGAGGATGCACTGAAAGAACTGAAGCAGGCGGCCGCATGACACGCGTCTTCCTCCTGACCTTAGTCCTGATTGTTCTGGCATCGGGCACTATGGCGCAATCCGTCAGGGTGCGGTCCGGCGAACATGACGGATTCACGCGTCTTGTGGTTCAGGTTCCCCCGGGCACTGGTTGGGATTTGACGCCGCAGCCCAACGGTGCGCGCCTGTCGTTGGCTCTTGAAGGCGCAGAGTTCGAAACCCGTTCTGTCTTTAACCGTCTGTCCGAGGGGCGGCTGACGTCTTTGTCTCAGTCCGAACCCGGCGCGACGCTTGAAATGGTCTTTGGGTGTGAGTGTATCGCCAAGGCCTTTTTGCACCGCCAGACAATGGTCGTCGTGGATATTGCGCCGGGTAAATACGCGCCACCTCCTGAAACCGCAGCCCTCCCGCCAATTTTGCCGGGAAGGGGCAGCGGCGGACACAAGACCGAGCCACCAAAATCCCTGCGCTCGGATCTCTCGGTCTTGTTGCTGCAGACAAAGCGTCGTGGATTTGAAACCCAATTGATGTCGCGGATCTTGCAAGGGTCCGACCGAGAGGTCGTTGATTTGGATCTGGCCGGTGTCGGCACGCGGCAGTCGGGATACTTTGGGCCGACACAGATTCCCGTTGAACTGCCGCGCAACCTGAAGGTTTCGTCGATTCTGGATGAGTTTTCAGGGTCAAAAAAATCTCCGTTGCAGCAAGTTGACACACGGCCAACCTGCATCCCGAACGCAGAGTTGGGGTTTGAAAACTGGTCGGATTCTCGACCTTTCCCGCAACAAGTGGCCGAGTTGAGAACTAGCTTGTTCCAGGAATTTGACCGGCTGGACACGACAAGAGCGGAAATGCTGGCAAAACTCTATACCTACTATGGCTTTGGCGCCGAGGCGGTTCAGGTATTGAAACTGGCTCCTCAGCGTATCGAGACATGGGACCGGATCGAGGCGATTGCACGGATAATGGACGGCCAGAAGGCAGTCAGTCCGAACCCATTCGCGGATCAGCAGCGTTGCGGAGGCGACGCAGCTTTTTGGGCATTGTTGTCGGAAGGCCGTTTGACTGCGGATGACCAGTCAAACGCAATCGAGCATTCCTTTGCTCGTCTTCCCCCTCACTTGAAACACCATCTGGGACCGATCCTGTCCGAAACATTCGTAGAAGCCGGAAAGCTGGAGGCATCGCGACGTGTATTGCGGGCGACCAAACGGCTTGATGGGAATGATCGGCCTGAACTGGCATTGGCCAATGCTGGCGTGGCCGCAGCCGAAGGAGACAGCGAACAAACCGACTACTTTTTGATTGCGGCAGCGACGGCCCCGGACGCTACCATAGAAGCGCCCCTTGCGCTGGCTCGTTTGATCGACAAAAGATGGTCCGATCGAGGTGCGATTACGGGACAGGAACTGGATCTTGCAGCGGCTTATGCGGTTCAGTTTCGTAGATCAGAGATTGGTCTCATGATGGCTCGCGCGCATGCGGTGGCCTTGGGTCTTAATCAGGAATTTGAAGCCGCAATGAAACAAGTTCCGCCATCCCCGAATGACAAGGGTTGGCGCAGAACGCACAATCAAATCTTGCTACTTCTGGCCGAGCGCGCGGACGACGTGACTTTTCTGAGTCACGTATTGAGCCTTTCGGAAGAACGGCGTGAAGCCATGAAGACGGATACAGCCATTTCCCTTTCTGAACGTCTGACAAGTTTGGGATTTGCAAAGCTTGGGTTTACCCTGGCGAACCGGAAAACGGACAACGCGCGCCGCTTGGACAGATCTCACCTTCGTGCCCGTGCGTCACTACATCAGGCGCGACCGCGACAAGCCTTGTTGGAGCTATCCGGGGATAACTCGGAGGCCGCCCAACGTATACGGGCGCAGGCGCTCGTGGTCAGTCAGGATTTTGCCGGCGCGGCGATGGTTCTGAAAGATATCGGCGAAACCACTGAAGCCGACCGAAACTTCTGGAGGGCAGGGTTGTTGGAGAACACCGAGAGTGATGCCTCAGGAATGTACAGCGCTCTGGCCAAATTGAGTCTATTGCTGGAAAAACCGGTTGATCGCCAGCCAGATAAGCCGATGGCCGATGCGATGGAATTGTTGCAGGATAGCGCGACTGTTCGAAGGAAAATCGGCGAATTGTTCGCCATTCTGGGCGAAGATACAGCTGATTAGATAGCAGGAAACGTTCTTAGAATCCGCCGAAATCAAAAGCTGATCGCAATCCAAGCCAGTTCGGCATTCCTCGTAAAACTTGGGGGCACGGTGCGTTCTTTTGGAAGTTCTGTTCGGTGTCGCACCAGCAATTTTTCGCGGAAAGTCCGGCACACAGCCCAAACAATCTGCCAATTTTCGCAACAGAAAAAACAGACACTAACACTGACTTTTTAGACAGGTAACCGGCTTAGGCGCTTCGTCCTTCCGGCGGATCGAAAAGCAGCTTCGATAACTCGGAATACCGTGCGTTCGTCTCAACAAGCCCAAGGATAGCTGCCTCGATCTTGTCCGCACGCGTCTCACCGATGAAAGGAACCGAGAATTCCTTGAACTTCTCGACAATTTCCTGCCGACTAAACGGCACGTCGGGGCCGCCTCGGGCATTCAGATCTCCAGAACGAAGGTTCCGACCATCTTTGGTGATAATTTGGACATCGGCCCAACGTCCTTGCGGGAAACGCGCGTTGTGGCGGTCACTTTCGGCGACTTGAATGCGCTTGATCAGGTCTGCAACAACCGGATCTGACAGGCCTGTTCCTGAAATATGCTCGACACCAATTCGACCGTGAATTGTTTGAACCGCAACAGCGAATGGCAAGGAATACTGTGCCTGGGATGTGGTTTCCGGCAGGCCCGGAAACAAGCAGGCGGCTTCGTGGAAACTGTTGATTTGAATGCTTTCAATCTGCTGGTGGCTCAGGTCGTGCTGCCGCATCAAAAGCCGGGCGCCGTCTATGGCCGCATGAGCCCATCGGCAGATCGGATAGGGTTTCACATACTGCTGACTCATCTGCCAGACTGTGCCCAGATCGTCCCAGAAGGGAGCTGCACGATCTTCTTCTACAGTAATCGCCGGCGCACCGGTGAATCCGCGTTCTGCTAGAATTGCAGCCGACATGCCCGCCAAGGCACCCCAACCTGATCCGTCATGCAACATGGTAGGATTGGAGATCTCGCGCATCATCTGACTGCGCGGTCCGTGATACTCCGCAATACCAAAAGCCTGACGCAGCTGATCAGGCGAAAAACCACGCAGCCGCGCGGCCATGGCCGCAACCCCCAGTGCATTCCAAGCACCCGAAGTGTGGTAATCACTGACGGTAGCGTGCAACGCCAGACCCGCGCGTCCAGCAATCTCATACCCGGTTATCACCGCAGATAGCGCGTCGCGACCGGTCAGATCAGGGCAATGCTCGGCCAGTGCTGCAAGGGCAGGTACCACGACCACGCCGATATGGCCTTTGGTCGGATTGAAGCCGTCATGGGCGTCGAGATTATCAGTCTGGGTCGCGGCCGCGTAAGCAGCGCCGGCCAGACTGACCGTGCGGCCGTCAAACAACATGCGCGCGCTGTAAGTCGGGTCGGAGCTGGCATAAAGTGACGCCGCCGTTTCGCGGGCAATAACTCCTGCCTCCATCGGACCTGCAGCGATCAGAACACCCATCGTGTCCAGCAACATCAGCGCGGCTGCCTCGTGGGCGCTGTCGGGCATCTCGTCAGCAGGACGGGACAGCGTGAATTCTGCGACGCGATCAAAAGTGCTGGTCATTCGGCTGTTTCCATCTGAGCAGTTGTGATTCCCCTAAGACGGTTTCCTTTCGGGTCGAATGGCGCGTTTGAGAGGATCTTGGCTGTGTGTGGTTTTCCGAGGATGAATATCTCGACGGTGTCACCTGGTTGTGCTGCATTCGGATCGGCATAACCGATGGCAAGGGATTTACCTACCGAATAGCCATAAGCGCCAGAGGTCACGCGGCCTACAGGCTTTCCGTCGGCAGTAAAGATCGGCTCGCCGCCGGTCGCGTCTGCGTTGTCCGCTTCAACTTCAAAGATCGACAACACCTCGCGCGGTGCGTTGTCCTTGACCGCCAGATACGCCTCCTTGTGCAGGAAGTCTTTGTCGAGCTTGATCAGCCCGGACAATCCGACCTCTTGCGGCCAGTATTCCTGTGAATACTCGCGACCCCACGATCCATAACCCTTCTCGATCCGCAACGAGCCCAAAGCTCGGCCCCCAACCGGACCGCCGTCAAATCGCCTTGCCGCTTCCAATAGCGCGGAATAGAGCCTGATCTGATCTTCTTCGGCGCAATGAAGCTCCCATCCCAGATCACCGGAAAAGCTGACTCGGATCGCCAGGCAGGTGACGCCGGCAACTTCGATGGTTGCCGAGCGCATGAATCGGAACGCCTCGTTCGACAAATCTGCGTTGGTCAACTGTTGCAGGGCATCCCGCGCCCTTGGACCAGCGACGTTGAAGCCCGCGATGCGATTGGTGGCGACCTCGAACGTCGTGCCTTCCGGCAGCTTCACCATGTTGAAGAACCGCTGATGGTAACGCTCGGCCATACCGGACCCGATCATCATGTATTCGTCTTCAGCCACCTTGGTGATCGTGAAATCACCGGCCACCCCGCCTCGCACTGAAATCAGCGGCGTCAGGCACGAGCGTCCTACCTCGGTCGGCACCCGGTTTGCGACGAGGGCTTCCAGCCAGTCATGGGCACCCGGTCCCTTGATCGTGTAATTGGCGAAATTCGAGATATCGATGACACCAACATGTTCGCGCAGCATTCGGACCTCGCGCCCGACGGGTTCCCACCAGTTCTGGCGAGTGAAGCCGTTGGTCTCAACCGTGCCGGGTTGATCTGCGAACCATAGCGGGTGCTCCCAACCGCAGTTCAGGCCGAAGACGCAGCCCATGTCCTGCTGCATCCGGTAGGCGGGCCGCACGCGCGCGGGGCGACCTGCGCTGCGTTCCTCGTTTGGGAAGTGGATCGCGAACCGGTGTGTATAGGCATCTTCTACACGTGCCTTGGTGAAGGCCTTATCAGCCCAGTCGCCGAAACGAGCCAGATCCCATGCGAACATGTCGTATTGCGGCTCGCCCTCGATCATCCACTGCGCGGCCAGCAGGCCCAGACCGCCGGATTGCGAGAAGCCCGGGATAATGCCGGTGCAGCAGAAGTAATTCTTCAGCTCTGGCACTGGCCCCCAGATTGCATTCGAATCCGGCGACCAGATCATCGGGCCGTTGATCACCCGTTTGACACCGGCCGTGGCAGCGGCAGGCACTCTTTCAGTGGCACGAATGACGTTTTCCATGATCCGGTCCAGATCGTCGGGGAACAGGTCATGGGCAAAGTCCAGCGGTGTTCCGTCTTCGGCCCAGAACCGCATGTCCTTCTCATAGGCGCCGATTAACAGGCCGTTGCCTTCCTGGCGGAAGTAATACTCACCGTCTCGGTCTGCAATGGACGGCAAGCGTCGACCTAGGCTTGCGACCTCATCAATTGCTTCGGTGACGAAATACTGATGCTCGGTCGGTTGCAACGGCAGTTCGATCCCGGCCAAAGCCGCGACTTCGCGCCCCCAGAGACCGCCCGCATTGACCACCCATTGCGCGTGAATGTCGCCCTTCTTTGTGCGAACGATCCATGACCCATCGGGCTGCTGATCAGTCCCTATTACGGGGCAAAACCGCTCGATCGTGGCGCCCATTGCCCGTGCCCCCGCCGCATAGGCCATGGTCACGCCGGACGGATCGACATTGCCGCCATCGGGTTCATACATGATGCAGCGAATGTCATCGAACTGCGCCAACGGGTGCAGCTCTTTCGCCTGCGCGCGGCTGATTTCATAGAAGTTCAGACCATAGAACTTTGCCTTCGCCTCTTGCAGGCGCAATTGGTGCTCGCGATCTTCGGTCTGCGCCAAATAGAGCGATCCGGGCTGAAAAACGCCGCAACCCTGCCCGGTTTCTTTCTCCAGCTCTTTGTACAGATTCATCGTGTAGTGCTGGATGCGCGTCACGTTGTTGTTGTCATGCAGCCCGTGAATGTTCGCCGCTGCATGCCAGGTCGAACCGCTGGTCAGTTCATCCCGTTCCAGCAAAACAACATCGCGCCAGCCCAGCTTTGCAAGATGATACAGGATTGAACAGCCGACCAGACCGCCTCCAATCACTACCGCCTGCGCATGGGTTTTCATGGGTTCTCTCCTGAATGCATCCATTTCCGAAAGTCAGCCACAGACCGCACCCCACTGATGCTCTGTTCCCGACGCGAAATGTCGGGAACAGAGCATGAATGGCCGGAAGTGAAACAAACACGACGGGCTGGTCTTCTTCGAATGGGTGTTCTGCCAGTCTATCCCAGCGCGCCATGAGCGGAGCACCGCCGCTTGTGCCATCGGGCGCGAAGATATGACCGACCGTGGGTTGAATTATCGGAAGATCACTCATTGATAGGTATTGAGCGCGTGGAAAACGCGCCGTTGTTGGCCGCGTGACGGTGGGACAAGTTGGATTGAGAATGGCGCGACAAGTGCCTCCGCCAGCTGAAATCTTGAAAAAGTTCCTAAAATGTTCTATATTTGTTCCACAAGGTGTCGCAGGTGGAACGGAGGTTTTCGAGCTATGGCCAACGCAGCCCGTCAAAGCTGGTTCGATGCACCCAGCAACGATTACTACCTTCTTCCGGTCACGGATCGGCAGATGCGATATGCCCGCGCAATCGCACAACAATCGGCCCTGGAAATTCCGGTCGAGGCGCAGCGCGATCGCAAGTCTATGTCAGACTGGATTTCGGCGCACAAACCGCAGGACACGTCGCCCTTTTCCAATTACCCGACCGGCAAACAAGTCGCCTTCGCCGAGCGGATTTCCCGCAGCAAACGCCGCCCGATTCCAAGCGAGTGTTTTCGCGATAAACAGATGATGTCACAATGGATCGATCTGAATAAATAGCCCCGGTTTAGAGCCTTATTTGCCGTGATTGCGAGCGTAGAGGGCGACCGCAGCAGCGACAAACATGCCCAGCAGGATATACCCTGTCACGGCTTCGGCCACGGCCAACCCACGGCACAAGCCTGTAGGTGACATGTCGCCATATCCGACCGTGGTGAAGGTGACGTACGAGAAATACAAGATGTCGGCCGGTCCATGAGCGCCGATGACACAATGCTCGTTATACCCGAACGCGCCATAAACGGCTGCGAACAGGAAAGGTACAACCTGGATGAAGGACACTCCCATCAGGAACAATAGCCGTCGTGGCGATTCCACCTGGGTCATGTAGTACCAGGACTGTGACACGATCCAGATTACCAAACCCACCGCGGCGATTGTGCCGATCGTGTCCCCAGCGGTGGCTTCGCTAAGCCGCGACAGCCCGAACCACGCAAGAAAACTGGCCAGAACCAGCCCGAGTGCCGCCAAAAAGGTCGATTTCCATTCTTCCAAGGTTCTGGGCTCGTGGGACATTAACGATCCATCATGCTGGTTTGCGTGGGATCATCCGGTTTCCTGCACCAGCCTGCAAGCCGAAATCAATCCGAACCCAGATGCTCGTTCCCTCGCGAACGCGCCAACAGAATTTGCTTTTGCCGTTCGCGGAACCGCATCTTATCCGCCTCGGAGGTTTCATTGATGCATTGGTGACAAGACACGCCATGCTCGTATTCCGAGCGTTTCATGTCTTCGGGCAGGATCGGACGACGGCAGCCATGGCACAGCTTGTGCGGCCCCTCAGTCAAGCCATGACCAACCGAGACGCGATTGTCGAACACGAAGCACTCGCCTTGCCACGTACTGTCTTCTTCAGGCATTTCCTCGAGATACCGCAGAATGCCACCTTTCAGGTGATAGACATCCTCGACCCCCTGCCCCAGCAGATAGTTCGTCGACTTCTCACACCGTATTCCGCCGGTACAGAACATGGCGACACGTTTGTTGTGAAACCGGTCTTTATTGGCCTCCCACCAGGTGGGGAATTCACGAAAACTGCCAGTATTAGGATCTATCGCACCTTCAAAAGTGCCAACGGCCACTTCATAGTTATTACGTGTGTCGATCACCACTACGTCGTCCGAGCGGATCAGATCATTCCAGTCCTCGGGCTCGACGTAATGGCCTACGCTGGCGCGTGGATCGATATCCGGCTGGCCCATCGTTACGATCTCTTTTTTCAGACGTACTTTCATCTTGCCGAATGGAGGGTGTTCGGAAGTGGCTTCTTTCCAATCCAACCCGTCGCATCCGGGCAAGGCGCGGATATGTGCCAGAACCGCGTCAACTCCTGCGCGTGGGCCGGCTATCGTGCCGTTGATCCCCTCATGCGCCAACAGCAGCGTGCCCCTGACGGACTGCGCGCGACACAGGGCCAACAGCCCGGGACGCAAAGCTTCAGGGTCCGAAAACCGGGTGAAATGGTATAGTGCGGCAATCATGTACATGGGCGCGATTTAAGACCCGCGCGGATCAGACGCAAGAGAGCGGATTGACGACCACTGCCCCTCCCCATACCGATAGACCTTATACAGGAGGCCTCCATGACCCATGCTCTGATCGTTATCGACGTCCAGAATGACTTCTGCCCCGGCGGAGCCCTGGCCGTATCTGGAGGGGATCAGATTGTTGCCCCGATCAATGAGATGATGGACCAGTTCGACGCCGTCATCCTGACGCAGGACTGGCACCCGGCGGGTCATACCTCGTTCGCAAGTTCGCATCCGGGCAAGGCTCCGTTTGAGATGACCGAGATGTCCTATGGCCCGCAAGTGCTGTGGCCCGACCATTGCGTTCAGGGAACTGAAGGCGCTGCGTTCCACCCAGACCTTCGCACGGATGCCGATCTGATCCTGAGAAAAGGGTTTCGCAGCGCTATCGACAGCTATTCCGCGTTTTTTGAGAACGACAGGGAAACCCCAACAGGCCTCAAAGGCTATCTGGATACGCGCGGAATCCGACAACTGACACTGGTTGGGTTGGCCACCGACTTCTGTGTGTATTACTCGGCTGTGGACGCTACCCTGCTGGGCTTTGACGTGACGGTCAATATGGCCGCCTGCCGTGCAATCGACATGGACGGGTCGCTGGCCGCAGCAGAGCAAGCGATGCGCGCGGCTGGTGTATCGCTAGTTTAGCGGTTAAGGCGCCGCGCCGCGTTCGGCCAAGTATTTCAGAACTATAAACAGAATAACTGCCGTCGCCAGTGCAAAGCCGACGCGTCCAACGACCGTCCGGCGCTCTGGCGGTGCGCTGACTGGCTGCTGAAGCTTTGGCAGTTTTTCTGGCTTGCCGTTTACACGCACCTCACCAGGCTTTGCAGTCCTGACATGATGCAGGAACTCCCAGAAATCGAACTCACCGCAATATTCACCCTGCAGGCCCATGTTTCTGATATTCGTGAACAACCGCCTGAGAATGCGATCACGATCAACTGAATCTTCGGGCGGGTAATAGCCGCGGCGCCCACCGCCATTGCGCGTTTCCAGGCTGAACCCGGATTCCAGGAAGATCCTGCGAATCTTGGGCGACGCCGATCGCAAAGCCTGAGCGGTGTGGAAATCCCGAAACAACGCGCGCACCGGTCGCGTGCCGGTCATGGCCGCAAACCCATGTTCCGGGTCAACTTCGTCAGGTGCAATCGCAACTATGTCAAAATCGTACTCAAGACCCATTCACAAAACTTAACCTTTTCTACCATCCCCACCCCCTCACTAAATGGTGAAGAGAACTCATAATAAGCCCGCAATGTGACTTGACCTTGGCATTGTTACCAATTTGGCGACTCTTGCCAATCACCGCTTCGATTGATCTAACAACGGAAATCGCAGGAGCTCTTCATGGTCGACATCGCGACGCGTGTGTACAATCATAAATGGAAAATAGACCCAATTATCAGGTCTTTAATCGACACGGACTTCTACAAACTGCTGATGTGCCAGTCAGTGTTTCGAAATAAGCCTCAAACCGATGTTGTTTTTTCGCTGATTAACCGTTCGAATCACGTCCCGCTGGCCCACCTGATCGACGAAGGAGAGCTGCGCGAACAGCTTGACCACATTCGATCACTCAGCCTCAGCCGAGGCGAAAGCACATGGCTGCGTGGCAACTTGTTCTACGGCAAAAGACAGATGTTTCGCTCGGATTTCATGGAGTGGTTCGAAAATCTGCGCCTTCCGCCCTATCACCTTGAACGCAAGGGAGATCAGTATGAACTGACTTTTGAGGGTAAGTGGCACGAAGTCATGTTGTGGGAAATCCCGGCATTGGCCGTTCTGATGGAGCTGCGGTCACGTGCGGTGTTGAACGACATGCGCAGGTTCGAACTACAGGTACTCTATGCCCGTGCGATGACACGGGTTTGGGAAAAGATCGACCAGCTGCGCGATGTCGAAGGTCTCAGCATCGCGGATTTCGGCACTCGGCGCCGACACTCCTTCCTGTGGCAGGACTGGTGCGCGCAGGCGATGATTGAAGGATTGGGATCGGCCTTTACAGGAACATCCAATTGCCTGATCGCCATGCGGCGCGAGGTCGAGGCAATCGGTACAAACGCACACGAACTGCCTATGGTCTATTCCGCCTTGGCCGAAACAGACGCGGAGCTCGAGCGCGCGCCCTATGACGTTCTCAGCGACTGGCATGAAGAGCATGATGGCAATCTGCGTATCATTCTGCCGGATACCTACGGCACCAAGGGTTTTCTGGACAACGCACCCGACTGGCTGGCCGGATGGACCGGCATCCGTATCGACAGCGGAGACCCGGCTACCGGTGCAGAAATCGCAATCGACTGGTGGAATTCACGGGGCGAGGACCCGCTACAAAAACGGATCATCTTCTCGGACGGCCTGGACGTGGGCAAAATTCGCGAACTGCACGCCCAATTCTCCAATCGGACAAAGGTGTCCTTTGGTTGGGGAACGTTGCTTACCAATGATTTCAGGGGGCTGGTTCCCAAAGATGCGCTCGCGCCGTTTTCGCTGGTGTGCAAGGCAGTGTCAGCCAATGGCCGCCCGACCGTGAAACTGTCGGACAACCCGGAAAAAGCGATGGGGCCGGCTGACGAGATAGCGCGATACAAAAAAGTGTTCGGCGTCGGCGAACAAGAAGCGTTCGAAGTAATCGTCTAAGGTCTACCCATGATACGCAGCGACCGTTTTTAGCTGAGAAAAACCATAAAGCGCCTCGAACCCCTTTTCGCGGCCATGACCGGATTTTCCGACACCACCAAAAGGCAGCTCAACACCGCCGCCTGCACCGTAATTGTTGATGAAGACCTGCCCCGAATGCAGGCGTTTCGCCAGCCGCATCTGCCGGGCGCCGGCGCGGGTCCAGATACTGGCGACCAGGCCATAATCGGTACTATTTGCTATAGTTAGAGCCTGATCTTCGGTTTCGAACGGTATCAGGACCTGAACCGGACCGAATACCTCGTCCCTTGCCAATACGTGATCGGGCGGGACATCAGAAAACAATGTCGGGCGTACATAAGCTCCTGCGTCCGGAGCCTGTTCCACGATCTGCCCTTGTGCGGCTATGGTAAGGTCGGATCCTTTCTCGACAAAGCTGGTCACGATCTGTTTCTGACGCTCGGAAATCAGCGGGCCAACGCGCAGATCCTGAATCGCCGGGCCTACAGTCAGTTGCGCATAGGCTTCAGACATCATTGATTTTATCTGCTCGTACACGCCGCGTTGCACAAGAATGCGCGAAGAAGCTGAACAGGTTTGCCCCGCATTCTGAATGCCCGCGTTCACCAGAAATGGCAAAGCGGCCTCAAGATCGGCGTCGTCAAAGACCAGTTGTGGCGATTTTCCACCCAGTTCCAGCGTTACCGGTATAACATTGCGCCCCGCCGCCTGCTGAACCTGCGCGCCCGTCGCCACCGATCCGGTGAAAGAGACATGATTGACGCCAGGATGCCCCGACAAAGCCGCGCCTGCCTCAGTTCCCAGTCCGGGAACGACGTTCAACGCACCAGCAGGCAATCCTGCCTCGACTGCAAGATGGGCAAAGGCCAACGCTGTAAGACAAGCCTCTTCAGCTGGTTTCAACACGCAGGCATTGCCCATCGCCAGCGCCGCCCCGACCGAGCGGCCGATGATCTGCATCGGATAGTTCCACGGCACGATATGGCCCGTCACCCCGTGTGGTTCGCGCAGAGTGTACACCGTGTACCCATCCAGATAGGGAATCGTTTCCCCCATCACTTTGTCTGCGGCACCCCCGTAAAACTCGCAGTACCGCGCCAATGCCAACGCGTCGGCGCGGGCCTGCGTCAGCGGTTTGCCGACATCCATTGCTTCGATCAAAGCCAGGTCGTCGACACGCTCCAGCACCAGCTGCCCCAGACGCGACAGGACGCGACCCCGCTCCAAAGCACTCATACGACCCCATTCGCCATCCAGCGCTGATCGGGCAGCATGTACGGCCAACTCGACATCCTTTGCCCCGCCACGCGCAATCTGGCAAATCTCCGTTCCATCCGACGGGTTTACCAAAGGCAGAGTCGCAGAGGACTTGGGTTTAACCCATGCCCCACCGATCAGGCACAGGCTGGGATCGAACCAAAGAGGGTGAGACATGAGATGCTCCTGTTTAGGCTCTAACATTGGGATTTGGCGGTATTTCTTGGTTGACATCAGGCAAGGTTGGCGCCGCTTTGATCAGTTTTTGGGTATAGGGATGATTTGGGTTCGCAAAGACCTGTTCGGTTTCGCCTTGTTCCACGATCTTGCCCGCCTGCATCACCATAACGCGATCGGTGATTGTGCGTACGACACTCAGATCATGGCTGATGAACAGATAGGTCAGATCATAAGCTTCACAGAGTTCAACCAGAAGGTCCAATATCTGCGCCCGGACCGAGACATCAAGTGCAGAGACCGCTTCGTCAAACAGAATCAGTTCCGGCTGTATCATCAGTGCGCGCGCGATGGCGATACGCTGACGCTGACCACCTGAAAACTCGTGGATGTATTTCCCCGCGTCATCCGGGTTGAGACCAACGGCCGTCAGCATTTCTGCTATGCGGTCCTGACGTTCTGAACCAACCGGAGCGGTCTCCAACAAGTGGAACGGCTCGGTAATCAGGCGGGCAACGCGATGTCGAGGGTTAAAGCTGCCAAATGGGTCCTGAAACACCACCTGCATCTTGCGGCGCACGGCAAGGTCAGGCTTGTGACTAGTGTATACAGACTTCCCGTCCAACAGAATTTTGCCACCTTGCACTTCCTCTAATCCCAGAATCGCCCTAGTTAGGGTCGATTTCCCGCACCCAGACTCGCCAACCAAACCCAATCGTTCGCCCCGGTTCAGGGTAAAACTGACCTGATCCACAGCGCGGTGATGATCTGGCGCAGCAAACAGGCGCTTGCGTGGCAAGCGGTAGTCACGGACAACATCAGCGACCTCAAGCAAAGGACGCGGGTTCAATGTCTCGGGCAGCGAGACCTGATGGCTGGACGCTTCAAACAGCATTCGGGTGTAGGGGTGTTGCATGTGCCGCAGCAGATGGTCGGTCGCACCTGATTCAACAACCTCGCCGTGACGCATGACGACGATCTGATCCGCCATGTCTGCCACAACTGCCAGATCGTGAGTAATCATCAGCAAGCCCATACCATATTCACGAACCAGCCCCTTCAGCAGGTCCAGGATTTGAGCCTGTGTTGTCACGTCCAAGGCCGTGGTCGGCTCATCCGCGATCAGCAGCCGTGGGCGCAAAGCAATGGCCATTGCGATCACGACACGCTGGCGTTGACCGCCGGATAGTTCATGAGGGTAGCGGGACAGCGGGAACTTGTGGGGGGGCATGCCGACCCGGGTCAGAACCTCCTGCGCGCGCAAACGCGCCTCGGGCGGCGGCATGGCTTTATGAATCAAGATGGTTTCGGTTACCTGATCCCCTATCGTCTTGACCGGGTTCAGGGCGGTCATCGGCTCTTGGAACACCATCCCGATCGACGCGCCGCGCAGAGCACACATCTGTGATTCAGAACAGTCCAGCAAGTCGATGCCATCCAACAAAATGGCTCCGCAAGGCTCTGCTCCGCTTGGTAACAGCTGCATGACAGCCAGCGCGGTCATCGACTTGCCCGACCCGCTTTCCCCCGTCACAGCGGTGATCTGCCCCGGTTCAATCGCCAGGCTGACCCGTTTGAGAATTGGCGCCCCGTGAATCGTCAGCGAAAGGTTATCGATCTGCAGCAAACTCATGCGCGGGCCACCCTGATGCGCGGGTCCAGCCAGTCTCGCAGACCATCTCCCAACAGGTTCAGGCCCAGCACTGTCACGATGATGGCTAAACCCGGAATCAGAGCCAAATGCGGGGCAAAACTGACCATTGTCTGCGCGTCGGCCAACATTCGACCCCAGCTAGGCGTCGGGGGTTGCGCACCTAAGCCCACATAGGAAAGGCCAGCTTCGGCCAGGATTCCCAGCGAAAACTGAATCGTTCCCTGTACGATCAGCAGGTTTGCCACATTGGGCAGGATGTGCTCTGCCGATATCCGCGCCGCTCCCTTACCCGCGACACGGGCGGCAAGAATGTATTCACGCTCCCACAATGACAGCGCTGCGCCGCGCGTGATGCGAGCGAAGACAGGGATGTTGAAAATACCGATGGCGATGATGGCGTTGATCGCGCCAGCACCGAAGACCGCTGTAATCAGGATGGCGATGACCAGCGAAGGGAAAGCGAAAACCAGATCGTTGCCGCGCATAATTACCTCGTCCACCCAAGCGCCCTTACGCGCCGCCGCGGTCAGACCCAACGGCACGCCCAGCGCCATACCGATCCCGACAGCGACCAGAGCAACCGCAATCGACGTCCGCGCACCCACCATGATCATCGAAAACATATCGCGCCCGAAATGATCCGTTCCGAACCAGTGCTGCGCGTTGGGTGGTTGCAACTTGGCCGGGATGTTCAGCGCGGCATAGTCGTAGGGCGTCCAGACAAACGACACCAATGCAGCCAGCAGAACCAGCGAAGACAGGCACGCGCCAAGGATCAGGTTACGGCTCATGTCCTGCTCCTTAGCCTGGGATCAACTGCGGCATAGGCCAGATCGACCAGAAAATTAACGGTGATGACGGCAAAGACAAGCAGCATGACGACCGACTCGACCACGATCAAGTCGCGGGCAGAAATGGCCTGAAACACCAACCGCCCAAGGCCGGGCAGGTAGAACACCTGCTCGATGATGATCGAGCCCGCCAACAGGAAGGAAAACTGCAACCCGATGATAGTCAGAACCGGGATCAACGCATTGCGTACCCCGTGCCGCCAGAGCGCCTGTCGGCGGTTGAGACCCTTGGCACGGGCGGTACGCATGAAATCCTCGCCCAGTATATCCAGCAGGGCCGACCGCATGACACGCGCCAGAATGGCGGCTTGCGGCAGGGCCAGCGCGATGGCTGGCAAGGTCAGAGAGTGCAGCCCGGTCCAGATCCCCGTTTCCCAGCCGGTAAAGCCGCCAGCATTGAACCAGCGCAGGTTGATGGCAAAGATCAGCACCAACATCATGGCAAACCAGAAATTCGGGACTGCGATGCCCAGCTGCGTCGCGCCCATAACCGCCAGATCCCCCGGTTTGCCGCGGCGGGCGGCAGCGTAGATCCCAGCTGGGAAGGCGATCAGAGTCGATAGAGTCAACGCGTAAAGTGCGAGCGGCAAAGATACCCACAAGCGGTCGGCGATCATCTGCGACACCGGTGTGCGATAGGTATAAGAAGTGCCAAAATCTCCGACCATCATCCCGCCAACCCAGTTGAAGTATCGCTGCATTTTGGACACGTCCAATCCGAGCTCGGCCCTCAACGCCGCCAGAGTATCCGCCTGCGCATTTACACCCAGCATGAACGACGCCGGATCACCCGGAGCAACTTCTATAACTGCAAAGATTACCACCGAAGCGACAATCAGGCTGATCACCAGCGATATCAGGCGTTTGAGGGCATAGCGGAGCATGGTTCAGACGTTAGGCGCACATACCGCGCGGGTCCAGCATCTAAGGCACCAGAAGATAGGCAAAAACCGCGTACCCGACGATTGCGGCGTACCCCAGTGGGTAAATCCACTTGATCGCGTAATTGTCCAATAGTCTGGCCGCTCCTTCGCGCCCGGATACCTTGAGCTTGCGCAGGGCGACATTGAAAACAATCAGTGCCCCCGTCATCAGAAACATGCATTGCAGGATGAAATCCAGAAACGTCAGATAGCCCAGTTTCGGCAGATCGGCGGAGATCGCCCAGTTAAACGCCACGAAAACCAGCAGGTTGCCCCCTGCGATTTCGATACGCCTCCGGTATTCATCAAGGAAAAACAGCGCCCAGCCGACCGTTATCAGAACCAGCATCGGCAGAAACACCCGAATAACGTAATAGGTCAGGTGGCGGTTACCGTCGAAGATCAGGGCAACTTGATCACTTTCCCGGCCGGACAAGCCGACAACACTGGAAGCCTCTACCCGAGCATTGTCCAGAATCCATTCTTCCTCGCCCAGCAGATCGCCAAGGCCCGAGAATTCATCCAGCGGGTAATAGGACACGTAGTCGGATGGGAAGATCGACACGACGTCAAAATGGAACTCCTGCGTATCGAAAGGGTACTTACGAAAATCAAAATGCGGTGCCTGCAATGTCAGCGAAGATTTCTCGACATACACAACTTTCCCGTTAGACCGCAGAGAAGCCGCAGATTCATGAATCCACTTATTCGATTGCTGATTGTGGATGACGAAAGCAGGCAGCACAGTGCCGATTTCAGCGGCGTGATCCGCAAGCGCTGGTGGGTTGAAGACCTTGATGTCACGCCCCAGCTCTTGCGCGTCAAACGCCAGTGCAGGGTCGGTCCATTCGACCCGCAGCACAACAACGGCACCGTAGTTTTCAGCCTTTTGGTCAACGCTGGTGATCTGGTCGATCTTTATGCCTATGCCAACGTCCAGGGGGTTCTCTGGGGTCCCAACCAATGCGTCCAATCGGCTGTCGAGAACGTTCTGGGCTGCTGTCTGCCCAACAGATACGAAAGTAAGGCAAACTGTGAAAACAAACAGAATAAGGACACGGAACACGGTCATAACCAGGCTTACACTAAAACGGGAACTGGCCGGGGCCGCAGGCTGCGGCCCCGACTTTTTTTGTTATTCGGACCAGCTGATTGCTGTCAGGTCTATTGCCGCGGTGGGCGCGTTTTCCCAAAGACCCTGAACGCCCGCCTTAGCCACGCCTAATTTGGCCAACTGGAAAAGGTATCCGTTGACGTAATCGGTCGAGATCAACCGCTGTGCTTCGCCCAGCAGTCTGGACCGTTCCTCAGGGTCTGTTGTGGAATTCAGAGTATCCATCAGAGCCTGAAAATCAGTGCTGTCATACTGAAAATAATAGTCAGGCCGCGCATAGATGCCGATATCCATCGGTTCGGTATGGCTGACGATGGTCAGGCCGAAATCCTTGCCCTTGAACACCGATTCCAGCCATTGCGCCCATTCGACATTGATGATCTCGGCCTTGATGCCGACATCGGCCAGCTGAGCCGCGATGATCTCTCCTCCACGGCGCGCGTAAGAAGGCGGTGGCAGGTGCAGCGTGGTTTCGAAACCTTCGGCAAGCCCGGCTTCGGTCAATAACGCACGGGCCTTTTCAGGATCGTAGGCGGACTGCCCGGTCAGATCGACATAGGCCGGGTTGTGGGGCGCAAAATGCGTACCAATCGGGGTGCCATATCCGAACATGGCGCCGTCGATGATGGCCTGCCGATCAATCGCATGGGCCACTGCCTGACGAACAAGGATGTCGTCGAACGGGGCCTGCTTGTTGTTGGTTGACAGGATCGTCTCACCTTCGGTGGACCCGACGAGCACCTGAAAACGAGGATCGGCCTCGAACTGAGGCAGGTTTTCCGGTGCAGGAAAATTGTCGAACGCGTCAATATCCTCGGCCATCATTGCGGCAAAGGCGGCGGTAGGGTCCGATATGAATTTGAACGTTGCCGTCTCTAGCGCGGGTAGATCACCCCAGTAGTCCGGGTTGCGGTTCAGAGTAATGCTGTCGCCCTGAACCCAATTGCCAAAGGTAAAAGCGCCTGTTCCAACCGGGTTGGTCTTGATATTATCGATGCTCTCGGAGGCGACGATAACTGCGTCCCCCCAGGCCATGTTGAACAGGAAATTTCCGTTAGGCTCGGACAGGGTCACTTTGACAGTCAGCGGATCGACAGCTTCGACACTCTGGATTCCCGCGAACAGTGCTTTCTGAGCGTTGGCGCTATCTTCCGCTATGGCGCGATCTAGACTGAACTTGACGTCCTCGGCATCCATGGTGGTGCCATCATGGAAAGTCACACCGTCACGTAGATTGAACGTATAGACGGTGCCATCGTCAGATATTTCCCAGCTCTCAGCCAAACCCGGAACAACTGAACCATCGCCCATGAATCGGGTCAGGCCTTCGAAAATGTTGGTGTAGACAACCGAATCGATGGCCTGTGCGGCCGCGCTGGTCGGGTCCAAATGTGGCGGCTCGAGTTGCATCGCAATCGTAATGTCGGATTTGGCCAAAGCCTGCGATGCGAACAGACTTGCGCCAAGCGCCAGTGCGGATGCAAAGGGCCGAAACACCTGCATTGTCATGAAAAACTCTCCCTTATTGAAATTACGCGCCGGCTGATTTGCAGGCTTTTCTCGTACCAATGTCCCTTTAAACCTTGGGTCATTCAAGGAAATGTTCGCGCAACCGGGGTTTCTATGGCCGGTCGCAATCTGCTATGCCGCACTGCAACATGGACCCCGCAGGAGCGAGTATGAGCGCCACCGCCCGCAAAAAAGCCCCGAACGCCGAGGATATCCGCGCCCGAAAAGGCACTGAACCTCTGGTCAGTCTGACCGCTTACACGACACCGATGGCACGGGTGATGGACGCTCATTGCGATTTCGTATTGGTGGGCGACAGTGTCGGCATGGTGCTGCATGGCATGACGTCGACCCTGGGCGTGACCATGGAAATGATGATTATGCACGGTCAGGCTGTAGCACGCGGTCTGGACAAGGCGATGATGATTATCGACATGCCCTTTGCCAGCTACGAACACGACGCCTCGGGCGCTTTCCGAAATGCAGCCCGTCTGATGTCGGAAACCGGCGCAGGTGCCGTAAAGCTGGAAGGCGGGGTCGAAATGGCCGAGACGATCCGTTTTCTGGTCAAGCGCGGCATCCCGGTAATGGCGCATATCGGGCTGACGCCGCAATCGATCAACACTTTGGGTGGCTATAAGGTTCAGGGCCGCGACGAGCAGGCCGAGGCTGTGATGGCGGATGCTCGCGCCGTGGCTGAGGCCGGCGCGTTTTCGGTCGTATTGGAAAAGGTCCCGCAGGTTCTGGCCGACCGCATTACCGCCGAGGTCGCGATTCCGACCATCGGTATCGGTGCCTCGGCTGGATGCGACGGGCAAATTTTGGTCGTGGACGACATGCTGGGCTTTTTCACCGCATTCAAACCAAAATTTGTCAAACGTTATGCCGATCTGGGCCTGCAGGCGGAAGCAGCTATCGCCGAATATGCAACCGAGGTTCGCGCCCGCAATTTCCCGGCAGACGAGCATGTCTTTGCGGATCAGGCCCCGGCCAAGGGACGTAAAACATGACCGCACCGATCCTACGGCGCCTGGCCGATCTGCGTGCGCTTACCTCTCAATGGCATCGCAAGGATGCGGTGATCGGCGTTGTGCCGACGATGGGCGCTTTGCATCAAGGGCATCTGTCACTGGTCGAGGCTGCCAAGGCGAATTGCGATCGCGTGATCGTCACGATCTTTGTGAATCCCAAGCAGTTCAACAACCCCGAGGATCTTGCCAAGTATCCCCGGACCGAGTTGGACGACGCGGAAAAGCTGACCCCTTACGGCGTGGATGCGATCTATGTTCCCGACCCGGAAGAGATGTATCCCGAAGGTTTCTCGACGACAGTTCTCGTCTCTGGCCTGACTGATGTAATGGAAGGGCCATTCCGCCCAGGCCACTTTGACGGAGTGGCCACCGTGGTAGCCAAACTGTTCCTGCAGACCCAGGCTAATCGAGCCTATTTCGGGGAAAAAGACTATCAGCAGCTGCTGGTCGTCCGCCGAATGGCCCGCGATCTCAACATCCCCATCGAAGTGATTGGCTGCCCGACCGTACGTGAACCTTCAGGACTGGCCATGTCGTCCCGAAATCTTCTGCTGTCACCCGACGGGTTAAAAGTTGCCGCAAAGAAAAGCGAAATCATGCGGGATGTTGCCGCCCGATTGACGGCGGGCGAAGCATTCCCCTTACTGGCGCAAAAGGCCGAGGCCGATTTGATCGCAGTTGGGTTTACCGAAGTCGAATACATCGATCTGCGCTGCGCCGAAACGCTAGAGGCGCTTTCAGCTGCTTCTCGTCCGGCACGGCTGTTTGTCACGGCCTGGGCGGACGGGGTCCGTCTGATTGACAATATACCGGTAACACCTGCCTGAAATCCGCTCTGGTCCGCGCTCAGCTGTTTGCGCTAAAGTCCTGCAAAACGAAACGAGGAGGAGCGCAGGCATGACCTATGTTTTGGCAATCGATCAAGGCACCACGTCGTCACGCGCCATTCTGTTTGACGCGCAGATGCAGCGCGTTGGAACGGCTCAGCGAGAGTTCCCTCAGCATTTCCCTCAGGAAGGTTGGGTGGAACACGACGTCGAAGACATTTGGGACAGCGTTCTGACCGTCTGCCGCGAGGTGATGGATAACACTGGCGTCTCAGCCCAGCAGATCGCCGGCATCGGCATAACCAACCAGCGCGAAACTACCGTTATGTGGGACAAGGCGACAGGCAAAGCCATCCACAACGCAATCGTCTGGCAGGATCGCCGTACCGCCGACATCTGTTCGCATTTCCGACAAGCCGGATGCGAGGATGACGTGACTGCGCAAACCGGGCTTCTTCTGGATCCCTACTTCTCGGGGACCAAGGTCAAATGGCTGCTGGACACCGTCCCCGGCGCCCGCGAACGCGCCATCACCGGAGAGCTGCTTTTCGGTACCATCGACACGTTCCTGATCTGGCGGCTGACCGAAGGCCGCGTGCACGCCACGGATGCGACCAACGCGGCCCGAACGTTGCTGTATGATATTCACAAAGGCGATTGGAGCGCTGAGATTTGCAATCTGCTCGACATCCCGATGTCTGTGCTACCCCAAGTGCACGATTGCGCGTCTGATTTCGGGCAGACCGGCCTGTTGGGTGGGGCCATCCCAATTCTGGGCGTTGCCGGAGATCAACAGGCCGCAACCATCGGACAGGCCTGTTTCCAGCCGGGGATGATGAAATCAACCTATGGTACCGGGTGTTTTGCACTGCTGAACACAGGCAAACAGCCCGTTCTGTCCAAGAACCGCCTTTTGACCACGATTGCCTATCAACTGGACGGACAGCGCACCTATGCGCTGGAGGGGTCGATTTTTATTGCCGGTGCTGCAGTGCAATGGCTCCGCGATGCGGTGCAAATTATCGATGCGGCCCCGCAGAGCGGCGATCTGGCTGCGCAAGCTGATCCAACACAACACGTTGTGCTGGTTCCGGCCTTTACTGGGCTCGGCGCGCCCTATTGGAAACCCGATTGCCGGGGCGCCATGTTCGGGCTGACACGGAACTCGGGCCGGGCCGAGATCGCACGGGCCACACTTGAAAGCATCGCGTTCCAAACCCGCGACCTTTGGCACGCCATGCAAGGCGACTGGGGCGCCGAGGCCGATGTCATCCTGCGCGTGGATGGCGGGATGAGCGCATCCGACTGGACCATGCAGGGGCTGTCAAACTGCCTGGGCGCTCCTGTAGACCGACCAGTGATGCAGGAAACCACTGCCCTTGGCGCGGCATGGCTGGCAGGGATGAAGGCCGGCGTCTACCCGGATCAGGCCGGATTTGCCGAAACATGGGAACTGGATCGGAGATTCGAGCCTAACCAAGGCGATGAAGACCGCGACGCCGCCTATGCCCGCTGGCAACGCGCGGTGCAGGCGGCGATGGCGTTTTAACTGTGGTCCTTCATCAGACGCTGCTTTTGCCGTGACCAGTCGCGCTTGGCTTGGGTTTCGCGTTTGTCATGGGTTTTCTTACCCTTGGCGATCCCGATCTTCACCTTGGCCAGGCCCTTGTGGTTGAAATACAAAACCAGCGGCACCAGCGTCATGCCCTTGCGCTGGGTCGCGTTCCAAAGATTCGACAAATCTTTGCGCGACACCAATAGCTTGCGGCGGCGGCGCTCCTCGTGCTTGAACACCTTGGCCTGTTCATAAGGCGCGATATAGCTGTTAACCAACCAAAGCTCTCCGTTCTCGACCGAGGCGTAGCTGTCGGCAATGTTCGAACCACCCGCACGCAGGGATTTGACCTCTGACCCTTCCAGCACGATGCCGCACTCGAGGTCGTCCTCGATTGCGTAATCGAAGCGGGCGCGCCGGTTCTCGGCGATTACCTTGTAATTCGGATCTGTCTTCTGCTTGGCCATGACGCGAAGATTTAGGCGGCTTGCGTGGCCCTTGCAAGGCAGGGTTTCACCCTGCACCTCATGTTTTGGCGGAAATGATCAGATCCGGGCCGAAAATCGTGTCGGCGTGGTTGTGCAGATAGATCTTGAGCCACGGCGTGAACCGATCCGGGTGACGCTGAACCTCGGCCAGCAGATCGTGATAGTCGACCCAGCGGATATCCATGACTTCGTCAGGGTTGGGCGTAATCTCCAACGGGCCACGTGCGTGGGCCAGAAAAACATCGACCACTTCATTCTCGACCATGCCGTTGCCCACATCTGCGTGGTATTCCAGACGATGCCGGTACTCGGGGTACAGACCCTTGATACCCAGTTCTTCCTGCAGGCGCCGTACAGCGCAGGCAGAAGCGTTTTCGTCCCAGTCGGGATGCGTACAGCACGTGTTCGCCCACAGACCCGGCGTATGGTATTTGCCCAGCGCCCGGCGCTGCATCAGAATTTCGGTCCCCCGCACGACAAAGACCGAGACCGCCTTGTGCTTGAGACCTTTTTCATGTGCTTCAAGTTTGTCGACGGGCGCAAGCTTGCCCTCGACCCAGGCCGGGATCATGATTCCCATCTGTCGTCTCCTGTTGCCGGTGGGGCGGTTCGCACAGGTATTCCACCAGGTACCGGTTTTCCCCCAAGGTGACCCTGATCGATCCCCTGATCAAGCGCACGAAAGGCCGCAGGGGCTGCGGCCTTTTGTACATAATCTCACGGTTTGGCAGTAGGCGTTATTCGCCGGAAACGCTCACGATATAGGCGTAAACGTCTTCGCCACCCTTCTTAAGTTTGAAGGTCATCTTGGATTTGGCTGCGGTGTCGTCCAGATATGTCTTCAGGAACGTTTTGGGATCCTGAGCGTATTCAACAAAAGTGGTTTCGTCCCAAACCAGGCCGTTTTCACCGGCAGCAACGATGCTGTCACCGTATTTAAAGCCTTCCACAGTGCCCGCGGTACGCCCGGCGATTCCATAGAGGTTTGGACCAGTTTTACCGCCTTTGACGATAGCCTCACCCGCAGGGTCGGCGATCATGTGGCAGGACTTGCACTTGTTGAAAGTCTTCTTGCCGGCCTCGGCATCACCTTCGGCATAGGCGGGAACGGCCAACAGGCTGACAAGTGCTGTTGCGAGGATGCGATTCATAGATTTTGCTCCGATACGAATTGGCTGCCCCGAATGGAACTCCGGCGCATGAAAGAGTCAACGCGCAGATTGCCGCGCGAAGGCACTGTGCCACTGCGGCACGTAGCTCGTCCTTAACTTAAGTCATGTACACCGGACCAACACGGCAAAAGATCGCCGGAGGCCGGAGTCGCAAGATACACCGCCCGCGCAATGGCGCGCGACAGGCACAGCGACGCTGCGTGTCCGAGAAGCCCCAGATCAGCCTCAGTCTCAACTTCGCGATCACCTGTGCTGACGCCAAAGACCAGATCCCCGTCGCCCGGAGTGTGGGCCGGAACAATCGCTCGCGCGATGCCGTCATGCGCCGCCACGGCCAGACGCTGGCATTGCGGCTTGGTCAAGGCTGCGTCGGTTGCCACGATGGCAATGGTCGTATTGGTCTGTTCCGGGGCAGCCGGCTTCATCGCCGCCGCCTTTCGGCTCGTGTGGATGCGGCCCAATCCAGTGGCCATATCAGGGCCTAACCCTCCAAATTCGCTGCCTTGCTCGAAAGACGCGGCCCAGAAATGTCGGTCGCGCGGTGTGGTAACACTGCCCAGCGGGTTGGCCGCGACCAACGCCCCAACCGTAACGCCATTGTCCATCACGAATGAGGCCGAGCCCAGTCCGCCCTTGTGCATGGCCGATAGCGCACCGGTGCCTGCACCAGCCGTTCCCAATGCGAAATCCTCTGCCGCATTTTCAAACGCCGCGCGACCAAGCGCGCGATACGGGTTCTCGACCCATTCTTTGTCACCGCCATTGAGCAGGTCAAACAGGATGGCCCCCGGTACAATCGGCACAATCGTGCTACCGACCGGAAAACCCCGGCCCTGTGCGCGCAATGCATCAGAGACACCGGAACAGGCGTCCAGACCAAAGGCGGACCCGCCGGACAGGGCAATTGCATCGATTCGGGTAACGGTCTTGTCTGGCGCCAGCAGATCGGTTTCGCGCGTTCCCGGCGCACCGCCCATCACATGAACTGACGCTGTGAACGCCTCATCGGCTGTCAGCACGGTTGTGCCCGATTTCAACACGTCATCCTGCGCGTTGCCGACCTTCAGGCCGGGCACATCAGTGATCAGGTTCTTGGGTCCGGGGGTCATCTTGGTATCACTATTAGACGCGTGTTGGGTCAGATACACCGGCCACCGTCGACCTCGAGGGCCGTTCCGGTAATCATGCTGGCCTCGTCCGAGCACAGGAAACAGGCAGCGTTGGCCATGTCTTCCGGCGCCGAAAAACGGCCCAGGGGGATCGTCGACAGGAATTTCGCGCGAATTTCGGGGGTATCCTCACCCATGAAGGACTTCAGCAACGGTGTTTCGCCCGCCACCGGGCAGATTGCGTTGACGCGCACACCCGATGGTGCCAATTCCACCGCCATCGTCTTGGTCGCGGTGATCATCCACCCCTTTGAGGCGTTGTACCAGTTGAGGTTCGGGCGCGGTGACAGGCCTGCTGTCGAAGCGACATTCAGAACCGCGCCGGTTCCACGCGATTTCATATGAGGCATCAGGGCACGGGCGGTCAGATAGACGGATTTCATGTTCACGTTGTAGACACGGTCGAAATCTTCCTCGCTGACATCTTCCAGTGGGGTCGGCAGATGGGTCACACCGGCATTGTTCACCAGTATGTCGAGATGCCCGAACCCTCCGATCGCTGCATCCGCCATGGCCTGCACCGAAGCGCCGTCGGCAACGTCGACCTGTTGTGCGATGGCCTGAGGGCCAAGTTGCGAGGCCAGGTCGCGGGCTGCTTCGCCGTTGATATCGGCAATCATCACACGGGCACCTTCGGTCAGGAACTTCTGTACGATCCCGGCGCCGAATCCGGATGCGCCCCCGGTCACGATTGCGGTTTTTCCCTCTAACCTCATGATCTTGCCCTCTCGCCGCTTTTCGGGGTCAGAGTAGCAACGGATCGGAAAGATACCAGATCATTCTTCGGAGACTTTTCCGCGCAGGGTTTTGACATCAGAACGCGCCTTTTTCGCCGCCAACCGGCGCTTGACCGAACCATAAGTCGGCTTGGTGGCAATACGCCGCTTGGGTTTGACCAATGCACGATTGATCAATTCGGCCAAACGGGTCCGCGCAATTTCACGGTTGCGCGCCTGCGAGCGGGTCTCATCGCATTGGATGATGATCGCACCTTCCTTGGTCCAACGACGACCTGCCAACCGTTTCAGCCGGGTCTTAACCGGATCGGGCAGCGAGGGTGAGCGCGCCGCCTCGAACCGCAACTCCACTGCGGTCGAAACCTTGTTCACATTCTGCCCACCGGGGCCGGACGAACGCATGAAGCTTTCGGTCATTTCCCAGTCTTGTAGGGTGATATCGTCGGAGACGTGTAACATGAGCCGAACCTTACAGGTCGCTTGCAGAAACAAAAAGGGCCGCCCCGGCGGGACGGCCCTTCGAAAGTTCAGGAGGTTGGGTCGGTTAGATCATTCGACCAGCCGGAGCGAGCGCTCCGCCAAGGGCTGCCTCAGCAGGTTTTCCCCCCGGTTGTTCCAACACCTCTCTCCAATCTCTTTCTCGACACTGGATCACCTCCTTTTCTATCTGTTGCGGTTAACTTTGAGCCTGACACAAGATGCGCCAATCTCAAAGCGTTTTTTTACGCAGGCTGCGCTGTCAACCGCGCAACGATCACCTTGAACGGGATCAGCGCGATCAGGGCCAGCGACAATTTCACCAGCCAGTCAGCGAACGCGAGTGTCACCCAAAGCGGTGCCATCGGGCCGGACAGCATGAAGGGAATGGGCTCCCATGCCCAGCTGATCGCGGCATCAGCATTGGCGCCAAAGAACGTGACCGAGGCCGAGAACGCGATGGTAAAAAACAGCGCCGTGTCCAGAGCCGAACCCACCAGCGTCGAGACCAGAGGCGCACGCCACCAGCGGCCGCCGCGCATCGCGTTGAACACGGTGACGTCGGTCATTTGCGCAATCAGGAAAGCGGTGCCCGAGGCTACGGCGATCCGCAGCGGTACGGCGGCATAAGTAAAGCCATCGCCCTGCAGCATGATCTGGCTGCCGATCAGCGAGCAGATGATACCGGTGACAAACCCGGCAAACACGACCTTGCGGGCCGTGGCCACACCATAGACGCGGTTCATGATGTCGGTGACCAGAAAGGCCAGCGGATAGGTGAAAGCACCCCAGGTCAGCAGACCGTCAAGAATCAGGAACTGGACCAGGATGTTCGAGGCCACGACAATGGCGGCCATGGCAATGATGCCGGGGATAAAGCTGCGTTGCATTTTTGATGCCCGTTTTGACAAGGTAGCGGCGACTTGGCCAAGGGTTCATCCCAAGGCAAGCCGCGCTTCTAGCCATTTGAAATCGGCAAGTCAATCGGGCAGCAGGTATTCCACCAGTTCCGTGCGCTGCAGCGCCATGAAATTGTCATCCGCCACCATCGTCGCGCGCAATCGGCCCTGCCTATCGCGCCAGACTGACACCCCTTCGAGGTTGTCATGCGCGCCGGTGCCGGTCTCGAACAGGATTTCCTCGGCCTCCAGGTCGTCGCCATCTAACTGCCAACGTCGCAGACGCGAGCGAAACCCGGTCAGGGATACCGAACGTTCGAGCACATAGAACCGCCCATCCGGACCAATATCGGCGGAAACAGGCAGAAACTTGCCCCGCTGCGGCAATACAAAGGGTGTCGACCAAACCCGACCATCCCAGCGGTACACCGGGATATCACCCTGCGCAGTCCGGTTTTTCTCGGTCAGAGTGTAAAGACGGGCCTGATCGTCAATCGCCAGCCCTTCAAGGGACCCGTTTCGATCAAGGGAATCAAACGCCTTAGGGCGTGGCAACACGCGGGCCTTGCTATCGGGGCCGGTGTAATGGGCCACGCGATGGACACCTTCGAATGAAATGTAGAAAGACCCGTCAGGGGAATACGCGATCCCTTCGGAATCTCCGGCCCGACCCGTCATGATGCGCCCCGTGCTGGACAGAACCGGCCAGCGATCCAGCATATCAATTCCGGTAATCTTATCCCCGTCACGTTCGATCCGGGCGGTAACGACGTTGGCCCGATCACTGACCACTGTCATGCTGTGCCCGTCATCCGAGATGTGGAGGGCCGAAAACCCACCGAACCAGTCGGCGTTGTTGCGCCACGCAAAACTGCCCAGATGGATGGCGGTTTTGACGTCAACCGCCCAAACCGATCCCGCCATCAGCAGAGCGGCGATCAGTTGGACTGCAGGACCGAAGCGCATTGCTGGGGCAAATCTGCCAACCGGTACTCACGGCGTTTCTTGGGCGGCGGTGCGTTCGGGTCTGGCGGCGGCGGATTCAGGATATTGCGCACCCATTGTTGTGCCTCGGCGCAGCCATCCCCTTGGGGCGGCGGATCCTGATTGACGCAACCGCGTGATCCTTTCGGGCATTTCAACCGAACATGGAAGTGATAGTGATGGCCCCACCACGGCCTGATTTTGCGGAGATATGCCCGGTTGCCTTTCTCGTCATTGCACATCTGAACCTTGGCACCCGGGAAAACAAATATCCGGGCTACGCGTTTATCCTTGGCCGCTTCGCGCAGAACAGCGTGGTGCTGTTTGGTCCAATTGCCGTTGACGTAGGCCCCGTTAGACCGGCGCAGGGAAATGGACGAGATATTCTCGCGCGCCTTGCGTGACATACGCATGTTGTCGCCCGGCAGCATCCAGATATCGATGTCTAGACCCAGTTGATGGCTGCGGTGGCCGGATGTCATCGGCCCGCCCCGTGGCTGGCTGATATCTCCAATATAGAGACCATTCCATCCCGGTTGCTTCGCGGCGAATTTGCTGAGGTCCTGCACGTAGTCAATGGCTTGCGGGTGACCCCAATTGCGATTCCGCGACAGGCGCATTGCCTGCCATGTCGGCCCGGTTTCGGGCAGTTGCACTGAGCCCGCGGCGCATCCGCGCGAATAACTGCCGAAAGCAGCAGATTTTTGTTGAGAGCTTTGTTTTTGCGCCCCGAACAACTGCTTTGCCAGGGGCTGTGCCGTGGCGGTGCCCGCCAGTGTTACAAGTGCCAGTATTGCCAAAAAACGTCGTAAAATCATCTGCTCTGATCCCCTTCCGGTCTGACCCAGCGCATCAGGAATAGACCCAGAATAAACAACAGAATGATCGGTGACACCCCCAGACGCGCACTGCCGGTGACTGTTGTGGTAATTCCGATCAGCAGCGGCGCGGCAAAGGCGGTGGCGCGACCGGACAGACCGTATAAGCCAAAGCTCTCAACCGGGGTTTCGGGGTCGGTATGGCGCACCATCATAGACCGGCTGCACGATTGCAGAATACCGCCCATGCCTCCGATTAGAATACCGCAGCCAAAAAACACCAGATCCGGCAGGCTTGATCCTTCGGGCAAGGCAATGCCGTAGATCTGCGTCCTGTCCATCATGACAACAGTCGCGCAAACGAAGATAAGCACCCAGATGGCCACCAGAATGACCGGTTTAGGGCCATATTTCTTGTCCATCTTGCCACCAGCCCACGCAAATATGGCCGAGGCCAGCACGCTGACAATGCCAAAGACGCCGATCTTGATCAGATCCCACTCCAGCACCAGCCGCGCGTAGACGCCTCCGAAACTGTAAAGCCCGTTCAGAGCATCGCGGTAGAACATGGACGAGCCAAGATAGGCCGCCAGACTGACCCGGTAACGCAGTGCGGATATAGATTTTGCCAAAAGGCTCAGCGCCTCGCCCACGCTGCCTTTCTTGTCCGTTTGCGCGTCGTCCCGCACCCACAGGAAATAGGGCACCATGAACAAAACAAACCAACCGGCGGTAAAGGGCCCGACAAAGCGTGTGCCTTCGCGCGCAGCGGCATTCAGACCAAACATCGGGTCCATACCTATCAACGTCTTGCCATTGGGTTGTTCAACAAACAACGCCAACATGATCGCCAACGAGATCAGACCGCCGAAATAGCCAAAGGCAAAGCCCGAGCCGGAAATCTCGCCCACCTCATTGTCGTTGCCCAGATCGGGCAGCTGCGAGTTTATGAAAATCAGCGCGTATTCCGCACCGACAAACCCCAGCCCAAAGGCCGACAGCATCAGCCACATGTTCGATCCGTCCGGCATCGTGTACCACAGCGCCGCAGAGCCGACCGCATACATCACCGAAAAGGCGAATATCCAAGGGATTCGGCGTCCCGAAACATCGGCCATGGCTCCCAAAAGCGGCGCGCCAAAGGCGATAATCAGCCCGGTAATGGTCAGGCAATTTGCCCAGACCGTTTGTGCCTGTGCTGCGGCAGCCTGTGCGTCCAATCCGGAATTGGTATAAAACCCCGCCGCTACTCCGGCGAAATAGGGGCCAAAAACAAACGTGACGAGCAGAGTGTGATACGGCTGGCTTGCCCAGTCAAAAAACCACCAGCCCCAAATGCGCTTGCGCCTGGAAATCTCTGCCATCTCTGCCCCTTGTGTTCTTTGTCTTTATAAGACGGACCTTTGGGGCATTTCGCAAGCGTTCTATTCGGGCGCACTTGCTCTTTGCCGCCCGGGCGCTTAGGTCTCTGCAGATATGAAAACGGAGTGCCCATGCTGTCGCTGATCCAAATCCTGCTGCTGATCCTGGACATTGTCTGGTTCATCATCCTCGCCCATGTAATCATGAGCTGGCTGATCAACTTCCAGGTGCTGAATCTGCACCAACAGCTGGTGGCGCAAATCTGGTATGGTTTGAACCGGATACTAGAGCCTATCTATGGCCCGATCCGGCGCATTCTGCCCGCAATGGGCGGGCTCGACCTGACACCCCTGGTGGTGCTGGTCGCGGTCTATGCGTTGCGGATCGTCCTGATCAACAATGCGGTCTATTTCTACTGACCTCTTGTTCACCGAATCTTAGTATGTGATTGTCCTGTATTAAGAGCAGATAAACCTTAATACAGGGCCACCCCGCACATGTTCGACGCCGCACCTTTGCTGCGAGATGTCTTTGGATTCGACGACTTCCGCCCCGGGCAGGAAGAGATCGTGGATGCCGTGACGGCAGGTGAGAATGTGCTGGCCATCATGCCCACGGGCGGTGGTAAATCCTTATGTTTTCAACTGCCTGCCCTGTTGCGCGATGGCGTGACGGTGGTGATTTCCCCCCTGATCGCCCTGATGCGCGATCAGGTGCGCGGGCTGCAAGAGGCCGGGGTCGAGGCCGGAGCACTGACCTCGGGCAACACGCCCGAAGAAACCGATGCCGTATGGGAGGCACTGGAGACCGGACGGCTCAAACTACTCTACATGGCGCCCGAACGATTGGCCGCCGGGTCGGCTCTGGGGATGCTCCGCCGGATCGGCGTCAGCCTGATCGCCGTGGACGAGGCGCATTGCGTCAGCCAGTGGGGCCACGATTTCCGCCCCGATTACTTGCGGATCGGAGAGCTGCGGCGGGCGCTGAACGTGCCTCTGGCGGCCTTCACCGCGACGGCGGATGCGGAAACGCAGAACGAGATTGTCGAGAAGCTGTTCGACGGCACTCCCCCTCGCAAATTTCTGCGCGGGTTCGACCGGCCCAACATCCATCTGGCCTTTGGCGCCAAGGACGGTCCACGCAAGCAAATCCTCGACTTTGCCGAGGCGCGCAAAGGCCAATCCGGCATCATCTATTGCGGCACCCGCAACAAGACCGAAGTACTGGCCCAGGCATTGCGCGCAGAAGGTCATACTGCCTGCCACTATCATGGCGGGATGGAAGCCGAGGATCGCCGCATCGTCGAAACCCGTTTTGCCCGCGAAGACGGGCTGATCGTGGTCGCAACGGTCGCTTTCGGCATGGGGATCGACAAGCCCGATATCCGCTGGGTCGCCCACGCAGACCTGCCCAAGTCCATCGAGGCTTACTATCAGGAAATCGGTCGCGCCGGGCGCGATGGCGGGCCTGCCGAAACGCTGACTCTATACGGGCCGGAAGATATCCGTTTGCGCCGCTCGCAAATCGACGAAGGGTTGGCCCCGCCAGAACGGCGCATGGCTGACCATGCACGATTGAATGCCCTTCTGGGACTGGCCGAAGCACTGGAATGCCGTCGTCAGACTCTGTTGGGCTATTTCGGGGAACACACAGAGCCTTGTGGCAAATGCGATCTCTGCGATACGCCGCCCGAGGTGTTTGACGGAACCACGCCAGTCCGGATGGCCCTGTCTGCGATCCTGCGCACCGAGGAATGGTTCGGTTCTGGCCACCTGATCGACATCCTCTTAGGGAATGAGACCGACAAAATCCGGGCCCGCCGACATGACAACCTGTCCACCTATGGCATCGGCAAGGACTGGTCACGCCCGCAATGGCAGGCGATTTTCCGGCAGATGATGGGGCACGATCTGGTGCGCCCCGACCCAGAACGTCACGGCGCGCTGCGTATGACCGAGGCCGCGAAACCCATTCTGAAAGGTGAGACGCAGATCAACCTGCGCAAAGACACGATCCGCAAAGCGACCCGGCGCCCGGCCGTCAAAATGATGGTGTCCGAAGAAGACTCGCCGCTGCTGTCCGCGCTCAAGGCGAAACGCCGCGCGTTGGCTGAGGCCGCGCGAGTCCCGGCTTATGTCATTTTCCCCGACCGCACGCTGATCGAAATGTCCGAGAAGCGTCCATCGACGCTTGACGATATGGCGCGTATTGGTGGCGTGGGGGCGAAAAAGCTGGAACGCTACGGGGATACATTCCTTGAAGTGATCGCCGGAGCGGTCGAGGCCATACACCCGGCGCGGCGCAAGCTGGCCGGGCGCGATCAGGGCGAAATCTATGACCGCCTGCTGCAGGTGCAAAGTCAGCTGTCGCGTGGTCCCGAGGGGATTGACAAACCGCTGACCTGTTCCGCCTCGCAACTGGCCAAAGTTGCGCAAATGCGGCCCGATGACCCTCGCATGATGGAACAGCTGCTGGGCGATCGCCGTCACGAAAGGTTTGGCACCGCTTTTCTGGACGTGCTGCGACAAGCGGGCTAGATACCCATCGACAGGCAATGAATGAGGGCGGATATGCTGGTAGTGATTTCCCCAGCCAAGCGGCTGGATTGGGCAGAACGAGATGTGGACGTCACGCAACCAGACTTTCAGGATGACGCGATCCGCCTGTCAAAGACCGCGCGCAATCTGACGCTGGGCGACCTGAAAAAACTGATGGATCTCAGCGACGACCTGGCCCGCCTGAACCGTGACCGCTATCGCGCCTTTTCCGAAGCGCCTTGCGCCACGCTGACCCGACCAGCCGCACTGGCTTTTGCCGGGGACACCTATCAGGGGCTTGAAGCTGCTTCGCTGGACACCGAAGAGATGGCCTGGGCGCAAGACCACCTGCGCATTCTGTCTGGGCTTTACGGCGTGTTGCGCCCGCTGGATGCCATTCAGGCATATAGGCTAGAGATGGGCAGTAAACTGAAAACCCGCCGCGGTAAGAACCTATATGAGTATTGGCGCGATCAGCTGAGCAAAACGCTGAATGCTCAGGCAGAAGAAGTCGGATCTCAGGTTCTGGTGAACTGCGCCAGCCAGGAATACTTCGGGGCAGTCGATCTTGGGGTCCTGAAACCACGCGTGACCACTCCAGTCTTTATGGAAGACAAAGGCGGTTCACCCAAGATCGTCAGCTTCTTTGCGAAAAAGGCGCGCGGCGCAATGGCGCGGTACATTGTCCAGCACCGGCTGACCGATCCCGAAGGCCTCAAGGATTTTGACACCGGTGGCTATGAATACCGCCCCGAACTGTCATCCGAGGACAAACCCGTCTTTTTGCGGCCTTATCAGGCCTGATCACAGTTCTCTTTGCGCGCGGGCGGTTGCGCCTCGGGCGGGCAGTGGTCGACGATCATTTGCAAAATCAGATTTTTGTGCAGTGGTTTGGTCAGGTAATGATCCAATCCCGCCGCCAAAATTCCCTGATCATCTCCCGCCATAGCGTGGGCAGTGAGGGCAACGATAGGCACCCGATGTTGTGTGCCGATCTCGCGCCGCCGTATCTCTCCGGTGGCTTCTTTGCCGTCCATTTTGGGCATTGAGATGTCCATGAAGATTAGATCGGGGTCAAATTCGGCATAGGCCTCAATTGTCTCAAGCCCGTTGGCGACAATCCTCAAATCTATGTTCAGATCCTTGGTCATCTTTTCCAGTATCAGCTGATTGGTCCGGTTATCTTCAGCGGCTAGAACGCGCATCAGTCTCTGACCCTGGGGTTTTGGCGCAAATTCGTCGGCGCCACCAACTTCTTCTAATTGACCCTTCTGGGCGAAAACCGGCGCGCCGAGTGCCGTCAGCCGTGAATAAAGCTCTGACCGCGGGATGGGTTTTTGCAGAACGCCCTCTATCAGGCGATGCGCAGGATCGGCATGGATCACGCCCGGGTTGGCTGACATGACAACGATCGGCAGTTCGCCCCAGCCCCGGTCACGCAAGGTTGTAGCCAACTCAAGCCCGTCCATATCCGGCAGGTCCTGGTCACAGAGAACCAGATCAACAGAGGCGTCCACCACCTTCAGCGCCTCACGACCGGTATTGCACACGGTCACACGAGACCCGAGCCGCCCCAGTTGTTTCGTCAGGATGGCGCAATTCACAACCAGATCTTCGACCACCAGCACATGGCGCAATCGCCCGGCCAGATCGGGGGGTGCCGGCTGCGGTCCCTCAGCCGTAGGCAACGAGATACGAAAACCAAAACAAGATCCTTTGCCCACCTCGCTTTCGACCCAGACTTTGCCGCCCATCATCGTGATCAGGCGTTTGGTTATGGCCAGCCCCAGCCCCGTCCCTTCAAACTGGCGGTTCCTCTCGTCTTCGACCTGATTGAACTCACCGAATATGTGCCCAATCTTTTCGGGTTCGATGCCGATACCAGAATCTTCAATCGCCACGTGGATATCACAGCGTTGCGCGTCCATATCCGGCACTCCGGTAACACGAATCAACACATGCCCATGTGTAGTGAACTTGACTGCGTTGCCCACAAGATTGGTCATGATCTGTCGTATTCGACCCGGGTCGCCAACAAACAGAGTTGGCAGGAACAGGTCGTAATCCACCAGCAGAGTCAGCCCCTTGTCGCGCACACTGGGTTGCAGAAGCATCGCCACTTCGAGGATGCAACGCTCGAAGTCGAACTGTTCCGGGTGCAGGGTAAGCTTGTCGGCCTCGATCTTTGAATAGTCCAGCACATCATTGATGATGACCAGTAGCGCCTCACCCGAGTTTCGAATTGTATTGACGTATAGCCTCTGCTCCTCGCCCAATGGCGTTTCGGTCAGCAGCTCCGTCATGCCGACGATACCGTTCATGGGGGTGCGTATCTCATGGCTCATATTGGCCAAAAAGGCGGATTTCGCACGGTTGGCGGCCTCGGCCCGTTCGCGAGCAGCGTGCAGTTCGGCCTCGTGCCGAACGGAAGACGTAATGTTCAGCGCCAGACTGACGACGTCACCACCGCTGCCACGCTGATCGATCAGCCGGATATACTCGCCGTTCCACAGCAGGATCACAACCGGCTCGGGGTTGGCACTGGACCAGCGTGCCAGCATACGTTCTCGCCACTGCGAGACTGGCTCCGCCCCGATATCCACGATGCCTTCGTCCGTCAGCAGTTCAAGTATGCGGCGATAGTCGATTCCGGGCGCCACCTCGTCCAAGCCTTCGAACACACTCAGATACGCTGTATTGGCGCTGATCAGCTGACTATTCCCATCAAAAAAGGCAAAACCGTCCTGAATGGTCTGGATCGAATGCCACAGCCGTCGTTCGGCCAGTTCGATCTTGGCATTGGCGACGGTCAGGTCAGATTTGACCTTTGCATTCTCGTCGCGCACCGTCTCGACCTCGGCTTGTGTCTCACCAATCTGACGGGTTAGCGCGATAGCGTGGCGGCCAAGTTTACGATTTGCCGCCGACAGCTCGGCCTGTTTGAGGTGTAACAACCGCTCGGCCGCAAGACGCGCGCGCCGTTCTTGGGCTAGTTTTTCTGCTAGGCTCATCGCTGGACTTTCCGGGACTGTTTGCGCACAGCATCCCGGCAGACGATGAAAAAGTGCTTAAACTGTCTAGTGTCGCCCCTCTCGCAGCCAACCGGCCAGCAGGAACCCACCGGCCAGCAACAGAACCAGCCAGGGCGGCAACAATCCTGCTTGGGTGACATCCCGGGTCTCATAAGCGTTGCGTGGAGTCAGCCCAATCCACCCGCGCCCGGCTGCCGGTCGCCCGGCGCGGACGTTGCGGATCACAGGCAGACCGTCCTCGACGCGAATCGCGCCGCCACGCATACCCGCCAGAACCGGGCTCAAAACCTCATCGGTGGCGATGGTATGCTCGAACTCTTTGGGCGCGGCGGGGCCTAGGCCGATCACGGCTGAGTGTTCGCCCTCCTGCAAGCGGTAGAGACCGATCTCGGGGCCAAAATACGTTGCCTCGAACCGACCAGGAGACACCTCCTGCAGCTCGACCTGTAGAGCTTCGCCATTCGGGCGAGTAACGGTCACTTTGCCGACCTCGTCGCTCAGGGTTTGGCGAATGATGCGCATAGACTGGCCGGTGGCTTCGGCCCACAGAGCTTCTTCTTCAAGCTCGGGTTCTTTCATCATCCAATGCGCCAGCCTGCGCAGCAGTTCCAGCTGCGGGCCGCCGCCTTCGAAGCCGCGACTCCACAGCCAGGCGTGGTCCGACGCCAAAAGCGCCACGCGCCCTTCGCCGACGCGATCAAGCACCAGCAGCGGGCGCTCGTCCACGCCCGTCATCAACACTTCGCCAGTACGGTGGTTCACATCAATCTGGCGCAACCACGCACCCCAACTGTCGGCATCGCCCAGATTCGTGGTCACAGGGTGACGTTGACCCAGTTCTGAAACCATAGGGACATACCGTTCCTCAATCACCCGCGCAGTGGGTTGTGCAGGCAGCAACGGTGCAAGCGGTGACCGAAAGATACTGTCGGCTGAGGCGAAATCAGGCCCAGCAGCGATCAGCACGGCGCCGCCATCGTTGATATAGTTGGTGACGTTGTCCAGGTAGATCGCCGGCAAAATGCCCCGCCTTTTGTAGCGGTCAAAGATGATCAGATCGAAATCGTTGATCTTTTCCAGAAACAGCTCGCGCGTCGGGAAGGCGATCAGCGACAGCTCATCCACCGGCACACCGTCCTGTTTCTCAGGTGGGCGCAGGATTGTGAAATGCACCAGATCGACGGAACTGTCCGACTTCAGAAGGTTGCGCCAGGTGCGCCCGCCCGGATGCGGCTCGCCCGAAACCAACAGAACGCGTAGCCTGTCGCGCACGCCGTTGATCTGGATCAGCGCGGTGTTGTTACGGTCGGTCAGCTCACCCTCGGCCTGAGGCACGGTGAACTGGATAACGTTGCGCCCGCCATGCGGCAGCGCAATAGGTACTTCAACGTCGCGCCCAATGGGCATGGCAAAGCTTTCGGGTTCGCCGCCATCAACCGAGACTTCCAGCGGTGCGGTGACGGCACCGGGCGGTACGGCACCGCTGTCTTCGACTCGCAAAGTCAGAGTTACAGGCTCACCAATGATGGCAAAGGCCGGGGCGTTTCGAACAATCAAACGGCGATCCCAGTCGGCAGCACGTCCCGTTTGCAGCAGGTGCATCGGTGCCGGCAGGTCCGGGGCCTGATCGACGTCGTGGACAATGCCATCCGAAACGACGAGGATACCGGCGATGCGCGCGCGCGGTTCTTCGGCCAGCGCCGCGTTCAAGGCAGCCATGATCTGTGTACCTTCGTCCCCGTCCCCGTCGCCTACGCTGATGCGGCGCAGTTCGGTGTTCTCGCGGCTTTCGATTTCGGCCGCCAGTTCTTCGGCGGCTTGTGCGGTTTGATCCGCACGGTCCGACAAGGCCTGACTGGCGCTTTCATCCTCGATCATCAAGACGATGTCCGTCAGCGGCGCACGGTCTTCGATCTGATAGACCGGACCGGACAACGCCGCGATTACGACCAGAGCTGCCAGTCCACGCAACGCCCAGCCCGAAAGGCCGCGCCACAGGGCCAGCAACACTCCGCCCAGCGCGATAGTTGCGACAACCGCAAGAACCGGCCAATAAACGAGGGGATCAAAAATTACGGTTCCGGTCATTGTCCCAACCTGTCCAATAACGCGGGCACGTGGACCTGATCGGATTTGTAGTTCCCGGTCAGCACGTGCATCACCAGATTGACGCCAAAGCGATTGGCCAGCTCACGTTGGCGTTCCCCCGCATAGCCACGCCCAACCGGCAACAGCGCCTGACCATTACGATCCACGGCCCAGGCTCCGGCCCAGTCGTTGCCGCCGATCACCACCGGCGTAACATTGTCATTCAGGTTGCGGAAGGGCATCCCCTCGATCTGTTCCGCATCCAGCGGGGCCGCTTCGACCCAGATCTCGGTGCCGGAATAACGACCCGGGAAATCCTGCAGCAAATAGAACGCACGGGTCAAAACATGGTCACGCGGAACAGGCTCTAACGAGGGGATATTTAGCGGTGCTGCCAACTGCTGAAGCTTGCGGCCGTTTGCGCTGGAGGTGCCAAACCCAGCGATATTCGCGTCGCGCGTGTCGAACAGGATCATACCGCCTGAGCGTAGATATGCGTTCAGTTTGGCATAGGCCTCGGACGAGGGTTGCGGCTGATCCGGGGTAATTGGCCAGTAGAGAAGCGGGAAAAACGCAAGTTCATCACGTTCAAGATCGACACCAATCGGTTGGGCAGGCTCAACCGACGTGCGATAATACAGGGTCTGCACCAACCCACGCATCCCGGCCAGCGCGATTTCGTCCACCTCTGCGTTACCAGTCAGGACATGTGCCAGAACAAGTTCATGAGTGGCATCAAGCGCGAACTCGGTTTCCTCCGGCGTTTGCGCCTGCGCCTGCGGTACCACCAACAGAACACCCAAGGTCACGACCGCCGCGCGGGCCAGCCCCAGACGACCCGACAGGGATAACGAAGCGATCACATCCACAGTCAACAGAATCAGGGCCAGACTCAGCAGAATTCCTCCGACAGGCGTTTCGGTGCTGACTTCTTGCCCCTTGATCGGAATGTCCTGCGGCCAGACAACTGGGCTCAGAACAGCATCATCCGACAGAACATTCAGAGCAAGCTTCTGCTTGCCGCTTTCGTAAAGACCGGGACGCAGATCAGGCCCAATGGTTCCAGAAACCAGATCGACTCCGTCCACCCCCGGCAGATTTCCAGCTTCCGACAGGGTTCCGAACCCGTCCAGAATCTGGATCGGCTCCCACGTCGTTCCTTGCAGTTGTTCCACCTGCCGGGATTTGGCAGCAGAGGCCACTGCAAGTCGGTCCAGCATCTCAACGAACAGGCCGGATAACGGCAGGCTGGACCATTCCGCATCCGCCGTGACATGGAACAGAACCACCTGACCCAGCCCCAGCGACTTGCGCGTCACCAGAGGTGTGCCATCGGACAAGGACGCCACGACCCGATCCGCAAGGTTGGGGTCTGGTTGCGCCATGACCTGAGTGGTCACGGTAACGTCTTCAGGTATTTTCAGCCCATAAAACGGAGAGCTTTCCGGGAAAGGCGCCAATCCCTTGGCCTCACCCCAACTCATCGCGCCACCGACGGACCGCCCACCGCTGCGCAGGCGGACAGGCAGCAAAATGTCCTCTTCGTCCCGCCCCAGGTCACTGGCGGCCATGCGGGGACCGGCAAAGCGCAGCAGCAATCCACCCTGCTCGACCCATTCAACCAGCTCGGTCTGTTCGGTGTCGGACAATTTGGCGACGTCGGCCAGAACAATCACATCCGGATTGGCTGGCAAGACGTCCAGCAGACCGCCTTCAACGAAATCGGCGGTCGGGATCAGGACCTGTGTCAGGTAGTGCAACGGAGACAGCAGCTCCAACCCCTCACGGTTCAGCGTTCCTGCAATCAGGGCGACCTCGCGGCGACGCAGGCTGTCATCGATCAGAGTGACCGCGCCGGCGGATCGCTGACCCTGTATTTCGAATCGTGTAATTCGAGCCCGCAACTCGGACGGCAGCGCCAGCTCGGTTTGCGCCTGATTAGAGCCTTTTTCGAACTGCATTTCCGTAGAGTGCAATACCCGCTTGGCGCCGGCCGGGTCGCGCCCTTGTGCCAACAAAGTGACCGTTTCCGGCTCACTGGCATCAGCCCTTAGTGCGGTCAATTGGATTGCACCGTCCTGATAGGAGGCCGGGGCCACTGCGACAACCTGCGTCGCAGACATATAAGCTGTGACCGCACCCCGCGATTGCAAAGCCGAAAGCAACCGGTCATGCCCATCATAGGACAGGCGGTCACTGAACCAATGCGTGTCGAAACCGCCGGAAACTTCGTCCAATGTGGCAATGGCAGCGGCAATCTGCGTCTCGGTTGGTTGCCAAGGCATCGGAGTCAAACCGGGCAATCGCCCACGCCAGGCTTCGGCAGCTTGAAAAATCGGTGCCTCGGGCTCGGTCAAGCGAATGATCGACACGGGGCGTCCCGCCCGACCGGCCTCTGTCAGTTGCGCGTCGATCTGATCCAGGGTTGAGGACCAGCGCGTCGCCCCGGCCCAGCTGGCGTCCAAAACCAATAGCAGCGGTCCCGAACCTGTTTCGTCGCGCGCCGGGTTCAGAACCGGACCCGCCAGGCCGATGATGATCGCTGCTGCCGCCAGCATCCGCAAAAGAAGGAGCCACCAGGGCGTTCGGTCCGAAACGCTTTCATCATCTTTCAGACCCAGCATCAGAGTGACCGCCGGGAACAGACGGCGGATCGGCGCAGGCGGCACTGCACGCAGGATCAACCAGAGGATCGGCAAGGTCAGAAGACCCAGCAATATCCAAGGGGCGGTAAAGCCGATACCCGCCAGAACCGTCATTGTGCACCCCCATCCAATGCGCGATAGAGCCACAATAGAGCCGATTGCGCACTGTCCCCGGTGTGATGCAGACCCAGTTGCCAGCCAGTCGCACGGCACAGCTGCTCCAGCGCGTCCTTGCGTTCTGCCAGCCGATCCAAATACCGTTGACGCAGATCGCCGGCCTTGAGGGTTTCGTGACGGACAGTGCCACCAACGCTTTCGAAAATGGTTCGGCCACGATAGGGGAAGGCCTCTTCACCCGGATCAAGGACCTGCAGCAGGACACCACGTACGCCCCGGTCAGCGGATTTGGTCAGGGCCAGTTCGACCTCATCCAGTGGTCCCAGAAAATCGGATATGAACACGGCACGCGCATGCGGAATCATGGCGCGGTGCTCCGGAGGGGCATAGTCGGTCTCGGAATCCTCAGTCCACGCTTGTGCCAGCCGGATAATCTGCGCGTTGCCCCGGCGCGGTGGTAGGGTGGTACCGGTCAGGCCCACGCGCTCGCCCCCACGCACCAGCAGAATAGCAGTTGAAAGGCCCAGTAGACGTGCCCGATCCGCCTTGGTCGGAAGCACTTTGTCTGATGCGAACCGCATCGAAGCGCCCTGATCCACCCATAACATTATGGATTGGGCAATCTGCCATTCCCGTTCACGCACAAATTGCTGATCCCCGCGCGCCGAGCGCCGGTGATCAATCAACCGGCGGCTGTCACCGATCTGAGCCGGACGGTATTGCCAGAAATCATCACCAAGGCCTGAGCGCCTGCGGCCGTGATCGCCCAGCAACACAGTGCCTGCCAGATGCTCGGCCCGCGCCAATAGCGGCGGCAGCCGGGATGCCTCGGCTTCGGATCGTTCGCGAAGGGTCAGCGCGGCATTCACGCCGCTGCCTCTGTGCGGGTCAATCCGGTTGCCGTGGTTTCGATCAGATCGGCCAGGCTGTCACCACGCGCCCGTGCCGCAAAGTTCAGAGCCATACGGTGGCTGAGCACCGGCCTCGCCATGTCCAGCACATCTTCGGCATTGGGCGCCAAACGGCCTTGCAGCATCGCCCGGGCCCGCACGGTCATCATCAGCGCTTGTGCCGCACGCGGTCCCGGACCCCAGGCCACGGTTTCAGCAACACGATCAGATACGCCCGGTTCTTCCGGACGGAATGCGCGCACCAGATCAAGGATCAGTTCAACAACCGAATCCCCTACAGGCATACGACGCAACAAAACCTGGGCCGCCAGCAATTCGTCCTTGGTGAAAATCTGGCTGGCCTCTTCCTCTTCAACCCCGGTCGTGGCCAGCAGGATGTCGCGTTCTGTCTGGCGGTCGGGATAATCCACATCGATCTGTACCAAAAAGCGGTCCAGCTGGGCTTCGGGCAGTGGGTAGGTCCCTTCTTGTTCGATCGGATTTTGCGTGGCCAACACATGGAAAGGCACACCCAACGAACGATCTTCGCCCGCAACCGTGACCGTACGCTCTTGCATCGCCTGCAGTAGCGCTGATTGAGTCCGCGGGCTGGCGCGGTTGATCTCATCCGCCATCAGCAGCTGGCAGAAAATGGGCCCCGAGATGAATCGGAAATGCCGGCTACCGTCCTCGGCGGTGTCCAGAACCTCGGATCCCAGTATGTCGGCCGGCATCAAATCGGGTGTGAACTGGATTCGGTTGCCATGTAATCCCATCACGGTGGACAATGTTTCAACCAAGCGGGTCTTTCCCAGCCCCGGCAGACCGATCAACAATGCGTGACCGCCGCACAAAAGAGCGGTCAAAGTCAGATCCACGACCCTCTCCTGTCCGATAAAACGGCGCGTGATCGATAGTTTGGCCTCTTGTAGCTTGTTTTCCAGCGCTTCGATCTCGGCAACGAGGTCGGCAGGTTCGGTCATGACTTTCCCTTCCGTGGACTATTATGATTGAAGTGTATCGCGCTGAGAGGAAATGGCAAAAGCAATGAGCGGACAAAAACCTGTGACACCCTCACCCGATGGTCTGGCGGCATCGGTCAAAGCGGCCAAAACTAGGGGTTTACCGCCCGTTCACCTGTGGAATCCTCCGTTTTGCGGCGATCTGGACATTCGGATCGCCAAAGATGGTACCTGGAGTTATTTAGGGTCGCCCATCAACCGGTTCGAGCTTGTGAAGCTATTTTCCTCAATTCTTAAGAAAGAAGAGAACAAGTATTACCTAGTAACCCCGGTCGAAAAGGTGGGAATCACCGTCGATGATGCGCCTTTTGTTGCCGTGGATTTCGAACGCGCTGGGGAAGGCGATACTCAGACCCTGACATTCATTACCCAAGTGGACGATAGGGCGACGGCTGGTCCAGATCACCCGATCAGGATTGTCAACAATCCGGATACAGATGAACCTTCACCCTATGTATTGATCCGCGCGAACCTTGAGGCCCGGATCGACCGCAAAAGCTTCTACCGCCTCGCAGAGATAGGCGCCCTTCACGATAACTGGTTCGGTGTCTGGTCTGACGGCCAGTTCTTTCCCCTCATCGCGTCTGACAGTCTGGTGGAAGATTAGGCGACCGCGGCCTGCGGTCCTGGGCCAAAACGACGGCAAGCGCCACGATGCCAGCCCCCATTGCGCGGGTCCAATTCCATTCCTCACCCAGCACAACCAGGATCACCATGACATAAAATGGTGCGATGTTGATGTGAAACGAAGCAAGAGCAACACCGAGCTTGCCGATTGACGCCACAAACAGAACCTGGCTGAGCCCAAGCGCGACAAGAGCGTAGATTGCCAGCATCCCCGCCTGCTGCGTGTCAAACGGTGCTGTTGGCAAAACCTCCATTCCGAGCTGGCCAGCCCCTATCAGCAGAATCGAGGTCATAAAAAGACCACCGACCAGCGTAATCGTGCTTCGCCCGACCTGGCTGAGCTCGGGGAAGTCGCGCGCCGTAGCCATGCAGGCCCAGCAGAACAACGCTGTCGACAAAACGGCACAGGCCGCACCCAGCCCTAGCTGTGCCGGAGCAACAGCGCTGGTCGCAATCAGACCTCCGATGATCGAGGCTGCCAAACCTAATAGAAAATTCAGTTTCAAACGCCGTGTCCCCGCCAAAAGCTCTAGCAGCGTCGCAATGATCGGGGCTGATGAGGCAATTATCGCTACTGTGACCGGGTCGGTTAACTTCTGAGCAACAAGAAGCAGAAACATTCCCAATCCTAGCCCCAAACCTCCGACGCGCATCGCATGACCCCAACGGGCACGCAAAACACGGTCTGGTCCGTCGAGCAAAAACCAGATCGGCACCATCACTGCGGCTGCCAGCGCCAATCGCGCCACGATCAACGTGATCGGCGGCCAACTTTGCAAGAGGATCTCTGCTGCTGGAAAGCCCGCAGCCCAAGTCAACATGGACGCAACAGCCAGCGTATTCCCGGACAGCGCGGATTGCCGCCCATCAGACGCAACTAGGGTGTTCCCGCGAACGGGTTCAGGGCTCATAGCCATCGCATACAGACCTTTTTTCTGACACGGCGCCGTTGAAATGATTCGCCGCGATAGGCCGAATGTCTCTGATTTGAAACTGGCGATCTGGCTAATTTTCGACACTCTGTCGTTTTCAGGCTCTTTCGCGAAAAACACCTGAAAGCTAAGATCGGTTCATCACGACCTGAGACCCAGCATGCCCAGATTTGCCGCCAATATTTCGCTGCTCTTCCAAGAGCTCCCCTACCTTGATCGGTTTCAGGCAGCAGCTGAGGCAGGTTTCAAAGCGGTCGAGGTCTTGTTCCCTTATGACCTAGCCGCAAGGGAAACGCGCCGGGCACTGTTGGCCAACGGGTTGGAGCTTGCGTTGATCAATGCGCCGCCACCCAACTACACGGGAGGTACGCCGGGTTACGCCGCGATACCCGACGGCCAGGCGCGCTTTCAGTCAGATATCAAACGCGTCATGCGGTATGCGGACGTGCTGCGTCCCGGGCTGATCCACATCATGTCGGGCTACTCATCAGGCCCGCTGGCGCTGGATTGCTTTGTGCAAAACCTGCAGTGGGCCGCAGATTTCGCCCCGCAACAGAACTTCACAATCGAGCCACTCAACCCGGTTTCTCAACCGGAGTACTTTCTGAACGATTACGCTCTGGCGGCCGACGTTCTGGACCGAGTGAACCGTCCTAATGTCGCCCTTCAATATGACAGTTTTCACGCGCATATGATCCACGGTGACGCAATTGCCATCTGGGAGGCCTACCGGGATCGGATTTCACATGCCCAGATCGGCGCTGCCCCAGATCGCTCGGAGCCGGGGCGCGGTGAAACGGATTTCCCAACACTATTCGCCAAAATGGACGCCAGCGGATACACGGGTTGGGTCAGCGCGGAATACACTCCGTCTATGCGCCAAACCCAAGCCAGTCTGGGTTGGATGCAGCCATAGCATCTGCTACGCGCCCGGTCGGGCCGCAGGCCTGACCCGCTGCGAAGATGGCCCGTTGGGCCTGATGAGCAGCGTACCAATTGGCTTGATCTCAATGTGCCTCAGCCCAGTTGGCACCCTGACCTGCGTCAACCACCAGCTTTACATCCAGTTTCACTGCGGGGTCCGATGCGCCCTCCATCACGTCACGTGCGGTCGCGATCACCTGATCCACGGCGTCTTCGGCCACTTCGAACAGAAGTTCGTCGTGCACCTGCAACAGCATCTTTGCGGGCAGACCATTGATGGCACCCGGCATCCGCACCATGGCCCGCCGGATCACATCGGCTGCCGTCCCCTGAATCGGTGCGTTGATGGCCGCACGGCGCGAGAACCCGGCATGTGGGCCCTTGGCGTTAATTTCGGGCGTGTGGATTTTTCGTCCAAACAGTGTCTGCACATAGCCATTCTCTTTGGCGAAAGCGACAGTGTCATCCATATAGCGCCGAATGCCGGGGAAGCGTTCGAAATAGCGGTCGATGAACCCCTGCGCCTCGGCCCGAGGAATGCGCAGATTGCGCGCCAGCCCAAAGCCGGAAATCCCATAGATGACACCAAAGTTGATCGCCTTGGCCTGACGGCGAATGTCAGGGGTCATCTCATCCAATGGTACATCGAACATCTCCGATGCAGTCATCGCATGAATGTCCAGACCATCCGAAAACGCCTGTTTCAGAGCCGAAATATCCGCGATATGCGCCAAGATCCGCAGTTCTATCTGGCTGTAGTCCAGGCTGACCAGAACATTTCCCGGTTCGGCGATGAACGCTTCACGAATGCGTCGCCCTTCCTCAGTACGGACGGGTATGTTCTGAAGGTTCGGATCGGTCGAGGCCAAACGCCCGGTATTCGCGCCGGTGATCGAGTAGGACGTATGCACCCGGCCTGTATCGGGGTTGATATGGGTCTGCAGCGCATCTGTATAAGTCGATTTAAGTTTGGACAGTTGCCGCCAGTCCAGCACCCGGCGCGGCAATTCGTGCTCGGTCGCAAGGTCTTCCAGAATATCAGCACCCGTCGAGTATTTCCCGGTCTTGCCCTTCTTGCCGCCTTCCAGGCCCATCTTGTCGAACAGGATTTCACCCAGTTGCGCAGGGGAGCCGACGTTGAAATTCTCGCCCGCCAACTCATGAATGTCAGCCTCCAGCCCGGCCATCTTTTGTGCAAATGCGTTGGACATGCGGCTCAGCACATCGCGGTCGACCTTGATGCCATGCATCTCCATCTCGGCCAGCACCGGGACCAGCGGGCGTTCCAGCGTCTCGTAAACTGTAGTCACCTGCACTTGATGAAGCTGCGGCTTGAACAGCCTCCACAGGCGCAGCGTGATATCCGCATCCTCGGCCGCATAGGCGGTGGCCTCGTCAATCGGCACCTTGTCAAACGTGATCGCTGACTTGCCCGAACCCAGTAGCGGTTTGATCGGAATCGGAGTGTGGTTCAGATAGCGCTCGGACAGCGTATCCATGCCATGCCCATGCTCACCGCCATGCATGGCGTAAGACATCAGCATCGTGTCGTCGATCGGGGCAATGCTCACACCATAGCGCGCAAAGATCTTGGCATCATATTTCATGTTCTGCCCGATCTTCAGGATCGAGGGATCCTCAAACATCGGTTTCAGCAGTGTTAGAGCCTCATTCAGCGGCATCTGCCCCTTGGCCAGCGCATCCGTCCCGAACAGATCATCCGTCGCGCTTTCGCGGTGGATCAGCGGAATATAACAGGCCTCACCCGGCTCGATGCACAGCGAAATCCCGACCAGATCTGCAATCATCTCATTCAGGCCGGTGGTTTCGGTATCCACCGCAACCCAACCCCGTTCATAAGCCTGGGCAATCCATTTCTGCAAAGCGTCCGCGTCGCGCACGCATTCGTATTTCGATGCGTCGAAAGCGATGGCTTCGGCGTCGGCATCCTCGACGGCGGGCGCGGGTGCATCTGCTATAACCGGAGCCTCGGCGCCCAGCTTGTCCGCGATCCGCTTTGTAAGGGTGCGGAACTCCATCTCGGCCAGAAAACCCAAAAGCGTCTCCGGCTCAGGGTCTTTCACCTCAAGATCGTCCAGCGTGAAATCCAGTGGGGTTCTCTCATCAAGCTGCACCAGCTTTTTCGACAGTTCTATCTGATCCCGCTTTTCGATCAGCGTCTGACGACGCTTGGGCTGCTTGATCTCCTCGGCCCGGTCCAACAGCGTTTCCAGATCACCGTATTCGTTGATCAACAGGGCTGCTGTTTTTACCCCGATCCCCGGCGCACCCGGAACATTATCGACGCTGTCCCCGGCAAGAGCCTGCACATCCACAACACGCTCGGGACCAACCCCAAATTTCTCGAACACACCATCGCGGTCGATGCGTTTGTTCTTCATCGCATCCAGCATATCGACCCCGTCGCCGACCAGCTGCATCAGATCCTTGTCAGAACTGACGATGGTCACACGGCCGCCCGCATCGCGGGCCTGAACAGCGAGGGTCGCGATAATGTCGTCGGCCTCATACCCCTCCAACTCCTTACAAGCGATATTGAAGGCCTTCGTCGCCTCACGCGTCAGGGGCATCTGAGGGCGCAGATCCTCTGGCATCGCTTCGCGGTTAGCTTTGTACAAGTCGTACAGATCATTGCGGAACGTGTGTGAACCCTTGTCGAAGATCACCGCAACATGGGTCGGCGCATCTGGCCCGGCGTTATCCTCAACATACTTCTGCAACATGTTGCAAAAGCCCGAAACCGCGCCAATCGGCATTCCGTCAGATTTCCGCGTTAACGGCGGCAAAGCGTGGTAGGCCCGAAAAATAAAGGCTGATCCGTCGATCAGATGCAGGTGGCAACCTTTTCCGAACTTCGTATGTGACATGTATGGCTCCGGCATAGGGTTCGGGAAACATCTAAAGGACGCGGGTGGAATTGACGAGCCTGTTGGCTATTCAAATCAACGAGTCGAGACATTCACGTTCTGATCTCGGCGCGGTTCAACTTAATGCAAAAGTCCGGCGATTTTTGTTCCAGGCAAGGCCAAGCTTGCCCGCCAGGATTTCAAACCGGCGATTTAGTGACCGGTCATTCAATCGCCGCGACAAGCTTCTCAATGGGATCAGGTTGTGCTCTCCATACCCGTCAACCAGGAAAAAGCCGGATTCTGCCCCCCGATTCCCGTAGACGATATTTCTTGCATTCAGGTCGCGTGCAACAATTTGAAGATCATACATTTTGTCAACAAAAGCATTCAACTGATCCAGCTTCTCGGTGGTCAACTCATTGCGCTTGCACATTTTGGCCAGATGCAATGCCAAGCCGTTGTCTTCGCCGCATATTTTTTCGACGACAACCCCAGGCCCGCGATCCGTTTGCACGATCCCAAGCATTCTGGGCAAAGGCGAGCTTTTGATCTGCTCGCCAATTTTCATCGCGACCTTCAGTTCACACTCGACCTCATTCAACATATTGCGATATTTCGCATCCGCGAAAACACGCCATGCAATGCGCTTTGCAAGGCCGCGAACTCCATTCCGTGCGTCTGCATTTCTTATCTTAATCAGTAAATCCGACCGCCCGGGAAAGGTGTATACTTCCCGCACCCAACCCGTCGTCAAAAGCGCCAAATCTGACACCATGATAACGTCGGCCATTAGAAAACAATCTGATCTCGCGCTCATGCTTCAATGTACCCTTGCCCACACTAGGCGAGATCGTCGGATTGGTCTCAACCGTCAGGTTCGAATGTGTTCAATACATACTTGCAATCGCAATACGGACATTCAACCCAACCCGTATCCTCAGGGATTTGCAGCCAGACACGCGGGTGTCCCAATGCGCCTTCGCCGCCGTCACAGGCAACACGGGCGGTTTCGACGATCTTGGTTTCCGGCGCTTCAAGTGTCACGGCTGGCGATCCTTCCATGGTTGTCGGCCTCGCGGGCATGTAATAGGTGCGTTTATGAGCGATGAGGAAACCGGGGGCAAGAGCCACATGACCGATGCGGCAATCAGGATCGAAGGTCTGCGCAAGACATACCGTGGCGGCAAGGGACAACCTGAGAAACACGCTCTGAAAGGCATCGATCTTATGGTTCCGCGCGGGTCGGTTTTTGGATTGCTGGGGCCGAACGGGGCGGGAAAATCGACTCTGATCAACATTCTGGCGGGGCTGGTGGTCAAAACCTCGGGGCACGTCTCAATCTGGGGCTTCGACCAGGATCGCAATCCACGGCAATCCTGCGCTGCAATCGGCGTCATGCCGCAAGAACTGAACCTTGATCCGTTCTTCACCCCTCGCGGCGCTTTGGAAGTGCAGGCAGGACTTTACGGCGTGCCGAAATCCGAGCGGCGCAGTGATGAGATTCTGGGGCTTGTCGGTCTCAGCGACAAGGCCGACGCCTACGCCCGCACTCTGTCGGGCGGTATGCGGCGGCGGCTGTTGCTGGCCAAGGCGCTGGTGCATCATCCGAAAATTCTGGTTCTGGACGAGCCCACGGCAGGCGTCGATATCGAACTACGCCAGATGCTCTGGACCAATGTACGCAAGCTGAACGAACAGGGCATGACAATCATCCTGACCACACACTATCTGGAAGAAGCGCAGGAGATGTGCGATGAGATTGCCATCATCAACCACGGCGAGAAGGTTGCACAAGACAGCACCGCCAACCTTCTGGGCCGGATGGACAGCCGGACTATGGTGATCCTGCCCGACAACCCGATTACCGATTTGCCAATCACCGAGGGTGTCGAGGCCATGCTGCGCGACGACGGCAACCTCGTTCTGCAGTATCGCAGCACCCAGACCAGCGCCGAGCAGGTCCTGGACTCGATCCGTCAGGCCGGTATTCGCATCCGCGATGTCCGCACCGAAGAGGCGGATCTGGAAGATGTGTTCCTCGCTCTTACCTCGACCCGCACGGATGTCCCGGTGGACGATCTGGATCAACCGCGTCGGGGCATGCACCGCGTCAAGCTTTAGATTCGGTCGATCCGCGCCTGATAGCAATTGTTGCGGGCGGACCGGACGTGGATATAGGCGATGTCCGGACGGGCAAAGATGTCTCTGACTGCGGTGCCGATCTGATCCGCAGGCGTGATCGCCCCGGTGCCATAAACGATCCGGTCATCCTCGCCATAGCCTTTGATCAGATAGTCGGGCGAGGTCGTCAGAATTTCGGGTAACTCTTCACCTTCGTACCGCTCGCAGGGGGCAGCACACAGAAAAATCGGGCCAGTTTCCGCGTAAGGATGTGTCTCTAAAAAAGGGCGATGTGCCAAAATCAGCATGTCGTCCCCCTCGGGAATGTTCTGCAAACAATGGCGGCAAGGGTTACCTGTTCCCGTCGAAACAGCTCGCTCGGGTGTGGCGCCGTAGGCATCCGGGCCGCCGGTTTGCAGGGTGCGTACTTCTTCGGTGGGTAGTGCTGTGATCTTGAACATCTCGGGTCTCCTTTTTCCCCGACCATGCCCACCGGATCAGCCCCAAGCGACCCGTTTCCTGCGCAAAGGACTCGAAAAAGAACAAAACGTGAATATAATGCTGAATCACCATGTATGCCGAACTGTCGATCACGTCGAATTTCACCTTCCTCACCGGGGCCTCGCACCCCGAGGAGTATATGGAGCGTGCCGTCACCCTTGGCCTGCCTGCCATTGCGATTGCCGATGACAACTCGGTCGCCGGGATTGTCCGCGCCCACACCCAAGGGCGCGAGATCGCCCGCAAGGTGCGAGAGCGCGTGGAGTGGGAAGCACAGAACACCTCAATCGGCCCACCCTGCCCCGATCACATCCCCAAACCGTCCTCTTATCCGATCCACGCGGTACCGCGTCTGATCCCGGCGGCAAGGCTGACTTTTACCGACGCGCCGACCGTCACCGCTCTGCCCCTGAACCGGCAGGGCTGGGCCAATCTGTGCCGTATCCTGTCCAAAGGCCGCCTGCGCGCCGAGAAAGGCGATTGCATCCTGCACCTGTCGGACCTTTTGGAATTCTCCGACGGTCTCCACCTGCTGCTCTGGCCACAAGCGATCCGACCCCCGGACGGCGCGAGCGCATGGCGGACACAGGCGCAACAGCTGACGCGCCGCTTTGCCGGGCGGATGCATCTGTTGATGCATCCTCGGTATGATGGCGTAGATAGCACATATTTCTCTTTATTAGAGAATGAATCAAGGCGGATCGGCATCCCCACACTCGCCAGCGCCACGCCGCTGATGCATCACGGCACCCGCCGCAAGCTGGCCGATGTACTGACCGCCATCCGCCTGCGCCGCAAGGTGGATGAGCTGGGCCGCGAGGCACTGGCCAACGGCGAACAGCGTCTGCGGTCTGAGGCCGAGATGCTGCGTATCTTCAAAGGCCATGAGGGTGCCGTGGCGCGCGCGCATGCACTCAGCCAACAGCTCACATTCTCGCTCGACGAGCTGCGGTATGAGTACCCAAGCGAGGGCAGTGAACAGGAAACCCCAACCGAACGCCTGCACCGCCTGGCGCATGAGGGATTGGCCTGGCGTTATCCGGCAGGCGCCTCGGAAAAGGCGAAAAAGATGCTGGCGCATGAGCTCACCCTGATCGGTAAGCTCAAATACGAACCCTACTTCCTCACCGTCCGCGATATCGTTAGTTTTGCCCGTTCTCGCGGCATCCTGTGCCAGGGACGCGGGTCGGCGGCCAATTCGGTGGTCTGCTTCTGCCTCGGCATCACCGAGGTCAGCCCCGAGATGGGCACCATGGTCTTCGAACGTTTTGTCTCCGAGGCGCGCGACGAGCCGCCCGATATCGACGTGGACTTCGAACATGAACGCCGTGAAGAGGTGATTCAGCACATCTATGACCGCTACGAACGCCACCGCGCGGGCCTCTGCGCAACGGTCGTGCATTACCGCGGTAAACGCGCCATCCGCGAGGTCGGCCGCGCCATGGGTCTGACCGAAGACACCATCTCGGCGCTCTCCTCGCAACTCTGGGGCTTCTTCTCGGCCTCTGGCCTCGAAGCCCAAAGGATGCGTGAAATCGGCCTCGACCCCGAAGATCGGCGGCTAAAACAGACTCTAATGCTGGTCTATGAGATCGACGGCTTTCCCCGTCATCTCTCGCAACATGTCGGCGGCTTCATCATCACCGAGGGGCGGCTGGACGAGCTTGTCCCCATCGAAAACGCCACGATGGAGGATCGCACGGTCATCTGCTGGGACAAGGACGACATCGACAGTCTGGGCATCCTCAAGGTCGATGTGCTCAGCCTCGGGATGCTCACCTGCATTCGCAAGGCGTTCGACCTGATCGGGCAGCACCACCAGACCAGCTATACGCTGGCCACCCTGCCGCCCGAGGACCCTGTCATCTACGACATGCTATGCAAGGCGGACAGCATCGGCGTGTTTCAGGTGGAAAGCCGGGCGCAGATGAACTTTCTGCCCCGGATGCGGCCCCGCAATTTCTATGATCTGGTGATCGAGGTCGCCATCATCCGCCCCGGCCCCATTCAGGGCGACATGGTCCACCCCTATATTCGGCGGCGAAATGGTGAGGAGGAGGTCAGCTTCCCCTCGGACGAGCTGGGCGAAGTGTTGGGCAAAACGCTGGGCGTGCCGCTGTTTCAGGAACAGGCGATGCAGATTGCCATTGTCGGCGCAGGTTTCACCCCGGAACAAGCCGACCGGCTGCGCCGCTCGCTGGCGACGTTCAAGAAACATGGCAATGTCAGCGAATTCCGCGCGCTGTTCCTGCGCGGGATGAAACGCAATGGGTATGAACAGGATTTTGCAGAGCGGTGTTTTTCGCAGATCGAAGGTTTTGGGTCCTATGGTTTCCCCGAAAGCCACGCGGCCAGCTTTGCGCTGCTGGTCTACGCCTCGGCCTGGATCAAATGCCACCACCCGGGCATCTTCGCCTGCGCGCTGCTGAACTCGCAGCCAATGGGATTCTATGCCCCCGCCCAGATCGTGCGAGATGCGCGCGAGCACGGGGTGCAGGTGCGCCCGGTCTGCATCAATGCCAGCTTTTGGGACAATGTGATGGAACCTGACGGTCAGGGCGGGCTGGCGCTGCGGCTGGGCTTCCGCCAGATCAAGGGCCTCAGCGAGGAAGATGCCAGCTGGCTGACAGCCGCGCGCGGCAATGGCTACCATCAGGTCGACGATGTCTGGCGCCGTGCCGGTTTGGGACCATCGGTGATCGAACGGCTGGCCGAGGCGGATGCCTTCGCCGCCTGCGACCTGACACGGCGCGAGGCTTTGTGGCAGGCCAAGGCGATTGCGACCGCCAAGCCGCTACCGCTGTTCTCGCAGGATCTGGAGGGCGAGGCGCTGGACGAGCCCGAAGCCTATCTGCCGCAGATGACGCTGGGCGAGCAGGTGGTCGAGGATTACGTCGCCACCCGTCTCAGCCTCAAGGCGCACCCGGTGGCTTTGCTGCGGCATCTTCTGACGCCGAACCAGCGCGACAAAACCACCCCTGTAGCATGATCGTGGAACGGGTTATTGGCCTTGAACAGAGTCGAAATCCGAGACCGCCCATGTCCAGACCAACCCTGCCACCGCGCTTTCCCGCGACGCCCGAACAGATCAACGCGCAGGTCCGCGCCTTCTACGCCCGCGTCCGGCAGGACACGCTGTTGGGCCCGGTATTTGCCAACCACGTCACCGACTGGCCCGCGCATGAGGAAAAGATCGCCGCCTTTTGGCGCAACGCCATTCTGTTCGAGCGTAGCTATGATGGTAATCCGCAGCGCGTGCATATCGAACGACCCGACGTGAAACCGGAATTCTTCGCCCACTGGCTGGATCTGTTCGAAGAGGTCGCCACCCAGACGTTGCCGCCCGAGACCGCCACGCCATGGGTCGCCCTGGCCCGCCGCATCGGCGTGGGGATGAGCGGGCGTGCAATCCGCGCGTCAACCCAAGGACGCGCCGCCGATCCTGCAATAATCTTGGACCATGTCGGCAATGACATGTTAGCGGTAAAATAAGGGCTACCCGCCTCAGAAAAAAATAGTTAAGCAGCGATAAAGACAGCCGGGGAATCCGTCCGCGCTGCTATGGCATGCCGCCACCACACCGACCCATTGACCGAGGCCAGACTGATGAGCGCTCAAAACACCATCCTGCGGGGACTTGGCTATGCATTTCTAGGCTTTGCAGTCTTTGCCAGTCATGACGCGCTGATCAAGGTGCTGGGCGGGACCTATTCGGTGATGCAGATCATCTTTTTTGCAACGCTGTTTTCTTTTGTCCCGATGGCGGTGACAATCCTGACCGACCGGACGACCGGCAACTTCCTGCCCAATCATCCGTGGCTGGTGTTGCTGCGATCCGCCTTGATGGTCACGTCAATGGTCTGCGCGTTTTATGCATTCTCGGTCCTGCCGCTGGCCGAAGTCTATTCGCTGCTGTTCTCTTTCCCGCTGATCGTCACCGTCCTGTCGATCCCGATTCTGGGCGAGGTGGTCCGCGCCCAGCGTTGGGCCGCAGTCGGTGTAGGCCTGATCGGGGTGCTGATCGTCCTGCGCCCGGGTGCAACGGATATTACCCTTGGCCACCTGGCCGCCCTGACAGCCGCCTTTTGCAGCGCCTTCGGTTCGGTTCTGGTGCGCAAGATCGGGAATGAGGAACGCTCAGCCGTTCTGATCCTTTATCCGATGCTACTGGCCATAGCGGCCATGAGCCTTGCGCAGCCGGCAGTTTACCAACCACCATCTTTGTTGCATTTGGCGATGATGGCTCTGGTCGGCGTGTTCTCGGTGATCGCTCAGCATCTGATCATTCTGGCCTATCGCGCCGCTCCGGCCGGGGTTATCGCCCCCAGCCAGTACAGTCAGATCATCTGGGCCACGCTGTTCGGCATGATCTTCTTTGGCGAAAAGCCGGACGGTTGGGTCGCCATCGGGGCCAGCATCATCATCGCTTCGGGCGTTTTCGTCGTCTGGCGCGAGAGTCGGGCGAATACGTCGGCCAACACACCGGTTCTACGCGTGCGATCACCCCGGTCGGATACAGGTGTGACACGGTCGGGAGAGTAACCGATGTAGAAAAACGGCGCGCTTTCGAGCGCGCCGTGGACATCCGTTTAAGCGGTTTTAGCCTATTTAGAGCCTTAGTAGACTACAACGGAACGGATGCTCTCGCCCTTATGCATCAGGTCGAAGCCGTGGTTGATGTCGTCCAGACCCATGGTGTGGGTGATCATCGGGTCGATCTCGATCTTCCCTTCCATGTACCAGTCGACGATCTTGGGCACGTCGGTCCGGCCACGGGCGCCGCCGAATGCGGTACCGCGCCACGAGCGGCCAGTAACCAGTTGGAACGGACGGGTCGAGATCTCGGCCCCCGCCGGCGCCACGCCGATGATGATCGATTCACCCCAGCCCTTGTGCGCCGATTCCAGCGCGTCGCGCATCACGCCGACATTGCCGGTGGCGTCGAACGTGTAATCCGCACCGCCCTTCGTCAGATCGACCAGATAAGGCACCAGATCGCCCTCGACCTCTTTTGGGTTCACGAAATCGGTCATGCCGAACTTGGTGGCCATTTCCACCTTGGACGGGTTCAGATCGACGCCGACAATTTGATCGGCTCCGGCCAGGCGCAGGCCCTGGATCACGTTCAGACCAATGCCGCCCAGACCGAACACGATGGCGCGGCTGCCGATTTCGACCTTGGCTGTGTTGATCACCGCCCCGATGCCGGTGGTCACACCGCAACCGATGTAGCAGATCTTGTCGAACGGAGCGTCCTCACGCACCTTGGCCAGCGCAATCTCGGGCAGTACCGTGTGGTTCGAGAAGGTCGAGCAGCCCATGTAATGCAGGATCGGGTCGCCATCCAGCGTCGAGAAACGAGACGTCCCGTCGGGCATCAGACCCTGGCCCTGCGTCGAACGGATCGCCTGACACAGGTTGGTCTTGGGATGCAGACAATATTCGCATTCGCGGCATTCGGGTGTGTAAAGCGGGATCACGTGATCGCCCGGCTTCAGGCTGGTGACGCCCGGGCCGACCTCGACCACCACACCGGCGCCTTCATGGCCCAGAATGGCGGGGAACAGACCTTCGGGGTCAGCGCCCGACAGGGTGAATTCGTCAGTGTGGCAGATGCCTGTGGCTTTGATCTCGACCAGAACCTCGCCCGCCTTGGGGCCTTCAAGGTTCACGTCCATAACTTCCAAAGGTTTGCCCGCCTGAACGGCAACGGCGGCACGGGTGCGCATGGTGTTAATCTCCCTGTCAATTTTGACCCGACCCTGCGTCAAATACAGGGTGTTTTCAACTGTGCTTTCATGGCAGGTTGGCTAATTATTTGATATTGCAGAAACGACATTGCCTGAAAAAGGAACGCCAATGCACCGTTTGATCCCGATCCTGATCCTTCTGGCGGCCTGTGCCGAGACGACCGTTCCCGAAACGACCGCAACCGCAACCGACAACCCGCCGGTCGATCTGGCCTTCTGCAAGGGCGAGGCGTTTGCGGATGCGGTTGGTCAGCCAGTGTCGTCGATTCAAGCAGACTTGCCAGAGCGATCCCGTGTTTTGGGACCGAATGACATTGCGACCCAGGATTACCGCATCGACCGGTTGAATGTGTTCGTGAACGGTGCCGGTGTCATTCAGCGTTTGACCTGCGGGTAAACGCAGTGCGGACTCGACTCCAGACATGATTCTCGCCTAAGAACAAAATGAGAACATTTGAATGTCTGCCCGATGCCGAAACGCCGAATACTCTCGCTGTGGTTCCCCCATCTTGGGGCTGAACGGCTGGTGCGCGCCGCGCGTGGCCTGCATGCCGGACCTTTGGCCGTGGTCGCCGAGCAATCGAACATGCAGGTCGTCACTTCGCTGAATGCCGACGCTCAGGCCGCCGGTCTGCGTGTGGGCCAGCCCGTGCGCGACGCCCATGCCATGTGCGCGAGCCTCATCACCCGCCCCCGCAACGCTCCGGCCGAGGCCGCGTTCCTGACCGCGCTACGACGGTGGGCGGGCAAGTTCAGCCCGTGGGTGGCCGAAGAGTCGCCGGACGGGCTGATCGTCGACCTGTCGGGCTGTGCGCATCTGTTTGGGGGCGAAGAGACGTTGCTGAGCGTGATCGAAACCGATTGCGCCGATATGGGTCTCAGCGTGCAGATGGGCATCGCCGACACGCTGGGCGCGGCCTGGGCGCTGGCGCGCTATGCCGGGCAAGAGGCCACATCGGACCGCAGCGGTGATGCCATCAGTCAGGAGGCGCGTGCCACGCGCGCCCGGGCGGGTAAACGACGGCACTGGACCAAGGGCGGGGCCGCACCGCAGGTGATGGCCTTGGGCGGCGGCGCGCGGATCGCCGCGCCGGGGCAGGCCTATGGCGCGCTGAGCCCGCTGCCTATCGCCGCGCTGCGGCTGGAAGATCAGACTGTGGCGCAGCTGAATCGGCTGGGCCTGCGCCGGATCGGTGATCTGCTGGGCCAGCCGCGCGCCAGTCTCGCCCGCCGCTTCGGGCGGGGGCTGGTGCTGCGACTGGATCAGGCGATGGGCAGCGCGCCCGAACCGGTCTCACCCGCCCGCCCGCCGCATCATTTTGCGGTGCGGATGACCATGCCCAACCCGATCGGCCTGATCGAGGACGTGATGGCCGCCATCGACCGGGTCTTGCCATCGCTCTGCACCAAGCTGGAGGAGAAGGCGCGCGGCGTCCGCACGCTGCGGCTTGAGGCGCATCGCGCCGATCAGGCGGCCGAGATCATCGAGGTCGGATTGGCCCGTCCGACATTCGACAAACATCGTATTCGACCTTTGTTAGAGATGAAAATAGATAAGATTGATGCTGGCTATGGCATCGACATGCTGCGGCTCGAGGCGATCCAAACCGAGCCCATCCACGCCCGCACCGTGGCCGGCCATGCCGAGGCGCGTCGCGTGGCCCGCAATCGGCTTGAGGGCAATACGGCTGTAGACGACCTGATCGGCAAACTGGGCGCCCGGGTCGGGCTTGAGGTGATCACAAGACGCCACCCGGCAGCTTCGCACATCCCTGAGAAAACGGCGCAGATTCTGGCCGCCGCATGGTCAGAACCTGCCCGCAACTGGCCCGCCCCGCCGCGCCCCCGGCCCTTGCAGATGTGGCAGCCCGAACCGGTAATGGCCCCGGAAACCCCCGACGTGCCCACCGCCTTTCGCTGGCGCGGGCGCGACTGGCAGCTGGCGCAGGCCACCGGCCCGGAACGCATTGCGCCGGAATGGTGGCTTGACGACCCCAATTGGCGCAGCGGCGTGCGCGATTATTGGGTGGTGGTGACCGAACAGGGCGAACGGTTGTGGCTGTTTTACGGCCATGGCGGCACCATGTCGGCGGGCTGGTTCTGTCACGGGCAGTTTGGTTAGACTCTATTTCCCGCGATAAACCAGCAAATCCGGCAAGTAGTCAATCAGACGGATCATCCAGGAAAACGGGGCGGGAAAATCCGTACGAAACCGACGGCGCGACATCGCCTTGACCACGCGTTCTGCCGCACCCTCGGGCGTCATCAGCATGGGCATCTTGAAACTGTTCTTCTCGGTCAGCCGAGTTTTGATGAAGCCGGGATTCACAATTCGTACAGTCACACCCGTGCCCGCCAGATCATGCCGCATCGTTTCCGCCAGAGAGATCAGCGCCGCCTTGCTGGCCCCGTATCCGATCGCCGCGGGCAAACCGTGATAACCCGCCAGGGATCCGATCAGCGTTATCTCGCCGCGACCGGCCTGAACGAAGCCGGGCACCGTTTCACCCAAGATGCGCACAGCACCCAGATAGTTCACATCACTCATCATCAGAGCGGATTCGGTATTCCATTTCGCCGAGCGCATCGGATCGTAAGCACCGGCGTTATAAACCAACCCATCTATCCTGCCGACCTCAGCCATGGCGTGGCGAACAGACTCTAAATCGGTTACATCCAGCGGGACCGGCTTTGCATTTGGCAATGCGGCACAAATCTCGGCAAGACGGTCGGCATTGCGCGCCGAGAGGATCAGGTGCGCCCCATGACGGCTCAGCACTTCAGCCAGCGCGTGGCCCAGGCCTTCGCTAGCGCCAACAATCCAATAGGTTTTTCCGTCAAAGCTGCTCATATGTAGACCGTTTCACTTGGAGTTGTTGAATTTTACGGCCTCAAAACTGTGTTGGATCAAACCATGTCAAAAGAATTGGGCTCTGAAACCAGACGTCATGACCTAGTGCATCTGTCAAAAACTTCTAATGTGATTGATCCATCCTCGCCTACCCTGCGTATCCCATTGTAAAATGCCGATTAATGAGGGTGGAATGTTCGACGAATCCCGTAACGTGCGGAAGAAAATCGCGATTGTAGGTGCAGGCATTTCAGGTCTCTCTGCCGCTTACTATCTATCTGAAAACAACGACGTGACGATTTACGAAGCCGAACCCCGGCTGGGCGGTCACGCGCGGACGGTCATTGCCGGAAGAAACAGTGATCAGCCGGTCGACACCGGATTCATCGTGTTCAACTATGTCACCTACCCCTATTTGACCAAACTGTTCGACGAGCTGAATGTGCCGGTCATCGAAAGCGAGATGAGCTTTGGCGCGACCATCGACAATGGCCGCATCGAGTACGGTCTGAACAACCTGCGTACATTGACGGCGCAAAAGCGCAATCTGGCACGGCCTGCCTACTACAAAATGATCGCCGACATCCTGCGTTTCGGCCAGGAGGCCCCTGATGCCGCACAAGACGATGACACCACAATAGGTGAGCTGGTTGATCAACTACGTCTGGGCCACTGGTTTCGCCACAACTACCTGATACCGATGTGCGGCGCGATCTGGTCTACGCCGGTCGAGTTTGTGGATCAGTTTCCGGCCCGATCTCTGGTGCAGTTTTTCCGCAACCACGCGCTGTTGGCCAGCGGCCGCGCCAACCAGCACCAGTGGTACACAGTCAAGGGCGGCAGCATCGAATATGTCCGCCGGATCGAGGCTGCCCTACGCACCCGTGGTTGCGATATCCGCGTCGCCGCGCCGGTTCAGCATGTAGACCGGCACGATCTGGGCGTAACCGTTCACAGCGATGGCCAAGCCGATCTGTTTGACGAGATCATTCTGGCAACCCACTCCGACCAGTCTCTGGCCATTCTTGGCAAGAGTGCAACCGTCGAGGAAACGGCAGCTCTCGGTGCGATCCGATACCAGCCTAACACCGCCATTCTACATTGCGACTCGGGCCAGATGCCAAGGCGCCGCGCGTGCTGGTCCAGTTGGATCTATCGCTCGCAAGCCGGCAATGTCGGGGTCACCTATTGGATGAACCGCCTTCAGAACATTCCAGACAGCGACCCGCTATTTGTTACGCTGAATGCATCTTCAGAAATTCCAGCGACAAAAATCTATGACCAAGTAGAATTCGCCCACCCGATATTCGACAAAGCCGCTTTGCGAGCACAAGGGCAGATCCGTGAGATGCAGGGACGAAACCGTACTTGGTTTGCCGGGGCATATAACCGACATGGCTTTCACGAAGATGGGATCGCCAGCGCAATGCACGTCGTCGATTTGCTGAATGGCACCTCGCAAACCATCGGAGCTTACAATGGCATTCTTGAAGAAGACCCGGCCATGCCTGCGCCGGCCAATCTCTGACATCTGGCAGGTGGCCCTGATTTCGATTGCATTGCTTGCCCCTGTCGGGCTGACGGCGTCACCGGTGGCAGATGCGCTCAACAATGCGCAGCTTAAAGGAAGTTCAACATTTCGCTTTTTAGGCGTGCCAATCTATGACGCAGAACTTTTCACGCCCGAAGGGGCTGCATTCAGTTGGAATGAAGATTTCGGCCTGAAACTGACATACCGCAAGGCTCTCAAACAGAAAGCGCTGGTTGAATCGACGCTTGAGGAAATGACTCGTCAAGGGAATCCCGCACCGACGCAAAGTCAGTTGGAACAGTGTTTTCAGGCGGTCAACAAGGGCGACAGCTATCTTGCCGTCTCCAAGGGGCCGAACGTTGTCGAATTTTGGCGCAATGGCCGCAAGACCTGTTCCTTGTCTTATCTGGGCGCCAAGCGTGCCTTCATGTCCATCTTTCTGGGTAATGATACGCGGTCGGCCACCTTTACCAGACGGTTAAAGGGGCAGTGATGCTGTATCCTCGCGTCAGTTTGTATGCCCTGATGCTGGCTGCGGCGGGAATACCGCTGTACATTCATCTGCCACGTTTTGCCGCCGTCAATCTTGGCATTGGCCTCGGCGTTATCGGAACCGTCTTGCTGGTCATTCGACTGGTGGACTTGGTGCAGGACCCTCTGATTGGGTGGGCCATCGACCGTTGGCCGAAAGGGCAGGCTTTGTTTGCGGCGATCGCGGCAGTCGGCCTGGCGATTGGATTTCCACTGCTGTTTACATTGCCCAAAGGGGCCAGTGTTAGTGTCTTGATTGCCATCCTGGTGCTGTTGTTTTCAGCCTACAGCCTCGGGACTATCTTGCTGTATGGTCGCAGCGCCACACTGGCAAAGAAACCGGATGCAAAAGAACTGATGACGCTGGCCGCCTACCGCGAGGGCGGGCAGCTGACCGGCGTTATCATAGCTGCCGCCGCGCCTGCTTTGTTTGTGGCCCTTGGTGCCAGTGCGCAGGGATATCCATCCTTTGGCCTGTTTCTGGGCTTGCTGGCTATTGTAACTCTGGTCCTGACACTTCCAATCTGGTGGCGCGCACCTATCACAGGGCAGGCTCTGTCCTTCGCCGAGCTTGGTCAGGCCGGAGCGCTGCGCCTGCTGGCTCTGGCACTGATCAACAGTCTGCCGGTCGCGATAACCTCGACCCTATTTCTGTTTTTTGTCGAAGATCGTTTGCAACTACCTGGTAAGGCGGGCCCACTTTTAGTCCTGTTCTTTCTCAGCGCAGGTGTCAGCGTGCCGCTTTGGACGCGGCTCAGCAACCGAATTGGCCCGAAACAGACTCTGATGATCGCTATGCCGCTGTCTATCGCGGGCTTTATCGGGGCTGCGATGCTGTCTGCTGGGAACCTTGGTGCGTTTTCCCTGATCTGCATCGCCTCAGGTGCAGCGCTTGGCGCCGATATGGTTGTTCTGCCCGCCATGTTTTCGGTCGTGTTGACCCGTGCGCGCCTTAATGCCTCGGCCGCTTTTGGCATCTGGTCTTTTGCCGGCAAGCTGGGCCTGGCCCTTGCGGCCTTTTTCACACTGCCACTGCTGGAACGCAGTGGATTTTCTCCCGGACAATCCAACACGGCGCAGGCGCTAAACACGCTCAATCTGGCCTATGCCGTTCTTCCCTGCATTCTCAAACTCGGCGCATTCGGAATGGTTCTGACGCTGCCGACGGAGGTCCCTACCAAATGAAACTCCTGGCTGTCATTCTATTTGCGGTAATTGCTGTAATTGTGGGCAAAGCGCGATTTCTCAGCTTTCGATCTCAATCGCCGTCTGACTATGCCAGCACCGGGCCTGAGTTCTCGCTCAAGGATCATCTGAACGGAGAGATCCTGTCCGAAGGTCTGATCTATGGGCCAAACGGAAAGATGTCGAACAGCTTCGTCGCCCGCATGATCGGCGAGTGGCAGGGTAACACCGGTACGTTGGCCGAGCACTTCACTTACTCCAACGGCAAGCAGATGGTCCGCAAGTGGCATTTGACGATAGGCACCGGAAATACATTCACCGCCACTGCCGATGATATTGTGGGGGAAGGTCAGGGCTTCATATCGGGTTCTACCGTAAAACTGACTTACCGCATCATTTTGCCGAAGGACGCCGGAGGTCACACACTGGATGTCACCGACTGGATGTATCTGACCGAAAACGGTGCGATCATGAACAGGTCCGAGATGCGTAAGTACGGCATCAAGGTAGCCGAGCTGATCGCCACAATGCGCCCGGCCCCTGCCATTGCATCTGCACATCTGAACGGGGGCTACGGGCATGATGCAAAGGCTGAATCGAGGCCCCTGCAATGATGTCTCGTCGAATCCTGTTTGGCGCGTTCACAATTGCTGGTCTGGCCGTCCTGACTGCTTGCTCTGCCAAACCTCGAGTCCCCAAGACCTTTCTGTCGGACAGACAGCTTAACCTCGAAGAATTCTTTGAGGGGAAGACCATCGCATATGGTCAGTTTCAGGATATCCTGGGCAACGTCTCACGCCGTTTTACGGTCGAGATCGACGGCACGTGGAACGGTGAGACGCTGACGCTGGTCGAAGATTTCGTCTATGACGACGGTGCAACCGAGCAGCGGATCTGGACCTTGATCAAAACGGGCGAAGACACCTGGACCGGTACTGCAGCGGGCGTTCTGGGTACTGCGTCCGGGATTGAACGTGGAGATACCTTCAACTGGAAATACAAGATCGACCTGCCCGTGAAAGACGGCACCATGCGAGTGAATTTTGATGACTGGATGTGGCTGCTGAGCGACGACAGATTGCTCAACCGCGCCTATGTCTCGCGTTACGGGGTGCGTCTGGGCGAAGTCATTTTGTACTTTGAAAAGTAATGACATTTGACGCTGTCGCCTTGCGGCGGTTGACCCGTTCGACTTCATCCCCCATCCTTGCCAAAACCAGACCGGGCTTGATTATTAACACCGCATTGGCGCGGACGGTCTGAGCGTCATTATGGCAGGGTCAAGTGCATGCCCAAGACATCGCAGAAGACATATGTTCTGGATACCCATCGCCTGCGGGACCCGGAACAGACCCTTGCCATCGTCCGGCCTCATCTGAAACGGATGGGCATCACTCGCGTCGCCAACCTGACCGGGCTGGACCGTGTCGGCCTGCCGACAGTGATGGTGACCCGCCCGAATTCGCGGTCTGTCGCCGTGTCTCTGGGCAAGGGCCTTTCCTTGCAGGCCGCTGAGGCGTCCGGTGTAATGGAGGCGATTGAATCCTGGCATGCCGAACGGATAGAGTTGCCCCTGCGGTTGGCCAGCCACACCGATCTGATTCAGGACAAGGCACATGTCGCGGATGTTTCGGCCTTGCCGCAGGTTACAGGTGGCCGCTTTGATCCCCATCGCAGCATGCTGTGGGTGCAGGGACGCGATCTGACGGTCAATCAGGATTGCTGGGTTCCGTATGAGATGGTCGATACGGACTACACCGGTTCGCACAGTGCCGGGCAAGGCGCCTTTCCGCGGACGACAAATGGTCTGGCTTCCGGCAATAACGTTATTGAGGCGAGTTGCCATGCCATCTGCGAGTTGATCGAACGTGACGCCACCACACTCTGGCACCATCGACCGGTTCCACCACGAGTAGATCCTGACAGCGTTGACGATCCAAGATGCCAACAGGCGATGGACCTGATCACCACGGCAGGGCTTGAGATGGGGATTTGGGATACAACCTCGGACATCGGGATCGCATGTTTGCGATGCGTGATCAGTGAGGCGGGCGACAAACCCGGCCATATCGGCATCGGCGATGGTTGCCACCCCGACCGTTCCATAGCCTTATTGCGCGCACTGACAGAAGCCGCTCAGACACGGCTGACTTACATATCCGGAGCGCGCGACGATTTGGATCCGGCCGAGTTCACGGACAAGGCGCAATCTGATCGGTGTTCCTATGTCCGCAACCTGATCAAAACGGTAACGGCGTCAACGGATTTTACGAACTGCCCCACCAATGTCACCGGGTCATTCGACGAAGATCTTGCCCTTCTACTCGAGCGCTTGTCGTCTGCAGGGGTGCCTCAGGTTATCACTGTCGATCTGTCCCGCTCCGAGGTCGACATTGCGGTGGTTCGGGCCGTTATTCCGGGGCTGGAGGCGCCCCACGACGATCCCGATTATGTTGCCGGAAACCGGGCAAAACAGCTCGGGGACACCGCAACATGACATTTGTAATCTTCGTTGGCCCCACCCTCACCGCTGAAGAAGTGGCGCAGTGTCTGGATGCTACCATCCTGCCGCCTGTGCGACAGGGCGATGTTTATCGCGCTGTCCACAGCAAACCGCGCGCAATCGGGATCATTGATGGCTTTTTCGAAGGCGTGCCGTCGGTTTGGCACAAGGAAATCCTGTGGGCGATGGAGCAGGGTATTCCCGTCTATGGCAGCGCCAGCATGGGGGCTTTGCGCGCCGCCGAGCTGGCCGATTTCGGAATGATCGGCGTCGGGCGCATTTTTCAGGATTACCTCAGTGGCGCATTGCAGGACGACGACGAAGTCGCGGTCCTGCACAGCCCCGCCGAGCTTGGGTTCCTACCACTTAGCGAGCCTATGGTCTCGGTCCGAGCCACCGCAGAGCGGGCAGTCAAAACCGGCGTTGTGACGCCGGACACAGCATCAGAGATGCTGCGCGTCGCGAAGGCGCTGAACTATCGCGAGCGGACGTGGAGCAGGATTTGCGATGCGCTGGGCGGACGTTCCGATACGGCAGATTTCACACTGTGGTTGCCCGAGGGTCGGGTTGATGCCAAGGCCGATGACGCTCGCGAAATGCTCACACAGATGGCGCAGCAGGACGCGCCGGAACAGGCCAATGGCACACCAGTTCGAGTTGAACCCACTTTGGCCTGGCGTGAATTGCGTGCCCGCATCGACGGAGAACCTGCCGCGGGGGCAGTCAGCGATCAGAGCACAATCGATGAATTGCGGTTGAACCCGGAACGATATGCCCAGCTTCGAGACCTTGCTCTACTAAGCCTGCTGGCAGACGAGGACGCTCGACGTAACAATCGCGAGCCAGACCGCGATGCCCTCGTACGGCAAATGTCTGATCACAGAACCAACGCAAGGCTTTCGCGGCGCTCTGATCTCATGCGATGGCTTGAGGAAAACGACCTGAGCCCACAGGATTATGAGGCCTTGCTGGCCAACCGGTCTCGCGTCCAGGCGGCCCTGTCTTCGCGCGCCAAGATGCTGGATGTCCCCTTGCTGGCCGAGCTGAGACAAAACGGCGAGTACATCGCCCTGCGCGACCGCGCCGCCCGCAAAGCAGATGCTATCGCACATCTCCAACGGCCAGCTGGAAAACAGGCATCAGTGGATCGGTTGCAGGCTCTGATATGGTATTTTGAAACGCGGCTTGACCAAGAGGTGCCAGATGATCTTGAATCATATGCAGTTTCACTCGGCCTGGCCGGGCGCGATGCATTTTACGAATTGATCGAAGCTGAATTCTTGTTTTGCCAGTCAGATGGCGATCGCACAGAACACTGACCCTGCCACCCAGGCAGGCACGGGTCTGGCAAATTGCAGGAGGGTAAATTGATGAACCGGCCCGAGCACATAGAAGACGAAGCACCGGGCACGCGGTTTCTGCTATACCCGCAGTCCCCTTATCTGGAGCCGGACGCACAGCCAGAGCTGGTGGAAATCTCGGCACCGCCCGGCAGTATCGGCGCCGGCCCGTCCGGGCCGCGCATGTATACCGTTAACCCCGTCGGCAAAACCACACCATATGGCGCAATCGTACCCGGTCCAAATGGACCACAGATGTATCTGCCGCCCTGGAACGGGTATTTTCAGCCGCCACCTGAACCCGATGAATTCGGAAATTTTGTCCATATCGCACCCTCTGACCCTAGCTTTGAGGCGGCGCACCTGTTCGGTTCGGCGCATTTCACAATGGACGTTTGGGAGGGGTATTTCGGCCGACCAATCCCTTGGCATTTCGCTCGCGACTTTGACCGTTTGGAATTGTCGCTACTACCCAGCCTCGACAATGCGCACATTGGCTGGGGATTTCTGGAAACCGGTGGAACGTGGGAACACGGCGACGAATACCGCCCCTATAGTCTGAACTTTGATGTCGTGGCGCATGAAATCGGGCATTCCATAATCTACAGCGTAATCGGGATGCCGTCGGACGGGGACGCCTCGGGTGAATATTACGGGTTCCACGAATCTGCGGCGGATATGGTGGCGCTGCTGGCGTCGCTGCATTTCGGTTCGGTCGTTGAGGACCTGCTCAGGAACACGCATGGCAATCTGTATACCTTCAATCGCCTGAGCCGATTTGCCGAACTGTCGCAGAATGCACAGATCCGGATCGCCGCCAATGACCGTACCCTGTCAGAGTTTGCCCAGGGTTGGTCTAGCGAACACGCCTTATCAGAGCCTCTGACAGGTGCAATGTTCGACATTCTGATCGATATCTATCACGAAAGGCTGCTGGTCCATGACCTGATCAGCCCCGAGATGGAAGACCTGTCGGACCAACTGGAAGGATCTCCTGAATACAGCGAGATCATGCAGCAGATGTTCGATACTCAGTATGCCGCCAATCCCGAAGGGTTCCGCTTGGCCCTGCTGGAAGCGCGCGATTTCCTTGGCTCTTACCTCGCGGACGCGTGGGAGATGCTGGATGCGGATATGCTGAGTTATTTTGGGGTCGAACGGGCGTTGCTGACGGTGGACCATGAAATCACTGGCGGTGCGTTCCGGCAGATTATCGAAGGTAACTTCCGAATGCGGGATATAGGGCTGGTGGCGGCGGGTCCACGTCTGGCCGAACCAGACGACTCCAGCCATGCGTCTTCGGTGCGTACGCGGGTGCCTGGATAAGCAAAACCTTAAAGTCTTTGTTTTCACCCCGTTTTGTGGCATTTTGGCCGCGCGGGATGATATTTTTTTAATTTAGGCACGCACAGGTTGCGGGCTAACAAGGGGGGAGATGGGGTCTCTGGCGTCGTCGATCCTGTAAGAGGGAGATAGTGATATGTCTGAGTCCTTGCTCAGTTTTTCAGAAGTGTTGTTATTCGGACGCCTGCTTCACGACATCGGAATATTGGAACCTACCAAGGTCGATACTGCGTACGAGGCAGACACTGGAGCGGTGCCAACTATTGGAGCAGACGATAAGCTTAACGGTGTATTACTGAAAGCCGATGATCTGGTGTTGGTACAGATCGACGATGGGCCACTGAAGAGTGGCATCTACAAAGTATCTGGAACCACAGGCAGTCTTACTCTCGGTGGTCGCGCTACGATTGAGCGCGGAAATATTGCCATAGTAAAGAGAAGTGGCAAACCCAGTCGTTCCGTCTGGCGGCAAAAAGCAAAAGAACTCAATGAGCAATCCTTCAAAAACACTGGTAAGCGTTGGCGGCGCGGCAAGGGGAACAACAATTTCCTGGGCGATCAGTTCGGAACTAATACCCGTCTCGCCAGAATTTATGGCTTCTCTTACGAAGGAACTTATTACGATCTTCCAGAGCCTTGCATTTTCCTTGTTCATGGCAACGGAGACAGCGCTACAGATGGTGATCTTCCAAGCGGCCAGGGAGCCCGTGCGCCTCAGGATCCTTCGATATCCGGCGTTGCAGCAGCGGACTATCAAATAGCTAACGATATCCGTGTGTGGGATTACGACAAGGCAGACTACACTATGCGCATGGACGTTCTAGCCGGCCAGTTTGAGCAGGTTCTGCTCGACATCTACTTTGGCTTTGACAGCCCGGCGATCAGTGGTGCGAAAGTCAGCGGCGCAAAAGTCAGTGGTGCCAAGGTCAGCGGTGCAAAAGTCAGCGGTGCCAAGGTCAGCGGCGCAAAAGTCAGCGGCGCAAAGGCACGCGGCGACTGACCCCCGATGAACCCAATCTCAGGGCGTGCAATCTGCACGCCCTTTATTGTTTTCAGAACCCGGCCTTTTTCAAGCCTTCCACGAAATGCTGGGTATCGTCCTCTAACCGGTCTGGCTGAACTTTTGACCACCGGTCCAGCGAAAAATTAGGGTGCGCCTCGCGGTGCTGGTCCGCGATGAGGCGGGCCATTTCCATGTTGCCCATCTGCGCATAGCTGGCCGCAAGAATTCGTTGACCTTCGGTCGGATTGTTCATCTTGTTCACCGATTCGATCACGTCTTCATACTGCTTCAGATTGTAATAGGCACCGCCCAGGTGCCACAGATATTGGTCGGGGAAATAGGGGTTCAGGCGCATGGCCTGCTGTAAATGGTTGATCGCCGCTTCATTGTCGCCGGAATGGGCCAACGCATCCGCAAAATCGGAATGCATATCCGCGTCGTTGGGATTAAGCGCCAGTGCCCGCCTATACGACTGGAGCGCCGAGTCATGCTCCTTGCGATAGAGATGCACGAAGCCAAGCTCACCAAAACCGCGGGCGTCGGTGGGGTCCAAATCGATCGCACGCTGCGCCAACCCCAAAGCTTTGTCCAGCGCACCTGACGGGTCTTCAGCCCATGAATACCGCCAATCTATATTCAGCGTCCGCGACAGCGCGGCAGCCGCCCGGGCGTAGCCGCCGTCCCTTTGCAGAGCTGATTCATAGAAATTCTGAGCTTTTCGGTTGTCGTTACGTGTGTACTTGAAAATATGGTGCTGCCCCTGCAACACCGACCCATATGCCTGGAGATCTGAAGGAACAGCCTGCACCGTCCGCTGTTTTTCATGAGACTCGATCATTACCGCCATAGCCGCAACGATGCATTCGGTCACTTCGTCCAGAATGTCGAATATATCGTCGATCTTGCGGTCGAACCGTTCCGCCCAGATAGTGCGCTCGGACTGTGCGTCGATCAGCTCGGCTGTGATCCGAATTCGACTGGAAGACCGGCGCACACTGCCCCGTGCGACATAACGGACGTTCAATCGTTTCGCGGCATCCTGCGGTGGCATGGACTGCGTCTTGAAAAAGAACGACGAATTCCGCGCGATGATGAACAGGTTACGGAACTTGGACAGGTTCATGATGATGTCATCTGTCAGACCTTCGGCGATCCAATCATCGTTTTCGTCCTGTCCGGTGATGGAAAACGGTAAAACGGCCACAGACGGTGTGTCGGGGCGCTGTAACAGAAGATCCGGTTGCGGTTCCGCGCGCATCGCAGCCGCCATCGTTGCGCCTTCGACTTCGCTGCGGACGCAGTAAGTGGACACGGGCGACATGATGTTCTTGAGTTGCTTGGGCCCCAGATACTCATAACCATAGCGTAAGCGGTTGCGGATCTGGTCATAGACGGCCGAGCTAACATAGACCCGTTCAGGATCGGCAATTTCCTGAAGCCGCGCGGCTATGTTGACATTGTCGCCGTGAATTCCGCGCTCATCGATCAGGACTTCTCCCAGGTGAACGCCGGCCCTGAACCTGATCGGCTCGGCATATGGACGCGTTTGGTTGTACTTGGCGGCAACACGATGCAGTTCGATCGTAAATTCGACGGCGCTGGTGGCAGTGTCGAACAGAGCCAAAATACCGTCGCCTCGTACTTCGACCACTTCTCCGGAGTAGGTTTCACAAGTGGTTTCCAGATGGGAAATAATGGATTTCAACGCGTTATACGTATCCATCTCATTTTCGCTCATCAAACGGGAATAGCCGACAACGTCGGCAAACATCACCGCGCCAAGCTTTTGTTTGATGGGTCTGTCCGAACTGGAACTATTCACTGGCATTACTCGATTGGGTTCTATCGATGATTCTGTCAGGCAAAATATAGTCGATTCTGCCGCGTTGTGCGGTTGCAAGCTTGTGACATTTCAACTGCCTCCAATCTCCCTGGGTGGCCATGACCAGCTGGCAGAAACGTCAGATCCAAAGGTAACGACTGTCTCGGAACCCAAATCCCGCGCCAGGGATTGACGATGCGCGATCCAGTCCGGTTGCAAAAGGCCGACCACGACGATGTCGTGAAACTGCCCGTCCGCAAACCAGGCCTGACGCATCGTGCCTTCATCCTGAAAACCCAGGCTGCGAACCACGTCCCGGCTGCGCTGGTTGTCAGCCCGACAATACGACGTGATACGATTCAGACCAAGCTGCCGGAATGCAAAGTCCAACAACAAGGCCGACGCCCGGATCCCTACACCGCTGCGCCGCACGGACTTGTCAACGAACAACGGAATAACCGCGTCACGGTTGATGCTGGATATCGCGTCTAGTCCGGTCATGCCCAGTGTCTCTCCGGTGTCGGTTTCGATGACGAACCAGCATTTGTTACAATCCTTAGAAGCGCTGACGGCATCGTCCCACATGTGTTCAGTCTGTAATTGATTCAATGGAATACGGCAGGACCTGTCGAAAAGCGCGAGGTCTTCGACGTCCTGAAACCATCGCTTAACATTTGCCAGATCCGCCTTTTCCAAAGGACGCAATCTGAACAGCCTCGTCGGAATATCGGCCAAAAGAAATGACCCCCAAAATGAATGCGTAAATTTATTCCGAGGATACTAGCACGAAAACGCGTTAAACAAGAAAGGTGTATTTTACACATAACTCAGCGGAGTGTTTTTTTCGCTGGCGAAGAGTGAGGTTACCCGAAGCAGCGCAAGCCGAGCCATCGCCAGACCGCGGGGTGGCGATCCTCGGGCCGTGGTGGGCAATTTATGCTGGCCAAGTCGGTGTATCGTTCAAACTTTGCGCTTACAGAAACAAATCGCCAGCCCGTGCGGGCGGTCTGGCGATAGCGCGGCGGCCTATCGGCCTTTGTTCCGCGCTTACTTCTTGAAGCGATCTATGAGCTTTTTGGTTTTGTAAACTCGGTTTAGCCGGTCGGTGTAAATCTGGTCTCGTTTATCCCAGACACGGTGATGCGCTAGCAAGAAAAGTCCTTGGAACGGCGTCATAGCCAGCAGGATCAGCGCGTTGATCCATCCGGGAAAGAAGCTCGCAAGCCCGGAAAAGATCAAAAAAGGTCCAAATACAACGGCATAGCCCACCCACCGGCGATGGCGTGCAGAAAACGCGAAGCACTAGTCGTAGTAGGTCGCAAGGTATACACCAAGTTGATACACTACCTACCACCACTTCCAAAAACCGCTGTTGCGTTTGTTAATCAGGTCTTGGGTTTTTTCTTTTTGAATCCTATCTCCCATGTGGAAAGCACCGGGCTTCGAAAACTCAAGGCCAGCAATCAGCATGCCCGGCAGAAACAAAAGCGCAGATACGACAAAAGCGATCAAGACGGCGGCCGAGTTGCTTTCCGAAACCCAAGACGTCAGCATCGGTAGAACAAAAACCGCGAGAAACGAGCACAAAAGCCAAAGCAGTGGACGTTTGGAAACCCTACGTTTCCACCAATCGCGATATGCTGTTAGCCAGTCGTCCAATGATCTCTCTAACGGCTCAAACCACCATGCAGGTTCGGCATATCCAGCGCCGCAAACCCATAGTGCCGCAACCAACGCAAATCGCTATCAAAGAACGCGCGCAAATCTGGGATGCCGTATTTCAGCATCGCCAGACGGTCGATGCCGATGCCAAAGGCAAAGCCCTGATAGACCTCTGGGTCAATTCCACCGGCGGCAATCACCTTGGGGTGGACCATGCCGGACCCAAGAATCTCCATCCAGTCGTCACCCTCACCGATCTTCAGCTGCCCGTTATCCCAGGAACAGCGGATATCGACCTCGGCCGACGGCTCGGTGAACGGGAAGTGCGAGGCGCGGAAGCGCAGTTCGACATCGTCGACTTCGAAGAACGCCTTCACGAACTCCTCCAGAACCCATTTCAGGTTCGCCATCGAGATGTCCTTGTCGAGGGCCAGCCCCTCGACCTGATGGAACATCGGCGTGTGGGTCTGGTCATAGTCGGCGCGGTAGACGCCGCCCGGGCAGATCACGCGGATCGGCGCGCCCTGCTTCTCCATCGAGCGGATCTGCACCGGAGACGTATGGGTGCGCAGCACGTGCGGCGGGCGATTGTCGCCCTCGGCGCGGTGCATGTAAAACGTGTCCATTTCGGCCCGCGCGGGGTGGTGGCCGGGGATGTTCAGGGCGTCGAAGTTATGCCAGTCGGTCTCGATCCGCGGCCCTTCCGCGACAGAGAAGCCAAGTTCGGCAAAGATCGCGGTCAATTCCTCGGTCGCCTGGCTGACGGGGTGGATCGAGCCCTGACGGCGCGCACGGGTCGGCAGCGTGACATCCAGCCATTCGGTGCGCAGACGCTCATCCAGCGCGGCATCGGCCAGTGCAGATTTCTTGGCGGTCAGCGCCGAGTTGATCTCGTCCTTCAGGGCGTTCAGCGCAGGGCCCGCGACCTGACGTTCTTCGGGCGTCATCTTGCCCAGCTCGCGCATTTTCAGCGCCACTTCGCCTTTTTTGCCAACGGCGGCGACGCGGATCGCTTCGAGCGTATTTTCGTCGCCAGCCTCGGCGATTTGCCCCAGATATTTTACCTTAAGATCGTCCATGACGCTTTCCGAACTGGCCCCTGAATTTGGTCCAGAACCTGCTATCGGCCTATCCTTGCGAATGCAAGCCGGACGGTGCGGATCAATAACTGTATTCGGGGTAAATCCGGGTCAGATCGCCGTTCCAGTCACTGTCGTAGCGCTCCATCAGCTCGTCCGCCGGAACTTTGCCGGATTCGATACTGTCTTTGAGCGCGTTCAGGAAATGGGTTTCGTCCGGGACCAGACCGCCTGCGCCCGGTCGAGCGCGCGATTTCAACCCTGCATCGGCGATCGCAACAACTTCGCGGGACAGATCGTGCATGCTGATCCCGCCGACCTTAGCCTGAAGCCCGTCTTTGGCGGCCTCGACCCGCAAAGCCTCACGCGTCTCGGCATCCCAGCCCTTGACCAGATCCCAGGCGGCGTCCAGCGCACTCTGGTCATAGGTCAGGCCAACCCAGAAGGCAGGCAGGGCACACAGGCGGCGCCACGGGCCGCCATCGGCTCCACGCATTTCCATGAACTTCTTGATCCGCGCTTCGGGGAATGCGGTCGTCAGATGGTCGGCCCAATCGCTGAGCGTCGGCGTCTCACCGGGCAAGGCAGGCAATTTGCCTTGCAGGAAATCGCGGAACGACATGCCCAGCGCGTTGATGTATTCGCCATTGCGGTAAACGAAATACATCGGCACATCGAGCGCGTATTGGACATAGCGTTCGAACCCGAACCCTTCTTCGAACACGAATGGAAGCATGCCGGTCCGCGCGTCGTCCAGATGCCGCCAGATATAGCTGCGCCAGCTTTTCTGACCGATGGGTTTGTCTTCAAAGAACGGAGAGTTCGCGAACAGCGCCGTTGCCACCGGTTGCAACGCCAGTGCCACCCGCAATTTCTGTACCATGTCGGCCTCGGACCCGAAGTCGATGTTGACCTGAACCGTACAGGTTCGGCGCATCATGGCACGGCCCATTGTGCCAACTTCTTCCATATAATCGTTCATCAGACGATAGCGCCCTTTGGGCATTAAAGGCATCTGATCATGGGTCCAGATCGGGGCGGCACCCAGGCCGATGAATCCTACGCCGATCTCGTCGGCGATATCCTTGACCTCGCGCAGGTGAATGTTCACCTCGTCACAGGTTTCGTGAATCGTCTCAAGCGGAGCCCCTGAAAGCTCCAGCGCGCCGCCCGGTTCCAGGCTGACATTGGCACCATCTTTCTCCAGCCCGATCAGATGTCCGGCCTCGCGCACTTCGGCCCAGCCGTGGCGATCCCGCAGCCCTTCCAACACTGCCACGATCGAGCGTTTGCCCTCGAACGGCAACGGCTTCAGCGTGTCCTTGCAATAACCGAATTTCTCGTGCTCGGTCCCGATGCGCCAATCCTGCTTGGGCTTGCAGCCCGATTCCAGATATTCGGCCAGTTGTTCGTGGCGTTCGATCGGTCCGCCGCCGGACTGGGGGATGGACATGAAGCGTGCTCCGATCCTGATGTGTCTTTCTTGGAGGTCTTTCGTGGGCGCAAACTGTCCCGGTGTCAATGCAGGCGGATATGGGCCGGGCGCATCGGTTGACGTTCCCAGATAACAACAGGATGCATTGCTCCGCCATTCAGTTCCGACAACATTTGTTCGGTTTTCAGCCCTGGCAGTGCTGAGAACACATCGAACAGCGCCTCAGCCCCTTCGGCATTCACGGGAATGTGAAGCGTCGGCTGTCCCGGCTGATCCAGAATCCAATGCGCCGGAGACGAAGTGGGGTCCAGCGCAAGCCGCTCGATTTCGCGCGCGGCCACGATGCCGCCATCAAGCGGCCCGAGATAGGTGATCTGACCTTCGTCAATCGTCACAACGCCCGGCCCGCCGACCCCGAGTCGAAAGCGCGCGCGCTGCAAGCCGATAACGGCCAACGCAGCCGAGATGGCTACCAGCACCCATCCCAACCAGCCCAACAATCCCCCTGGTCCGTTGATCCAGCTGAGACCCAGAATCAAAACGAACACGGCCACCAACACTTCGCGCCAGCGCCACAGAGCCAGTTTGGCTTCGGGTCGGATGAAACTCATGCAACTTCCTCCGGGTTTGTGAACAGGATCAGAGAGTACTGGCCTGCGGGTTTGAACCCGATAGCAATATAGGCACGCGCGGCAACATCTGAAGCGGCAAACAAGACCGCGCGCGAAACTCCGGCGTTTCGTGCCTCGGTCAGATGCAGGGCAACGGCCAGACGGGCAATACCCCGACCTCGCAATTCGGGCGGCGTAAAGACGCCGCCTATCTGAACCACCTCGGGCAGGCGCGCGTTAAAACCAGTCATGCCTGCGGGTTGACCGTCGATTAACAAAACCCTGTGAGAATCGCGCGCCACGTAAGCTGCAATGTCTTTCTTGGCCTGTTCCTGCGCGCGTGCCGGGTCAAAATCCATGGCCTCGATCAGGTAGTTCTGCCGCCATGTTTCGGTGGCGGACCTATCGACTTCGCCCAACGACACAAGGTCCGCCCCTGTGGAATCAGGCAATACAAGATGGCTCAGCTCAAGCGAAAACCCCGGCTCGTCACTGTTCAGGGTCGCGGGTCGATCCTCCCACCCGGCAAGTCGCATGATCCGCCGGGTCTGGGCGGCCTCGGCAGCGATGCCGAACAGCTTGCGACCACGGACCAAACTGATTGCGCCCCGTAGTTCTTCGTCCGAACTATCGGGGCATTGCGGCAGAAGCATTCCCTCGTTGGTCACGGCGAACACCGCGCGCAATTCATTCCCAAGCAGCCACATCTGTACCGCTCGTGGATTGGACCCGTTCAGACCGAAATCCTTCATGTTTGCCAATGGGAACATCGAACTTTGCACATGGCGATACAGGAATGCCTCTATTTCGGGCACGTCATGAGCTTGCGCTAGTCGCCACATCACGCCCAGTCCCCAAGTGCCTGCTGCCACATGGTCATCGCGGCTACTGCGGCGGTATCGGCGCGCAGAATGCGCGGGCCCAAGCTGACCACATGGGCGTAGGGCAAGGCAGTCAACCGTTTGCGCTCGCGTTCGGAAAACCCGCCTTCGGGGCCGATGAGGATGGCCCATGGCCGGTCCCTGTCATTCTTGGCGAGGCGCAGGGCAGACCCGACTTCCGCCTCATCACAGAACATCAGCTGGCGACTTTCGGGCCACGCATCCAGATAACGGTCAAGCCGCTTAAGCTCGGAAACCTCAGGCACAAATGTTCCGCCGCATTGCTCGGCCGCTTCGACTGCATGGGCCTGGAGGCGGTCCTGACGGATACGCTCGGAATTGGTAAACTCCGTCTGCACCGGAATGATCCGCGCCGCGCCCATTTCTGCTGCTTTTTCAACGATGAAGTCAGTGCGCGACTTTTTGATCGGCGCGAAAAGCAGCCACAAATCCGGCGGTAACTGCAAAGGCTTCGACTGCTCGGAACAGACCAGCACGCCCCCACGCTTGCCGGCTTCGGCAACCTCGGCCAGCCATTCACCATCCTGTCCGTTGAACAGCGCGACTTGACCACCAACAGTCAGGCGCATGACGCCAAACAGGTAATGTGCCTGATCGCGCGTCAAAGGAACTGATTGCCCCGGACCCAAAGGGTGCTCTACATACAGTCTGATTTTTGCACTCATGAGACCTTACATATGCAAGGCAATGCCCCAACACCAGACGGTCAGGTCGCCGATTCTGTCACCGGCAACTGGGTCGATACACACGCGCCAGCATTTACCCGTCCGTATCTGCGACTGTCGCGTGCAGATCGGCCGATTGGCACTTGGCTGTTGCTGATCCCCTGCTGGTGGGGTTTGGCGCTGGCTATCCTCAGCGGTGGAAACGCGCGCTGGGGGGATCTGTGGATTGCTGTAGGGTGCGCGATCGGCGCCTTTTTGATGCGAGGGGCGGGGTGCACGTGGAATGACATCACCGACCGCAAATTCGACGCACAAGTCGAGCGTACCCGGTCCCGCCCGATTCCGTCTGGTCAGGTCAGCGTGCGACAAGCCGTGATCTGGATGGTGCTGCAAAGCTTGCTGGCGTTTGCGATTTTGCTGACCTTCAATCGGGCAGCCATCGCAATGGGGGTGCTGTCGCTGCTGCTTGTGACGATTTATCCCTTTGCAAAACGATTCACCTGGTGGCCGCAGGTCTTTCTGGGTCTGGCATTCAACTGGGGCGCATTGTTGACCTGGACTGCCCATAGCGGCACGGTCGGCTGGCCTGCCGTCACCCTGTACCTGTCGGGTATTGCCTGGACGCTGTTCTATGACACCATCTATGCCCATCAGGATGCAGAGGACGACGAACTGATCGGCATTAAGTCTACTGCCCGCCTATTCGGAACGGATACCGCTCGGTGGCTCAAGTATTTTCTGGTCGCCACGGTTTGTCTGATGGGGCTGGCCATAATAGACGCAGCCCTTCCACAGGCATCCATTCTGGCACTTGTCGTTGCGTTGGCCGGACCCTGGGCCATGGGCTGGCACATGGCATGGCAACTGAGGGGTCTGGACACTGAAGACAATGCCAAGCTGCTTCAGCTTTTCCGCGCCAACCGAGACACCGGCCTTATTCCGCTGATCTTCTTCTGCGTCGCGCTGCTGCTCTGATTGCACCTTCCCCGCGTGCCCGCTATGAGTCCGGGGCCAATCGCCAGAGGAGTCCCAAGCTCACCCATGCGTCTGCCGTATCTCATCGCCGTTACCCTGATTTTTGTGGTGTCTGCCGTACTGTCTCTGGTCGGTGCCGGGCTTGCGGTTACAAAGATTGAAGAGGCATCGGAACTGGCAGTTCGCCGGGCACTAAATCTGAATGGCCATGACTGGGCCGAAGTTCAGTCTGACGGGTTGCGGGTCGTGCTGACCGGCACCGCGCCGAACGAAGCAACGCGATTCAATGCACTTACGGCCGCGGGCACCGAAGTCGAAACCTCTCGGGTTATTGACGACATGGACGTGGCCCCAACCGCGAACTTGACCCCGCCCAAATTCTCGGCCGAGATTCTGCGCAATGACAGTGGCATTTCCGTTATCGGGTTGGTCCCCGCAAGCGAAGATCGCAAAGCGCTGATGGACAGCCTGCAGGATCTGGACCCGAGCACATCGGTTTCGGACCTGATGGAAAGTGCGGATTACCCAAAGCCAAAGGGATGGGATGAAGCCATCGCCTATGCTGTCGAATCGTTGTCAAAACTGCCGCGCGCCAAAATCTCTGCAAGTCCCGGACTGGTTCGAATTACGGCAATCGCCGACAGTCAGCAGGAAAAAGAGCAACTTGAGCAGGCTCTGACCCGCGCAGCGCCGCCCACGCTGCGTATCGGCCTTGCGATTTCGGCTCCGCGACCGGTGATTACGCCGTTTACGCTGCGCTATCTGATTGACGATCAGGGCGGCCAGTTCGACGCCTGTTCCGCAGAGGATGAAGAGGCCCGGGACATCATTGTTGCCGCCGCGCAGAACGCGGGGCTGACTGGTCCCTATTCCTGCACAATCGGCTTGGGCGTGCCATCACCAAATTGGGCGAAAGCGGCCGAACTCAGCATCAGCGCGCTGGCTGAGATCGGGCAAGGAAGTGTGACACTGACGGATGCCGATATCACACTGGTCGCCGCGCAAAACACACCTCCTGTATTGTTCGACCGGGTTGTGGGCGAACTGGAAACCGCGCTGCCCGAGGTCTTTGCCCTGCACGCCGTCCTGCCCGAGCCGGAAACCGAGGCACAATCAGGACCGGTCGAGTTTTCCGCGACACGCAGCCCTGAGGGCCTTGTACAACTGCGAGGCCGGGTAGGCGATGAAACCCTGCGCGATATGGCCGACAGTTTCGCACGCGCTGCCTTTGGATCCGGGCAGGTACACACTGCTACCCGGATCGCACCGGACCTGCCGTCAGATTGGCCGGTCCGCGTTTTGGCCGGTCTCGAAGCCCTGTCATTTCTCCATCACGGCGCACTGACTGTTACACCAGACTCGGTGGAACTGTCCGGGGTCAGCCACGAGGAAGACACGAAGGCGCGGATTGCAGGCCAGCTGTCCGAAAAGCTGGGCGATGCGCAGGATTACACGCTCTCGATCACCTACCAGAAGCCGCCTGAACCCGAAGACGCCCTGCCCGATCCCGAGATTTGTGAGGCACAGATCGCCGAAGTTCAGTCGGGCAAAAAAATCGCGTTTGAGCCGGGTTCGGCGACGATTGCAGGAGACTCTCGTGATTCCGTCAATCAGATCGCGGACATTTTGCGCGAATGCGGACCTATCCGGCTGGAAATTCAGGGCCATACGGACAGTCAGGGGCGTGAAGAGATGAACCAGCAGCTTAGCCAGGCTCGGGCGCAATCCATCCTGAACGAGCTGCGTGGACGTCGCATTCCGACCTCCAGCTATACCGCCGTCGGTTATGGCGAGACACAACCCATTGCCGACAATGACACCGAAGAAGGCCGTGAGGAAAACCGCCGGATCGAATTTCGTCTGATCCGACCGGAGCCGGTATCCAACTCCGAAACCGGGTTGGAGGCGATGGAAGCGACATCAGGTAATTCGGATACCGCCACCTCAGACGCGGACGCAGAGGACCAGTAAGTTGAACAGAACAGAATTCGTCATCGCAACTGCCATTATCCTGTTCGCAGCCTTCTGCATGGGCTGGTTCGCCAACTGGCTGGCACATCGCCTGTCCCGTGTGCGCCAAAGCGATGTGGCCGATTTGGACCGGATGAGCCAGGAACTGCACGAGGCCGAAGAAACCCGCGATCAGGCAATCACCTATCTGCAACAACGCGAGGCGGAACTGACAAATCAACTGACGCAGGCCGAGGCCGAACTGGCCGCCGCCATGGAAGGCTTACGCGCCGCACGACAAGAGGCTGAAGAACTGCGCGGACGGATCAACAACGCGGATTAAACTGCGGTCTCACTTATCTTCAAAGTGACGAATTCAATCGGCGTGTTTTAGCCGGTTGAATTCTGCCGTCTTAAACTCTTCAAACAAATTCAATACCATGAATTAGTGCAAATTTGCCTGCACAATTCAATGTCCACGATCCAGAAAATTGGAGTGCATAATGAATTTCCAAACAACTTTTAAGACCGCCGTAATCCTCAGCGTTTTTTCTGCAACCTCAGCTTTGGCTGGCAGTGACGTGATCCCATCGGAGAACGACACATTTTCGAACTGGGGCGATGAATCGGGCTGGACCATCTTTGTGGATGATAACCGCGGATCCTGCCTGATCGAGCGTATGGATGAAAACCAGAACGTCGTGCAGATGGGTCTGACCAAGGACCATGAAATGGGGTATCTTGGCGTTTTCACAAAAAACGACATCGGGCTGAAAGGCAAAAAGGAAAAGATCTTCCTGTCGCTCGACGGCAACGTGTACGAGGCCGAAGCGCACAAGAAAACCAAGCATCTCGCCGAAGGCTATACGGGTGGGTACATTCTGGCGAACAACGCACAGTTTGTCGACGACGTCATGCATAAACACGAAATGACTGTGTTTCCGGAAAAAGAGTTTGCTTTCACCGTCAGCCTGGATGGCACTCTGAAGGCTATCGAAGCGGCACGACAGTGTAACACCGAGCAGTCCAGCTAAGCTGAACCAACGAATCCGGTACCTGCCCAGCGGGTGCCGGTGCAAACCTACCAGCGGGTCAGAGCGTCCTCGTCCTCATCCTTTGCAGCGACCCACTCGGCGCCGGATTTGGTAATTTCCTTTTTCCAGAACGGCGCACGGGATTTGAGGTAATCCATCAGAAATTCCGCCGCCTCGAACGCGTCCTTGCGGTGAGGCGATGCAGTGGCGACCATCATGATCCGGTCGCCCGGTGCCAGCCGTCCATGCCGATGGATGACCAGCACATCCCCCAAAGACCAACGGTCCTTGGCCTCCTGTGCGATCTTGGTCAGTGCACGCTCGGTCATGCCCGGATAGTGTTCGATCTCCATTACATCCAAATCACCGGTGGCCAGATCGCGTACAACACCGGTAAAGGTGACGACCGCCCCGTTCACTGCGTCACCTGCGGCAAAGGCGTTCGCCTCGGTCCCCAGATCAAACGCCTCTTCCTGAACTGCGATCCGCATTGCGTCAGCCTCCGGTCATAGGCGGGAAAAACGCGACTTCCCGAACACCGGACAAGGGCGCGTCAAAATCCGAAAGCTCCTGATCCAGCGCAACGCGCAAAGCGGACAGATCAGAGAATGCAGCAGCATAGCGGTCTTCGCGTGCGCTCAGCTCCGCAACCAGATCAGATACTGTTGCGGCATTGGTCTCAACCTTTTCCTTGGGCAGACCAATCCGTTCGCGCACCCAGGCGAAATATAGCACATCCATCCCTTAGCTCTCCTTCAGGTGGGGCATGGCTTTACGTAAGTAGTCATAGCCAGTGATCAATGTCAGTGCCGCCGCAACCCAAAGCAGCCACAACCCGATCCGGCCCGACCAGAACATAGCCTCAAGGTTTCGGCGCACACCATTCAGGTCTTCGAGCTGCCCGGTCAGGACCTGATCAATTGTAGTGGAATCCATTCCAAAGGTGGCCATGACAAAGTAATGCTCGAAGATCCCCTGCGAGAATAAAACCGCGATGGCGATCATTTGTGCCGTGGTCTTCCACTTGGCCAGTTTCGTCACCTTCAGCGTTCCGGCAACATCGCCCAGATATTCACGCAGGCCCGAGACAAAAACCTCTCGGAACAGGATCACGGTCGCGGGCAACACCAACCATGGCGTCCAGTGTTCGGTCGAGTACCCCACCAGGATCATCAACGCGACCACGACCATTGCCTTGTCGGCGATCGGGTCCAGCATCGCCCCCATCTTGGTTTCCTGCTTCCACGCCCGGGCCAGGTAACCGTCAAACCAGTCGGTGATCGCTGCCGACAAGAACAGGATCAGCGCGAACCAATCGGCATACGGACGGGTGAAGTACAAAAACATTACTGCTAGACCAGGAGCGGCGAGCAGACGAAGGACCGTCAGGATGTTTGGCAAGTTCCATTTCATGGATCGGACAGTACATCGCCGCTTCGGGACAGAAAAGGCAGGGTGAAAAAAAACTGGACCAATCACAGGCGTTTGGCGCGGTTCAGGTCAAACCGTCGCAACCGGGAACTCTCATCAGGATACAACTTGGCGCGCGGCTGGTTTGCAGTCAGATTGCCGGACGTACGAGCCAGGGGGCGCACGCGACAAGAATGACTGCAAATATTCAAACCGACCCGCGATCAAACCTGATCGGAAGCGCCTGGATGATCGCCGCAATGGCCGGGTTCGCGCTGGAAGATGCGTTGCTCAAGGCTGCATCGGTCGCTCTGCCGATCTGGCAAGTTCTGGTTCTCTTCGGGGCAGGTGGCGCGGCAGTCTTTGCTTGCGTGGCAGGCCTGCGCGGCACGCCATTACTGCAGCCCGACGTGCTGTCTCGTCCGATGAAAATCCGTGTGCTGTTCGAGATATTGGGGCGATTGTTCTATGTACTGGCCATCGCGCTGACACCCTTATCTTCGGCCACGGTGATTCTGCAGGCCACACCGCTGGTCGTCGTTGCCGGAGCCGCGTTGTTTTTTGGCGAAACCGTTGGTTGGCGAAGATGGGGCGCAATCTTCGTGGGAATGATCGGTGTCATAGTCATCATTCAGCCCACCGGAGACAGCTTTTCAATACTATCGGTTCTCGCGGTGCTGGGGATGCTCGGCTTTGCCGGGCGCGATCTGGCCAGCCGAGCTGCCCCCGCCACTCTCGGAACCGAGGTGCTGGGGTTTTATGGTTTCCTCTCAATTGTCGTCGCCGGGATCGCTTACCGGTTCTGGGAAGGCGCCCCGATGGCATCGCTGTCGGTCCACACGAGCCTTCACATGTCCGGCGCGGTTATCCTTGGCACAATCGCTTATGCATCACTTATGAAAGCCATGCGAACCGGCGAAGTTTCAGCTGTAACCCCATTTCGCTATTCCCGGCTGCTGTTTGGAATCGGTTTGGGCGTTTTCTTTTTTGGAGAGAGCCTGGATCAGACGATGTGGACCGGCAGCGCGCTGATTGTAGCCTCCGGGCTCTATATTCTTTGGCGCGGACGGCAAAGCTAACCTTTGTCGTGGAAGAAATCATAAACCTTCTGCGCCAGCCCGGCTGAGATCCCATCAACCGCTTTCAGGTCCGCCAAATTGGCCCGGCTAACCGCCTTAGCGCTGCCGAAATGGGCCAACAAGGCGCGTTTACGGGCCGCACCGACACCGGGGATTTCGTCCAGAGGCGTCGCACCGACAGCTTTGGCCCGCTTGGCGCGGTGGGTACCGATAGCAAACCGGTGTGCCTCATCGCGAAGTCGCTGGATGAAATACAGAACCGGGTCGTTCCGCTTCAATGCAAAGGGGCGCTGACCAATCCGGTGGAACTCTTCCTTCCCATGATCACGGTCTACGCCCTTGGCGACACCGACCATCGGAATGTCCTCGACCCCGTGCGCCTGCATGATTTCGTGCACGGCGCTTACATGCCCGGCACCACCATCGATAAGCAACAGATCGGGCCATATTCCTTTGTCACGGTCCGGATCTTCCTTTTGCAGGCGCGTGAAGCGCCGGGTCAGGACCTCTTTCATCATGCCGAAGTCATCGCCAGGGGTCAGATCGTCGCCGCGGATGTTGAATTTGCGGTAGGCGTTTTTCATGAACCCCTCAGGTCCGGCAACAATCATCCCCCCGACTGCATTGGTGCCCTGAATGTGCGAGTTGTCGTAAACCTCGATACGATTGGGCGGATTGTCCAGTTCAAACGCTTCTGCCACCCCGCGCAACAGCTTGGCTTGCGTGGCGCTTTCTGACATGCGGCGGGCCAGAGACTCACGCGCATTACGTAATGCGCCCGCGATCAATTCCTGCTTTTCTCCACGTTGTGGCACAAGGATTTCAACCTTGCGCCCGGCCTTCTCGGACAGCGCCTCCTGCATCAGATCGGCGTTTTCGATTGCGTCTGACAGGATGAGCTGACGGGGCGGTTCCTTATTGTCGTAGAACTGGCCCAGAAACGCTTCCATGACCTCAGCCGCAGAGACATCTGGCCCCACACGCGGATAGAAATCCTTGTTGCCCCAGTTCTGATTGGCGCGGATGAAGAACACCTGCACACAGGCTTGACCGCTGTCCATGTACAGGCCGATCACATCTGCCTCGGCCACGCCGCGCGGGTTGATGCCCTGAGATGTCTGTACCTGCGTCAGTGCCCGGATACGGTCGCGCAGACCGGCAGCGCGTTCGAATTCCATCGCTTCGGACGCGGCCATCATTTGTTCGGCCAACTCCTCCTGCACCTTGGTCGAGCGGCCCGACAGGAACCGTTCTGCATCCTTGACGCTTTCGCGGTAATCAGCTTCCGAGATCAAACCGACGCATGGGCCTGAACACCGTTTGATTTGATAAAGCAGACAAGGCCGCGTTCGGCTATCGAACATGGAATCCGAACAATTGCGCAGCAGGAACGCCTTTTGCAGCTGGTTCAGCGTCCGGTTTACGGCACCCGCACTGGCGAACGGGCCGAAATAGGCGCCCTTTTCCTTTTTCGCCCCGCGGTGTTTTTTGATCTGCGGAAAGGCGTGATCCTTGGCGACCAGAATATTGGGAAAGCTTTTGTCATCCCGAAGCAGCACATTGTATTTCGGCTTCAGCTGCTTGATCAGGTTTTGCTCCAGCAGCAGTGCCTCGGTCTCGGTGCGTGTCGTCAGGAACATCATCGAGGCGGTCGCGGCGATCATCCTCTCGATCCGCCCGGAATGACCCGGCCGCGCATAATTCGACACCCGTGCCTTTAGGTTTCGCGCCTTACCCACATACAGAACCCGGCTATCGTGATCGAGCATCCGGTACACACCGGGTGAGCTGTCCAGCGTTTTCACGAAACGCTGAATGCATGCATAACCGGTAGGTTGGGTTTCCGAAGTCGATTCGCTGTGAGCAGTCATGTGCCTGAGATATGATTCTCTGACCATGGCTGCAATCTTGTGGGCTTCAGATCAAGAGAAAACAAATCCACGGTTTCTGTGGATAACTATGCAGATAAGTTTTGGGGCAATACGATTTTCCCTTGAATCATTGCCTATTCCTTGATTTGCACAAAAATTAGGCGCCACACTAAGGTATTGTTTTTACATTGTATTTTTTTCATCATGAAACAAGTGTATGAAAAACAAGACAATTTTGTAACGCGCCGGTAACAGGAATGAGAGCGGTGCAAAACTTGTGACGATTATGTCTATTCTACGCCCAGAACATCCGGCGTTTGCCAGCCCAAATGTTGACCACCGTCCACGCACAAGAGCTGACCGGTGACAGCGTGTGCATCCAGAAAATAGCCCAGCGCAGCTGTGATATCGGACGGATTCGCCCCGCGCTCTAGTACGGTGTTCTTGCGCTGCGCTTTGAAGTGGCTGTCGCTTTGGCGATGCCCCTGCAAGGTGGGACCCGGCCCAATTGCATTGACCCGGATGGCCGGTGTAAGCGCCTGAGCCGCAGTGCGGGTCAGCGTCCACAGCCCCATTTTTGCTATGGTGTAGGACATAAACTCGGGCGTGAGTTTGCGCACCCGCATGTCCACCATATTGACGATCAGACCGGTCGCGACCGGTTCACCTGCCTCGTCCATTTCTGCGGCAAGACCCTGATCCGCCATAGCCTGCGTCAGAACGAATGGCGCCCGCAGGTTGCTGTCGAGGTGCCGATCCCAGCTTTGGCGCGTGGCGGTATGAATATTGTCGTATTCGAAGATCGAGGCGTTGTTCACAAGACAGGTGATCGGCCCGCCCAGAGCCTCGGCCGCGCGGGGCAAAAGCGAGGCGACCTGCGTTTCATCCAGAAGATCTGCCTGCAGCGCGACCGACGCTCTGCCCAAAGCCTGAACCTCTGCTACAGTCTCAAGCGCCGAGGCTTCGGAAGCTGCGTAATGGACGGCCACGTCGTATCCGCGCCGGGCCAGATACAAGGCCATCGCGCGACCCAGGCGTCTGCCGGCGCCGGTTACCAAAGCTCGGGTCATTAAGCACCTCCCTCAGTCAATTCATGCCAGAAGGATAATGACGTAGGCAACGTATAACAGGGTCAAAATCATGCCCCAGATACGCGTAATGTCCTGTTTGAAGAAGACAAACGGGATCAGCAACAGCGACGCGCCCAACATGACCCACAGGTCGAACCTCAGGAATTCGGGATCGACGGGGATACGCCCGAACAGAGTGGCAATTCCGACAATGGCTAGCAGGTTGAACATGTTCGACCCGATCACGTTGCCCAGCGCAACGTCGGCTTGCCGGCGCAAAGCCGCCATAACCGTCGTCGCCAACTCGGGCAGCGAGGTACCAACGGCAATCAGTGTCAACCCGATCACCGTTTCGCTCACCCCGTAAGTGCGGGCAATGACCGTGGCGTTATCCACCAAAAGGTGCGCGCCCATAGGCAGACCGATCAGCCCTAGGATCAGGTAGATCGACACCTTCCAATACGGCATGTCAGGATCTGCTTCTTCCAGCGCCTCCAAATCATCGTCATCAGCGCACGCCTCGCCGCATGCCTTGCGGTGGGCATGCGCTTCGCGGAAGGCATTAATCAGGATGAGAGCCAGTCCGGCCAGCAAGATCGCGCCACTGAGCAGGTTGAACACGCCACAGAAGGCCAGCCCAATGAACAGCACCGAAGCCAACAGCATGAAGATATAGTTCTTACGGCTGTTGCACTCGCTGGTGTGCAGCGTTGCCAACAGGGCAGGCACACCAAGAACCAACAAAATGTTGGCCGTATTCGACCCCACAACATTACCCAGCGCAATGCCGGGGGCGTTTTCTTTGATCGCACTGATTGCGATCAGCAATTCAGGTGCCGAGGTGCCAAATGCCACGATGGTAAGGCTGACAATCAGGGCCGGGACGCCCAGTCGCAGGCTGAGATTCACCGCACCGCGCACCAGCGCATCGCCGGCCAGCAACAGGATCAGCAGCCCGAGACCGGAAAGCAGCCATGCCGTCATCCACGGCCTCCCTTTTCACATGGGCAGGGGCCTTTGCCGATCCGAAATCGTCCACATTTTGGACATTTGGCAGAGCTAAGTCGCTTTTGTCCCGGAAAGCGCAGCTTGCCGAACATTGCCAATACACCCATGGCAATCAGAAAAAGAGTGACGACTTTTATGATCACGTTACAACCCGAAACGCGCAAAAGCCGCGCGCTCCTCCAGTCCAGCGACTGCGTCCTGCGCCATTGCTGCCCCAAAACGTGACCAGATTGGTTTGCGCAATCCATAGCGGCGGAACTTGACCTTGTCGCCGTACCGTTCCTGCATCTTGGGCTTCAGATGCGCGATGCCGTCAATCAGCCCCAGTTCTTTCGCGCGTCGCGCCAGCCAGACCTCGCCATTGAACAAATCAGCATCTGCGTCCAGCTTGCCGTCCCTTCGGGTTTTGACATGCGCAATGAAATTCTCGTGGATATCGCCTAGCAAAACCTGGAGGCGCGCGACGTCCTCTTTCTTTTCCGGCGCAAACGGATCGAGCATGGACTTCGACTGCCCGGCCGTGTGAACGCGTCGCTCTATGCCTTGCCGTGCCAGAAAGACATGCGCGCCAAATCCGGACGAAATCACCCCGATCGAGCCCAGAACCGAGCTTTCATCAGCCCAAATCTCGTCGGCTGCAGCTGCCAGCCAATAGCCGCCGGATGCGGCCACGTCTTCGACAAAGGCAAAGACGGGAATTTCCAGTTCCTCCGCCAGGCGCCGAATGCGCGACCCTATCAGAGAGCTTTGGACAGGTGAGCCGCCGGGCGAATTGACTTCTAGCGCTACGGCAACGGGTTTGCCTTTGCGAAAGGCTTTTTCCAGAACCGGGGCCAGCGACGTGTCGTTCATCGACGCGCGCCCGGCCATTCCGATGGCGCCGGACAAACGGACAATGGCCACAACGGGCTGCTTTTTCAGGAAAGGCAGGCGTAGTTTCATGGAAGCCGATGTAGAGGGCGCCACGACCGTTAACAAGGGACACGCGCGCCCATAAACACGACGTGAACCAATTTCCCACACCCGATGGGCAAAAATGCAACGCCTTAGCTGCGGATACGCCAACCGGTTTTGAAGATCCAACCGATGACCGCAAGGCATATTCCGGTGAATGCCAAGATCGCCAGAAGGCTCCAGAAAATCGGAACATCTGCGATGCCGTAAAACGACCAGCGGAAGCCCGAGATTAGATAAACCACCGGGTTAAACAAGGTGATCGTCTGCCAGAGTGGTGGTAGCATCGAGACGGAATAGAACGTGCCGCCCAGAAAAATCAGAGGTGTCACAACAAGTTGCGGTACCAGCGACATCTGCTCGAAATTGCTTGCCCAGATGCCGATGATAAATCCCAGTAGGGAAAAACTGAGGCAGGACAGGATCAGAAATGCCGCCATGGCAAAGGGATGTTCGATCCGCAAATCGACAAAAAAGGTAGCTGTAGCCAAAATGACAAGACCAACGAATAAAGCTTTGGTCGCTGCGGCCCCGACATAGCCGATCACAATTTCTATGAAATTGATCGGCGCCGACAACAGTTCATAGATGGTACCCAGAAACTTGGGGAAATAGATGCCGAAGGACGCGTTCGAAATCGACAACATCACCACCGACAACATGATCAGTCCTGGTACAATGAACGCACCATAGGATACGCCTTCGATCTCCTGGATGCGGCTGCCAATGGCAGTGCCAAACACCACGAAATAGAGCGAGGTCGAAAGAACCGGCGACAGAAAGCTCTGCCCCAGCGTACGGAAGAACCGCTGCATCTCGAAACGGTAGATGGCGGCAATCGCGGACCAGTTCATGCGGGTTCTCCCGACACCAGATTGACGAATATTTCTTCAAGGCTCGACTGCCGTGTCTGAACATCGCGCAGTACCAGCCCTGCCTGGGCGACATCGTTCAGCAGCGTCGTAATCCCCGTACGCTCGGCATTGGTGTCGTAAGTATAGACCAGCACATCCCGGTCACCGTTCAGGGTCAGATTGTGGGCCTTTAGGCAATCGGGGATGGTTGAAACCGGTTCGGTCAGCATCACCTCGATCTGCTTCTTGCCCATCTGAGCCATCAGCGTGTCCTTGTCCTGCACCAGCAGCAACTCGCCCTTGTCGATTACGCCGACGCGGTCGGCGATGGCCTCAGCCTCTTCGATGTAATGCGTGGTCAGGATGATGGTGACGCCGCTGGCCTTCAACTCGGCAACCATGTCCCACATGTCCTTGCGCAGCTCTACATCCACCCCTGCAGTAGGTTCGTCCAGAAACAGCACCTGAGGCTCGTGCGCCAGCGCCTTGGCGATCAGCACGCGGCGCTTCATGCCCCCTGACAATTCCCTGATGGCATTCTTGCGCTTGTCCCACAGGGACAGTTTACGCAGGATTTCCTCGATCCGGGCGTTGTCCGTGCCGTGACCGAACAGACCACGCGAAAACCGAACCGTGTTCCAGACCTTTTCGAAAGGTTCCAGCGCAATTTCCTGTGGCACCAAGCCGATCATCTTGCGAGCAGCCCGAAAATCCGTCTGAATATCATGGCCACCCACTGTGACCGAACCCGCAGTCGGCGTAGTGATCCCGCAAACGGTAGAGATCAGGGTCGTCTTGCCCGCGCCATTGGGGCCGAGCAGCGCCAGTATCTCGCCCTGCTCGATATCCAACGACACGCCTTTAAGCGCCTCAAAGCCGCCCGCGTAGGACTTGCGCAGATCCTTTATGGACAAAATCGGTGTCATGCGTCTCCTCGGTTCTGGCGGGCACCCTATCGCGCCGAACCGCAGCAGAACAGGTCAAATTCGCACAGCGCTCTGCGCGTCTGTGCAGGGCCTAGTCGCGCCCTGTCAGACGCCCCAACCATCCCTTTTTAGCCTCTTCATCTTCAGGTTCGCCTTCGTCCGTCTCTTCAGGCGGCCCCTCCAGATGCTCTTGCAGATTGGTAAAGAACTGGTCGGCCATCTTCTTGGCGAACCCGTCAATCAGACGGCTGCCCAACTGTGCCAGCTTACCACCAACCTTGGCATCAACATCATACGTTAATGCCGTACCGCCCGTTTCGTCCGGCGCAAAAGTCACCGAGGCGCTGCCCTTGGCAAATCCGGCTGCGCCCCCCTTGCCTTCTCCGGTGATTGTCAGCTGTTCAGCCTCGACCATATCGGACATCGTCACGGTGCCTTTGAAGGTTGCTTTCACAGGCCCGACCTTTTGCACCACGGTCGCCACATACCCGTCTGCCGGGGTACCGGACACTTCCTGTGCCCCGGATATGCAAGCTTTCAGAACTTCGGGGTCCAGCAGAGCCGCGTAAACAGCGGCAGGCGCGGCCTGAATGGTCCTCGTGTCGCTCAAGTGCATCGCAATAACCCCTCTTGCAGCCCGGTGGCAGATCACCACAGACGTAGCCCCTAACACTAGGCGCAGGCAACCAATTTGCGCGCGCACCTTCGAGCAATCTCTTGCAATCCGGCCGTTCTGACGAAACTCTGCCCTGCGGGAGGCCGAGCTATGCTAGACGGAATGCGGATTATCGAAATCGAAGGTTTGGGCCCCGGCCCTTTTGCGGCGATGCTATTGGCGGATCTGGGTGCAGACGTGATCACCATTCACCGCAAAGGCGGTGCTGTGACTCCGGGCATGCCGGAACAATCCCTGTTGGATCGTGGCAAACGATCAATTGCGCTGGATCTGAAAGACCCTCAGGATTTGAACACGGCTCTAACCCTGATTTCCACTGCGGACGCCCTCATCGAAGGATTCCGACCTGGCGTAATGGAAAAACTCGGCCTTGGGCCAGAGACCTGCCATGGATTGAACCCAAAATTGGTCTATGGCCGGATGACGGGTTGGGGGCAGGACAGCCCACTTTCCGTCACGGCCGGCCACGACCTGAACTACATCGCGCTGTCCGGAGCATTGTGGTACGCCTCACCCCCTGGTCAAATCCCACAGACCCCTGCAACACTCGTCGGGGATATCGGCGGTGGTGCTTTGTATCTGGTGACGGGCATTCTGGCCGCACTGATCCATGCGCGGGCAACCGGCACAGGTACGGTCGTCGATGCGGCCATTTATGACGGCTCGGCCCATATGATGAACCTGCTCATGAGCCTGAGCCAAACCGGCAACCTCTCGGAAACCCGCGGCCAAAGCTTGCTGGACGGCCCACACTGGAGCCGTTGCTATTCTTGTGCTGATGGAGGGCATATCTCGGTGCAGTGCCTCGAGCCGAAGTTTTACGCTATATTCCTGGATCTGCTTGGACTGTCGGATGACCCGCAGTTTCAGCGCCAGTTTGACCGCCAGCTTTGGCCCGAGTTAACCAATCGCCTGACGCATCTGTTTGCCGAAAGACCCCGCGATCACTGGGCGGCTTTGTTTTCAGGTACCGATGCCTGCGTCGCCCCGGTCCTCAGCCCCGCACAGGCAATAGACCACAGGATGAACTCACGTCGGACCTGGCAAGAGGCCCACGGCACACTTCAGGCTGCCGGCGCACCCAGATTCTCCACCGCGTCCTGGCACCCCAAGCCCAGCCCAACACGAGGTGAACACACACAAGAAATTCTGAGCGAGCTCGCCCAGATTCCTTCTGCGGACTAAAACCCCAAGGCAAATTAACCGGAGGTCGAGAGGGGTCGCCCCCTCCCGCAACCGTTACCGCGCACGCACTGTGTCGATCATCAGCTGCACATTTTCAGGATCGGCATCCGGTGTGATCCCGTGACCCAGATTGAAAATATGCGGGCCTTTCGAGAATGCCTCGACAATGTGCCGGGTATCATCCACCAACGCCTGCCCACCGGTCACCATATGCGAAGAGGCCAGATTGCCCTGGACACAGCCGTCGACCTGCACCTGCGCAGCAGCCCAATCAGGCGAAACCGAATTGTCCAATGCAACACAGTCGACGCCGGTGGCTTTGGCGAAACCGATATAGCCCTCGCCCGCTTCGCGCGGGAAACCGATCACAGGGATACCCGGATGCCGCGCCTTGATGGCCTGAGTGATCACTCGGCAGGGTTCTACAGCGTATTTCCGGAACGCTTCACCTTTCAACGACCCGGCCCAGCTGTCGAAAATCTTGACGACCTCGGCTCCGGCATCGATCTGCGCCGAAAGGTATTCGATCGTGGCTGCGGTGATCCGCTCCAGCAAGGCCTCGAACAAAGCATTGTTTTCTTCGCGCAGCGCGTGGGCCGGGCCCTGATCCGGCGTGCCGCGTCCTGCAATCATATAGGTCGCCACGGTCCACGGGGCACCGGCAAAACCGATCAGAGTGGTCTCGGATGGCAGTTCGCGCGACAGGATGCGCACGGTTTCATAGACGGGCGAGAGGGTCTCGTGAATGTCCTCAACCGGCTTCAAGGCATCGAAACCCGATTGCTGCGTAATGGTCGACAGGCGAGGCCCCTCGCCAGTGACAAACCACAGATCCGCGCCCAGCGCCTGCGGCACCAGCAAAATGTCCGCAAACAGAATCGCTGCGTCGAAGCCATAGCGCCGGATCGGCTGCAAAGTGACCTCAGCCGCCAATTCGGAATTATAGCAGAGCGACAGAAAGTCCCCGGCCTGTGCGCGGGTCGCGCGGTATTCCGGCAAATACCGTCCTGCCTGACGCATCATCCAGATTGGCGGAACGTCCTGAACCTCGCCCGCCAGCGCCCGCAGAATTTTCTTTGTCTCGGCCATTCCTGCCCCCGATCTTTAGATGTGGCGCAACGGGTCTTCCTTCGGCGTCAATTTGTCAAGCTCTGCCCCCATTGTCAGGGCAATGTGACGCGACTAAAGCTAGGGCCATGACTTTGACTCTGCCCTCTCCCGCATCGCCTCTCAGAATCGGCACACGTGGATCCCCACTGGCGCTGGCTCAGGCCTATGAAACCCGTCAACGGCTGAGCGACGCCTTCGACCTGCCCGAAGAGGCATTCGAGATCGTCGTGATCAAGACGACCGGCGACAATCGTGCCATGATCGACGCGGACCGTCCGCTGAAAGAGATCGGCAACAAAGGTCTGTTCACCAAAGAAATCGAAGAAGCCATGCTGGGCGGCGAGATCGACATCGCCGTACATTCGACTAAGGACATGCCGGTCGAACAACCAGAAGGGTTGGTGCTGGACACTTTCCTGCCACGCGAAGACGTGCGGGACGCGTTCATTTCACCCAGTCTGAATTCGATCCACGACCTGCCGCAAGGCGCGGTGGTGGGCACGTCGTCTTTGCGTCGGCGTGCGCAATTGCTGAACCGTCGCCCTGACCTGAACGTGGTCGAGTTCCGGGGAAATGTGCAGACCCGATTGAAGAAGCTGGCCGATGGCGTTGCAGATTGCACTTTTCTGGCCATGGCCGGCCTGCGCCGCCTGCAAAGAGATGACGTTCCGGCGACCGCAATTTCCCCGGACGACATGTTGCCCGCCATCGCGCAGGGCACAATCGGGATTGAGCGGCGCAGCGACGACAACCGCGCCGCTGCAATGCTCGAAGCTATTCACCATTCCGAAACGTCGCATCGCCTTGCGGCCGAACGCAGCCTGCTGGCTGGTCTGGATGGATCTTGCGAAACCCCTATTGCCGGGCTGGCAGAGCTGCGGGACGGCCAGCTCTATCTGCGCGGAGAGGTTCTGCGACCGGACGGATCCGAAGCAATCAGCGAAACGGCTACAGGCGCGGTTGAGGACGGTGCCAAACTTGGGCGTTCCATGGCCGAAACATTGCTGAAACAGGCTGGGCCAGGATTTTTCGACTGGCGCGGATGACAGTTTTTTTCTGTAATGTGAACTACTTCACTGTCGGGCACCATGAGGCTGTGCAATAAGAGGTTATTCCGGAAGGATATCCGGTCAGTCTCGAATATCGAATGTTTTAGCCCGTTTTGTTTTAGATAGTTCTCGAGGGGGCGAAACTGATCCTAAATATCCAATCGAGGCGGGTCGCTGTCATATAGTCTGGCAGCGATCCGTTTCCTTTTTCGCATCAAAACAAACTCGCCACATTCATCGGATCACCGTATTTCGACCGTTGTTATGGCTGAACATAACTTGGTCCGTTCGACTGTCCGACCGGAAATCAGCGGACCGACCAAGCAGCGCAAGATAGAATTTCTCAAGCCCCGGCTCCAGACCCACTGCCAGCGCGGTACATTCCGCACACGCCACTTCAATGACCGATCGCGGTTCACCGTCTCGGATGGCTGCGATCAGCTTTCCATGCGCGGCCAGTAGAGATCTGAAGTCGGCACTTTCAGCAAGCATCCGGTCCCCTACCAGAACATAAACGGGCTCTGGTTCACTCCGCCCTTTCAGGTCGACGAACCCTGCCTCCAACAACGCCAGTGTCGACCCAACCACCTGTTGGACTGACCGCGAAACCAGAATGTCATAGTCGACATGACGGCAATTCTGCTCGATTCGCGCTGCTACATTCACGACATCTCCGATCACCGTATAGTTGAACCGGCTGCGTGAACCAATGTTGCCGACACAGGCCGTTCCGGTGGCGCATCCCGTTGCCAAAGCGATCGGCGGACGTTGCCGCATCTGGTCTGAGGCATTAAATTTTGCCAATGCCTGCCGCATCAGCAGCGCCGCCCGGGCGGCGCGCCAGGGGTGATCGTCGACTGGCACCGGCGCATTCCAGAACGCCATGACCGCATCACCGATAAATTTGTCGATTGTACCGCGCTCCAGCAGTATCTGATCTCCGATCTCGGAAAACAGCTCGTTCAGCAAGGCTACCAGATCCGTCGGCGATACTGATTCCGACAGCGGTGTGAACCCCCGGATGTCCGAGAACATCACCGTGATCTCCTGCGATTCGCCGCCCAGCTGAAGGCTGTGACCCGAGGCCTCCATCTCGTCCAGTATTTCTGGCGCGACATAATGCGAGAATTTCTGGCGGATCACCCGCTTTTCCCGCTCGGTTGAGATGAACAGATATCCCGCCAGCAACCCGAAATTCGCCATACCCCCTATCAGCGGGAATGTGGCGTCGAACAGAACGGATTGGTTTTGAAACGCCAGCCAGCTGATAGCCATCACGACAGCAGCAGCAACTCCACCGGCAATGAAAGAAGCCACAGCCCCGAAACTGGACATGACCACTGTCACCACCACCCCTAGTATGACGAAGGCCAGCAGCTCTAATGCGGCAGTTACGTCAGATCGGCTGAGCATATCGCCAAGAATGATTTGTTCGATGATCTGTGCATGAATCGAAACACCGGGCACAGTCTCGCCCAGCGCGGTTTCACGTATGTCGAACAGACCCGCCGCCGTTGTTCCGACGAGTATGATCCGTCCCTCTATTTCCGCCCGCAAAGCAGGATCTTCTCCGCGCCGCATAATGTCGTCGGCAGACAGATACAGGCCCGGATCGTCCCGCCTGTAGCGCACCCAGATTTCACCGTTCTCGGTCGTAGGCAGCAGAAAATCACCGATTGCCACCCCCAACATAATACCAGCTTCGTCCTGCGCACCTTCGGCAAAGATGACTGGCTCGTCCAAGGCAACACGCAAGGCCTCAACGCCCAGGCTCGGCAGCACGCCTCCGGGGCCGGACCACAGCACCGGCACGCGCCGCACCACGCCCATCCCACCGATCGGTGAGACGTTGACGCCACCAATTCCCGCCGAATCTTCCCCCAACGGAGGGGCCAGCGTGGTCCAATGTGAAACCCGAACCAACCCGGCGGCGGGCTGCTCGCCAATCTCAATGACTCCAACCTTTGGTGTTATTGCGGGCCCGCCAGCTGTCTGTCGCGCCGCCACCCCCAGAACAACTGGCCAGTGGGCAATTCTTTCCCCAAAAAGCACATCGTTGTCCAAATTCGCGGCATCCTCATGCACACGCAGCATGTCGGCCAGTGAGGGATCCTCTAACAATCGTGCAGGGGAATAGCGATCCGGCTCTGCAAACAGTAGGTCAAAGGCGATGGCTGCAGCGCCGTAGTCACCAAGCTTGTCGACCATTTGCCCTAACCGGCTGCGAGGCCACGGCCACTGACCCCAGGCGGTCAGACTTTGTTCGTCAATGTCGACGACGCGCACCGGCAAGTTCGGGTTAAATTCGCGTGGTGCAATTCTTTGGAGCACGTCGAAGTAGATCATCCGGGTCGTCTGCACGGGATATGGATCGCTGACGCGCACGAAGCAACCAAGCAAAATCAGACCGACTCCAACCAGGCGGAATGCCAACCGTCTTGCAAACCGGTCTTTTGTCATGCCCGCCACATCAACCTCCTTGGCGTCCGGGGAATGGAGAATGTTCAGATGGCGAGGTCTCTCTGCATTCCTGGACGTTCAGCAGTTCAATCCTCGCCGGTGTGTCTCGCGGCAACACGAACCGTTCCATCAGACCCCTACGGCCTATTGCTTCATTCATAGGCCCGAGCGCCCATTCCATGACGCGTCATTCTCGCTCGGTATCAGATTCTTCCGCACCGCGATCTCCGTCCTCGTCACCTTCAGGGTCCCGGACCTCGTCGTTTTTCGAGTCTCCCTCCGGCTCTCTCTCCGGCCTATCTTCGCCCTCTTCTTCTGGCTCTTCTTCGCGCTCTTCCTCCGGCTCTCTCTCTGGCTCTCTCTCTGGCTCTCTTTCCGGCTCTTCCTCGCGCTCTTCTTCTGGTTCCCGGCCCTCGACTGATTCGCCCGTGGGCTGAGGGGCAGTGACTTCGGCGACTTGTGGCCTCGCAGCCCGCACTTGACGCCTCTCTGGTTGTTCAGGAGCGATTGTCGGAACAAATACTGCTCCGCGGGCACATCCTCCGGCATTCACCTGGAACTGAGGCAGAAGCTGCTGTTCTGACTGAATAAATGGGAATCCAGTCTCCAATGCCTTGGAATATTGCTGCTGGTCAGCCGGACGGCCGACACCTCCGCTGGCATTTGTCGCAAACATGCTGCATTGGCGTCGGCCCGAACGACACGAGCCACCTTGGCCGCACATGCGTACGGTACCTTCAAGCACCAGCAACGCACTTTGCTTGTCTGCGACAATCCACATATCAAAGATCGTGCCACGCACTGCCATCGTGGCAGTTGGTGTTTTGACGGAATACGCACGTTTTCTGCTATTGCCGGAAATGAACCGGAAACTCCCCCCCAGGGCCTGCACAGCAAAGCTCTTGGCCCTGCGTTTTCCGCGAAGCATCGTTACATCCAGGACCATGCGCGCATTCGGTCCGACGGCTATCTTGGTTTCATCTAAGAATACCAGTTGCACGACACCAGAACTGTTGGTGGAGATTGTGTCACCCGACACGATCTCCATCCCTTCCCGCACCCGCGTCGTTTTACCAGCACGCGTCAGTTCGGCGCCCTGCTTAACGCTGAGAACTTTACCAATTGTCGCTAAAGCCGTTTCAGGAAGGGCCAGAACGGCCCAAAAAATCAAAAAAACTCGTAACCAGGCCAAAACCAAGTTCCTTTCCCCCAAAGGATCCCAGAAGGGCGTCAACCGCCCTTTGCCCGACACTCATTGCCCCTCAAGACCTTTAACTATGGTCATTTAACTCATTAAATATGAACAAATATGCATGATTGAGCGCTCGCTTTGCAAGCACTCTGTTCTGCAAGCAAAGTTCGACGAGTAATGTCGTCACGCGCAACTGGATCTGGCACAGGTATTCAAGCAGTGGTTTTCAGGCATCCAACGACTTCCGCGCCGGATGTAGTGTTTGCCTATGCACATTGGAGTGCAGAAAATTGCCACGATCCGGGAAAATCGTCTTGTAACTGGATAACAGGCAAGGATATACCGGCCAGCGGAGACGTGGCCGAGTGGTCGAAGGCGCTCCCCTGCTAAGGGAGTAGGCCCGGAAGGGTCTCGAGGGTTCGAATCCCTTCGTCTCCGCCATTTACACTCAAAATACCTATATAATACAGGCCTTTAGGCCTCATCACCCCTTGAAATCCTTGGTTTGTCTGCGCGAAATGTGGGGCAAAATGTGATTTGAGTATTAATCCCAGGATGATTTGAATGCATATGCTCAGGATTCATAGACAGTAGATGACAGTTGCTGCGAGAGCGATGGCTGAGAGGAAGACCTTGGGACATCGGTCGTCGCAGATCGCTACGCGCCTCCCTTCCTTGAGCCAGCCAAACATGATCTCGATGCGGTTTCGCCGCTTGCATCTGCGCTTGTCGTGTTTGATCAGTGACTTGCGCTGTTTTCGGCCGCGGGGATGCCGGCGCGTATCCCTTTGTCTTTCAACGCGTCCCGGAACCAGTCGGCGTCATAGCCGCGGCCAATGAGTAGCCAGTCCACGTCTGGGAGACTGCTTAGCAAAGCCCGAGTACCGATGTAATTGCTGGCTTGCCTGGCGGTAATAAACAGGTTGAGCACGACGCCATTTGCCATTGTGCTTAATCCAATAGCGCACCATGGCACATCTATCGCAGATGGCATGCAGCTTGGTATTCATGTCGCGCTTGGTTCGCCCCCCTCTCGTCCGCATCTTTCGGATGCGCCTGCCGGGCGGTGGATCAGGCGGCTAGGCTGACCATAATTCGGACGAAGATACCTTTCTCGCTCCATCGCTTTCACCGGCTGTCGAGCGTCTTGTGCGGCCCATGGGTTTCCGCAGCGCTTCGCCAGCGCAACCCATTTCGATTGATGAAGATCGTTCCCCTCAACACACGTTTGTCATCAACCCGAGGCTTGCAAATGACTTTGGGAAAAAAGGGGCAAGCTTGGCCATCTGTTCGACGGTCAGCGAACAAAGATCGCTCGTGTCACCACTCCGTTTTCCAAGACGTGAAACACGCAGCGCGGCAAAAATCAATACATCCCGGCCCTAGGTTTTCCCGCCATCGTTGATTGCATCAACCATCCTTGGAGCCCTCCACGTCTGACAACAGCTTTTCCGAGATTGCCATTGTGTCGTCCAGATGATCCGCCACTGCTTTGCGCGCCGCAGCTGCATTACCCGATACGACTGCGTCACAGATGGTCTCCATATGCACGATTCCCGGTCGTTTCCGATCAGTTGAAGACAAGGTCATCATACGAAGGCGACTTATCCGGCCATTCAATCGCTGGACAATTTCCCAAGCGATATGGTGCCCGGCGCCATCGAATATCTCAGAGTAAAAATCAGCTGTTGCACGAAATAACACACCGGGCGTGGGGTCTGCAAAGCCTTCTTTCAAGCGATTGAGTGCAGCATATAGGGCGCGTGCACGCTCGGGCGTGATATTTTTTGCGCAGCTTTGGGCGGCGGCGGTCTCGAGCATGCGGCGAATGTCGTAAATCTGACGCGCGTCCTCGAGGCTGATGGTGGCCACAATCGGACCGCGGCCTGGCAGAATCTCAACCAGCCCCTCGGCCTCGAGATATCGTATGGTTTCGCGAATAACAGTTCGGCTAACACCAAGCTGATCGCAAAGCGGACGCTCCACAAGCCTTTGGCCTGGCTGAAAAACCCCTTCAATAATGGCGTCTCGCATACGCTCCTGCACCATGTCGCGCAGGGTTGCGGGCGGGTGTTCGATCTTTGTCAGTGTGGGCAAGCTCATGGGCAAAGAGCTAGCAGCTTTGGGTAGATGTTTTCAAGGTATGATTGCCATATTGTATTATGGTATACCATATGACAACGCGCGAATCATTCAGGAGTTACCCATGCCCGCGGAAATCCGTAAAACGCTGCTCCACGTCGAGAATACTTTGATAGAAGGCGGCAGGGTAGCAGAGCAGCCCCTGAAGATGATCGCTGCCATCGCTGTGATCAAAAACCCCTGGGCGGGCATGGGATTTGTTGAAGATCTCAAGCCGTCAATTCACGACTGTGCTCCCGGCCTTGGGCGACTGCTGACGGATATGGTGCTTGATTCCACCGGTGGTGGAGACATGATCGAGGGGTATGGCAAAGCGGCAATGGTCGGGCTCAACGGCGAGGTCGAACATGGATCGGCGCTGATCCACACATTGAGGTTCGGAAACTTCTACCGCGAGGCTGTAGGCGCAAAGTCGTATCTCGCTTTCACCAACACACGTGGCCCCGCCAACGCCGCCCTGCAAATTCCGCTGATGGACAAAAACGATGGTGGTCGACGCAGCCACTACCTCACGATCCAGACACAGATTGCAGATGCCCCTGCTGCGGATGAGATCGTGATTGCGCTTGGAGCGTCAATTGGAGGCCGACCGCATCACCGGATCGGCGACCGGTATCAGGACCTGAAGGAATTGGGGCATGACGTCGACAACCCTGCTGCTGTCTGAGCCTTTCGGTAAAGTCGCATTTCGACAAGCCGGGGTTTCCAATGCCGGAAAAGCCGCCCCTTTGGTTTTTGTCCATGGGGTCGGAATGCAGTCGGCCGCATGGGCGCCGCAGCTCAGAGAATTCGCAAAAACCCACCACATCTTCGCACTGGACCTACCCGGGCACGGCGGCAGCGATCCAATTCCCACCGGATCGACGCTAAAGGATTACCTGGACTGGTTCCGTGCGGTTTTGAATGCTTTGGATTTGGGTAGAATAAGCCTTGCGGGTCACTCCATGGGGGCCCTTATTGCTGGAGGTATTGCGGTGCGCCATCCAGAAAGGCTGGAACGGGTTGCTCTGCTCAATGGGGTATTCTGTCGTGACGCGAGCGCGAGCGCCTCGGTCAAAGCACGAGCCGACTTGATCGAGACGGGCGCCTTTGATTTGGAGACGCCGCTCAACCGCTGGTTTGGGGACAGCCCGACCGAGCAGTCGGCAAGAGCACAGGTGGCGGAATGGCTCGGGGCGGTTAACATGGAAGGCTATGCAACGGCTTATTCGGCCTTTGCGCATGGTGACGCGACTTATGCGGAAGGGTTCGCCAACATCCCCTGCCCGCTGCTGGCGCTGACCGGAGAGGCGGACCCCAACTCTACGCCAGCGATGTCTCAGGCCATGGCAGATGCCGCCCCACGCGGCTGGGCCGTTATCATAGAGAAACACCGTCACATGGTGAATCTGACGGCCCCGGAATCCGTCAATGCCGCGTTGCAGGAATGGCTGCACACCTCAACCGAGGAGATAGATGTCGCATGATACAGTTTGACACCCGGATGCTGAGTAATCCGCGCGCTCTGCGCACTGCGTTTGGTAGCTTCATGACCGGCGTTACCGTTGTCACCATGGTTGATGACGGGGATGAACCCTTAGGGTTCACCGCAAACTCTTTTACTTCTGTGTCTCTTGAGCCGCCGCTTGTCCTGGTTTGTCTGGCAAATACGTCCAGAAACTATGACACCTTCGCCAATACACAGAAATTTGCGATCAATATTCTGTCTGAGGCGCAGATTGACGTGTCCAATACATTCGCACGCCCGGTAGAGGATCGTTTTGCTGCAGTCGATTGGCAGAATGGCCCCCATGGCTCGCCAATTCTGGATGGGGTTTCAGCGTGGTTCGATTGCGCGATGAACAAGACCGTGGATGCGGGTGATCACCTGATCCTGATCGGCGAAGTCAAAGCCTTTGATCACACTATCGCGCCCGGATTGGGTTACGCGCGCGGCGCGTATGTCACACCGGCAGCAGAGGTCGAAGCTCTGAGCAGGCGAACCGATATGGTGGTGTCTGCCTTGATCGAACAAGACGGTAAAGTTCTTCTGGTAGACAATGAACTTGGCCACCTCACGTTGCCCCTGACAGAGGACGTGTCGAAAGGTGCGAACAGCGCGTTGGCGAAGCTGATTTCGGACACCGGGGTCAATGCCGAGCCGGGTTTCATTTACTCAGTTTACGAAGATGAAGCGCGCAAACACCAACACATCGTCTTTCTGTGTCAGGCTGCAGGTGGTGCGCCGATCAAAGGCGTATTCACCGAACTGAGCGAGTCGACGCTGACAGATATCGCTGATCCGGCAATGTGCACCATGTTGGAGCGCTTCGCGCAGGAAAGCCGCATGGGAAATTTCGGGGTGTATTTTGGCAACGAAGTGGTCGGAGAGGTGAAGCCGATCATTGATGGGAGAAAGTGAGCATGAAGTTCTCGTTATTCGCGCACATGGAACGCATTTCGGAGGAACAGGATCAGCGGCAGCTTTACGAAGAGTTCCTTCAGCTATGCAAGATCGCGGACGACGGTGGGATGCATGCGATTTGGACTGGCGAACACCATGGCATGAATTTTACCATCGCACCCAACCCGTTTCTGAGTTTGGTTGACGTCGCACGTCACACAAAACACGTCCGATTGGGGACCGGCACCGTTGTCGCGCCCTTCTGGCATCCAATCCGACTGGCGGGTGAAGCGGCCATGACTGACATCATTACGGATGGGCGTCTTGATTTGGGCGTTGCTCGTGGTGCGTACAGTTTTGAGTATGAGCGGCTTATGCCGGGAATGGACGCCTGGGAGGCAGGCCAACGTATGCGCGAACTTGTCCCGGCGGTGAAGGCCCTGTGGCAGGGCGATTACGAACACGACGGGCAATTCACACAATTCCCTAAAACGACGTCAGCCCCCAAACCGCTGCAACCAAACGGCCCGCCAATCTGGGTCGCTGCGCGAGACCCGAACAGCCATGAGTTCGCTGTTTCGAATGGCTGCAACGTGCAGGTCACACCATTGTGGAACGGGGACGACGAGGTCGAGAACCTGATGTCGAAATTCAACGCGGCCTGCCAGAAATTTCCCGAAGTCCCACGCCCCAAGATCATGTTGCTGCGACATACCTACGTGGCAGAGGACGAAGCCGACGCGAAGCTTGCCGCCAAAGAGTTGAACCGCTTTTTCTGCTATTTCGGCGCTTGGTTCATGAACAAGCGCGAGATCGCTCAAGGCCTGATTGACCCCCTCACCGAAGAAGACATCGCGGCGCACCCGTTTTATACGCCTGACGCCATGGAGCGGGATCTTGTGGTTGGCACCGCTGAAACCGTGATCGAGCGTATCCGCATATCGGAAGCGCTGGGTTATGATGAGTATTCATTTTGGATCGACAGCAGTATGAGTTTTGAACGCAAGAAGGCTTCGCTTGAGCGGTTCATCAAAGATGTCATGCCGGCATTTCATTGAGGGCTCGGGATAGATGCAGCAGTTTCAGCAATACATAGACGGTGAGTTTTCAAACGGTTCTGCACGGTTTGAAAGTCGAGATCCGGCAAGCGGCGCCGTTTGGGCGATGATGCCCGAGGCCAAAGCCGCAGATGTAAACGCGGCCGTAGATGCGGCCGAGGCTGCATTCTTCGCGCCGGAATGGGCAAACATGACTGCTGCGGCCCGGGGTAAGCTGCTGTACCGGCTGGCTGATCTGGTCGAAGAAAACGCTCAGACCCTGGCCGCGCTGGAAACCCGTGATACGGGTAAGATCATTCGCGAAACCTCTGCGCAGGTAGCTTATGTTGCCGAATACTATCGATACTACGCGGGTCTTGCAGACAAAATCGAAGGCGCGCATTTACCGATCGACAAGCCGGACATGGAGGTCTGGCTGCGCCGGGAACCGGTCGGCGTGGTTGCCGCGGTCGTCCCGTGGAATTCACAATTGTTCCTGTCCGCAGTGAAGATCGGCCCTGCCTTGGCGGCTGGTTGCACGGTCGTTCTGAAAGCTTCAGAAGACGGCCCGGCACCGATGCTTGAATTTGCCCGCATCTTTGATCAGGCAGGTTTCCCAAAGGGCGTTCTCAACATAATCACCGGTTTTGGCGCAGATTGCGGCGCTGTCCTGACCAGCCACCCAAAAGTCGACCACGTTGCATTTACCGGCGGGCCGGAAACTGCACGCCATGTAGTGCGTAATTCTGCCGAGAACCTTGCGTCCACTTCGCTGGAACTCGGCGGCAAATCGCCCTTCATTGTGTTCGAAGACGCCGACATCGAAAGCGCCGTAAACGCTCAGGTCTCGGGCATTTTTGCAGCCACGGGTCAAAGCTGTGTCGCTGGTTCGCGGCTTATCGTTTCCAATAAGATCAAAACTGTGTTCCTGGCCCGCCTCAAAGAAAACGCCGAAAGCGTGGTGATCGGAAACCCAGACGACATGGCAACGGAAGTTGGGCCATTGTGCACTTCGGGTCAGATCAGCAAGGCGACAGACCTGATCGCGGCGTCGGAAGCGGCTGGCGCCAGTGTCATCACAGGCGGCAAGGCAACGGATCGTGAGGGGTACTATTTCCCACCGACAATCATCGATTGCTCGGATGCCCCGGACGCCCCATGCCTGACGAATGAATTCTTCGGGCCAGTCTTGTCCGTCGTCGGCTTTAACACTGAAGCAGAAGCTTTGCGGTTGGCCAATGACACTGAATTCGGGCTGGCATCGGGGTTGTTCACAAAGGATCTGACCCGGGCACATCGAATGATGCGCGGCTTGCGCGCCGGGATAGTGTGGGTGAACACATATCGCGCGGTCAGCCCAGTTGCGCCTTTTGGCGGACATGGGCTTTCGGGTCACGGGAGAGAGGGCGGATTGCAGGCGGCACTGGACTATACCAAAGTTAAAGCGGTCTGGCTGCGCACAAGCGATGACCCGATCCCCGATCCCTTTGTTATGCGCTAGCGAACACTATCAACTGCTGAAACAGACCGGTGTCCAAACCATCGACCAACGCTGCGCTGGCGCGATTGGGTTGGTCTTACGGGTGGTCGACGGCGCGACATCTCAGACCTATTGTGGCCTTGGCATCCCATGTATCGGTCAGCGGTGGTCGTTTTCCCGCGATGGAAGCCGGGACGCCGGCATCGCCCATCGAAAACAAACTGAGTTGACACAATTCCGTCAATCGGATCACGTCATTGGATCGAGTTCTCGGAGCGGGCATGCAGATCATCAACAATCCTCATCGGGCGGGTCAAAAAATTGTTCCCTCCGCACCTTACCCATCAACGGATGCGGCCAGAGTGGCGGACTTGCTATCTGCGTGCCCAGCGGCGAAGGAAACTCCTCTTGTCGACGCCAGTGAGTTAGCACCAGTTTCTCAGTTTTGGGTCAAGGACGAGCGCACTCGAATGAACCTTGGGTCGTTCAAAGCCCTTGGCGCGGCGTATGTGATTGCTCGTCACGCCGCAGAAAAAACAAGCAAACCAGGCGCAAACACGCTTGCTGGCACTACCTACGGCACTGCCAGCGCTGGAAACCATGGAATGAGCGTCGCCGCTGGCGCCAAAATGTTCGGTGCAAAGGCAGTCGTACATATTGCCGACACCGTTCCCGAGCGCTTTGCCCAACGCCTGCGCGCCCAAAATGCGGACGTCGTGCGCAGCGGCGCCGACTACGCCGCCAGCATGGAAGCAGCAAGCGCGGCAGCCAGGGAAAACGGATGGATTCTCCTGTCGGATAGTTCGTGGGATGGCTATTTTGATCTGCCGCACATTTTGATGGAGGGGTACCTGCAAATGGGGGCAGAAGCGGCAGGACAATGTCCAGAGCCGCCCACGCATATACTCCTGCAGGCTGGTGTTGGCGGTTTAGCCGGAGCAGTCGCAGCTTACGCGCGAACAGTTTGGGGCAACGCGCCCAAGATCATCGTGGTCGAACCCGAGGCCGCTCCTGCCTTGCAAGCAAGCATTACGGCCGGAAAGTGCGTCTTTGCGAATGGGCCGGACAGCATCATGGGGCGACTGGATTGCAAAGAGCCTTCACTGATCGCATTGAATGGGTTGGCCAGAGACGCCGATCTCTTCCTGACGCTGACCGACGAGGAAGTGGCCCGGCAATTGGACGTGATCGCGGATGCGGGGTTGAAAACAACGGCGTCCGGCGGCGCAGGGATAGCAGCCGTAATGAATAACGAGGCCAGACAGGCGATGGCAATCGATGACCGGTCGCGCGTTTTGTGCGTTCTATCGGAGATCGCGGAATGAGAGGGTTCGAGCAGACCGAATTCGAGACGCGCACAAAACGCGCACAAGAGCTGATGGAAGCAGCCGGTCTCTCTGCCTTATTGCTGACCACCGAAACGGACGTGCGTTACTTCACTGGGTACCTGACCCGTTTCTGGGAAAGCCCGACGCGTCCCTGGTATCTGATCGTCCCCGCCAAGGGAAAACCTGTTGCCGTGATCCCGTCTATCGGGGCCGCGCTCATGGGTCAGACATGGATCGATGACATCCGAAGCTGGAGTTCACCAGATTTGAGGGACGACGGTGTTTCGCTTTTGGCAGATGCTCTGACGGAACTGACACCACTAGATGGTCGCGTCGGAATGCCTGATGGCCATGAGACCCATGCGCGTATGCCCTTGGCAGATATTGAGCGTTTACGTGGAAAACTCGGCACGCGCGGGATAGTGGGCGATAACGGTATTCTGCGCGCCCTGCGCATTGTCAAATCCGCAGCCGAGATTGCCAAGATTGAGACCGCTTGTGGCATAGCTGGCCGGGCCTTTGCACGTGTTCCCGAGATCGCCAAAGCCGGTGTTCCGCTGGACGAGGTGTTCCGCAAGTTTCAAATACTCTGTCTGGAAGAAGGAGCTGATTGGGTCCCCTACCTGGCCGGTGGAGCAGAACAAGGCGGATATAGCGACGTTATCTCACCTGCCCGCCCAACCCCTTTGGTATCAGGAGATGTCTTGATGCTGGACACAGGATTGGTTTGGGATGGGTATTTTTCTGATTTCGACCGCAACTGGTCCGTTGGTCCAGCGAATTCTGACGTGAATTCCGCCCATGCCAGGCTCATCGAAGCCTCGGACGCCGCGCTCGATATCGCCCAGCCGGGCGCAACCGCCGCGGACTTGTTTCACGCTATGAACAACATCCTTACCAAAGATGCAGAAGGCACGGATGCAGGACGGTTGGGGCACGGGTTGGGGATGTCGCTGACTGAATGGCCCTCTCTCATTCCGACCGATGACACTGTTCTTGAGGCGGGCATGGTTCTGACACTGGAGCCGGGCATAGCGGTCGGTGGCAAGATACTGGTTCATGAAGAGAACATCGTTGTTACGGATGGGAAACCGCGCTTTTTAAGCCCGCGTATCGGGTCGGAGATGATCGAACTATGACACACATTCCGTACACCCTGGACCAGGACGATCCGCAAGCCTCACCGCTTGGCCTGATTGTGCTGCAGACGGATGAAACGCTCGAGCCGGAGTTCAGCGCGTATTTCTCGGATCGAAAATACCCGATCCACGTGACCCGAATTCCGAGTGGCACCGAAGTGACCACGGACAGCTTGGCTGAAATGGAAACTGCCTTGCCTGCGGCTGCGGAATTGCTCCCCAGCGCAAGGCCTTACCGTGTTGTGGGGTACGGCTGCACATCGGCAAGTTCGGTCATCGGATCCGAACGTGTGGCGCAACTTGTCAAACAAACCTGCAACACGGCCGAGGTTACAAATCCGTTGCGCGCAGCCGCGGCGTGTGCCGAAAGCCTTGGTGTTTCGAAATTCGCGTTGTTGTCTCCCTATATTGAAGAGGTCAACGTGCCTCTGCGCCGAGCCTTTGCAGAGAGCGGGATAACGACCGATGTGTTTGGCACATTCGGAGAAGCCGAAGAAGCCAAGGTCGTTCGGATTTCCAATCAATCCGTGGTCGAGGCGGCAACACGGCTGGGATCAGATCCAACGGTGGATGCAATTTTCCTGAGTTGCACCAACCTTAGAACCCGTGACGCTATTCCAGAGATTCGCGCAAGAATTGGTAAACCTGTGCTTTCCAGCAATCAAAGTCTAGCATGGCATATGAGACATCTGAATTGCACCAATTGAATTCTCAATCCGACACCTAAGCCCGCAAATATCGTATTCACTGTTGCAATACGTATGCCGCTCGGTCTTTACTGATGCCTACTGATCAATGAAATCCGATGCTTTCGGATAATCATTTGACGAAACAGGGGGTCTTGTGACCGAAACAACGAACGACGCCGCGTTTGTCGAATTTCAACGCGTTCAAAAGTCTTATGATGGCGAAATTCTCGTCGTAAAAGACCTCAATCTGGCACTGCCGAAGGGCGAATTTCTGACGATGCTCGGGCCTTCGGGATCGGGCAAGACGACCTGTCTGATGATGCTTGCCGGGTTTGAAACCGCAACCCATGGTGAAATCCTTCTTGATGGACGCCCCATCAACAATATCCCGCCGCACAAACGCGGCATCGGGATGGTGTTCCAGAACTATGCCTTGTTCCCGCACATGACGGTGGCCGAGAACCTCTCGTTTCCGCTTGAGGTTCGCAAGCTGGGCAAATCCGAACGCGAGGCAAAAGTAAAACGCGCGCTGGACATGGTTCAGATGGGCGAATTCGGAAGCCGCCGCCCTGCGCAATTGTCGGGTGGACAGCAACAGAGGATCGCATTGGCGCGTGCCCTGGTGTTCGAGCCCGAGCTGGTTTTGATGGATGAACCGCTGGGCGCGCTGGACAAGCAGCTTCGCGAACACATGCAATTCGAAATCACGCGCCTTGCGCATGAGTTGGGGATCACCACCGTTTACGTGACACACGACCAGACCGAAGCTCTGACCATGTCCGATCGTGTTGCGGTGTTTGACGACGGGCGTATTCAGCAGCTTGCACCGCCTGATCAACTGTATGAAGAGCCGGAAAACAGCTTCGTCGCGCAGTTCATCGGTGAGAACAACACCATGGAAGGTGTCGTGAAATCGATCGACGGCGACACGTGCCTTGTCCAGCTGGATGATGGCTCGGAAATTGATGCAGTTCCGATCAATGTCCACAAACCCGGCGAGCGGACCAAAGTGTCAATCCGGCCCGAACGAGTTGAATTCAACAAAGACCGCCTGCATGCGGATGCGCATACCCTGAAAGCAACCGTCAAAGAGTTCATTTATATGGGCGACGTGTTTCGGTTCCGCATGTCGGTGGCAGGTAATGATGAATTCATCGTCAAAACCCGAAATGCGCCGGACGCCGTCCGCCTGACCCCAGGTCAGGAGATCGAGATTGGCTGGCTGGCCCAGGATTGTCGTGCGCTCGACGCATAGACCAAGCTGCGCGAGACAAGCGGAGCCAAGCTGAGGGACCGGCTGATGAAAACCCGTGCATCAGCCGACCATACAACAAACGGGAAGTACTGGGAGTAACACATGAAACCAACAACAACTTTATTGACGGCAGTCGCCCTTGCGGCCGTTGCGGGGGCATCTGCTGCCGAAGAAATGACCATCGTGTCTTGGGGTGGCGCCTATTCCAAGTCGCAGCTTAAGGCGTATCACGAGCCCTATTCGGAAAAGACCGGTGTCACCATTCTGAACGACGACAGCTCGAACGAGGCCGTTGCCAAGCTGCGCGCGATGAACGAAGCGGGCAACATCACCTGGGACGTGGTTGACGTGGTCGCAGCAGACGCGATCCGCTTGTGCGACGAAGGCTTGGCGCTTGAGATCGATTTCGACAGCCAACTGGCTGCAGCCCCGGATGGCACGCCTGCCTCCGAGGATTTTGGTGACCTACTGGTCAGCGACTGCTTTATCCCGCAGATCGTATATTCGACCACCTTTGGCTATCGTACAGATCTGGTGGGCGACACCCCGCCAACCGACATCTGTGCCGTGTTCGATCTGGAAACCTATCCGGGCAAGCGCTCGCTCGAGAAGCGCCCGATCAACAACATGGAATGGGCTCTGCTCTGTGACGGTGTAGCCAAAGATGACGTCTATGACGTTCTTGCTACCCCTGAAGGGCAGGACCAAGCACTTGCCAAGCTGGGCACCATCAAGGACAGCGTTGTCTGGTGGTCTGCAGGTGCAGACACGCCGCAATTGCTGGCGGATGGCGAAGTCATCATGGGTTCGACCTACAACGGCCGTTTGTTCAGCGTGATCGAAGAACAGAAGCAGCCCGTTGCTATGCTGTGGGACGCACAGGTGTTTGACCTTGACGGCTGGATCATCCCCGCCGGCCTGAGCGAAGAGCGTCAGCAGCGTGCGCTGGACTACATCATGTTCGCAACCGACACCCAGCGTCTGGCGGATCAGGCCAAGTACATCTCGTACGGCCCGGCCCGTGCCTCGTCGGCTCCGCTGGTCGGTCAGCACGCCGATCTAGGCATCGAAATGGCACCTCATATGCCGACCGATCCGGAAAACGCCAAGAACACGTTCCTGTATAACTACGAGTTCTGGGCGGATTACCGCGACGATATCGACGCCAAATTCCAGGCGTGGCTGGCGCAATAACCGTCTGATTTCCTAAGATTGTCGGGGGCGATCAGTCGCCCCCGGCCCCAAAAGTACCCAAGGGGCACCGATGACTGACGCCACCCAACAAAACTCCGGTCCGATGCTGGCCGCCGATGGAACACCGCTCAAGCAATCACTGGCGCGGTCGCTGCGACGGCAGAAACTTCGGGCTCTGATGCTGGTGGCACCTCTGCTGCTGTTCGTGATGTTCTCGTTCATTGTGCCCATTGCCTCGATGCTGTTCCGGTCGGTGGAAAACAGCATCGTCCAGGAAACGCTGCCGCTGACGGTCGAGGCGCTGCAGAACTGGGATGAGACCAGCGGCGAATTGCCGGAGGAGGCAGTCTATGACGCCTTTGTCCGCGATATGGTTGTGGCCGTCGACAACAAGACACATACCCGACTGGGCTCGCGTCTGAACTACGAAGAGACCGGCATGTCTTCGATGTTCCGCCGCTCGGGTCGGAAAATGGGCAAGCTGGACCCCGAAACAGACGGGCCGTTCAAGGAACAGGTGATCGAGATTCACGATGGCTGGGGTGAGCCGCAGACATGGTCGGTGATCAAAACCCACTCACCTGCCGTCACCAACGGCTATTTCCTGAACGCGGTCGACATGCGCCGCACCCCCGAAGGCGCGCAATCACAGCCCGAGGACAAACAGATTCTGATCAAACTCTTTGGTCGTACACTGTTCATGTCACTGGTGATCACCGGGGCCTGCATCCTGCTGGCCTATCCGGTCAGCTACCTGCTGGCGACCCTGCCGATGCGGGTCTCGAACCTGCTGATGATCCTGGTACTTCTGCCTTTCTGGACATCCCTTCTGGTGCGAACCTCGGCCTGGAAGGTCATGCTGCAACAGCAGGGTGTGATCAATGACACGCTGGTCTGGCTGGGGTTGGTTGCCGATGATGCCCGGCTGATCATCATCAATAACCAGATCGGCACAATCACTGCCATGACGCACATCCTTTTGCCGTTCATGATTCTACCGATGTATTCGGTGATGCAGACCATCCCGCCGTCATACACGCGCGCAGCAAAGTCCATGGGGGCGACCAACTGGACAACGTTCTGGCGTATTTACTTCCCGCAATCCATTCCAGGCATCGGTGCGGGCTCAATCCTCGTGTTCATTCTGGCAATTGGCTACTACATCACCCCCGAAATTGTGGGCGGCACCAAGGGCGTATTCATCTCGAACCGGATCGCCTACCACATCTCGTCCTCGCTGAACTGGGGGCTTGCCGCGGCCTTGGGTACGATCCTACTGGGCGTCGTGCTGCTGCTCTACTGGGTCTACGACAAAATCGTGGGCATCGATAACGTGAAGTTGGGATAATCAATATGGCCGCACTCACACCGATATCCCGCAAGCCGATGTCCATGGTTCTGCCCAGCGTTGCCTTGGCAGGTGCCTTCGCAGGCATCTTCGTTGGCGCAGGCAACGGTTCAGTCTTTCTGGGAATTCTGGGCGGAGCGGTCCTGATATCCGCATTGGCCTGGGTCTACATAAACATACTGAAAAACGAAAACCTTGCCCGCTGGATCACCATCCTGGGCTTCGGCATTGTGGGCTTTTTTGCTTCCGGCCTGGTGGGCGGCGTTCTTGGCCTTTTGGGCGGCTGGTTCTTCAGTTGGTTCATCTATTGGCTTTACGAAGGGCGGTATCGTCGCAAACTGCTGCCCTATCTGACGGCTCAGCAGGTCTTTTATCACTACCTGTTCCGAGTCATCTGCGGCGCAATTTTTGTCTTCCTGATCACGCCGATCCTTGTGGTTCTGCCGCTGTCTTTCAACGCACAGGACTTCTTTACCTTCACACCCGAGATGCTGCGGCTGGATCCCGAAGGGTATTCGCTTAAACACTACCGGGACTTCTTCACCAACAACGAATGGCAGCGCAGCTTCAAGAACTCGCTGATCATCGCGCCGATAGCGACGATCATTTCGGTCTCGCTGGGGACTTTGGCCGCCATCGGGCTTAGCCAATCCCACGTCCCGGGGCGCCGGGCGATCATGGGCATCCTGATTTCTCCTATGATCGTCCCTTTAATCATCTCGGCGACGGGCATGTTCTTTTTCTACAGCGACATCGGACGGTTCCTCGAAGGTACGCTGGGCATGAACAAGAACTTTGTGGGCTACCTGAAAGTCATCCTGGCACACGCCGTTCTGGGTATTCCATTTGTCATCATCACCGTGACTGCGACGCTGGTCGGCTTTGATCGCTCGCTGACACGCGCCGCGGCAAATATGGGGGCCGGTCCGGTCCGCACCTTCTTCAAGATCCAGATGCCGCTGATCTTGCCGGGCGTGATCTCAGGCGGTCTGTTCGCATTCATCACCTCATTCGATGAAGTTGTTGTGGTGCTGTTTGTGGGTTCCGCCAGTCAGAAGACTCTGCCCTGGCAGATGTTCACGGGTCTGCGCGAACAGATCAGCCCAACCATTCTGGCGGTTGCGACGATCCTTGTGGTCCTCTCGATTGCGTTGCTGACAACCGTTGAACTGCTGCGGCGCCGCTCGGAACGGTTGCGGGGTCTCTCTCCCGCTTGACGGAGCAATCTGTCTGATTTAACGATTCACCCGTTCATCCCCGCCGCGATGGCGTCGCGGCTCTCACGGGGATGATCGGCTCTCGGACCCCGAGACCGCCTGTCCTGAACGCCGGGACATGTGGCCGGGTTTTGCACATCCGGCAAAGTTGAGAGACCTGAGATGACAGATACGTCCAACCGCCCCGAATTCTTCACCTGCCACAATGGCGACAAAGCCCCGCTGCCGTTCAGCAAGGCCGAGTATGATCGCCGCCTGACTGCACTGCGCGCTATCATGGCAAAACGGGATATCCCTGTGGTTCTGCTGACCTCGATGCAGAACATCGCCTATTACTCGGGCTTTCTGTACTGCACCTTCGGCCGACCCTATGGCTGCGTTGTCACGCAGGATACTTGCACCACCGTTTCGGCAAATATCGATGCCGGGCAACCCTGGCGTCGATCAGTCGAAGACAACGTGATCTACACCGACTGGAAGCGTGACAATTATTGGCGCGCGGTTGCCAGCCTGATTGGGAATGCCAGACGGGTCGGCATCGAAAGCGATCACATGACGCTCGCGGTGCGCGACACGGCGCTGAACATGCTGGGTGGGCCCGAGCTGCTCGACATTGCGCCCGACACAATGGCTGCCCGCATGGTCAAGTCCGCAGAAGAGATCGAACTGATCAAAGGTGGTGCCCGAACCGCCGACGTTGGCGGCGCGGCTATTCACGCCGCGATCCGCGAGGGCGCAACTGAGATAGAGATTGCCATGGCAGGACGCGACGCCATGGAAGCCGAAATCGCCCGGGCCTATCCGGACGCCGAGTACCGCGACACCTGGGTTTGGTTCCAATCCGGTCTGAACACAGACGGCGCACACAATCCTGTCACCAAACGCGCCTTGCAAAAGGGTGATATCCTGTCACTGAACACCTTCCCAATGATCTCGGGCTATTACACGGCCTTGGAACGTACTTTGTTTCTGGGAGAACCGGACGCAGACAGCCTGCGCCTTTGGAAGGCCAACGTTGCTGCACATGAACTGGGTCTCAGCCTGATCAAACCCGGTGCTACCTGTTCCGGCATCACTGCCGAGATCAACCGCTTCTTTGCGGACGAAGGGCTGCTGCAATTCCGCTCATTCGGTTATGGCCATTCCTTTGGCATTCTCAGCCACTACTATGGGCGCGAGGCAGGGCTGGAGTTGCGCGAGGATATCGACACGGTACTCGAGCCTGGCATGGTCGTGTCCATTGAACCGATGCTGTGGATTCCCGAAGGACAGCCTGGTGCGGGCGGCTACCGTGAACATGATATCCTCGTTGTCGGCGAGGACGGGGCCGAGAATATCACCGGATTCCCATATGGTCCGGGTCATAACATCATCGGTGCCTGATCTAAACGGGTGGAGCATGTGCTCCACCCTATTTCAAGCGCCTCGGCTGCACGCAGAGTTGGGCCAAGAATATTTAGCAGGAGTATTGCTTGCCTCAGTTTCGCCCGAGCAAGCCAGTGCCTCGCAATATTCGCCCCGTACAAACTCGGCCGCGTAGCCGCACAAAATTAGCTAGTTATTCGATAAAACTACCTGATTGCTGCCTGGAGCTAGAATACGAGCACCTTCCGCCCCTGTTGAAACTGGCTATTATCGAACCTTGGGTAAAGGTTTGCTTCTCTACAAAATCACCGGTCACACGGGCGATGGTTAGCCAATGTTCTGAACGGCACGCATTTCCTCCATGCTAAGGGCCTTTGGCTTCAGTCCATGAGTAAGCAAAGCAAGTTTTGCGGTTTCCTCCAGTTCTTCCATCGCAAACACCGCGGCTTGCAAGTCTCTTCCAGCAACAACAGGTCCGTGGTTGGCCAACAGGACTGCAGTGCGTTGCCCAGCCAAACCTCTCACAGCGTCGCCCATCGCCGCGTCACCAGGTAAAAAGAATGGAAGCAGCTTGACCTTTCCCAGCTTCATTATCGAATAGGGCGTAAGCGGAGGCAGCACGTCGTCGGGGTCCGTTTCCGGTAGCATCGACAATGCGACCGAATGCGTTGAATGCAAATGAACGACTGCTCCGGTCCCGCTGCGGGTATCATAAAACGCCGTATGTAGTGGCGTTTCCTTTGTTGGACGGTCACCACTCAAAAGTTGCAGGTCTTTGTCCAGACGGCTGACGCGTGCGGGATCCAAAAAACCCATGGAACTGCCTGTGGGCGTCATCAGCAAAGTTCCGTCGGATAGTCGCGCCGAAATATTCCCAGACGCGCCACAGGTGAGCCCCCGGTCAAACATAGACTTCCCCAGAACACAGATCTCTTCGCGCAACTTGGACTCTTCGCTCATCCCGATTGCTCCATTCTGGCAAGGGCATCTGCGAAGAAGTTTTGATCTCCGAAATTGCCCGATTTCAGCGCCAAAGCGATTGGGTGTGCGCAGTGAAGGCGCAACACTGGCACCCCGGCGGCCATTCGCGGGCCGATTTCCAGTGCTTGCGCCTGAAGTCCTTTGACCGCGGCGCCAGAAGTCTCACCTCCTGCCACGACAAATCGGGTGACACCTTTGGCGAGCAACTGAGCTGAAAGATCGGAAAAGAGCGCTTCGATTGCAGAGGCCGCACGATCCGAGCCGAATTCTATTTGTGCCGCCTTTACCAATTCAGGATCCGCCGAAGAGTAAACCAGGGGCGGCACACGCTGCGCCAGCACCCAATCAGCCAGCTTCTGTGTATCGACATTCCCCTTCACGGCATCTGCTGCGCTGATTTCGCGATGTGGGGCCAGTTCCTTGTAAACTTCCACCTGGTGACGAGTAGCCCTGCTGCACGAGCCCGAAAGGACAACGCCCGGGCCTTGTATGGCAGACCATGATGGTTCTGTGGTGGCGATATCGAAGTTTGCAGGCAATCCCAGTGCAATACCGGAACCACCACATAGCAATGGCGCACCTTTGGCAGCCTTGCCAATTTCCAGCAAATCGGCATCGCGGATCGCGTCCACAATAGTGTGACCAGTAGCCGGTAACGCGGCGCGAATAGCAGCCGCCCCCCGCATCACCGTCAAAGCATTCACGTGATGAATAGGTTTGGAAGACTGAGCTCCCAGAACGCGCCTCAAATCACCATCACGCATGGGGGTCAGGGGGTGATCCTGCATGCCACTTTCGTTCAGCAACTTGTCCTGAACAAACAAATGCCCTTGATAGACACTGCGTCCGTTCTCGGGGAACGCTGGACAGACGATCACACCTTCTGCCTTCAAATGGTCCGACAGCACATCCAGAACAGGGCCGATATTTCCTGCAGACGTGCTGTCGAAAGTCGAGCAAACTTTGAATACGATCTGTTCCGCACCTTGGGCCAGCAACCAATCACATGCTTCGAGACTGTCTTGTTTCGCCTCGCTGGCCGGTGTTGTACGGGATTTCAGGGCCACGACACCGGCGTCCAGATCCTTGATTACGGGGTTTTCGGGAACGCCGATGAACTGACAAACGCGCATTCCGGCTTCGGCCAACGTCAATGCGATGTCTGAGGCTCCGGTAAAGTCATCAGCGATCACACCGATCTTCATATTTCGATCTCCGCGATAGGCCCCGGGTCCAGCCGGTGGATATGAGGTGCTGCGCCGACGGGAAAAACGTCGCGGACAAGCGGGTCATGGCCCGGCACGATCAACTTGGGATGTGACGCCAGCATTTCTAATGTTTCAAACCCATCCATCATTTCTTGCAGGTCAACAACGATGGGAAAGGCCTTGCGGGCCATGAAGTTCTCGTAATAATGCGAAGCGTCCGAGGCCAAAACCATCCAACCAACACCCGTTCGCACCCGAACGCATTGCAGCCCGCGCGAGTGCCCGCCAATGCAGTGAACCGTCACACCGTCGGCGATCTGTGCATCTCCGTCGTGGAAGATGACTTTGCCTGAATAAAGCCGCCTTACAGCTTCGCAAACATGGTCAGCCGTGAACGGCGCACGCAGGTGGTCGTCGCACATGCAAGGTCCCGTGGCGAATGCCATTTCCGCGGCTTGCATATGCAACTTGGCATTCGGAAACAGATGCAGCCCACCGGCATGGTCGTAGTGAAGATGCGTCACGATCACCTGGCTAACTTTTTCTGGTGAAATTCCGAGTGGACGTAAAGCTTCGTGAGGATCCATCGCTACGGGACGACCCCGGGCGGCGCCTTCGGTCGAGTCATAGCCTGTATCGACCAGCAACATTTCATCCCCGCGTTTCAGGACCCACATGTAATAATCCATCGCATGGGGTGCATCGTGATTATCGTCGATGATAAAGCTGTCGGCCCGCGTTCTGGCATTGCGGTCAGCATATTTGACGGCGTGGATTTCCCAATCGTTCATCGGATGACCTCGGAAAACTGGTGAACAGTCTTTGCGGCGATCATATCAGCCACAGCCGCATCGAAGGACCTGAAGTGCGCGCTTTGAAGGTGCGCATCAAATGCTGCGCCATCATCATAGACCTCATACAGAAACACTGCCTCAGGCTCTTCTCCGAGGCAGACATCGAATTGGTGGCATCCGGGTTCATCACGCAGTGAGGTTGCGGCGTTTTCAATCATCAGCGGCAAGAAGGCCTCTCGAACCCCGGACTTCAGAGTGAAGGTAACAGTTACGGCAAACATCAGGCAGACAGTCCTTTCAAGCGTGAGAATGCGCGCTTGGCGATGGGCAGTTGGCTTAGGATCAGGCCAATGTTCAGCACCAGCAGAATGGCCGCACCGGGACGCGAAAAGAAAACCGACAAATCCCCGTCCGACAGGAATAGCGAACGGCGGAAGGTCTCATCGAACAATCCGCCCAGGATCACCCCGATCACCAACGGGGCGATTGGGTATTTCATCAGGTTCATGAAATAGGCCACAGCGCCGACACCCAGCATCAAGTACAGGTCATTGATACCTCCGCCGACGCTGAACGAGCCGATCGTGGTCAATACCATCACGACCGGCAAAAAGATCGTCTGAGGAATAGCCAGTATCTTGATGAAGACCCTGGCGGTGAACAGCCCCATCAGGAACATGGTCAAGGACGCCATCACCAGAATCGCAACGACGCGCAGGATGATCTCAGGATCTATCGTCGGACCCGGGATCACGTTGTTGATCTTGAACGCTCCCATCAATGCTGCGGCTGGGGGCGAACCCGGGATGCCCAACACCAAAAGCGGTATCAGTGCGCCGCCAATGCAGGCGTTGTTGGCCGTTTCAGAGCACAACAGACCTTCCAAAGAGCCCCGACCGAACTTCTCACCCTCGGAAGAAACGGTCTTGCCAACCCCATAGCTGACCCAGCCGGCGACATCTTCGCCAACGCCCGGAAGGGCACCGACCCCGGTTCCGATCACACCTGAACGGCCAATGGTGGGCAAGTAGCGCCGGATGGATCGGAGGTTCGGCAAGATGCGACCTTTCAGAGCCAGAACCTTCCCGGCTTCGACATGGCGCAAACCGTCGATGATTTGAGGAATGGCAAAGGCCCCCATTAGTACAGGAACCACCTGAAACCCGCTCAGCAGATAAGACCAGCCAAAGGTGTAACGCGGTTCCGACAAAAGTGGGTCAAGCCCGACCATGGACATCGCAAGTCCAATCAAGCCCGCAATCCAGCCTTTGATAACCAAGTCTTCGCTCATCAAGGTGCCCGAAAGAAGTATCCCGAACAGCGCAAGCAGTGCCTTCTCAGGGCTGGCGATGTTTTTCGACACCAAGAGCAGCGCCCAGACGAAAATCAGAAGCGTGATGGTCCCAATCACTGTGCCTATGAAGCTGGCAGTTGTCGTGAGGCCCAGAGCTTCGCCTCCGCGACCCGCCTTCGCCAAAGGGTAGCCATCCATGGCAGTGGCCGCGCTGGCTGCTGTACCGGGGATGTTTAGCAAGATAGAGGGGTACGATCCCCCATAAATCGCGCCAACATAAGCCCCAAGCAGGGCAATCAGCGAATAGTCCAAGGGTATCTTGTTGCCGAAAAAACCGGTCAGGATCGTTACGGCCAACGTTGCCGTCAGCCCAGGCAAAGCACCGAACGTGATCCCCAGAAAAACAGATACGATCAGATACAGGTAGGTCAGCGGATCACCTGCCAAGCCCACGAGAGCGGACCCGAAACCTGCCAGTTGCGATAGGATAAAGTCCATCCGGTTAGTCTTTCCATAACGGACGAAGCGTCACGTAGTAGTGGTATTCGATTTGATTGAAGATGAGCCCACCGCGCGCGGGAACATTCTGGCGGAAGACGAAAGCCATCGCGCAAACAAGGATGAACGGCGCCAGTATTGCAACAAGTGGCACGATCCGCAAAGCGCGTTCGGATGCGGCCTTGCTCAGCACTATCAGGGTCAGGGCGATCCAAATAACCAGCGTGACCCAGTCGTCGCCATGAGCATTCCAATCCGCCTGGTTCGGAAAACTTGCAAATGCGAATAGCCCGGCGGCAACAACCGCGATGCAGGCCACCAAAGCGCGTCGTGCATGACCGCCGTAGAAACCGAAGGTCAAAGCGGTGATCAGCAGCGCAGAGCATAGAATGAAGTCCACTCTGGGTACTAACCCCACCACATAAGCCAGGAGAGTGAGCCCAATCGTTGAGCTGCGGAAGAATTCAGCCTTGTCCCATCCGATACCCGCAGCGTTCAAGGCGTTGCGTGCGCCACCAGATCCGATCGAGACAGTCAGTAAGACCAGAGACAGCACCAGCAATCCGCCAAATATGAACAGCGGCACGATCGCGGCCGAGTTATACCAGTCTGTTCCGCTTACGCCTGCCCGGTTTTCACCCCAAAGAGGAATCTCAGAGGTCTTCCAGAGAAAAAACAGCGATACTGCCAACAGCACAACCGCTGACCAGAAATCACGCGCCCGCAGGATTTGTGTTTCGTCGGTCTTGTCCATTCCCCTGCCTCCAGAAGGAAAGGGCGCGGTCAAGCGCGCCCTTTCTTGATAATCACCTTAGGGTTTCTCGATACCGAGTGTGGCAGGATCGACCGTAGTCGCACCTAAATCCTGGAGCGTATAGGCAAAGGTGGCCTCAAGATTGGCAAACAGCTCCTGCGCATCTGCGCCATGTTGACCGCCAACATCATAGTTGTTCGCTGTAGCCCATTCTGCCACCGTGTCTGAGGCAATCGCTTTTTCAAATGCCTCACCAAGGGCCGTTTTGACGTCATCTCCGGCAGAGTTGTGCACGGCAAATCCGATTGCTTGCTTGAGCGGCAAGTACTGGTCCAGCCCGTCATACATACCGAACGCAGAAGGCACTGTATTGCCGGCAATCTGCGCGTCTGCAGGTGTCAACATAGCCAGCGGTTTCAACTGACCACCTTCAATCAGCGGGGCTTGTTCAGCCAACGAGGTCACAACCAGGGCAACTTCACCCGCAATGGCGGCTTCCTGTCCCGGCGCAGATCCCTTGTAGGGGACAAACTTGAATTCGACCCCAGCACCATTCTGAATGGCCAACAGGTTCAGGTGGTGAATTGATCCTGCACCTGACGCGGCCGCAGGAATTGTGCCCGGAGCGGCTTTTGCGGCGTCGACCAATTCCTCCAGCGAATTATACGGGCTATCTGCAGGAACTGAAATCAGATCTGGTGACCCACCAACAATGAATGGGTACCAATAGTCGAACTTCTTGTCCCAACCACCCTGAACTGCTGCGGTGACATTGGATTCTGACAATCCGACAAGCGTGTACCCGTCATCTGGCTGGTTCATCACGTAAACCATCCCGTTGGAACCTGCGACACCGCCGGTTTGATTGATCACGTTGATCGAAACCGGCAAGTGCTTTTCCATCTCGGCCATGATCATCCGGTTGATCGTGTCTGTGCCGCCGCCGGCACCCCAAACAACCGCCGTCGTTATGTCGCGATAAGGGTAATCCTGCGCACCTGCAGCCCCTGCAATTCCGGTGGCCATCAGGGCTGCGGCCGCAAACCGCCCAAGTCTCAATCTCATTTCCAAGTCCTCCCAAAACACGTGTGCGTTTGTTATTGCATTTATTTGCGTATACGTTAAAGAATGCATTGTCAACGGACTGTGATGAATGCTGCCATCACGCCATTAAGGCAGAACGGGAAGGAAACGGGCTCAGATGAACGGAAATTATGAAGTTGCAGTATTTCATGGCGATGGAATTGGTCCGGAAATCATGGCGCCCACGCTGGAAATCCTGAATCAGCTTGCAGACCGGAATCCGGCCTACAACCTGACTTTCACCGATGCGCCCGCCGGAGCTGCACATTACGCAAGCACTGGCGACTCATTTCCAGATTTATCTTTGAAGATCGCGCGCGGGGCAGATGCCATTCTGCTTTCAGCGATGGGATTGCCTGACGTGCGATACCCGGACGGAACCGAGATATCACCGCAGATTGACCTGCGCAAAAAGTTGGGTCTTTTTGCCGGGGTCCGCCCGGTAAAAGTACGCGCCGGACAATCAACGCCCCTGGCTTTGCCTGAGGGAAAAGAGATCGACTTTGTCCTAATCCGCGAAAGCACCGAAGGCTTGTTTTTTACACAAGGCGCGGGCGAAGTATGCCAGGACGAAGCGCGCGAGACATTGCTGATTACCCGAGATGTATCCGAGAAGCTGTTCCGATTTGCCTTCCAGTTGGCCAAGACGCGCAAGACCTCAGGGCGCGGGCGCGGGCGTGTGACTTGCGTCGACAAGGCCAATGTGTTTCGCGCTTTTGCCTTCTTTCGTTCATTGTTCGACGCCGAAGCTTTGCACCATCCTGATCTGACGGCGGATCATGCCTATGTCGACGCAACCGCACTTTGGATGGTGCAGAAACCTTGGGATTTTGATGTCCTGGTGACCGAAAACATGTTTGGTGACATCCTGTCAGACCTGGGTGCGGGCCTTATGGGCGGTCTGGGGCTTGCACCGTCAGCAGATATAGGGCTTGACCACGCTGTGTTCCAACCCTGCCATGGCTCGGCTCCGGACATTGCAGGACAAGGTATCGCCAACCCTTTTGCGATGATCCTGTCTGCCGCAATGATGCTTGAATGGTTGGGTTTGACGGACGAAAATCCGGCGCTTTTTGACGATGGCGTGCGCCTTCGCGAAGCCGTTGAAATAGTAACGGCAAACGGCTTTAACCTGACCCGGGACCTTGGCGGTACTGCGGGGACGAATGAGGCCGCCGCCTCTGTAATGGAAGCGCTACAGGCATGAACACCAAAAAGGAAATCAGAGTTGCCTGTGTCGGGGCCGGCTATTTCAGCCAGTTCCATTACGAAAGCTGGTCACGAATGCCCGCGGCTGTTCCAGTCGCATCATGTAACCGCGATATCGACAAAGCACGCGCCACCGGACTGCCAGCTTACCAAGACCTCGCGAAAATGCTGGGCACTGAGAAACCGGACCTTTTGGACATAATTCTTCCCCCGGTAGCCCAGGCCGAAACGATCCGAACAGCCCTGCGCAACGGCGTAAAATGGATGGTTTGCCAAAAACCATTTTGCCGCTCGTTGGCAGAAGCAGAGGAAATAACCTCAGAGGCCGAAACAGCTGGCGCGACCATCATTGTGCACGAGAACTTTCGCTTCCAGCCTTGGTACCGCGCCATTAAGAAGGTGCTAGCGGATGGGCGAATAGGCAAACCGCTGCAGGCTACTTTCCGGCTTCGGCCCGGTGACGGCAACGGACCACGCGCATACCTGGATCGACAGCCATATTTTCAGGAAATGCCGCGATTTTTGGTACACGAAACTGCGGTTCATTGGGTGGACACGTTCCGGTTTCTGTTCGGCGCGCCAAGCGCAATCTACGCCGACCTGCGCCAAGTTAATCCAGTTATCACCGGAGAGGACGCAGGATATATTTTGTTCGACCACCCGAACGGTTTGAGGGCCTTGTTTGACGGCAACCGATGCCTGGACCACAACGCTGAAAACTTGCGTCAAACCATGGGCGAAGCGCTGATTGAAGGCACCGACGGTTCATTGTTCCTAGACGGCGACGGCTCGGTTGAATTCCGCGCCTTTGGTAAACGGGACCGGCAGCAGATTCTTCCGTCACGAACATGGGGTGGGTTCGGTGGCGATTGCGTCCATGCCTTGCAAAGTCACGTCGTTTCGGGCCTTTTAGAAGGCACAACGCTGGAAAACACTGCCCGGGACTATCTGGACGTGCTCCGCATCGAAGAGAACATCTACCGCTCTGACGCGGAAGGTAAAAAGATAAGCTTGGAGTAGCCGTGAAGGGCCAGGACAGCAAAACTCTTTCCAACACGCAACGCGCCGTCCGCGACCTGCGCAGCATGATCTTGTCCGGTGAACTGGCTGCCGGAACCGACCATCTTGAATCGGAGCTGGCGGAAACCCTGGGTATGTCGCGCACACCGATACGCGAAGCGGCCTTGATGCTGGAAAGCCGCGGATTGCTGGAAATGCGCCCACGAAAAGGTGTTCGCATTCTTCCCGTATCACCTGAAGACATGCGCGAGATTTACGACATCCTGACAGAGCTCGAGAGCCTCGCCGCCCAACGTGCAGCGGAAGCAAAATACTCTGAACAGGATCTTGAATTGCTCGCCCGGTCGATTGCTGAAATGGATCAAGCCATCGAGAAAGAAGACTTGGAAGCGTGGGCTGAGGCAGACGAGCTATTCCACCAGGAACTGGTGCGCCTTGGCGGAAACAAACGCGTTGAAGCGATTGTCGCGATGATGAGTGATCAAGTCCGCCGCGCACGGGCGACTACCCTTTTCATTCGCCCATTGCCTTCCCAGTCGAACGAGGACCACCGCGCAGTCTTCAAAGCGATCCGTGACGGTCAACCTGATGAAGCGCGAGAGCGTCACCGAAACCACCGATTGCAGGCAAAAGCCATGCTTTGTGGCATTCTCGAAAAACACCGTCTTAACAGCCTATAACTCTCATGCCGACCGGACGGACCTTTCGACACGTGGACTAACCTTCGTGAAGGCCCAAAGCCCCTACTTTCCAACGATTTCAATGGAAAAGTCTCGCCTTGCGGCAACCGGCGGTGGTGGAAACGATGCGGCGGCTCTCACTTGGGTAATCCAATCCCATCCGGACGTCATCTTCCAGCCCTTCCGCTGGCACGGGGCGGTCAGATCACTGATCAGATGTCCAGTCGCTGTGGCCGGGAACGTCCTGTACCTATTCGTGGGCCTTGGTCTGGTTGAGCTCAAACACCAAGTGTCACGACAGGTTCGCCGAGGCTTTCGAAATCAGGTGTGACGCCAAGGCCCGGTGTATCGGGAGCATAGAGCTTACCGCATTCAACCGTTGGCCCACCGAGGCCGGTTGAACGTGTGTTGTAATTCATCAGGTCTGTGGTGTTCTGCAGATACTCTGCCGGGGTCGAGGCCGCAAAATGCGCAACGACGGAAGACGTTATTTCGCCGCCCCAGGTGTCTTCACAAACCACAGGAAGGCGGTTTTCAACCAGATAGTCACGCACTCTCCGGGCTTTGCTTAGACCCCCCAGGTTGGAAATCTTCAGGCAACAGATCTCTGCCCCGCGATCCCTGACAGTGCGCTGCGCTGCACTCATTCCGGTGATGCACTCATCAAGTTTCATTGGCTGTTCGGCCACGCGCCGGACCTGCTGGCATTCCTCATAGGTGCGGCAAGGCTGCTCCAGGATGTAATCCAGGTGGCGCGTTGCGCGGGCCACGCGGATGGCGTTGTCGACCCGCCAGCCTTGGTTGGCGTCCGCCATAGCAATTTCGCCAGGCTCCAGCATGGCAATGCCAGCGTGAATGCGGTCGATGTCCCTTGCCCAATCACCACCCACTTTGATTTGAAACTGGCGATATCCCTGTACCCGGTACCGCTGCATTTCAGCCAACGTTTCGTCCGTCGCCCTTTGTGGTGCTACGCGATACATCGGTGCACCGTCGGTCAACTTCCCACCCAACAACATCCAAACCGGCTGATTGCAGGCCTTGCCGAGAATGTCCCAACAAGCCGCATCAAACGGAGCCTTGGCGTAACCGTGGCCCTGGACGGTGTTGTCTAAAATCGTTTCGATTACTCCAACCTGACGCGGGTCTTCGCCGAGAAGCCGTGGGCCGATCAACCGCGCCAAAGCTTCGACACCTTCGGAATGGGCGACCATGTAATTCTCGCCGCAGGGCGTGAACTCTCCGCAACCCTGCAATCCTGCGTCTGTGTCAATCACGACAACGCAGGCCTGGGCAACCTTAATGGCGTTCCCCGCGCCCCAGACATACGCGCCATCGACGTAGGGCAGACCGGTTTTATAAATCCGGATGCGGGTTATTTTCACGGAACCACCACAATGTTGCCAGTGTGCTTTTTCGTGATGAATGCGGCTTGTGCCGCACGCAGGTCCTTCAACGGATACGTTGCAGCCAGAGTGGGTTTGATGTCGCCATTTTCGATATATCGAACAAGGTTCTCCGTGACCTCTGGCACGATGATCGTAGAGCCCGTGAAGGTCAGGTCACGCAGGTAGAAGGTTCGTAAATCCATCTCGACCATTGGTCCTGCAATGGCGCCGGAGCAGGTATAACGACCGCCGCGCTCAAGAACATTGATGAGCTTTCCCCAGTTCGGTCCACCAACAACATCTGCGACAACAGTGATTTTTTCTCCGCCAAGCGCAGCGCGCAGGTCTTCGGGGGCTCGCGGCAGGATCCGGTCCGGGCCAAGCCCTGCGACTTCGGCATGTTTCGCCTCCGACGCCATTGCGATCACGCGGGCACCTCGACGCTTGGCCAGTTGCACCAGCGCTCCACCAACACCACCTGATGCCCCCGAAACGAGAACTGTGTCCCGTTTTGTCACAGCAGCACGGGTCAGCATCCCCTCGGCTGTTGAATAAGAGCACGAGAAAGTTGCCAATTCTGCGTCGCTCAGATCTGAATTGAGCGCGATTGCATTCTGTGAAGGGATCGTTGTGTATTCGGCGAACCCGCCGTCTCGCTCTGATCCAAAATAGCCGGTCTTGTTCTTGTCTTCCGGGTCATCCGGATCACGCAACCAGTTATCGGTGATTATACGTTGACCGATCCGGGCGGGGTCAACGCCCACGCCAACCCCGACGATTTCGCCACACACATCGGCGCCCTGAATACGTGGGAACGTTATTGGAGCACCACCCCAGGTGGGATCGTCTTCGTTTACAGTCCCGAATGCACCGCCCGTTGTCGCCTCGGACACGGCCTTCGAATACCAGCCGGACCGGGTGTTGACGTCAGTGTTGTTCAGACCGCAGGCGCCCACCCGGATCAGAACTTCGCCCGCAGCAGGTTCCGGACAAGGCCAGTCCTCGTGCCAAACCATCTGATCCAGATCGCCATGGCCCATGGTGACCATGGCGCGCATTGTCTTTGGCGTGGTCATTTTGCAGTCTCGTCTGCCATTGACGAATGATCGGGGAAGCTCACAATCTCTCTGTCCATTCCATGCCCTTTCAACGTGCAATTTTCGCTCGACACGTTAAGTGGACAAAAGTACCATCGTCAATCATGAATGACACAAATGTATCAAAGCGGGTTGCCCATGGCTGATCTTGCGATGCCACGAACCTGGAGCGCTGAACAAAAACTGTTTCCATACCAGGTTGGGTTTACTTGTCCGCCTTTTGATTTTGATGCGGCCCCTTCAGACTTCTTACGAATATGCCCCGAAAGCGTCGGAGTGCACGGGTGGATGCTTCATGTACCGGACTACGCACACGGGCTGGAGCAGCGGAAGCAGAACTTTGGCATGCTGGAGGATTTCGTTCACTGCATGAGCCGGAATGGGGTCGATGTCTGTGGGCAGGTTGGTTCCAACTGGGTGCATGCCTGCGGCCTTGGCGTCGAAGGAATTCGGCAACACTGCAAGGAACTGTCTGACAAGTATGGCACGCGGTTTCACATGGCTGGATATGCCATGGTCGAAGCCCTGCGTGCGATGAATGTGGAAAAGGTCGCGTTGAACGCAGCCTATCATTGGCCGGAGTGGTGGAAAGGCACAGTAGGCTTCTTGCGCGAGGCTGGTTTCGACGTTCTCTGGGCAGGGAATTTTGTCGACCAAGGCTGGTTCCAGACCCAAGAGGAAGTCAATTCAAAACGTTGGATATTTGACGGTGACCTGGCGGAGAAGAGCTTTTCCTATGTTGCGGAGCAGGCACCAAACGCGGACGCCTACCTGATCAACGGCATGTGCAATTTCCGCAGCGGGCCTGACGGCCTGCCACAACGCCCGCTACACCTGACCCGCCAATTGGAGGCGACGATCGGTAACCCAATCGTCGGTCATGACATCGCGCTTTATTGGCGGATCATGAAGGATCTTGGCATCGCCCCTACGACACCACAAGGAACCCTGCTGGAGAGCCTTCATGCATAAGATTATCGCGCTGTGGGCAGTGCCCCGTTCGACATCCACTGCGTTTGAATGGATGATGCGCCAACGCGGCGATCTGGATTGCCTGCATGAACCCTTCGGCGAAGCCTGGTACCAGGGTGAAGACCCATTGTGGCCGCGATTTCGTGAAGGTGACAAGACAACGCCGGGATTGACGCTTGAAAGCGTGTGGGACGGGATTCAGGCGCGTGCAGAAAAGGGGCCGGTCTTCATCAAAGACTTTCCGCACTATATCAATCACATGTGGACGCCTGAATTCCTCGGGTGTTTCAACCACGCTTTTCTGATCCGGGATCCTGCTAAAACGATCACGTCGATGTATGACAAATGGCCTGATTTTGACGAGCTGGAGGTCGGGTTCCCGGAACAACGAGCGTTATTCGACCTCTTGACAGCGCTTCGTGGCACTCCGCCACCCGTCATCGATAGCGATGATCTTTTGGAACATCCCGAAAAGACTGTAGAAACGTTCTGCAACGCCGTGGACATACCATTTCTTCCCGAAGCCTTGACCTGGGCACCAGGGGGCGATCCGTCTGCCCATAGCTGGTGGGATGGCGGCTCATTTCATTCGAACCTGGCCAGGTCAACAGGCCTGACACCGCAAAAGCGCCGCTACGTTGAGCTGGACAATGCGCCGGAACGTGTTCGCCATGTCCATCGCCGTATGAAGCCCCACTATGATCATTTACGACAACACTGCTCGTCACCATTAGATGGGGTCACTTCAAGGGAATTAGGGTCCGTGAATTGATCAACGGACGGCACTGGAAGTGCTAAGCAGATGTCGCCACATTCATGTGGAGTTCAGCTGGCATATAGTCGTGGGGCCAGTTGATCAGTCCAACAAACCTCTTTCCTGCAATACCTTCCTTGCGACCCGGAAGCACTCAAGCGATTGAGGCACACCGCAATAAATACCGACCACATGGATGATCGCGCGGATTTCGTCCTTTGAAACGCCGTTGTTCAGGGCGCCATTGCAGTGAATCTCCCATTCATGCATCTTGCCCAACGCACCGATCATGGCCAGGTTCATCATCGACCGCGTCTTGGGATCGATCGTGTCGTCGCCCCAGCCGAAGCCCCAGCACCAGGCTGTCATCGCCTCCTGAAAGGGGCGGGTAAAATCATCGGCCGCTGCCAGATTTTTCTCGACGTATTCTGCGCCAAGCGTAGCTTTGCGCTGGCCGAGGCCGCGCTCGAAAAGATCGTCATCCATGTTTATCTCCAGTGTTCCTAGGCAGTCCGCCGTTGTTTCATATGATGCGAGCCGCTATCCCACAGCCTCGCGCATCCAGTGTTGCAAGCGAGCGATAGAATGCTCGCTCATCACGCCGCAGGCCGGATCAAGTACCAGGGGGCCGGGAATATAGCCTTTGGACTTCATACCGCGGTGAACGGATTCCACCAACCGGACGTCTTCCGCCACTGTCGTTTCACGATCCTGAACAGCCAAGGTTCGGATCACATCGCTGTCGTGACCACCCTGGGTGAACCAACCGCGCCAGACGGTACAGCTGTCAACCGTATTGGCACGCCAGTGATATGTGTTCAGTACGTTGCCCGGATAGCACTGGAAGGAAAACATCGGCCATAAAAACCATGATTGGTAATCGCAGGCGTGTTCGTTACTGTCCGGGTCAATCTCATAAGTCATCTTGTCCAGACTCTGGCATTGTGTCGTATGCCGCAGAACATAACCGTCCTCCGCAGGCTGGATGTCATACGTGTCCGGATCAACCACACCTTCGGCAAAAGTCGGATGATTTGACGGACAGTGATAACACTCCGAGTAATTCTCGACCGAGACTTTCCAGTTGCAATTCTCCGGGACCTTAACCCATTCCAGCGGTGCCAGATCGTTGATCTGCGGCACAAATTCAGCCAGCTCCTGCCGAACGCCGGGAAACCACTCGTCCATCGGTGCAGCGTCCTGATCCAGATTGACAAACAGAAAACCCAGGAAGTCTTCCGTCCGAACCTCGGTCAGGCAGATTTTGTTGCGATCGAAGCCCGGTACATTCTTGATGTTCGGACCGGCCCGCAAACCGCCGGTCAATTCATAGGCCCATTGATGATAGGGACACACGACAACGCGTGTATTGCCGGTGCCACTGACCATTTCGTGGGCGCGGTGCTGACAGACGTTATAAAACGTGCGTACCACGCTGTCGCGGCCGCGGATGGAAAACAGGTTCTGCCCGGCGATCTCGAACGCGAAGTAATCCCCGACATTCGGGATATCAGCTGTGTGGCCTGCATATTGCCAGGTGCGGGACAAAAGGCCGTTCATCTCGGCCTCAAATATAGCTGGGTCCGTATAATATCTGGCCTCAAGCGTATGCGTGAGCGGCGCATTCATCGGCAATTCTCCTGACCTCTGTCCCGGTAGGCGCTACCACGTAATTTGCGCCGCCGGCCTTCTCCTGATTTTGTTGTACCATTTTTATTTGACTTTGGTACATTTGTTTCACTAGGTAATCCACAGAAATCTGCAACTCTGGCACAGGAAAATCGGCCATGGCCCAAAACGAGCTGCCCGCACGGGCAAAAGTTGTGATTGTCGGCGGTGGGGTCATGGGATGTGGCCTGGCCTACCACCTTGGCCATGAAGGCTGGGGGACCGAGACAGTTTTGCTGGAAAAGGCCGAGCTGACCAGCGGATCGACATGGCACGCGGCGGGCCAGATCACGCATTCCACCAGCTCGTACGGGCTGGGCAAGATGGTCGATTACAATATCAGTCTCTATTCAGGGAAACTGGAGGCGGAAACCGGGCAGGCCGTTACCTGGCATGGCTGCGGGTCATTCCGGCTGGCCTATACCGAAGATGAGATGGATTGGCTGCGTCACACACTTTCCGTGGGGCGGTCGCTTGGGTTCAATATCGAACTCGTCGATCCTGCATTCATTGCTCAGAAGCACCCGTTCTACAATCTCGATGGCGTGTTGGGTGCGCTCTATACGCCAGATGACGGGCATGTGGATCCGTCCAACGTGACCATGGCGTTGGCCGCTGGCGCGCGTCAGAAAGGTGTCAGAATTTTCCGCCATTGCCGGGCGACCGATATTACCCAGAACGCCGCTGGGGAATGGGTAGTCGAGACCGAAAAAGGCACTGTTGTGTGCGAACATGTGGTAAATGCCGGCGGCACTTATGCCCGTCAGATGGGCGAATGGTCCGGACTGCAACTGCCGATGACGTCGATGACTCACCACTATTTCGTCACCGAAGATGTGCCGGAATTCCGGGGTCTGGATACCGAGCTACCCGTCATCCGCGATGACAAGCTGGTGTCGGGCTATATCCGGATGGAGCAGAAAAAGGGCCTGATAGGGATCTACGAAAAAGAGAACGTCAACTCGGTCTGGCATGACGAATGCCCATGGGAATATGAGAATTGGCTTTTTGACGCCGATTATGACCGGGTCATGCCGTGGCTGGAAAACGCGCTGGACCGGATGCCGATCTTTGCCGATCTGGGTATCACACGCGAGGTGCACGGGGCGATTTCTCATCCACCTGACGGCAATCCGATGGTCGGGCCGGCTCCGGGTGTGCGGAATTACTGGTGCTGCTGTGGTACGCAAATCGGTATCGGCTGGGGACCGGGTCTGACCCGCGAGCTGGCCAAATGGATGGTGCACGGTGCCGCCGACATCTCGATGCGCGACTACGATCCCCGCAGGTTTGGCAGCTATGCAACAAAGGATTGGCAGGTCATCAAGGCGCATGAGGATTACAAATTGCGCCACGAGATTCCGTTTCCGCATTTCAACCGGACGAAAGGACGACCGATCAAACCGTCACCCCTTTACGGTATCCTCAAGGATCAGGGCGCGGTTTACGAAGAGGTCTACGGGTTTGAACGCCCCCGCTGGTTTGCCCGCGACGGCGTAGAACAACGCGATCACTATAGTTTCCGCCGCAACGCGGTGCACGACATGGTCGGTGCCGAGGTTCACGCGGTGCGCAACAGCGTTGGCATCATGGACGTCACGGCCTTCACCAAGGTCGAAGTCAGCGGCCCCGACGCCTATGCCCTGTTGGACCGTCTGACGGCCAACAAGATGCCGCAAAAGACCGGCTCGATCACTTTGACCCATATGCTGAACCGGCGGGGTCGGATCGAAGTTGAAACAACCCTCGTCCGGATGGCCGATGACCGGTACTATCTGGTCTGTGCGGCGTTCTTCGAACAGCGTCTTCTGGATCATCTGAACCATAACCGCGGCACCGAAGAGGTGATCATAACTGCTCTTTCAACCGAGTGGGCTGCCTTGTCGTTAAACGGACCCAAATCACGGGGCGTGCTGACGCAATGCACCGACGCTGATCTGTCCAATGCCAGCTTCCGCTGGCTTTCCGCACAAGAGATCACCATCGCCGGACACAAGGTCTGGGCTTTCCGCATGTCCTATGCCGGTGAGCTTGGTTGGGAATTCCACATGCCGTTTGCAGCCTGCGTGGACGTGTACAAAGCGCTTTGGGCCGCGGGTGAGACGTATGGGATCGTCAATTACGGGTCCTTCGCCATGAACGTGATGCGAATGGAAAAGGCCTTTCCGGGTGCAGGAGAACTGACCAATGAAGTCACCTTGCCCGAAGCCAACCAGGGGCGCTTCCTGCACCTCGAAAAAGAATTTCTGGGCGCAGAGGCGACACGGCGCAGTGCGGACCAGGCCTCAGAAGGCGAGATGCCGTGGATTTGCGCTTATCTGGAAATTGAACCCGACGGCATCGAAGACGGCCACGGCGGAGAGGCCATTATCGCAGATGGCGAGGTGATCGGCGCCACGGCCTCGATCGCCTATGGGCACACGGTCGGCAAAATCCTGGCCTTCGCCTATGTCAAACCGAGCGCCGCTGTTCTCGACAAAGAGGTCCAGGTGATCATCGCCGGAAAACCGCGAAAAGGCCGGTTCCTCGGGCAAGCCGCTTATGATCCAGCATCGACCAGGCCCCGCACCGATCTGGAACAGGTGGCGGCCGAATGACATGAAGATCACACGCATCTCTGTCTGGCATGTGCCTCTGACAAGTCACGACACCTATTATATGGCCGAGGGCAAAACCTGCGATACCACAACCTCGGTCGTGGTGCAGTTGGATACGGATACGGGCCAGTCGGGCTGGGGAGAGGTCTGCCCCATTCCCCACTACCTTCCCGCTTATGCCAAGGGCGTCGTTCCGGCGCTGGAGGAATGTACCCCGGTTTTGATCGGAGCCGATCCGGCAGGCCCCGAAGCCGTGATGGAAAAGCTTAACAAGTACCTGCCCGGTCACAACTACGCGAAATCGGCAATCGATACGGCCCTGTGGGATCTGACGGCGCAGGCCGCCGGTATGCCTCTTTTTGTATTGTTGGGCGGGCGCGCTGTGGCGGACATGCCGCTCTATCACTCGATCACCTGCGTCGCTCCGGATGAGATGGCCCGCATCGCACGGGAGGCATTCAATCAGGGAATACGCCAGTTTCAGGTTAAACTGGGCGCTGACAATAACTGGAAGGCTGATGTCGCCCGCCTGACTCTGGTGCGCGAAGCGGTTGGCAACGGCCCTCTGGTTTACGGGGATTGGAATTGCGGGTCGGATAGTCTGACCGCCACCCGGGTCGGGCGTGCTGTTGCGCATCTGGACGTCATGCTGGAACAGCCCTGCGCCACGATCGAGGAATGCGCCCACGTACGAGCAGCCACCGGTCTGCCGATGAAACTGGATGAATGCGCGCATGACGTACACTCGGTTCTGGCCGGGTATCAGGCGGGATGCATGGATGCTGTGGCTATTAAGCTGTCCAAGATGGGCGGTCTGTCGGCCTCACGTCACGTACGTGATCTGTGCCTTGGCCTTGGGACACAGATGTGCATCGAGGACACATGGGGCAGCGACATAACCACCGCCGCCTTGCTACATCTTGCAGCATCGACCCCGGCGCGGGGGATCATGAATACCTGCGACCTGAGCCACTATGTCGGCCCACGGCTGGACCCAACCGGACCTAGCCGCAGAAACGGGCGCATCGCACCGCCAGAGGGTGCCGGGCTGGGCGTTTCTCCTGACTCGCAAGCGCTTGGAACCCCAGCCGCACTCTTTGACTGACCATTCGAAACGGAGGTCGCCATGGACGATCTGAGCAACGCCTACCCCACACATGATCCCGAATGGGTGCGCGATATGCACGCGGACCACTACCTGCAAAGCTGGTCAAAACAGGGTGCCCGCCCCCGAGTGATCACTGGCGGGCAAGGCAGCTGGTTCTGGGACAGTGACGGCAAGCGCTATCTGGATTTCCAAAGCCAGCTGGTGAATGCCAATATGGGTCACCAACACCCAAAGATCGTTCAGGCAATAAAGGATCAGGCGGACCGGCTGTGCTATATCGGACCGGCCATGGGCTGTGACGTGCGCAGCGAGTTGGCGGCGATCATAACTGAGATCACACCGCCAAACATCACCTCGACATTTTTTACCACAGGTGGCTCGGCGGCCAACGAAACCGCGATACGTATCGCGCGGCACAATACAGGGCGCACCAAAATCATTGCGCGCTATCGTTCGTATCATGGGGCTACCGGGGGCACGCTATCCCTCACCGGGGACCCGCGCCATCACCTGACTCGCGCCGACATGCCCGGCGTGGTTCGGATGCTGGACCCGTACACCTATCGTTTGCCGACGGGTCATACCGACCCGGCCAAATGTCCCGTCGCGCAGGGCGGACCGCATCTAGAAGAAATCCTGATGTACGAGAACCCCAACACCGTCGCCGCCGTCATTCTGGAAACGGTAGTTGGCACCAACGGGATCATCGTGCCGCCCGACGGCTATCTTCAATCCATCCGAGAAACCTGTACTAAATACGGCATCCTGTTGATCGCCGATGAGGTCATGGCAGGCTTTGGCCGCACCGGAAAGTGGTTTGCCGTCGACCATTGGGGCGTCGAACCTGACATCATCACCAGCGCCAAGGGCATCAACTCGGGCTATGTGCCGCTGGGCACCATGTCGGTGTCGGCCGAACTGCACGACTGGATGCGCGAAACCCCTCTGCCCGGAGGGTTGACCTATGCCGGTCATCCCCTGGCCTGTGCTTCGGGCGTGGCGGCGATCAGGGCGATGCAGCAAGAAGACATACTGAACCATGCCACCAAAATGGGGCAGAAAATGCGCACGGAACTTACTCGCCTTGCCGAAAAACACCCGTCGATCGGTGATGTGCGCGGCCTGGGCATGTTCAACGGGATCGAACTGGTGAAAAACCGCGACACCAAAGAGCCACTGGTTCCGTTTGCCGCAAAAGGAGAAGCGGCAAAGCCAATGTCCGAGATGATGGCCTACGCCATGGATCAGGGGCTTTATCTGTCCTTCTTCTCGAACGTCATTCGTCTGACGCCACCATTGAACATTTCGGAAGAGGACATGATGACTGGCTTGGAGATTCTGGACAGGACCCTTGAAATCGCGGATCGCGAATGTGCCTGATCCCGCAATGCCGAGACGGGGCGATGACTTTCGGCCAAGCGTGGGTTAAACCCCGGACACTCGAACAGGATACCTGAGCCATTGGCAGATACGAACGAAACGAACCTCTCTACAACCGTACTTTCCCGTTTGGCGGAAGAGTTCGGTGACCTGACGCCCGAGGCGCAAAAGGCCGCCAAATACGTGTTGGAAAACCCACGTGACGTGGGTGTTTCAACTGTGCGCGAGATAGCCAAGGCGGCCGAGGTTAAGCCGAATACGGTTGTCCGCATGGCGCGGCAGGTTGGGTTTGAAGGCTACGAGGATTTCCGCGAACCGTTTCGCGAGGCGATCCGGCAAGGCAAGGTTGACTTCCCTGACCGGGCCAGATTTCTGCAAGAGATCCGCAAATCCGGCCAGATGGGTGAGCTTTATGCCGACATGGTACAGGCCGCTCTGCACAATATCGAAGACACGTTTGCGGGTATTACGGCGGAAGCCCTGACTGCCGCGGCAGAAGTCATCTGGAATTCGCGCAACGTGTTTACGATGGGCGTAGGAGTGAACAACGCAAATGCGCGCAATTTCACCTACCTCGCATCGACCGGGATGGTGCAGTTTCACGCTATCCCACGGGCAGGATCCGTTGCGACCGACGACCTTGCCTGGTCCGACAATCGTGATGTCCTGATCGCCATCACCTGCGCACCGTACCGAAGCGAAGTTATCGAAGCGGCGGACGTTGCCCGGGAACAGGGCGTCTCGATCATTGGCATTACCGACAGCCTCGCTAGCCCGATCTACCGGGCCGCCGACCACGGGTTTGTCGTCGCTGTCGACACGCCCCAGTTCTTTCCATCCTCGGTCAGCGCCGTGGCGCTTTTGGAAACGCTATTGTCCTTCGTAATCGCACAGGCCGGAAGTGAAATCGTTGAACGGGTCGAAGCATTCCACTCGCGCCGCCAAAGACTTGGAATTTATCGCGACGAACCGCGTTGACGGCCTGAACGCAACCCCGCCTGCTATTGCTTGACGCACATCGGTTCATTCACTACCTACTCAGGAATGGAAAACACACGCATCATTTCAAAGCGTTGGTGGTTGGTCTCCTAGCAAGGCGACCGATAACTTTCACACGTATTGGGGTCGCCGTTTGGGCGGCCTTTTTTGTTTTCCTTGCTTCCCCATGCGGTACCTCAAGTTTTCAGAGGACACGCACATGAACAAACCTGTCATCCTTACCGGAGACCGAACGACTGGCCCGCTGCATATCGGGCACTATGCCGGCTCGCTTCGAAATCGCCTGCGCTTTCAGGACGATCACGATCAGTTTCTGCTTCTGGCCGATACGCAGGCTCTGACCGACAATGCACACGACCCCGCCAAAGTACGTCGCAACGTGCTGGAGGTTGCTCTGGATTACCTTGCTGTCGGTATCAACCCGGAGCGCACGACGATATGCTTGCAATCGCAACTGCCTGCCTTGGCAGAGCTTTCCATGCTGTATCTGAATTTTGTGAGCGTTTCCCGACTGGAACGCAACCCGACGATCAAAGATGAGATCCGGGCTCGAGGGTTCGGGCGCGACATTCCCGCAGGATTCCTGTGTTACCCGGCGGCTCAGGCGGCGGATATCACAGCATTCAAAGCGACCGTCGTGCCAGTTGGTGAAGATCAGGCCCCCCTGATAGAGCAGACAAACGAAATTGTGCGCAGGATCAACGCAACCGCGGGATCACCCATCCTTCCCGAGGCTCGAGCCATCATTCCCGCCGCAGGTCGGCTGCCCGGGACAGTTGGCGGGTCGAAAATGTCGAAATCGGGCGGCAACGCAATTGCACTTTCCGCCGCGCCCGATGACATCAGGGCCGCTGTCAAAGCAATGTTCACTGACCCCAGTCATTTGCGCGTTGAGGACCCTGGACAAATTAAAGGCAATACCGTCTTCACCTATCTGGATGCCTTCGACGACGACAAAATAGCGCTCGCCAACCTAAAGGCTCACTATCAGAGAGGCGGGCTGGGAGATGCAAAAATCAAGCGCCGGTTAGAAGACGTTCTGCAAGCCCTCATAGCGCCGATCCGAGAACGGCGGGCTCAGCTTTCTCAGGATTTGTCCTATGTTCGCGACGTGATCCGAGCGGGGACTGAAAGCGCAAATGAACGTACTGAATGCACCAAGCGCGAAGTCATGGGTGGGATTGGAATGTTCAATTTGTGACTGTAGTTGCCAAGTCGATCAGTTGGCGCGGCGGCACAGCAAGTTGCCAGTGGCCACAAAAATCGGTCCGCGAACTGCTAACCGACCCGCACCGAGCAAGCCGATGTTTTAACCGATTGTATCGACTACGGCGGGGCTGATCTGCTATTCTTTTTTCATGAAGCCCCGTGCGTGGTCCGCACAGGGTATTCTAGCCTCCAAAGGTAGAGGCCCGCGCCGACCCCATATCAGTAATTTGAATACCGGAAGTTCACAACCGCGTCGTTTTGAATCGCGCAATGGGCTTTGATGTAACTGCGTGCGTCGGTAGCGTCGCTGGAACGCGCAACTTCCAGGTCAATCAAATCAATACCGTCCGCGTTCGTGGTGTAGGACAGCGTGCGTTCGAAATCGACGGCATAATACCCCTGATTGGACATCGCGGTATGAGTGCGGTGCATACACAGGCCGACCGCGTTCTCTTCAGGGGATACATTAGGGTGTTTCTGATAATGCGACCCATGCTTGTGGTGATGTTCAGCAATAGACGCCCCCAGCACGCCCAGCGCCACACCCGCAATCACTTTACCCGCGTCACCAGCCTGAACGGAAGGCGCGGCCAGCGTGGTCAAAACGACAAGCGCACAGACAGGTCCGGAGTAGAAAAATCTTGGTCGCATCGGTTCCGTTTCCTTTTGCAGTCAATTGTTTGAAATCTGATCAATAACTTATCCCACGAAAAGACTAGCCGAAGAGAAACCAACATTTCCAGATTTTTGGCAACGGCCGCGAACCCTATAGAAACAACAACGCCCCGCGTCTGGAGGAACGCGGGGCGCATGTTGCGATAATCATGGGAGGAAGGAGATTATCGCATGATCGTCAAAAGCCTCAGTTCACGGCCTTGGCATCAACCACATCTTTCTCGATGGCCTTAGCCGAAGAGATCTCGATCTTGCGCGGTTTCAGCGCCTCGGGCACTTCCCGCTTCAGGTCGATGTGCAGCATGCCATTTTCGTGGCTTGCGCCGGTGACACGTACGTGATCGGCCAGGGCAAAGCGGCGCTCGAACGCGCGGGTGGCGATACCGCGGTGCAGATAGCTGCGGTCTTTGTCTTCGGCGGCTTTCTTGCCTGCCACGACAAGGGAGTTCTGTTTCACCTCGACCGTCAGATCAGATTCGGCAAAACCGGCAACAGCCACCGAAATCCGGTAGGTGTCGGCATCGGTCTTTTCGATGTTGTAAGGGGGATAGCTGGGCTGAGCCACATCATTGGTCAGGACACGATCCATCATGTCTGCGATCTGGTCGAAACCGACGGTGGCGCGGTGCAGCGGTGCAAAGTCAAAACTACGCATGTGTATAATCCTCATCCTTTGAGCGATTTACGAATATGCCCTCCGATTGGACGGGCGGTGATGATTACCAGACCCCGATTTTGGCGATCCGGTACATTTCACATGGGGAGCAGTTCAGCTCAGTTCAAGGCCTGCTCGAACTGATGAATTTCGCGCCTGAACCGGACTTGCCGGATCCGACTTGCAGGCGGCGGATTGTGGCTTTGGGCTGCGGTGCATCCCGGCGCAGGATCGACTTGAGCTCGGAGACAATTCCCGACAATTCCATCCCGAACCCAACTTTGCCACGATGATCAATCCCAACGGCGGACACCACGGACAGAATCTGCCAGCGCGACCCGTTCTTGGCCAAAATGGCGGACCCCGACGACCCGAATGTAATGTCGCAGTTAAACGTAATCAGTCCTTGTCGGCGGTCGAGAATCCGGCAAGATCGTTCGCGGGTAATCGCTTCGGCTCGACCGCGCCCGTACGAGGCGATGCTGATCTCTTTGTCGGGAACCCGTCCGTCGTGCAACGCAAAAGGATCGGCAACCGAGTAGGGAATAGGCTCATCCAGCCGCATTAGAGCCACATCAACCCGGACGCTGGCTGCGGTTAGTGGATCGTTGGCGCCGTAATCGGGGTGCGCAGCAATTTGAACCACCTTGCGTTCCGCAAGTGCCGTTCCATTGCTGAGGCCGGCCCGGAACGTCACTTCTCCGGGCTGGTAAGCTCGGCCGGTTTTCTTGTCTAAGGCGCAATGGGCTGCTGTTAGTACCATGTCCTGCGCAATCAGAGTGCCGGTACAAAAGGAATCGGTTCCTATGTCCAGCCGTCCGATGGCCTCCCATCCGTACAGGTCGTTTCGATCCGTCAGCTTTCGCTTGTCACTCTGGGCGTGCGCTGGGGATAAAAAGGCTGAAAAACAAACAACAAAGCTCAATATTATTCTGATCACGGCCTGATAAACCTCGCACCGATGTTCTTGCTTGCGCCTGCGTTGCCCGACGACGAACCAAATCCCCGCCCGGCGGTCAGTTCTGCCTGCAACAACTGCAACGAATCTTCGATCGGAGTCCCTAGCGCGACACTCTTTCCGCTGATCTCAGCTTTTGCGGCGACGACCGAGACGATACGAGGGCTATCACCAGAAAACGAAAAGACAGGCGCCCCTGACGAACCCAGATCCACGTCGCAGGACATTACCAGAATGCCCAGGTGGCGGTTCATGATCGAGCAGACCTCTTGCAGCGACGGCGCCTCGGCCCGGTCCTGTGCGTAAGAAACGACGCCGACCTCTTCACCACGCGCTGGACGGAGCCCGGTTTCAAACGGAACGACGGCGGTGTTCCTGACTGGCTGCCACAATTCGATTAACGCGATATCATGGCGCACACGTTCGGCCGAAGTTTCCCGTTCATAGCTATAGTTGGGGTGAACGACGGCTTGGCGCGCAGCACGATATGCCGATGCCCGTCCAAGACGCCACCCTGCCAAAAATTGGATCTTGGCGGGATCAACCCGCTTCCGGGTTGCCCTGTCAAACAGGCAATGTGCAGCGGTAAGCACCAGCGTTGGAGAAATCAGTGTTCCAGTGCAAAACCCGGTCCCTTCAACGTCCAGACGACCGACTGCCATCCATTGCCGGCCGGAATCCGTAGTTTCGAGGCTTTTCAAACCGCTGTCCTGCGCCGTTGCCGACACAGGCAACATTGCCAGGACGGCAGCCGTAATCCAATTGCGCACGCGACTCTCCGATCCTTGGGTTCAACCAAGGATCCTACGCAAGCCCTTTGGCGAAAATAGGGCAACAACGCCCGGTCGGGTTTTCCCCGGACAGTGATGCGCGTATGCCGCGATCAGGTTCAACGCAGGATCGGCACCTCTGCCTGGGTGTGCACGCCTGGCCTAAGGGCGCGCGGTTCGGGCCCGCCTGTAGCCCAATCCAAAAGTTCAACTGTGTGCACTATTGGCAGATCGGTTCCTGAACCGATCTGAATCATGCATCCGATATTTCCGGCGGCGATGATATCCGGTTCTTTGGCTTCAAGCGTTCGCACTTTTCGGTGTTTCAGTTTTGTCGAAATCTCAGGCTGCATCAGGTTGTAAGTTCCTGCACTGCCACAGCACAGGTGGCTGTCAGCAGGCTCTAACACGGTGAATCCCGCACGTTTTAGTAGGTCCTTAGGGTACGATTTTATCTTTTGCCCATGCTGCAGGGAACATGCCGCATGATATGCAACCTTTATCTCTTTGTCAGCGCCCTCCGGCAGGTCCAGCTGAACTAAAAGCTCGCTGATATCCATCGCAATGGCAGAAACACGAGCAGCGTCGTCAGCCAAAGGTTCATTTCGAAACATATGGCCGTAGTCCTTGACGGTTGTTCCGCAGCCTGAGGTGTTAATGACAACTGCGTCCAGACCTTCGCCGTCCATCTCCCGGGCCCAGGCGCGGATATTGGCGGCAGCAGTCGCGTGGCTTTCACGGGTCTTGCCCATGTGATGCGTCAGCGCTCCGCAACAGCCTGCGCCTGCGGCGACGACGACTTCGCATCCCAGCCGCGTCAGCAACCGGATCGTGGCATCGTTGATATCGGTGTTCAGCGCTTTTTGCGCACATCCCGTCATCAAAGCCACGCGTTTGATCTTTGGACCCTTGGCGGCAAAGCTCTGCGGGTCGTCATTGCGGCTGACCGGCGGGATGTGTTTCGGAGCCATGTCCAGCATGGCCCGCAGCCGCGCATCCGGCATCAGAAAGCGGAACGGGCGGCCCAGCTTCGCCCCGATCAAGGCCCAGCGGAATCGCATCGGATAAGGCAGAATCTTCGCCAAAACCCAGCGTAGCATACGGTCGGTCAGGGGACGCTTGTACTTTGCCTCGATGTATTCCCGCGCATGATCAACCAGATGCATGTAATGCACGCCCGAGGGGCACGTGGTCATACACGCAAGACAGGACAGGCAACGATCGATGTGCCTGACCGTCCTTTCATCCGGCACCCGTTCGTTTTCTAACATGTCCTTGATCAGGTAGATGCGCCCACGTGGGCTGTCCAACTCATCCCCAAGCACTTGATAAGTTGGGCAAGTGGCGGTGCAGAACCCGCAATGCACACAACTCCGCAGGATGTCGTTTGAGCGCTGTATTGCCGGATCTTGCAGCTGATTTTCGGTGAAAGTCGTCTGCATCGCGTTACCCCATCAGCCCCGGGTTAAACAGCCCACGAGGGTCAAATTTCGCCCGTATACCTTTGGTTAGAGCCGAAATTGCTGTGTTTTCCGTCTGGAACCGTCCCAGTTTCTTGATTGTCTGGGCACTTGCGCGCACCAATGTCGCGTGGCCCGCAAACACGCCAAGCCGGGCGCGCAAATCTGTGCCGTTTGGAACACGCAACCAAACCAAACCGCCGCCCCAATCGAACAACACCTGATCAGCTTCGGCGCGCGCTGCAATCTCGGGCGCATCGCCGGGTTTAACTGACAGGCGCCAGATGTCCCCATCCTCGCCGTTAAACGTGTGAATGTCGCGGATGGCAGTCCAAAGCGCAGAAGGATTCCCTTCCCTGGACACCGCACCATAGGCCGCCAGTTCGGCGGTCAGTTTGTCGGCCCGGTAAGTTACTGAATCTACGAACCCTTCGACCCTAAGAAGAGCTTTTTCAATCTTCGGATCATATGCCGCTCCGTTCACCTCGAACGGAGATTTCAACGCAGCCGAAAAGACCTTCACCGCAGTCCCTGCGTCACGCACCGCAACCGATATAGTTGCAGTTCGTTCGGGCTTGGGCAGCACTTTTAACGACACTTCGGTCAAAACTCCTAAAGTGCCCCATGAACCACCCATCAGTTTGACCAGATCGTAGCCAGTGACATTCTTCATCACCCGGCCACCGTTCTTGATCACCTGCCCGTGCCCATCGACATAGCGCACGCCCAAAAGAAAGTCGCGGCATGCCCCGGCCTGGATCCGGCGCGGGCCCGAGATATTGGCCGCCACGACTCCGCCAATGGTCGGCTCACCTTGAGTACCCAGTAATCCGCGATGATCCATCGGCTCAAAGGCCAGTTGCTGCCCTTCAGCCTCCAAAGCGGCTTCGATCTCGGCCACTGGTGTTCCGGCCCGTGCAACAAGGGTCAGCGCACCGGGTTCATAGAGGTTGATGCCGGTCAGCCCGGCGGTGCTCAGGCGCGGCTCGGACCCACTCACGCCGCGGGTTGCGCCCCCGGCGATCCGCACGGGGTTATTCAGTCCAGCCACCAGATCCGCCAGCTCGACTTCTGTTTCAGGTCTCATGAGATTCGTCTTTCCTAAATACTCCGGGCATCCCGGTCGAGGCCTTACTCAGCGGCTGTTCTGCGCGGTTCGGAGACGTCCAGTGGAAACACCTTGGCTGGGTTCAACAGCCAGTCTGGATCAAACACGTCCTTAACCGTCATCTGCGCCTCGAGATCTTGCGGTTCATATTGGTGGTGCATCAGATCCCGCTTTTCGACACCCACGCCATGTTCACCGGTCAGACAACCGCCAACATCCACGCAGAGTTTCAGGATTTCGGCCCCGAAGGCCTCGCATTTTTCAAGGTCACCGGCTTTGTTGGCATCGAACAGGATCAAGGGATGCATATTTCCGTCGCCAGCATGGAACACATTACCCACGGGCAGTCCGTATTTTTCGCTCAGCTCGCCAATACGGCGCAAAACGGCAGGCAGAGAGGATACCGGAATTGTCCCGTCCAGGCACATGTAGTCGTTCAGTTGCCCCATAGCTCCGAACGCGGATTTTCGACCCAGCCAGATGCGGGCACTTTCATCGGCCGACTGACTTTCGCGTAATTCGACTGGATTGTGGCGCCTGGCAATTTTAACAATCTTGTCCAACTGGCTGTCGATTTCAGCTTCCGAGCCTTCGACCTCGACAATCAACAAAGCTTCGCAATCCGGGTAGCCCGCATGCGCAAAGTTTTCGCATGCCTGAATGCACAAGCGATCCATGAACTCGATTGCGACTGGTAGTATGCCCGATTTAATAATGTCAGAGACACATTGGCCCGCGACTTCATTATCATCGAATCCCATTAAGACAGGCCGCGCGCCCTCGGGTTTACGCAAGATGCGCAAGGTTGCCTCGGTCACAACACCCAGCTGACCTTCCGAGCCACAAATGACACCCAGCAGGTCCAAACCCGATGCATCCAGGTGCGCACCTCCGATCTCGACCACGCTGCCATCCATCATCACCAGTGTTACGCCCAGCAGGTTGTTCGTGGTCACACCGTATTTCAGACAATGCGCACCACCAGAGTTCATCGCGATATTGCCTGCAATTGCACAAGCCAGCTGGGATGACGGATCGGGGGCATAGAAGAAATCTTCTTCTTCCACCGCGCCCGAAACACTCAGGTTCGTTCGGCCAGTCTGAACTCTGATGAAACGGTTGTCATAGTCGACCTCCAGCACTTCATTCATCCGTGCCACACCCAGTATCACGCAATCCGCCGTAGGCAGGGCGCCTCCAGCCAGAGATGTTCCCGCGCCCCGGGGGACGACCGGAACCCCCTCATCCTTGCAAATACGCAGAACGTTCGACACCTCCTGCGTGTTGGCAGGCAGCACCGCCAGCATCGGCGGGCATTTATACGCGGTCAGCGCGTCACATTCGTAAACGCGTGTTTCTGACGGGTCGTGGATAATCGCGTCCGCGGGCAGAACCTGCGAAAGGCGCTCGATAATCCTGTCTTTGCGTGACAGCACGTCAGGATTTGGCTGGGGCATGTCCATGGCTGATCCTTCATTTGGTAAAATAATATTACCAATTCCTGCATATGGCAAGTTCTCAAATCTGCCCGTACTGTCGCAACCATGACCTGGATTGACCGTGCCGTTCTATTTTCGCCTCTGGACTACGCCTCCGTTCTGCTGTTGCTGGGCGCGTGGCTTTGGATAGGGTGGAAGATCGAACACCCGTCCTCGGGCCATCAGTCAGTTTCGATGATGATGGACGATTTCCGCCGCAGCTGGATGCACGAGATGGTCACGCGGCAACCCCGGATGTTTGACGCACAGGTCGTGGCCGCGATGCGGCAAGGCAGTACCTTCTTTGCCTCGACTACCATGATTGCGATCGGTGGCGGTCTGGCCCTGCTAGGTAACACCGAACGTCTCGCCGGTGTCGCCGGTGATCTGGCATTCGGTAGCGCCCCCGCCGTAGTCTGGGAGATCAAGATACTGATCGTCATCCTGTTTCTGGCAAACGCCTTTCTGAAATTCGTCTGGGCGCACCGGCTTTTCGGGTATTGCGCGGTTTTGATGGCAGCCGTCCCGAATGACCCCGAAGACCCGCAGGCCTACCCGCGCGCGGCTCAGTCTGCCGAAATCTGCGTGAACGCAGCGCGCAGCTTCAACCGCGCGCTGCGTGCCACCTATTTCGCACTGGCTTCGCTGGCCTGGATACTGGGGCCGGTCGCCCTGATCTTAGGCACGGCGATCACTGCCGGCGTCCTGTACCGACGCGAGTTTGCATCTCATTCCCGGTCTGTCCTTGTGAACCTGCCGCCTAACACGCAGACGTGATGTCGATGTCGCGTTTCACCTCGTACATTCGGGTCATGCGATATGTGATTCTCAGCGGTCTTCTTGCCAGCTCGGCCCTTGCCGATCCTTCAATGATCGAAAAAGTTTCAGCCAGCAGCAATGATAGCACCTGGCGATTCGATGTAACGATCCGGCACCCGGATACTGGCTGGGACCATTATGCCGACGGCTGGCGCGTTTTGGACATGAACGGAAGCGAGTTGGGTATGCGCGTCCTGCACCACCCGCATGAGACCGAGCAGCCGTTCACCCGTTCGCTTGGCGGAGTACAGGTTCCAGAAGGTGTGACGCAGGTGCAGATACAAGCCCGCTGCAGCGTGGATGGATGGAGCCCCGACACTACTGTGGTGACCCTGAACTGATTGTCAGAACACGCCTAGGCTGAGGCCGGCACCCATCGCTGCACCTACTTCGCGACACTGGTCCAATCGATCCTGAGGAATGCTCTTCTCTGCCAGAATGGCCTCGGGTGATTGTGCATGGGTGCAGATGATCAGAGGCGGCTGCGCCTCTTTCAGTCGCCAGCCTGTTGCGATGCGCGCCATCTGACGCGCTGCGTTCTGCCCGTCAGATCCAGCACAGACCATCTGGGCATATGTACGTCCCTCAATACGCCCCAGAACCGGATAGTACGTGCGATCAAAGAAATCTTTCATCACCCCGGAAATCGCAGCCAGGTTCTCGGGCGCGCAGAAGATGTATCCGTCCGCGCGCAGCAAATCCTCGGGTTCCGTCTGTTCGGCTGATTTCAAAATTGTCTCTACTTCGTCGCGCGCGGCCTCTGCTGCAGCTTCGGCCATTTGGCGGCTACCGCCCGTTCGCGAATGGTAGACGATCAAAAGCTGCGCCATGTCATACCCGGTGATAGGGGCCGCCTGACAGAATGGTCGCAGCCCGGTAAAGTTGCTCGGCCAACATCACACGAACCAGCATGTGCGGCCAGACCATCGCTCCGAATGAGAGGGAAAAATCGGCCTCGGCCCGCAAATTAGGGTCTATTCCGTCCGCCCCGCCGATGATCAGCGCCAAGTCCTGCCGCCCGGCGTCGCGCCAACCGCCCAGCTTCTTGGCAAAATCGGGCGAGGACATCACGCGCCCGCGTTCATCCAACGTGCAGATTACGGCGCCCTTGGGTAGCGCTTTACGCAGCAAAGCAGCCTCGGCGCCCTGACCGGCGTTTTTCTTGTCTTCAACTTCGATCACGCGCGCAGGCCCAAGGCCCAGCGCGCGGCCGGTCCGGTCAAATCGGGTAAGGTAGTCATCAAGCAGGGACTTCTCCGGTCCGGCGCGCAATCGCCCGACCGCAACTATGCTGATACGCATATTTCTCTCGCCTCCGGCCCTTTAATACAGACCGGGATGGCGCCTCAGTTCGCCGAGGCGCTGCCGCCCTGAGGCAGCCACATCTTTTCCAGCTGATAGAATTCACGCACTTCGGGGCGGAAGATATGGACGATTACGTCGCCCGTATCGATCAGCACCCAGTCTCCGGCATCCTTGCCTTCGACCTTCGAGGTGAAACCGAATTCCTGCTTGATGCGATCCGTCAGCTTTTCCGCCATGGCTGAGACCTGACGTGTCGAACGCCCGGACGCAATGACCATGTGATCCGCAACCGAGGATTTGCCCTGCAGGTTGATCTGCACGACGTCTTCGGCCTTGTCATCGGAAAGTGAGGAAAGGATACGTTCAAGCAGCTTGTCGCTGATTGACTGAGAGTGAGCCATTACACCGGCTCCGTCATCGGCGGGCAAACCCGCCTGGGTATGTAGAGACAGGACATAGTCCTCCTTTGCTGCGCGCCGCCAAACCCCGGCGCAGGGGTACTAATAAGGTAACAAGGGGAATGCAACATTTCAATGAATGCGCGCCGCGACACCCGCACAACTGGTCACTCTTTGGCGATTTGTTGCGCCTCGGTGTCGCCTTCCGTGCGCCCCAGAACCCGAACCTCACGCTGGGGAAACGGTATTGAAATGCCTTCGGCTTTGAACGCATCCCAAAGCGCCAGATAGACATTGCCCCGGATATTGGTCAGCCCCTTGGTCGGATCGCTGATCCAGAACCGCAACACGTAATCCACGCTGCTGTCACCGAATCCGGTGATGTGGCAAACAGGCTCATGTGATCCGCCGCTGAGCACCCGGGTCACTGATTTGACGGCCCGGATCGCCGTTGCACGGACCTTGTGCGGGTCATCGTCATAGCTGGTGCCGAAATCCAGGTCCAGGCGGACGAAGCGATCTGAATGTGACCAGTTCACTACCTGATTGGTGATCAAATCCTCGTTCGGGATCAGGTATTCCCGACCATCCCGCGTGACCACCGAGACGTATCGCGCGCCCAGCGCATTGATCCAGCCGAACGTATCACCCAGCGAGATCACATCGCCGGGTTTGATCGATCGGTCCATCAGGATAATGATTCCCGAAATCAGGTTTGACACCACCTTTTGCAGGCCAAAGCCGATACCCACGCCAATCGCACCGGACAGCAGCGCAATACCGGTCAGATCAAAGCCGAGGGTGCGGATCGCCGCCATGAAAACAGCGCCGTACAACAGCACCTGAATGCCCTTGGCCAACAGAACCTGCATTGACGGTGTAATATCGTCGTTGCCTTTCAGGCCCCGTTCAGCAGCACGGGTACCCACGCGAGCGAGCGTTAGCAAAACTCCGATCAGCAGAATTGCCTTGATAATGCCCAGCGCCGAGATGTGAAGATCGCCGATGGAAATCGCTACACCGTCGAGAAAATCGGCAACGTCATCCGTCAGACCCAACGCAATCAGCGTTGCATAGACCCACATAGACCACTTGAAGATTTGTCGCAGCGTTCGGTTTCGCACCAACCGCGATACCAGTGCAATGGCCAGCCACGCGGCAGCAAGGGTCGCAATCACACCAATGATATAACTGCGCGATGGCCAGGTTATATGCTGCATCAAAAGATACAGGCCCCAGGTCAGTACTACAAAATAGACCAGCGTCAGGCGGCGCATCAGCTGGATCAGAATGCGCAGACGCCATTTCGGCCAACCGGATCTTGCGCGGGCCCACGCATCCCACCGGCCCTGAGTCAACAGCTTCAGTACGAAAGCCAACGCCCAGAGCAACAAGATGATGATCAGCTGATATTGCCGCCAGCCCGGTGTGACGATCAACTCGATCAGGTTTTCAAACTGCGAGGAAAAGGCCGCAACCATATTGTCGTACAGGCCCGAGAGCGTATCCGGTAGCAGGTCTTGGTTCATGCCTGTCAGCTTGGACACCGGCGCTGCCCGATGCAAGCCCAACCTGCTACACCCGGATTGAACCTTGAATGACTCGAAAGCCCGATATATCTGAAGCGCATGAGAGTCTACCTGGCCCCAGCTCCGACTTTGCAAGACCGCATGCGCCTGCGTGAACGGTTCTTTGGGGCCGCCCGCACGGTTCTGGCCCGCCTATAAGCGGCGCCCAGCCACTCGCCAGCTATCTCAATACATACGGGAGAGGACCGATGTCCCCCAAAACACTCTATGACAAGATCTGGGATGCCCATGTCGCGCACGAAGCCGATGATGGCACCTGCCTGCTTTATATTGACCGCCATCTGGTGCACGAAGTCACCAGCCCGCAGGCCTTTGAAGGGCTGCGCATGGCAGGCCGTCAGGTCCGCGCCCCGGAGAAGACCATCGCGGTGCCGGATCACAACGTTCCGACCACGCCGGATCGCGTAAACGGGATCGAGAACCCCGAATCGCGCATTCAGGTCGAAGCGCTGGACAAGAACGCCAAGGATTTCGGCATTCACTATTACCCGGTGAATGACGTCCGTCAGGGCATCGTGCACATCGTTGGCCCCGAACAGGGCTGGACCCTGCCCGGCATGACCGTTGTCTGCGGCGACAGCCACACCGCCACCCATGGCGCGTTTGGCGCTCTGGCGCACGGAATCGGCACGTCCGAGGTCGAGCATGTTCTGGCCACTCAGACCCTGATCCAGAAGAAATCCAAGAACATGAAGGTGGAGGTCACCGGCAAACTGCAGCCGGGCGTGACCGCCAAAGACATCACTCTGGCTGTGATCGGTGAAACCGGCACCGCTGGTGGCACCGGCTATGTCATCGAATATTGCGGCGAAGCAATCCGCGATCTGTCGATGGAAGGCCGTATGACCGTCTGCAACATGGCAATCGAAGGCGGCGCCCGTGCGGGTCTGATCGCACCGGACGAGACCACGTTCGAATATGTCAAAGGCCGCCCGCACGCGCCCAAAGGAGCCCAATGGGAAGCCGCGTTGAACTGGTGGAAAACGCTCTACACCGACGAAGACGCACAATTCGACAAGGTCATCACCCTGCGTGGCGAAGACATCGCACCGGTAGTCACCTGGGGCACCAGCCCCGAGGATGTGCTGCCCATCACCGCAACGGTTCCACACCCTGAAGATTTCGAAGGAGGCAAAGTCGAAGCGGCCCGCCGTTCAATCGAATACATGGGGCTAGAAGCTGGGCAAAAGCTGAGCGACGTCGAAATTGACACGGTCTTTATCGGTTCGTGCACCAACGGCCGGATCGAAGATCTGCGCGCCGCTGCCGAAATTCTGAAGGGCAAAAAGATCAAGGACGGGATGCGCGCGATGATTGTGCCCGGCTCGGGTCTTGTTCGTGCTCAGGCTGAAGAGGAAGGCCTTGCCGAGATCTTCAAAGAGGCCGGTTTCGAATGGCGCCTTGCAGGATGCTCGATGTGTCTGGCGATGAATCCTGACCAGTTGGAACCGGGTGAACGCTGCGCCGCAACCTCGAACCGCAACTTCGAAGGCCGTCAGGGGCGCGGTGGGCGTACCCATCTGCTGAGCCCGGCAATGGCTGCCGCAGCGGCAATTACAGGACGGCTGACAGACGTTCGTGAATTGATGTAAGGTACCCTCATATCTAGATATTTGAGGGATTGAAGACATGAGTGACTGGATCAAATGGCTCCTGCTGGGGCTTCTATCCATAGCGTTCGGCATATTTGTGCTGGGCGCACCAGCGGTGGCATCGATTGCCGTGACAGTAGTGACCGGAGTGTTGCTGCTGATCTCGGGCGCGCTGCAAGTTGTAGGCGGTTTCACAGTTGAGGGAACCGGCAACAAAATCCTGTCATTCATCATGGGTGTCGTGATGCTGTTTCTGGGTTGGTCCTTCCTGGATCATCCACTTCAGGGAACGCTGACGCTGGCCACGGTGGTGTTGATCCTGTTCCTGGCAGGCGGCATCGCGCGGATCATCCTGTCGTTCCAGATGCGCGGGACGCAGTTTTTCTGGGCCACGCTGATCTCTGGCATCATGTCTATCGTCCTGGCGATCCTGATCTGGCGCCTTGCCAGCGCTGATCCCGCGGTACTGCTGCAATTGCTGGGCATTTTGCTGGGCATCGAGATGCTGTTCAACGGGTTTGGATTGGTCTTCATGGCGTTCTTCGTAAAGAACGCACCCAACGAAGAAACAACGGAAGCGAAAGAAGCTTAAACGCGGGGTATGGGGTCGGCCCTCTCCCGCAGGAGTGTGAACATGGAAAAGTTTGACAAAGTCCACGGGGTGGCCGCCCCAATGCCATTGATCAATATCGACACCGATATGATCATCCCGAAAGTGCACCTGAAAACGATCAAACGGTCCGGTCTTGGCGTCGTGCTGTTTGACGAGATGCGCTATCACGATGACGGGCAGGAAAACGAAGAGTTTGTCCTGAACAAACCCGCCTATCGCCAGACAGAGATTCTGGTTGCGGGCGACAATTTCGGCTGTGGCTCGTCGCGCGAACACGCGCCATGGGCGATCAAGGATTTCGGCATCAAGGTCGTGATCTCGACCAGCTTCGCTGACATCTTCTTCAACAACTGCTTCAAGAACGGCATCCTGCCCATCGTGGTCGAAGAAGAGCATCATGCGATCCTCATGGAAGACGCGCATAAAGGCGAGAACGCCCGAATGACTGTCCATCTGGAAGATCAGCAGATCACCACATCCGATGGCATCGTGATCGAATTCAACGTCGACCCGCACCGCAAGCACTGCCTGCTCAACGGTCTGGACGACATCGGGCTGACAATGGAAAAAGATCATCACATCGACAAGTTTGAGGATCACGCAAGTCAGGCTCGTCCCTGGGTGTAATTCCGGGGATGATTCTGTGGATACTCAACCTATCGGGGTCGCCTTGGCGGCCCCGCTCTCATTTTTGGGGTTCAAAATCCAGCAACCACAACATGTAGGGGGTATTCTTAATTACACGTCGAATTTGCGTCGGAAATGATGCAAAGGCGCACCAGTTTCGCCATCATTTTGCCTGAAAGTACGTGTTTTCTGCCCCTTGGCTTGAGCTAAATGCCCGTTACCGCCAGTGTTGGCAAAAACGAGGCATCCGTCAAAACAAAGAACGGCGGGCACAAGTTGGACTGTAAGTCGACGTAGAATCGACTGCTCCGGTTTGGAAAGGGTTCGGATTGTGATTGCACGCACAACGGGGGCGGCGATACGTGGACTTTTGGTGGCGCTTATGGTGCTCACTCCCGCGTTGTACCTGCCTACATCGACGTCGAATGGGACCGAGATTGTCGTGTTTCTCGCGATTCTGGCATTCATTTTGACGTTCTCTGAATACAACTCTGCCTTTCCCAGCTTTATCGAATTCCGTGACGCACCTCCGGTGAACCGTCTACGCTTTGTCGGCCTGACATCGATGATCACGTTCATGACGCTGATCTGCAAAAACGTTTACGCGCCGACTGAATTGACCAGCGTGTTCTATTCCATGGGTCTGATGGTCGCTAACGTGGCTGATTTTCCATACTCGCCTGTACGCCTGGTCGTTCTGATGCTACCCGCTGACGCGGCGTCGCCTTTGGTCGAGTTAGTGCGCATTTCAGCAAGCATAGCCTATGTCGCTGCGCTGGTCACAATTGCCAGCTTTGCCTACGCAATCAAAATACGCGGCTGGCCCACCGGGAATGGCGCTTTCAACGTCTGGACCAATCTACCGCTTTTCGACCCGACAAAAGGCGGCGACGTTGTCACTCGTCTGCAACGCGACGGTCGGTTGAACATCATGATCGGTGCGCTGTTGCCATTTGTGATTCCCGCCCTGATCAAACTCATTTCCGAATTCGGCAGCCCAATCGCGCTGAGCAATCCGCAGACTCTGATCTGGACCCTCAGCGCATGGGCCTTTTTGCCGGCCAGCATGATCATGCGCGGTATGGCGACCATGCGAGTCGCCAATCTGATCGTTGAAAAACGCCGCGCCTATTCAACTGCCGAGACCACGCAAACCGCATGATCCGCGTCATTCTGCTGATGGTGCTGCCGATTGCGGCGCAGGCAGAGCAACTCCGCATCGCCACATACAACACGGAACTCAGCCGCGATGGTCCTGGGCTGTTGTTGCGGGATATCCGGCGCGACGATCCACAAGTCTCGGCCGTCGTGGCGGTGTTGGCTGAAATCCAACCTGATATCGTGGCATTGCAGGGGATAGACTGGGATCTGGACGATCTGACTTTAACGGCCCTGTCTCAGTCATTATTCGAAGCCGGGTTGGACTATCCCTATAGCTTTGCAGAGCGGCCAAACTCGGGACTTCAAACGTCGTTGGATCTGGACGGCGACGGTAGAACCGGCGGTCCGGGCGATGCGCAAGGGTGGGGAAGGTTCACGGGTCAGGCAGGGCTGGCTGTCCTGTCCCGCTATCCAATCCTGCGGGAAGATATCCAGTCATTCTCGGGTCTTTTGTGGCGTGAGCTGCCGGGCGCAACCCTACCGGAAGTCGACGGCACGCCCTTCCCGTCCGCACAGGCACACGAAGCGCAGCGTCTGTCTTCGACCGCGCATTGGATTGTGCCGATCGAGGTCCCAACCGGTCGGGTAGACCTGATGACGTTCCACTCTGCGCCGCCGGTATTTGATGGACCGGAGGACCGCAACGGGCTTCGCAATCGCGACGAAATCCGTTTGTGGTCTCTGGTGCTGGACGGCGCGTTGGGTGGGCTGCTGGCCGACCGGTTCGTGATTGCGGGTGACGCAAACCTCGACCCCGAACTGGGTGAAGGGCGAAAGAAAGCGATCCGGGATCTGCTTGCTGACCCTCGTATTCAGGATCCGCAACCTCGCAGCCCCTCGGGGTCGCTTGCGACTGTGATGTGGAAAGGCGTCGGCAAGTTGCGGGTCGACTATGTGCTGCCTTCTGCGGGTTGGAAGATTCTGGATGCAGGCGTCTATTGGCCCGATGCGGGTTCGCCAAACCGGCAGCATGCCGAAACTGCAAGTCGCCATCGGGTGGTTTGGGTCGATCTGGCGATGGATTGAGGCGCCGACATGCCCGGGCAGCCTTGCGCGATGGGCCACCAATCCGACCAATTGCTTTACATCGCTCCGGTATAGGTACCGCGCGGCGGATACTTGTTATTCAAAGCATATTTGATCCCACCCGAAATGTCAGAAATCGAGGGCCGACCGAAAGGTGTCGTTTGCTGCCATGCGAAATACAAGGACCGGTCGGGCGCGATGTAGAAATGACCCGGCTCAGCGAAGAACGGCGCCTCAGCCGTCCCCTCGCGGCCTGTTGAGATATGCAGGCCCCACCCGTCCCGCGCTTGGGACAGGGGCAGGCTGTGGCCCACACGCAATTTCGAAGTTCCGGCTTTGGCGACCGTTTCCGTGGCACGATCCGAAGTATCCGTGCTGAGCATGATAACCTCGACGCCCTGTGCCGCGAAATCGTCCAGTGCAGCCTCGACCTCACCCATCTGGCGAATACAGATTGGGCAATGCAGACCGCGATACTGAATAACCAGCGTTCCGTTTTCACCCTTGTCGGCGTCCAGATCAAAACTGCCGTGGCCCACGGTTTCAATTTTCAGCTCCGGCACTGGGTTTCCCGGTATCAACATGTATTTTCCTCATGAATTGTCGGGTTCGTCTCATTGACCCGATGCGGCGCAGACGCTAGGGCCTTTGCGACGAAACGCAAGGAGACCCTTCATGTCCAACCCCTCGCTCCTCATCCTGCCCGGAGACGGAATTGGCCCGGAAGTTATGGCCGAAGTGCGCAAAATCATCGATTGGTTCGGCACCAATCGCGGTCTTCACTTTGACGTGAGCGAGGATCTGGTCGGAGGCGCGGCCTACGATGCACATGGCAAGCCGCTGTCGGACGAGACCATGGCCAAAGCACAAGACGTGGACGCGGTTCTGCTGGGTGCTGTCGGCGGCCCGAAATATGACGATCTTGATTTCAGCGTCAAACCCGAGCGCGGCCTGCTGCGCCTGCGCAAGGAGATGGACCTGTACTCCAACCTGCGCCCGGCCCAGTGTTTTGACGCACTGGCGGATTTCTCGTCGCTGAAAAAGGACATCGTGGCCGGTCTGGACATAATGATCGTGCGCGAGCTGACCTCGGGTGTGTATTTCGGCGAACCGCGTGGCATCTTCGAAGAAGGTAACGAACGCGTCGGCATCAACACCCAGCGTTACACGGAATCCGAAATCGAACGCGCAGCGCGCTCGGCCTTTGAACTGGCGATGCGCCGGAACAAGAAACTGTGCTCGATGGAAAAGGCCAACGTGATGGAATCGGGCATCCTGTGGCGCGAGGTCGTTGACCGTGTCGCCAGGGAGTATCCCGAGGTCGAGCTGTCCCACATGTATGCCGACAACGGCGCCATGCAGCTGGTCCGCGCACCGAAACAGTTCGACGTCATCCTGACCGACAACCTGTTCGGCGACATACTGTCCGACTGCGCGGCGATGCTGACCGGTTCCTTGGGAATGCTTCCCTCCGCCTCTCTGGGTGCCCCGATGGCCAATGGCCGTCCCAAAGCGATGTACGAGCCGGTGCATGGCTCGGCGCCCGATATCACCGGTCAGGGCAAAGCCAACCCGATTGCCTGTATTCTCAGCTTTGCTATGGCCCTGCGTTACAGCTTTGATCAGGGCGAAGAAGCGGATCGTCTTGAAACAGCCATCGAGAAAGTGCTGGCCGATGGCGTCCGCACTGCCGACTTGCTGGCCGAAGAAGGTGTGGTGCCGGTTTCAACCTCTGAGATGGGCGATGCGATCGTCGCGGCGTTGGACGCAAGCACCTAACCCGATTTGCGCTGGACTCAAACAGAATGGCGGTGCCCGGTGCACCGCCTTTTTTCGTTTGCCTGTCAGTTTCCAAAAATGCTGTTCAACAGGTTATTGATTTCCTGCGCGAACCCGCCGCCTTGCTTGCGGCGCGGTTTTGACGGCTGCGCTGTCTGAACCGGAGGATCAGGTGCCAACATGGGCAGGGGCGTTGGCGTCATGCCGTCGGTGACGCGCGTCATGGTCTCTTTCCAAATCTCGGCCGGCAATCCACCACCGGTGACACCCGATAGCGGCGTGTTGTCGTCATATCCCATCCAGACACCCGCGACATAGTCCGCCGTGAACCCGATAAACCATGCGTCTCGTGCCGCTTGGGTCGTGCCGGTCTTACCCGCTACCTGCCACCCCGGCAGTTTGGCCCGTGCACCGGTGCCTTCGGAGACCACACGCTCCATCATCCACGTCAGTTGCCTGGCAGCCTTGTCGTTGATGACACGCTCGCCGATGCCTGTCGTCGTCACCATAACGGGGGTGTTGTCACCCAACAGTTTCAATTCAGTCAGACCGTAGGGTTCCACCGCCGAACCGCCGTTCAGGATGCCAGCATATGCGCCCGTCATCTCGATCAGTGTGCTTTCCGATGCGCCCAGCGCCAATGCCGGCCCCTGCGCCAGATCGCTGGCAATTCCAAAACCACTTGCGACCGTACGGACGTTATCCAGCCCGGAAATCTCGGCTACTTTGACGGCCGGGATATTCAGCGAGTTCTTTAGCGCATCGGCCAGCGTCACCCGACCGTAGAACTTGTTGGTATAGTTCTTGGGGCACCACTGGCCCGAACCGGGAATATTGACGCAATAGGGTTCGTCATTAACTGTATCCAGCGGAGAATACCCCAGCTCCAGCGCAGTGGCATATACGAAGGGTTTGAAGGCTGAACCCGTTTGTCGTTTCGCCAAAGTCGCCCGGTTGAAAACACCCGCCACTCGCGTTTCCCGACCGCCGACCATGGCGCGCACCGCCCCGTCCGCCGACATCACGACAATCGCGGCTTGCGCTTTGGACCCTTCACGGACTTTCTCCTGAAAGATGAACTTCAGCGCCTCTTCAGCAGATTGCTGGATTCGCTGATCCAGCGTTGTCTGGATAACCACATCCTCGGTGGTGTTGCGGGTAAAGAACTCGGGCCCGCTGGCCATGACCCAATCCGCGAAATATCCACCGGCCCTAGCGGCGGCGGCTTTGGACAATTGTGCCGGGCGACTGCGGGCTTCGCTGGCTTGCGCCGAGGTCAGATAGGCCTGATCCTCCATCAACCCGACGACCAGCCGCGCGCGATCCTGCGAACGTTGCAGGTTATTAGTCGGCGCATAGCGCGTGGGCGCAACAAGCAACCCTGCCAGCATCGCGGCCTCAGCCGGGGAAACCTCTGCTGCCGATTTTCCGAAGTAACGCTGGCTCGCAGCTTCGAATCCACGCGCACCGGCCCCCAGAAACGCTCGGTTCAGATAGATCGTCAGAATATCATCCTTGGAGTATTTAACCTCCATCGCCATCGCAAAGATGGCCTCTTTCCCCTTGCGCCAAAGAGAACCCTGACGGCAATCCGCCTCATATGCGGCCTCGGACTCCCAATCGCTGGGCTCGTATGGAACGCCCAAACACAACAGCTTGGCCGTTTGCTGCGTAATGGTCGAACCGCCATGGCCGGACAATGGCCCACGCCCTTCGCTCAGATTGATCCGAACGGCACTGGCGACGCCTCGCGGGCTGACGCCGAAATGGCGGTAGAACCGCTTATCCTCGGTCGCGATCACCGCGTTTTTAAGATGCGGCGAGACCGTGTCGGCCGTGATCACGCCGCCAAACTGATCACCGCGCCAGGCAAAGACCTTGCCGTCGCGATCCAGCAACGTTACCGACCCGCGCGCCCGTCCGTCCAGCAGCGCGTCGAGATCGGGCAAGGTGCTATAGACGATGCCGATCGCCAGCGCCAACATCAGCGCGGCAACGGCGCCGACACGCCAAGTTACACCCCAGATCAAACGCCCGATCCATCGTAACAGGCGACGAAATGGCCCTCCTCCTCCGCCGGACCGGCGGCGTGTTTTTCTCCTTGCCGTCTTGCGCGTCGCGGTTTTGCGGGCCGTCGACTTCTTGCCCGCAGGCTTCGCAGCCCGCTTTGCCGTCGCAGGTTTGCGCCGCTTCGACGGGTATCTTTTGTCCGCGACCAGTGGCGGTTTGCGGCGCTTGGACTCAGTCATGCTCAAACTCTGCCCGATTATGCTTTTGTGGCACCATACCTCGGTGCCGCGGCCATGTAGAGGTGTGAATTTCTGGTATTTCCCCTCCCGTAACTGCCTATTTTTTTATCATCGCATCAAATTTGTGCAAAAAATGTGCAATTTTTGCGAATTTCGGACACGTCTACCCCGGAAACCCATTCCTATAAGCCTTCGCACACGCTCTTTTTCTGCAGGTGCAAAATACCGGCCATGCCGGAGACGTAGAGGGGAAAGACGTGAAACTAATCATTGCGACAATCAAACCGTTCAAGCTTGAGGAGGTGCGTGAAGCACTGACCGAGGCTGGTGTGCGCGGAATGATGGTGACTGAAATCAAGGGCTTTGGTTCGCAGTCCGGTCACACCGAAATCTATCGTGGGGCGGAATACGCCGTGAACTTCGTGCCCAAGATCAAACTGGAAATCGTAGTTCCCGCCACGATGACCGACCAGATCGTCGAAACCATCACCAAGACCGCCAAGACCGGCAAAATCGGCGACGGCAAGATTTTCGTCCTCGATGTCGAGCAGGCCCTGCGCGTGCGGACTGGGGAAACGAACGAAGAGGCGCTCTGAGCGCCCCCACTCACACACATTCGAGGACTGACTATGAATCTGATGAAATCTCTCATCCCTGCCGCCGCGATTGTCGCGTTGCCGCAGATGGGCTTTGCGCAAGAGGCCGCCACCGGTGAAACTGCGCAGCATACGCAATATATCCTGACATCGCTGTTGTTTCTGGTCGGCGGTTTTCTGGTGTTCTGGATGGCCGCTGGTTTTGCCATGCTCGAGGCTGGTCTCGTGCGCTCCAAGAACGTTGCCATGCAGCTGGTCAAGAACATGGGCCTGTTTTCCTTTGCCGCCATCATGTACTGGCTGGTGGGCTTCAACCTGATGTATCCGGGCGATGGCTGGACAATCACGGGGTTCCTTGGCGCCTTTTCACCCACCTCGCTGGAGCCTGTTGGCCTGAGCGGTGTTGAAACCGACCTGTCCTATGCTTCGGTCGGATCTGACTTCTTCTTCCAACTGATGTTCTGTGCCACCACTGCATCGATCGTTTCGGGCACCATGGCCGAGCGCGTGAAACTGTGGCCCTTCTTCGCCTTTGTGATCGTACTGACCGGCATTATCTACCCGATCGAAGCGTCCTGGCAGTGGGGCGGCGGCTGGCTGTCCGAGATGGGCTTTAGCGATTTTGCCGGCTCGACTCTGGTTCACGCCGCTGGTGGTTTCGCAGCGTTGGCCGGTGCCATCGTGCTGGGCCCGCGTATCGGTAAGTACAACAAAGACGGCAAGGTTGTGCCGATTCCGGGTTCGAACCTTGCGCTGGCAACACTGGGTACGTTCATCCTGTGGCTGGGTTGGTTCGGCTTCAACGGTGGTTCTCAGCTGGCAATGGGCACTATCGGTGACATGGCCGACATCAGCCGCATCTTTGCCAACACCAACATGGCCGCTGCTGCCGGCGCCGTTGCCGCGCTGATCCTGACGCAGCTGATGTACGGCAAGGTCGACCTGACCATGGTCCTGAACGGTGCGCTGGCCGGTCTGGTGTCGATCACCGCGGAACCGCTGGCTCCGTCGCTGTTCCAGGCTCTGATCATCGGTGCAATCGGTGGCGTGATCGTGGTTCTGACTGTTCCGATGCTGGATCGCATGAAAATCGACGACGTGGTCGGTGCGATCCCGGTTCACCTGATCGCAGGCTTCTGGGGCACCTTCATCGTGGCCTGGACCAACGGTGACGCGTCCTTCGTGACCCAGATCATCGGCTTTGCTGCGATCGGCATCTTCGTCTTCGTCGTCAGCTTCGTTCTCTTCTCGATCCTCAAGGCAACTGTTGGCCTGCGGGTTGGCGAAGAAGAGGAGATCAACGGCCTGGATATGGGCGAGCTGGGTATGGAAGCATATCCTGAGTTCTCGAAGGGCTGAACTCTTCGAGCCCTCGCAATAAAACACCTGCCCGGGCTTTCCGCCCGGGCATTTTTCATATGACGACAAGTCTGTACTGGTTGGCAAACCGCTAAGGTTCACTCAGGCCTTTTAATTACTCAGCAAAGACTTGAATGCCAGTTCGGCGGTCAAACCGATGATGACTTAACTGCTGAAAAGCGGTGGGAGTGGGTTTATTTTTCCGTCAGCATCGACCTCAAAGATAATGAACTCATCTGCATCGGTGTAAGAACGGTGCATCTGGGACGCTTGGATTTCGAGCGTTCCTTCACTTTCTTCTCTTTCACCACCGACAATCCGTCCATTTTTTACAGCAGCAATATATCGCCCGGCTTTCGGAAATCCGATCAAATTTGCGCAAGCAATAAGTTCATGATGAGAGGGTAGGTGTGGCATTCTTTTTCCTATTTATTCAATCGTCCAAACGCACATATAGCTGCAGATACAAACACACAATACCCGCGTGAGTTGAGTTTCGAAGTTGCCGTTAACTCGATTCCAAATCAAAAGTCATCAACCCTTTTTTCGCCGACGAAAATCGAACGAAACAAAAAAGGCCGCCCAAAGGCGGCCCATAAATCCTTTAGTGGCGCCGTCAGACGCCGACGTCGACAATCGCCTTGGCCAGGATCGGCACGGTATTCGCATTCAAGCCAGCAATGTTCAGACGGCTGTCGCCGACCATGTAGATGCCGTGATCATTCCGCAGTTTTTCCACCAGTTCCGGTGCCGCGCCCAGACGTGAAAACATACCTCGGTGCTGGGCAATGAACCCGAAGCGATCCGAGCCGCTCAGACGCTGAAGTTCATCCGCCAGATCCTGACGCAGACCCAGCATGGACAATCGGACCTCTTCCAATTCGGCAGCCCAGTCTGCTCGCAGAGCGTCGTCCATCAGAATTGTCGTTACCACCCGCGCGCCGTGATCCGGCGGGAAGGAATAATTCTGGCGGTTCAGAAACGCGAGTGTCTCTTGATTCAGTGCGGTTTGACCCGCATCAGAGCTGACAGCCATCAGCAGACCGGTGCGTTCGCGATAGACACCAAAGTTCTTTGAACAAGAAGCCGCGATCAGGCATTCCTTAACCGACGAAGCGACGAGACGGACAGCTAGCGCGTCCTCTTCCAAGCCGTCACCAAAGCCCTGATAGGCAATGTCGATCATGGCCACCAGGCCACACGCATTGATCAGGTTCACGACCTCTTGCCACTGCACCATATTCAGGTTTGCGCCTGTCGGGTTGTGGCAGCAACCGTGCAGCAGAACGACGTCGCCTGCATTGGCGGTCTTTAGGTCCTCGATCATCCCGTCGAAATCAACACCACGGGTTTCGCTGTCAAAATAGCGGTAAGCAACCGTCTCGATGCCCAGATAATTCAGGATCGACAGGTGGTTCGGCCAGGTTGGGTTTGACACAAAGACGCGGGCCGAGGGGTTGGCCATGCGGACCATCTCGAACGCCTGACGGCAGGCACCGGTACCACCGGGTGTCGCTACGGCGGCAATGTTGCCGCGCGGAACCGAAGCGCCCAGGATCAGCCCAATCATCGCATCCGCATAAGCCGGATCACCCGCAAGGCCGGTATATGCCTTGGTTTCCTGCTCTTCTAAAATACGCTGCTCGGCCGCTTTGACCGCACGCATGACCGGGGTGATGCCCTCGGCGTTCTTGTAGACACCCACACCCAGATCGATCTTCTGATCACGTGGATCCTCACGGTACATCTGCATCAGCGCCAGAATCTTGTCAGCGGGCTGAGGTTTGAGAAATTCGAACATCAGTTCTCTCCGGTTGCGACGGGCAGGGTTGGGAAGGCACCCCATTCAGCCCAGGAGCCGTCATAAAGCGAGTGGTCTTTCTTGCCCATGCGCTCGAGCGCAAGGCTTAGGATCGCGGCGGTCACGCCCGAGCCACAGGATGTGATTGCCGGTTTCGACAGGTCCACTCCCGCACTTTCAAACACGGCGCGGCATTCGTCAGGCGACTTCATCGTGTTATTCTTGTTCAACAAAGTGCCGAACGGCACGTTTCGCGACCCCGGAATATGACCAGAGCGCAGACCCGCGCGGGGCTCTACCTCTGCTCCGGCAAACCGGCCAGAAGAACGGGCGTCGATAATCTCATGATCCGCCAGCTTGGCTGCGGCCGAGACCTGCGTCACGTCCCGCACCAGATGGTTCTGAACCCGAACAGTCATGTGTCGATCACGGATGACGGGTGGCAAGTCCTCAATCTCTCGGCCTTCAGCCTGCCACTTGGGCAGCCCGCCATCCAGTACAGCAACGTTTTCCTGCCCCATCAACCGGAACAACCACCACACGCGCGCAGCCGACATCAGCCCGGCTCCGTCATAGACGACAACCTGATGGCCATCCCCCACGCCCATCGCGCGCAGGCGCGACATGAATTTCTCGACCGGCGGCACCATGTGTGGCAGGTCCGAGCGGTGATCGGAGACCTCGTCGATGTCAAAGAACCGCGCCCCGGGAATATGACCGGCGTCGTATTCGGCCTTTGCGTCCCTCCCTTGCTGCGGCAGATGCCAAGACCCATCCAGAATCCGCAGATCCGGATCCTTTAGATGGGCCGCAAGCCATTCGGTGGAAACGAGGGTTTTTGGATCGTCCTGCATCAATGCCTCCCCTAATCGCGCTTGGAAATTTCCTATACCCGGTGGGATAGGGGTTCAAGGTTGGATAGCGCTAGCGCCCTTGCAACACGGGATTTATCTGGCACCGCGCAGGCGGAAGTACTGAATGATCCCGATCAGGCTGATCAGAATCCAGAACCCTTCGATCAGCATCGAAGCCAGATTGAAGTTTTGCAGCAGCGAAAAAACGATCAGAACCGAACCCAGCAGGTTGAACGCCGGAAAGGCCAGATCGTCAGAGTTCATCAACCGCATTTGCGTCGCAAAATAAGCGGCAACGACAATCAGCGCTCCGCAAGAGCCGATGGCGTCCACAAATGTCAGGCTGTCCCAAAATGCGGTCATGAGAGCTTTCGATTCTGCTCTGAAAATTCTGCCTGTTGCGAATAGTGATGCATGTTGAGGAAAGCCGCCCCCTGATCGCCAGCACGGTAGCCATGCGGCAGGTCGGCGGAAAAGCGAAGTCCCTGCCCTGCGTGCAGCGGCACCCATTCCCCATCCCGTAATATGTCCAGCGCGCCGTTAAGCACAAAGACCTCTTCGGTCACACCGGCGGCGTGGGCGGCGGACTCGTGACTTTGGTTCGGGGCAAGTTCAACGTGAAACGTCTCGGCCCCCAGGGCTGGATCGAACGGGAAAACGATCTTTACTTCGATGCTGCCGGGAAAGGTTACGGTGCGAAACACCGACGCGTCTGCAGGATCGCGCATAGCCGACGACCCAATCAAAGCGCTTAGCGGCAATTGAAACCCCTTTGCGATTTTCCAAAGAGTCGCAATCGTCGGGCTGGATTCGCCGCGTTCGATCTGGCCCAGCATGGCTTTGCTGACACCCGTCATTTCGGCGACCTTGGACAGGCTCAGCCCCGAGGCGGCCCGCACGTCCCTTAGTTTCAGTGTAATGTCTTCCGTTTCCATGCCTGCGCTCTGCAAATTCTATTGTACGTTATAACGCACATGTGCTACGTGCGCTATAACGTACGCATCCCGCATATCGCAACCGGGGCAAAAGGGAAACAGCATCATGCCAATGTACCGATCCAGAACTTCTACCCATGGCCGCAACATGGCCGGTGCCCGCGGTCTGTGGCGCGCAACAGGCATGGGCGACGACGATTTCGGCAAGCCGATCATCGCCATCGTCAACTCGTTCACCCAATTTGTACCGGGGCACGTCCATCTGAAGGATCTGGGCCAGATGGTTGCGCGCGAGGTAGAGGCCGCAGGCGGTGTCGCGAAAGAGTTCAACACGATCGCCGTCGATGACGGAATCGCCATGGGTCACGACGGAATGCTGTATTCGCTGCCGTCGCGCGAAGTCATCGCGGACAGCGTCGAATACATGGTCAACGCCCATTGCGCGGACGCGATGGTCTGTATCTCGAACTGTGACAAGATCACTCCTGGTATGCTGATGGCCGCGATGCGCCTGAACATCCCGGCGATCTTTGTTTCGGGCGGGCCGATGGAGGCCGGCAAGATCGACATCGCCGATCTGGACGCCAAAAAGATCGACCTGGTCGACGCCATGGTCGCCGCAGCTGATGACAGGTTTACCGACGAACAAGTCCAGCATATCGAGGAAAACGCCTGCCCCACGTGCGGATCGTGTTCGGGCATGTTCACTGCCAACTCGATGAACTGTCTGGCCGAGGCTCTGGGCCTCGCACTGCCGGGCAACGGCTCGACACTGGCGACACATGCAGACCGCAAAGAGCTGTTTCTTGAAGCCGGGCGCCGGATCGTCGAGATCACCAAGCGACACTACGATCTGGACGAAAAAGGCTTCCTGCCACGTGAAATCGCCACATTTGAGGCATTCGAGAACGCGATGAGCTTGGACATCGCCATGGGCGGATCGACCAATACCGTTCTGCACCTTCTGGCTATTGCGCATGAGGGAGAGGTTCACTTCAACATGAGTGATATGGACCACCTCAGCCGCAAGGTACCGTGTTTGTGTAAAGTCGCACCGAACACCGAAAACGTACATATGGAAGACGTTCATCGGGCCGGTGGTATCTTCTCGATTCTGGGTGAGCTCAGCCGGGCGGGATTGCTTCACGAAGAGTGCAGCACGGTCCATTCCGCCACGATGGGCGAAGCGATTGCCAATTGGGATATCAAGATTGCAAACAATCCCAAAGCACAGGACTTGTTCAAGGCAGCGCCGGGCGGTGTGCGCACCACGCAGGCGTTCAGCCAATCGAACCGCTTCAAGGAACTGGACACCGACCGCGAAAACGGCGTGATCCGATCCAAGGAACACGCATTCAGTCAGGATGGTGGCCTAGCAGTTCTGTTTGGAAACATTGCGCGCGAAGGCTGCATCGTGAAAACGGCCGGGGTGGATGAGAACATCTTGAAATTCACCGGTTCGGCCTATGTTTGCGAAAGCCAGGACCAGGCGGTGAACGATATTCTGACCGGCAAGGTGAAAGAGGGCGACGTAGTAGTCATTCGTTATGAAGGCCCACGCGGTGGACCGGGAATGCAAGAGATGCTGTATCCGACCTCGTATCTGAAATCCAAAGGTCTGGGCAAAGCCTGCGCTCTACTGACCGATGGCCGCTTCTCGGGCGGCACATCGGGTCTGTCTATCGGCCATGTATCCCCCGAAGCCGCAGAAGGCGGTGAGATCGGACTGGTGAAAACTGGCGACACGATCGAGATCGACATCCCCAACCGCACCATTCATCTGGCCGTATCGGATGAGGAATTGTTCGAGCGGCGCGAAGAGCAGGACGAGAAGGGTTGGCACCCGGCTGAGCCGCGTAAGCGCAAGGTTTCAACGGCGCTCAAAGCCTATGCCAAACTCACTACCAGCGCGGCAAAAGGGGCCGTGCGCCAGGTCTGAGAATAAACAACCGGGAACACTCCCGCGTCCGATATGCGCCATCGGCTTTGCCGACACCGCTTTCGGACTTGGGCCCGGCGCCGCGCAAAAGCGCGGCGCCGGGCCCAACAAGAGGAGATGTCTCGTCAGAGACTTTGACGATTGGCGGGAGCCCCCACCCGATTCTTAGTCACCCAGTTTGGCGTGAACTTCATCCAGATCGATCTCTCCGACCGGCATCTTGTTTGCAGGATTTTCGAAATCGTATTTGAACAGCTCGAAATCTTTCTTGTAGATCTCATAAACCAAATGCATCGAAAGGTCGTCAAAGTAATCCTCAACCGGATGCGCCCGCTTGGGACCGTGGCCTTCGGATTCGTTGAAACGTGGAATCTCAGACAAGGTCACAGGGTGTGCCGTATCGAGATCTTCCAATACGCCCCGCATCCCGTCATTGAACTTCTCGGTCCAGAAGATGCGATCGTACCGTCCCCCATTCACGATCAGCGTTGAAACATGGCCTGACATGGCCGACCAGTGAATATCAGGATCCATCGGACGCCGCCAACGGATCGTATCTCGGGCAAACAGCAGAAACCGGCGAAAGCTGGCGATCTGGTCAAACTCGCCCTTCCCGTCTTCCCCGCCAACTTCGATGCCGTAGTTGTAAATCAGCGTCGGCACCAGATTGCCGCGATAGCGTTTTCCGTTTCGCTGAATACCGCAGATCTTGTCAAAGAAGGAGCTGAGGATGCGAGTATAGGGATTGCGGACACAGGTGAACGTAAAGGACTCATGCGACCGCACATTCCTGGCAATAACATCCTGACTGCCATCAAAGGCCCATTTGTGCATACCATCCTGCGCATCATGGATATCGCCATCAAAGAACTGTCCGTGATCGGAGTAGTACATGATCTGCCCGATGGTCGAGCAGGCACATTTGGGCACCACGCGATAAACCATGCTTTGGCTTTCGGTCATCCATGTCCCGGGAAAACCCATTCGCTGCGCCTCCTTCGCCGGTTCGGTCTCAGGCCGATACTCCGGCATTCGATGTAAAAGAACCAAAAAAATTCTGTTTATTCAATCGTTCATCCTCAGTATCACGGTTGGAAACGAGCAGAAACGGGAATTGCGGACCTCTATGGCAAAGGTTGCCTATATTTTGTTGTGCCACAAAAACCCTGACGCAATCATCGCGCAGGCAGAGCAACTGACCGCTGCCGGCGACTGCATGGCCATCCATTTCGATGCACGCGCCGGGGCAGTAGACTATGCGCGTATTCGTGACGCGCTGAATGACAATCCAAATGTTACCCTCGCCTCCAACCGGACCAAATGCGGCTGGGGGGAATGGTCTCTGGTTCAGGCAACACTTTACGCGATTCAGGCAGCGGTCGAGGCCTTTCCCCGCGCCACGCATTTCTACATGTTGTCCGGCGATTGCATGGCAATCAAGACAGCGGAATACACCCATCGATTTCTCGATGAGAACGACAAGGATTTCGTAGAAAGCTACGATTTCTTCGAAAGCAACTGGATCAAGACCGGTATGAAAGAAGACCGGCTGATCTATCGCCACTATTTTAACGAACGCACCCAGAGCCGCCGGTTCTACGCGGCCTATGAAATGCAAAAGCGTTTGGGCCTGACCCGAGAGATACCTGCGGACATACAAGTCATGATCGGTAGCCAGTGGTGGTGCCTGCGCCGCCAGACGATCGAGATGATTCTCGCCTTTCTACGCCAGAGACGGGATGTGGTTCGGTTTTTCTCGACCACTTGGATCCCAGATGAAACTTTTTTTCAAACGCTGGTCCGACACCTGATCCCAAGAGCGGAAATCGAAAACCGCACGCTGACGTTCTTGATGTTCTCTGACTACGGGATGCCGGTCACGTTCTATAACGACCACTACGATATGTTGCTGGGTCAGGACTACATCTTTGCGCGGAAGATCAGCGCCGAGGCGCATGAGCTAAAAGACCGGCTTGGTAAGCTATACGCCAGCGAAGGGATCACGTTTCAGGTATCGGACGAAGGGCGCAACCTCTACAGTTTTCTCAGCGGTCGGGGGCGTGTCGGGCGGCGCTATGCAAGACGGTTCTGGGAGGCCGCGAACACGCTCGGATCTGAGCGGGACTTATATTTGATCGTCTGCAAAAAATGGCACGTGGCCAAGCGGCTGGTCGGTCAGATCGTGTCTGAAACCGATATTCCCTGCGTCGAGTATCTGTTCAATGAACTGGAAACACCCCTGCCTGATCTGGGGGGGATCGAAACGACCCTAACCAAACGTTCTCGTCATCGCCGGGCCCTTGTGCAGATGTTGTTTGACCACTTCAATTCGGATCGGCTGGTGATCTGCCTGGATCCGTCGAATTTGGACATTGTTCAAGACTTTTGCGCGGATCAGGCCCGGACACATGTGCTTGAAATCGAGTGTGATTATTCCGACGACTATCTGATCGGTCACGCGCGGCGCGTTGGTCTGGCCGGAGAGGCCAGCCCCGTCCGGACGGTCGAGCGCCTGCTGCCCACCATCCGTAACGATATCACCTATGAATCCGAGCAGATCCGGGGCGCAGGGTTCGATGGGTACTTGCGTTTGCGTCAGTCGGCACCAAAGGCCGACAACGAAATCGCAGTCGCCAAGTTTCTCGGGGTCGCCACCGATAAGGCGCAGGCCATCATGCAGTTGGAATACCTGTTCTCGGATTAAGACCCGGCGACTTTGTCGGACACCGCCGGGTCATAGGGGTCAGATATCGAACTTGACGCCTTGTGCAAGCGGCAGTTCGGCCGAGTAGTTCACAGTATTGGTCTGACGACGCATATAGGCTTTCCACGCGTCCGAGCCGCTTTCACGCCCCCCGCCAGTTTCCTTTTCACCGCCGAAGGCTCCACCGATCTCGGCACCCGACGGGCCGATATTGACGTTGGCGATCCCACAATCCGAACCGGCAGCTGTCAGGAACTTTTCCGCCTCACGCATGTTCAGGGTGAACACGCAAGAGGACAGGCCTTGCGGTACATCATTCTGGATTTCCAGCGCCTGATCAAAATCGTCGTACCCCATCACATAAAGGATCGGAGCAAAGGTCTCGGTTTTCACCGTCTCGGTTTGTCCGGGCATTTCGACGATCGCCGGTTCCATATAGACGCCTGCAGGAACACCTTCGGTCACACGATTGCCTCCGAAAACAGTGCCGCCCTCGGCCTCGGCGGCCTTCAGTGCGGATGTCATCGCAACCCCGGATGCTTCATCCACCAACGGACCAATTAGTGTGCCTTCGGCCAGCGGATCTCCGATCGGCAGCCCCGCATATGCCTTTTTCAAACGCGCAACCAGTTCACCTTTGATCGATTTATGCACGATCAGGCGACGCAGCGTGGTACAGCGTTGGCCTGCGGTACCCACGGCCGAGAACACAATCGCGCGCACCGCCATTTCCAGATCGGCCGAGGGACCGACGATCATCGCATTGTTGCCGCCCAGTTCCAGAATACATTTGCCAAACCGCTGCGCCACGATCGGTGCTACCGCCCGGCCCATGCGGGTCGACCCGGTGGCCGAGATCACCGGGACATCCTCGCTGGCCACCAGCGCCTCGCCCAGCGCCGCCCCGCCAATCAGGGTTTGCAGCAAGCCGTCCGGCGCATCACCAAACCGCGCCAGCGCGCGCTCAAAGATTTTCTGACAGGCCATCGCTGTCAGCGGCGTCTTCTCGGACGGTTTCCAGATCACCGGATCACCACAGACCAGCGCCAGAGCGGCGTTCCACGACCAGACCGCAACAGGAAAGTTGAAGGCCGAGATCACGCCAACCGGACCCGCGGGATGCCAGGTCTCCATCATCCGGTGGCCGGGGCGTTCGGAGGCGATGGTCAGGCCATAAAGCTGGCGTGACAGGCCGACAGCGAAGTCACAGATATCGATCATCTCCTGCACTTCGCCCAGTCCTTCGGACGTGATCTTGCCTGCCTCCCAACTGACCAGCGCACCCAGGTCATCCTTGGCGGCGCGCAGTTCTTCACCGAGCAGCCGGATCAGCTCACCACGCCGTGGGGCGGGAACAACCCGCCATTCTTTGAACGCCGCTTTGGCACGGGCAAAGATGGCGTCCATGTCAGTGACAGGGGTCTCATGTACTTCGGCCAGCAAACTGCCATCGATGGGTGAGGTCACCCGCAGTGTGCCGCCGGTCAGTTCCTCTTGAGTGAGATCTAATTTCGCAAGGGTTGCTTCAGCTGTCATCACTACGTCTTTCATATCTCAGGCCGCCTTGTTCTGTTGGGTCACATCACCAGCACGATAAAGCTGGCCAAATTCTGTATTGAGGAAGTCGGCAAGTTTCACCTGCTCCTGCCGGACAAACCCTTTGGATGGCAGCGCCCCGGTGCGCACCAGATCGACCACGCCCAGCACACCTGCTGCAGTCGTGACCTGAATGGCGCTCCAGACCTGTCCGTTGAATTCTCGCGCAAAGGATTTGTTGATCAGGGACTTCTCGCGCAATTCGCCTTCGATCTTACCTTTGGCCGTGCAGTAGACCAGCACAACGTCCTGATCGGTGCGCGGCAATGCGGCTTCGAAAATCTCTTTCAACAGATCGCGACGGCGTTCCAGCCCCAGATCACGAAGCAACAGTTTCAGGATGTCGCAATGGCCCGGATACCGGATCGAGCGGTAGGATACGGCGCGCGCTTTGCCCTCCAGCGTTTCAGGCAAAGTGCCCAGACCGCCCGAGGTATTGAAGCATTCGTATTCCACACCATCGTGGCCCAGAACTTCGTAATCCTCCAGCGGAGCGGTCTTGACCAGTTCACCGTTCACGATGGCATCACAGGGATTGCAATACTCGTTGATCAGGCCGTCGGTCGACCATGTCAGATTGTATTTCAACGCGTTGGTCGGGTAGAGCGGCAGTGCACCAACCCGCATATGCAGGCTGTCGATTTCGTCAAATTCCGCTGCCAGGGCAGCCCCCGCGATGCCGACAAAGCCCGGCGCCAGTCCACATTGCGGCATAAAGGCCGTATCGCTGTCTTCTGACAGCTTGCGCACGGCGTTCGTTGCGGCCACGTCTTCGGTCAGATCGAAGTAATGCGCGCCTGCCTCTTTGGCTGCCTTGGCAATGGCCGGCGTCAGAAAAAACGGCGCGGCTGAAATCACTGCATCAAAACCGGCCAGACCTGCGGTCAGCCCCTCTTCGTTTTTGGCGTCGATTTGTTTAGTGCCCACGCCCATCTTGGCGATCTCGCCCAACGCCTTCAGGTCATGATCCGCTACAGTCACTCGGTAGTTCGGTGATCCCTTCAGCAGGGTCGCAATCATCTGTCCGATTTTACCGGCGCCAACGACACAAACATTCCAGTTCAAAACGTGCCTCCATTATCCGTTTTTCTTGAATATGGAGGAAAACCTGTTCGAAAAGCAGCGTGTATCTTGACGAAATCACGGACATTTGCGTCATAACGGCGGTATTTTCGGCATTATGCCGAAGCTTTCCAATTAGTGGCTGCTACGTAGGATTAGCTCGGGATCCAACAGTACTTCTTCCTCGGGCTTGCCGGGATCTTCTGCGCGGCGGTCCAACAAACCGATCACCGCTTCAACCAGTTCCGGGATCGGGTTGCGCAACGTGGTCAGCGAAAACGCGGGCCAAGCGGCCATAGCTATGTCATCGAATCCCAGCACCGAGACATCTTCGGGAACCCTAAGTCCGCTTTCACGCAGCGCTGTCATCGCCCCGATTGCCATGGCATCATTTGCACAAACCAACGCATCCATTGAGGCTGACAGTAAAAGCCGACCGGCAGCGTCATATCCACTTTGGACAGTGAAATCGCCGGTTTCTTCGGCAATCAGCGACAGGCTTCGGGCCGACAGGGCCGCGCAAAGCCCTTTTCGCCGCCACTGTGACGAGCCAAAATAGGCAGGCCCGCCAATATACGCAAATCTGGTTCGTCCTTTGTCCAGCAACACATCCGTTCCGCGCCGCATTCCCTCGGCGTTGCGACAGCTCACATTGTCGACCCCGGGCGCATTCAGCAGCCGACCGCTGGAAATGACCGGAATGCTCAATTTACCGCAGGATTCCACAATATCTTCGTTCAGGCTACCCGACCGCAGGATGATCGCCTCGAGCGGATAGCGCAGCACATTCGAAACCGCCTCGCGAGATGTATCTTCGGTACCGCCGATCACGATGGGCCACCGGCCCGCACCGCACAGCCCTGTCGTCAGGTGTCTGAGAACCTCCTGATCGTATTCGTTGGGCATTTCACCGACGAAGATGGCAACCAGATTCGATCCACCTGCCTGCAAACTGGCGGCCAGTGCATTCGGGCGATAGCCCAGCTCTTCGGCTGCCTTCAGGATCGCCTTACGTTTTTCGGTATTCAGATAAGCGCCTGGGGTGAAGGCACGCGACACAGCCGAACGGGAAGATCCGGCCAGTTTCGCCACGTCCTCGGCAGTAACCCGTTTCGTCCGAGTTCCGGTCTTGGGTTTCATCTCAAATGCTCACAGTCTTTTGTACGATGTCGTTAAAATACTTCACATTCGTCACAGCCGCGTTACAGTGCATCTGTATGTGAACACGTGTGCAGAGTTCATGCAAGAAAAACAGAGCTGAAAACCATTAATTTTTTCAAAGGTTTAGCTCAGTAGTTCGGCGTGGAATCACGTGCTTACCTTTTGGAGTCGCAGGTCACTGCGGGCCAAATCAACCCAAAATGCCCTCAGGGCTTCTTTGATCGGAGATACAGAATGACTCGTCTGACTCTCGCCACTGCCGCAGCCGCGACGCTGCTGTCCGGCGCAGCATATGCGGAAACCGAAATCACCTTGTGGCACGCGATGGGTGGTGCACTTGGTGAAACCGTTAACCAGATTGCTGCGGATTTTAACGCCAGCCAGGACGAATACGTCGTCACCCCAGTGTTCAAAGGTACCTACGAAGAAGCCCTGACGGCCGGTATTGCTGCCTTCCGCGCTGGTGAACAGCCCAACATCCTGCAAGTGTTCGACGCCGGTGCCGCTACTGTGATTGGCGCCAAGGGTGCAACCATCCCGGTTCAGGACCTGCTGACAGACAATGGCGTGACCTTCGACATCGAAGACTATATCTCAGGCGTGCGCTATTTCTTCGCGGACAGTGACGGCAAAATGATCGGAATGCCGTTCAATTCGTCCTCGCCCATCATGTATTACAATGTGGATGCGCTGGAAAAAGCCGGTGTGACCCCGCCGAAAACCTGGGAAGAGTTCCAGACCGTCACCGCGCCCGCACTGAAAGAGGCCGGATATACTGGCCTGTCGCAGTCGCACCTGCCGTGGATCTTCACCGAAAACTTCATGTCGCGCCACGACTTGCCGTTTGCCACCAACAACAACGGTTATGACAGCGTCGACACGCAGATTCTGGTGAACAACGATGCCATCAAGGCGCATTTCAACGCTGTTCAGGACTGGCAGAAGAACGGCTATTTCGAATGGTTCGGCACCGGTTGGGGTGACAACCAAACACCGTTCGAAGAAGGCAAAGTTGCAATCTGGTTGGGCTCATCCGGTTCCTTCGGCGGCCTGTCCAAGAAAGACCTGCCGTTCGAATTCTCGGCCACCTACCTGCCTTATTGGGAAGCGGTAACGACTGAGCCCAAGCAAACCTTCATCGGTGGCGCCGCTCTGTTCGCGATGGCGGGTAAGCCTGCCGAGGAAAACGAAGCCACAGCTGCATTCTTCGAATTCTTGACCTCGCCTGAAACCCAGTATTTCTGGCACAAGGAAACCGGTTACGTTCCGATCACCGAAGCTGCGTATGAGCTGGCCAAATCCGACGGTCACTATGAAAAAATGCCCGCCGCCGAGATCGGCATCAACCAGCTGTCGCTGCCAGCCGGTGACAACACCAAAGGCTATCGCATGGGCTTTTATGTTCAGATCCGCGACGTGATGAACCGTGAGTATGGCCGCATCCTGACCGGCGAAACCTCGGTTGAAGATGCATTCCAGAACATCGAGACCGAAGCCAACCAGCTGCTCGAGCGTTTCTCGAAAACCCAAGGGTAATCTGATATCCTGAACGGGCGCGGCGGCCGCAGGCATCTGTGGTCGCCGCCCTTATTAAATGAAAGGAAGGCCCGCATGAAGCGCGCAGGCTTTGACACGAAATGGCTGCCAATTCTGTTGCTGCTGCCTCAGCTGATAATCATTGCGGTCTTCTTCTATTGGCCCGCAGCACATGCGATCCAATCGTCTATGTTCTTGCAGGACCCGTTCGGATTTGGGTCGACCTTCGTTGGTTTTGACAACTACACCGACCTGGCGGCAAATTCCGAATACCGCCGCATTGCATGGTTCACGGTGATCTTCACCTTGCTGGTCACGTTCTTTTCACTTGCGTTGGCATTGCTGCTGGCCGTCAAGGCGGACAAGGTCATTCGCGGCGCGCGCAGCTATCGAACACTGCTGATGTGGGTCTACGCGGTCGCTCCTCCGGTTGCTGGATTCATCGGCCTGATCATGTTCGACCAAAGCTGGGGGCCCCTGACCGAATTTGTCAAAAAATTCGGCTGGGACTTCAAGCTGGGCGTCAACTACTTCGACACGGCATCTGCCATGATCATCGTCTCGGTTTGGAAACAGGTGCCCGTCAATTTCATCTTCTTCCTTTCTGGCTTGCAATCCATACCGCGCTCCGTGCGCGAAGCGGCCTTGATCGACAATGGCTCGGCCATGGGTCGCTTCTGGGATGTAACCTTCCCACTGTTGGCGCCGACCGCGTTCTTCCTGCTGATCATCAATATCACCTATTCTCTGTTCGACACGTTCGGCGTCATTGATACGCTGGTGAAGGGCGAGCCGGGCAACAACCCGATGACATTGGTCTACAAGGTCTATGTGGACGGGTTCCGCGGCAACGACCTAGGTGGTTCGTCGGCGCAATCGGTTATCCTGATGGTGCTGGTCCTGGCCCTGACCGTCTTCCAGTTCCGGCTGGTCGAACGTCGTATCCACTATACCTGAGGTTTCGCCATGACACATGTTCATACCGCCCAAAGCGTCGAGACCTCGACCCCGACCGCATCCAAGCGCGGGGTCCGGTTGAGCGATATCGGCGACCATCTGGTGCTGATCCTTGGCTCTCTGTTCATGCTGCTGCCGTTGATCGTGCTGCTGCAGATGACCACCATGCCGGATGTCGAGGTCATCAAGACCGGCCCGACCCTGCAGATCGGCGATCAGTTGGGTCCCAACTTCGATAAGGCCATGTTCGAAGCATCGGGCTTTTCCGGCAAGAACACCGGAACCAGCATGCTGATCAACTCGTTCATCCTTGGTATAGGTTTTGCAGTCGGTAAAATCGTGATCGGAATGATGGCAGCTTATGCCATCGTCTATTTCCGCTTGCGGTTCGCCACGCTGGCGTTCTGGATCATCTTCACCACGCTGCTTTTGCCGCTCGAGGTGCGTATCCTGCCATCATACGAAGTAATCCAGAAACTCGGTATGCTGAACACCTATCAGGGTCTGATCATTCCGTTGATCGCTTCGGCCACGGCGACGTTCTTTTTCCGGCAATACTACCGTTCGGTCCCCGAGGAGCTGGTCGAGGCCGCTCGTATCGACGGTGCGGGACCTGTCAAATTCTTTATCGACATACTGGTGCCGCTCAGCCGGACGATGATCGCCGCGATGTTCATCATCATGTTCGTCTTCGGCTGGAACCAGTATCTGTGGCCGACCATGATCACCACCGAAGAAGACATGTTCACTCTTGTCCGCGGGATCAAGCAGATCACGCAGGACCTTGAGGGTACCAACATCCCCGAATACGGCCGCGCAAACATGCTGGCATTCATCGCCATCATCCCACCGGTCTTCGTCGTCATTTTCTTCCAAAGCTGGTTCGTCAAGGGCCTTACGGAATCCGACAAGTAAGGAATACTACCTATGGCTCAGGTTTCCCTGAACTCTATCCGCAAACTCTATCCCAACGGGTTCGAGGCCGTCACGCCGTCGAGCTTCCACATCGACGATGGCGAGTTCGTGGTGTTGGTTGGTCCATCCGGCTGCGGCAAATCCACCTTGCTGCGCATGATCGCGGGGCTCGAAGACATCACCGAAGGTACTCTGCGCATTGACGAGCGTGAGGTAAACAATGTCGATCCTGCCGACCGCGATATCGCGATGGTGTTCCAGAATTATGCGCTTTACCCGCATATGACAGTTCGCAAGAACATCGCTTACGGCCTGAGGAACCGCAAAACTCCGGCAGGTGAAATTGACCGCAAGGTGGCCGAGGCGTCAGCGCTGCTGAACCTTGATGAATATCTCGACCGCAAGCCTTCACAACTGTCGGGTGGTCAGCGGCAACGGGTGGCGATGGGCCGGGCCATCGTGCGTGACCCTGCATTGTTCCTGTTTGACGAGCCGCTGTCGAATCTGGACGCCAAGCTGCGCAACCAGATGCGGATCGAGATCAAGGCGCTGCAACGACGTCTGGGCGTGACCTCGATCTACGTCACCCACGATCAGGTCGAAGCCATGACCATGGCCGACCGCATCATCGTCATGAACAGCGGCAAGATCGAACAGATCGGGACCCCGGCCGAGGTCTACCACGCCCCGGCGTCGACCTTTGTAGCGGCCTTCATGGGTGCGCCGCCGATGAACCTGCTGAACGCGCAAGCCAGCGGTGGCGCAGTGCGTTTTGCCGACACCCACATCACCGAAGGTGCGCCGACCGATGGCCCGGTGACCCTTGGCATCCGACCCGAAGACCTGTTGCTGGACCCGGCCGGACCGCTGTCCATCACGATCGACATTATCGAGGAGCTGGGCGCTCACCGCCTGTTGCACGCCTCGATCGGGCAGGAAAAACTGACCGTACACGTAGGCAAGGATACCGAAGTCTCACCCGGCCCGGCCAACTTGTCGGTCAAACCCGGCGCAGCGTCGCTGTTTGCAACTGAGACCGGAAAACGCCTGTGACCCACGCTGTTTCGACTTTGCCGCTGGTCTCGGAAGCCGAGCGCCAGCGCATTCTGGCTGCGCCGCGTACCGCGCAGGCCCACCGCGCATTGCTGGCTGATTTACCCGCGATGAACCTGTTGCAGACGGGTGGTGAAACTCAGGAAACCGCTCTGCCGCATGAGATTTCGGTTGTGGCCTGGAATCTCGAACGCTGTCTGTTCCCTGAGGAAAGCGCCAACCATATCGCCCCTTTCGCGCCGCAGGTTGTGCTGTTGTCAGAAATGGATCATGGGATGGCCAGAACATCTCAGCGCCACACGACCGAAGATATGGCCCACGCCTTGGGCATGACCTACGCCTACGGGGTCGAGTTTCATGAACTGGGTCTTGGCGGTCCGACCGAGCGACCCTATTGCACCGACGATTTCAACGCCCGCGGTTGGCACGGCAACGCCATCCTCAGCGCGGTCCCGTTTGAACGGCTGGCGATGTTGCGGCTGGACGAAGATGGGCACTGGTTCATGACCGAAGGCGCGGGCGATCCCGAGCAACCTCGGGTCGGAGGCAGAATGGCTCTGGCTGCGATCCTGCCAGGTCAGAGTGGCCCGGTCTGTGTCGTCTCGACCCACCTGGAGAGCAACTCGGGCGCGGCTCATCGCGCTGCGCAGTTTGATGCGCTGCTGGATATGATGGACCAATTTGCCCCGGATATGCCGGTGATTATCGGCGGAGACCTGAACACCGGAAACCACATTCCCCCAGACTTTGACTGGCGGGACGAAACCTTGTTTCAAATCGCTGAAAACAGGGGTTATGACTGGGCCTGTTCCCCCGAGGGCATGACCACGCGGCCCAGCCTGATCACCCCGCATCCAACCCGACAGATGCGTCTGGACTGGTTCTGCACACGCGGATTTATCTGTTCGGACAAAAGACGCGTGTCCTCTCTGACTGAAGAGGGCAAACCATTGTCCGATCACGACGCCGTTTGGTGCCGGGTTGCCCGGGCCTGAGACAGGCCCGATGCTACTATGACCACGTTGCGACCGGAGCCCCGAGGGCTTCGGTCTTTACAGTCAATCCCAGACCGGGCACCTGCGGGGCCAACACGCCACCGTCGACGACCGGCGCATCAAACGCAGCGGTTTCCAGTTTGACCATGTCGCGACAATCAAGCACGCAACGCAGATAACGTTCCGGGACGGTTGCGCCCAAATGAACGATGCCCGCGAAGGCGATGGCCGAACCAACCGTGTCCTGAACGCTGATTGTCAGCCCTGCGGACCGGCAGATATCGCGATGCCTGCGCCCGCGCGTCAGGCCGCCTGCTTTCGAGATTTTCAACCCGATCCCATCCGCGATGTCCTGCGCAACGATCTGAGTGACGTCCTGATCCTGCTGCGCCAACTCGTCAACAATAATCGGCACGTTACACCGCTGCCTCAGAGAGATCGTTTCGCGCCATGACGCACACGGGGCTTCAAGAACGAAATCCAGACCCTCCGGCAGCAACCTGAGCATCCGCAGGGCGGTCTCAGGGATCATACCGCCATTGGCGTCCACAATGAAGTATTCGCCCGGTCGCCGGTCCGCCAGCGAGGCCGAAATCCGTTCTGCATCCAGCGCCGGGCCGCCTTCGGAATCCAACGCTCCGATCTTCACGGAATGGCCCAGATATCCACGGGCCCGGTGATCCGCAACGCGGGCACGCATGTCTTCGGGATCACCGGCATAGATCGAGGATATGACCGGCATGCGGTGGCCGGTTGATCCGCCCAACAACTCGCAAACCGGCAGGTCGACCGACTTTCCGAAAATATCCCAACACGCGATGTCCAGCGCAGTCTTGGCGTGATTGTGCCCGACCAGAGCCTCGTCCATTGCGTCATTGATGCGGTCCAGCTGTCTGGGATCACGGCCCAGAAGGCAGGGCGCGATTTCTTCGACCCCGGCGCGAGCGCCGCGGGCATGTGCGGCGATATAGGTCGACCCGAAAGGCGTGCTTTCTCCCCAGCCTTCCAATCCGGTATCCGTTTCCATGCGAACGATCGTGGCGTCAAAGCCGTGATACTCACGCCCTCCGGACAGAAGATAAACCCCGCCTGAATAAGGCAGCTCCACCTGATAAAGCTCGATGCGGCTGATCTTCATGGTGTGGTCTCGGGCGGCAGCAAAACCAGTTTGCCTGTGTGTTTCTTTGCCAGGAAATCTTCCTGCGCCTGGGCGATCTCGGCCAAGGGGTAAGTGGCAGACAAAGCGGGGCGGATTTCACCACCTTCGATATACGAGATAAGGTTCGGAAAAACCTCATCCGCCTGATAGGTCGATCCGAATAGAGACAAATCCTTCAGATACAGCGACCTGACATCAAGCTGTGTGATCGGTCCGGCGATCGCACCGGCGGTGGCATAGCGACCGCCTCGGCGCAAAACATCCAGAAACGAAGGCCATTGCGGGCCAGCCACCAAATCGATCACCACATCGACAGACCCGGCACCCAGTGTACCCACCAGATCCGCATCCCGGTCAACCACCTGATCCGCGCCCAGCGCGTGCACTTCATCCGCCTTGGCTGCCGAGGACATCGCGATGACAAAAGCACCGCGTCGCTTGCACAACTGAACGGCTGCCGATCCGACACCGCCGGACGCGCCCGAGATCAAGACCCGCTCGGCCCCGACAGATGCGCGATGCAGCATGTTTTCGGCGGTAGAATAGGCGCAGGGGATCGATGCGAGCTCGGCATCGGACCAGTTGCAGCGCACGGCATGTGTGAATTCAGACTTGGCGATGGCGAACTGGGCAAACCCGCCGTCAAGTTCCGACCCATAGGTGATGCACGTAAACGGATCTGCCTCCCGGATCGGTTGGATTGATTGCACCAGAACACGCTGTCCAATCCGTTCCGGGTCTACGCCCTCTCCCACCGCAGTGATGTAGCCGCAGACATCTGCACCCTGAATGCGCGGGAAGGTCAGTGGAATGCCGGACCAGCTGGCATCGTCGGTATCCACCTTGTCGAACCCTTCAGCACCACCCGATTCCGTGTCGGAGGTCACGACTTTGGAATACCAGCCGATCCGTGTGTTGATATCGGTGTTATTGATCCCCGCTGCAGTCACACGGATTTGCACTTCGCCTTTGCCCGGTTCGGGAATCGTCACATCAGTGCGATAGTCCAGTTTTTCCAGTCCGCCATGACCGGTCAGAAGAACCGCTGCCATCTTGCCTTGAGTCGCCATGTATTGCCCTCTAGCTACGGCTTTTTGGCCGTAAATTACTTGAACAGGAACTTGTGTTCCAACCTCCGGTACAGGCATCGCCCTGTCACCGCATGTCAGTTGAAACAGGCTGATAGTTGCTAATTGCGTAGCGTTGTCAATCACCGGATGGCTGTTGAGAACACCTAAACTGGGATAATTAGCAATGGCGCTTTAACCTCCTTCAAGAGCAAAAACTGGTCCGCCAAAAGGGCGGGCTATTCATCCGTGACTGGTAGTCTCAAACGGACAGAGCAGCGGAAATCTTGCGGTCGCTGACGTAGGATACATCATTATAATTGAACCCGGTGTCGATCAGCGGCGGTACTTCTTCACCCATGACCGCATCGATGGTTCCTGTGGAGGTTTCATAACCGATGCCCACGGGGCACTGGGGAATAGCACGCGTCATCCAGCCGCCACTGCCCAACGCGATGATCTGGCGTGACAAACGATTGGGCGGCATCACCAATACCCTGACGGGCTGATGCCGTTTCTGGGAACCCTCTTTGCACCCACACAAGACCGCGATACACCGGACGGCGAGTTCACCCACAAACTGGGAGATATCGTGACAATTGCAAATGACCAGCTGGGCGCACTGACCAACACGGTGCGACTGTCCACCGAATGCCCCGAGTGGCAGTTCGGGGCTTCCCACCTGATGCGAAACATTGCCCATCGCGGCCTGATTTAAGAAAGACCTGCAAATGTTGACCGGAATACACCAGATCGCAGGCAATTGGGTTGGCTCGGAAACCACCTTTTCCTCGGACCCTGCCCATGGCTCTAGCCATGACTTTGCCATCGGCACGCCGGCGGATGTAGACGCGGCCGTTACGGCGGCAGAAGACGCCTTTGCCACGTTCGGCTGGTCTTCGCGCGCTGAACGTGCCGCCCCGCTGCACGCAATCGCAGATGAGATCGACGCCCGCGCAGTCGAGGGTCAGTTGACCTGCACCCTTCACATGGGCGACGCTGATCGTGACGCCGCCCGTGCGTTGCAGCCTGTCCTGGAACGCAAGGCCGATCGCCTGCTGGCCAGCGGCTTTCCCACCGAGGTCGAGGTCTACGACAGCATGGTTCTTCGCGGTCACCAACCGGCATCGACCAACTTCGGCACTACATCGGTCGGAACCCTGTCAATTCGCAGCTTCCTGCGCCCGGTCTGCTATCAGGACATTCCCGCAGATCTTTTGCCTGAGAAAGTATGAGGACAGTTATGGCGTTATCCAACCCCTCCAACCGGCTGTCCGGCAAAACTGCCCTGATCACCGCTGCGGGTCAGGGCATTGGCCGCGCCACAGCCGAACTTTTCGCCGCCGAAGGCGCCCAAGTAATTGCCAGCGACATCAACGATGCTTCTCTGGTCGAGCTGGACGCAATCGATGGCGTTAGCGCCTTAAAACTTGACGTTACAGACGCCGATGCCGTGCGAGCGGCGGTGGATAATCTGCCGGTACTCGACGCTCTGTTCAACTGTGCCGGTTATGTGGCTTCGGGTTCGATCCTTGAATGCGAAGAGTCCGATTGGGATTTCAGTTTCGATCTGAACGTTAAGGCGATGTACCGGCTGATCCGGCTGACCCTGCCGGGAATGCTGGAGAATGGTGGCGGATCGATCATCAACATGTCCTCGGTCGCATCGTCGATAAAGGGTGTGCCGAACCGGTTCGCTTACTGCGCCTCAAAAGCGGCCGTGATCGGCCTGACCAAATCGATTGCATCCGACTATGTGACACAAGGCATCCGCTGCAATGCGATCTGCCCGGGGACTGTCGACAGCCCCAGCCTGCATGATCGACTGCGCGCCACCGGGGATTATGATCAGGCCATGACTGATTTCATTGCCCGTCAGCCGATGGGTCGGATCGGTACTGCGGACGAGATTGCGGAACTGGCTCTCTATCTGGCCAGCGACGCCAGCCGATACACAACAGGACAGCCCTTTGCCATCGACGGCGGCTGGACGATCTGAGTGGAAAAGGACCCTTGAATGAAACTTCTACGCTATGGTGCTGCGGGTGCGGAGAAACCCGGTCTTCTAGACAGTGATGGTGCGATCCGCGACCTGTCCGGTGTGATGAATGACATCTCGGGCGATTCGCTGAGCGATGAAAGTCTGGCCAAACTGCGTCAGATCGATCCACACAGCCTTCCATTGGTCGAGGGTGATCCCCGGATTGGCGCCTGCGTTGGACAGGTCGGTAAATTCATCTGCATCGGCCTGAACTACGCTGACCACGCGGCAGAAAGCGGTATGGAACTGCCGCAAGAGCCGGTGATTTTTTTCAAGGCAACCTCGGCTATCATCGGACCCAACGACACTGTCGAAATCCCGCGGGGCTCGGTCAAAACGGACTGGGAGGTTGAACTGGGCGTCGTTATCGGCAAAGCGACCAAATATGTCTCGGAAGCGCAGGCGATGGACCATGTGGCCGGGTATTGCGTGATTAATGACCTGTCCGAACGTGACTTTCAGCTGCACCGCTCGGGCCAGTGGGTAAAGGGTAAATCGGCAGATACGTTCGGTCCGATTGGCCCGTGGCTGGTCACACGAGATGAGGTCGCGGACCCGCAAAACCTGCCGATGTATCTTGAGGTAAACGGGCAGCGATATCAGGACGGCTCGACCAAAACGATGTATTTCGGGGTGGCAACAGTGATCTCGCACTTGTCGCAATTCATGTCACTGCAACCGGGCGATGTGATCTCAACCGGGACGCCTCCGGGCGTAGGCATGGGGCAGAACCCACCGGTATACCTGAGACCGGGCGACAGAATGGAATTGGGCATCGATGGATTGGGCGTGCAGCGTCAGGAAGTCGTTGCTGGCTGAATGATAGTTTTTGTATTGCCACCGCCCGCAGAATACCCGGCGGGCGGTGGCAAGCTAGAGTAATCTAGTCGCTGATCGCGCCTTCCTCGTCGCGGCGCTGATGCATCTTGGCCTTGACCCGTGCACCCACGATCAGGGGTAGAACGAAGCCGATGATGGCAATCGCCCACAGGGCAATCGCCAGTGGACTGTCGATTAGGGTCCACCAGTTGCCATTGTCGATGGTGACAGCACGGCGGAGGTTGTTCTCCATCGAGTTACCCAGCAACGTACCAAGAATGATCGGCACCAGCGGTACGTCCAGCTTGCGCAGAACCCAGCCCATGACGCCGAACCCGATCATCACCAGAAGATCAAAGCTGGAGCCCGAAATGCCGTAGATGCCCACAAAGCTGACCATGGCCACAACCGGCATCAGGATGCGTGAAGGGACCATCAAGACACGAGTGAACAAGCCAACCATTGGGATGTTCATCGCCAGAAGCATGAAATTGGCTATAAACAGAGCCGCAATCAAGCCCCAGACCACGTCCGGGTTCTGCGTGAACAGCAGCGGTCCAGGTGTGATATTCAGAGCCAGCAAAACCGCCAACAACACGGCAGTGGTGCCCGACCCTGGCACGCCCAGCGCCAGCATAGGCACCAACGCGCCACCTGCGGCGGCGTTGTTCCCGGCCTCGGGTGCGGCCACGCCGCGCGGATCACCGGTGCCAAAGGTATTTTCTTTGTCTACCAGCCGTTTTTCCATCGAATACGAGATAAACGACCCCAGCGAGGCCCCCGCCCCAGGCAAAACACCGGCGAGGAAGCCAAGGAAAGAGGTACGCAGCATTGTCGGTGTGCACTGCTTGATCATCGACATCGGCGGATACAAACGACCAATGTTCAACTTACGACCTTCAGCATCCGATCCGCCGTGGCGGTGCTCAAGGAAGATGAACACTTCGGACAACGCAAACAGACCCACGATGGCGACAAGGAAATCCAGACCGTCATACAAATGAACTTCACCAAAGGTGAAACGCGGAACACCTGTCTGTGTATCGACACCGATGGTTGCCAATCCCAGGCCCAGTGCGGCAGCAAAAGCCGACTTGGCCTGATTGGTCGAGGACACACCGCCCAAGGTCATGAAAGCCAGAGCAAACAGCGCGAAGTATTCGGCGGGGCCGAACAACAGCGCGATCTTCACCAGCTGCGGCGCGAGGAAAATCAAGCCCCAGGTAGCCAGAAACGCACCTACAAATGATGCGATACCTGAAAGCGACAACGCTTCGCCCGCGAAACCCTTCTTGGCCATGGGATGACCATCGAGACAGGTCATCATGGCGGGCTCATCCCCGGGGATGTTCAGCAGGATCGACGAGATCCGCCCCCCGTACATTGCCCCGTAATAGACACTGGTTAACAGGATCAGCGAGGGCGTTGCCCCCAACCCCAGCGTAAACGCCAGCGGGATCAGTATGGCCACGCCATTTGACGGGCCCAGACCGGGCAACGCGCCCATGATCGTGCCCAGAAAACAGCCCAGCAGGGCCAGCATTAGGTTCTGCCACGTCAGCGCGATGGCGAAACCGTCTCCGAGGGATGCCAGAGTTTCCATGATCCCCTCCTTAGAAACCCAAAGGTCCGCGAGCCAGCGACAGGCCCAGAACCAGATGGAAGATTACGTAGATGCCCAAGGACGTTCCAACGCCAACGAAAATGCTTTCCAGCGGGCCGGAACCCAGCCGCCAAGCAAGGTACGCCGCAGCAAACGCGGTCGCGATGACAAAACCAACAACCGGCAAAAACTCGGCATAGAGGATCATCACGACCACGGCCGCTCCAACTTCGACGAGGCGGCCAAGGGCAGGCCATTGCGGCTCGGCATCCGGGCGCAAAGCGATGACTGCGCTGGACAGACCCAGAATTGCGGCGATGATCAGAGGGAAAGCTTTGGGTCCAACGGCATCGGAAAGAAAGCTCTCTTCGATCGCAAGCGCGGAAATAGCGAATCCGATGGCGAGAAGTATTCCGACGACCCCGAAGATGCGGTCACTCATCGGTGTCTCCTATTATTCGGGTAAAGATGGTGATCCGGGAGCCATTGGTCAGAACGGCACCCGGACACATACGATTGTTGTGGTTATTTGATGATCCCGATCTCTTTCGAGATGGTCTGGATCTGACCAACGGATTCGGCCACGAAGTTCTGGAAGTCTTCGCCCTGCAGGTCCAGCGGCGCCAAGCCGTTGGCAGCCATTACCGTTTTCCATTCGTCCGAAGCGTATAGGTCACCGATCTTGCCGACCCAGTCACCGTATGCCGCGTCGGTCATACCACCGGGTGCGTAGAATCCGCGCCAGTTGGCACCAATTGCATCGATACCCTGTTCTTTGGCTGTCGGGAAATCTGCGAATTCACCCGGCAGACGGTCGGGTGCCAGCACCGCGATCACCTTGATGTCACCAGAATCAACGAAGCCTTTGGCTTCCGAGATATCGCCGGTGAAAGCCTGAACCGAACCAGCCAGCAGCTGGGTAACGGCCTCGCCACCGCCATCAAAGGCGATGTATTTCACTGAACGCACATCATCGATGCCATAGGCATTTGCCGCAATCAGCACTTTCAGGTGGTCCCAACCGCCCACGGCCGAGCCGCCAGCGACCGAAACAGATGTCGGGTCAGCTTTGATCTGGTCCAACAGTTCGGGCAGCGTGTTAACACTGCTGTCCGCGGCGACGGCAATTACGCCATAGTCCGCACCGATGGCTGCCAGCCAACGGACCTGATCCATGGTATTGCCAGGATACGCGCCCTGCGCCAGACGCGTCGCAGTGGCGGCACTGGCTGCAACGATCAGGCTGTCATCCTCGCCACGCTTATTGACCACCTCAGCGAAAGCGACACCACCGCCGCCGCCGGCCAGGTTCACGACCTGCATGGTCTGATCGATCAGACCTAGGTCCTGCAGCGACTTGCCCACCTGCCGGCAGGTAAAGTCCCAACCGCCACCCGGGTTCGCTGGCGCGATACATTCAGGGTTTTCCTGTGCATTTGCGGCAAAGCCGGACAGGGCAAAAACGGCAGCAGCAATCGCGCCACTGGTTCCAAACAGTTTCATTTGTTCCTCCTCCTCAGGTCTTTTTGGGCTACTTTTGCGCAGCCGAAACCGGTCCCTGCACAGATCGGGCACGCAGACCCTTCCTTGCAGGTTGATTTTCTTTAACGAATAATGCTGTCACGAACCTGTCACACCGGTGACCGTTGGTTTGCGGGGGACCCATGCGTGTTTTGATGATCGAAGATGCCGAGGATCTGGCCGAGGGTGTGGTGGCGCACTTGGCCCGGTCCGGTGTTGTCTGCGACCTGGCTACAACGGTTGAGTCGGCCCGTGATTTCTGCGCGGTCCAGTGCTATGACGCCATTCTATTGGATATCAATCTGCCTGACGGGTCAGGTCTGAGTTTCCTCGGGAAAATTCGAAACTCGGGCGACCGGACACCTGTTCTGATGCTGACTGCCCTGACCGCGGTCGAAGATCGGGTCGCCGCATTGGACAAAGGCGCTGACGACTATTTGGGCAAGCCTTTCGATCAGCGCGAACTTGAGGCCCGGCTGCGTGCGCTGGTCCGTCGTGACGCGGACCGCAAAAGCGAGCAAATTACACTTGGCCCCCTAATCTACGCCCCAAAGGACCGTAGCGCCACTTTGGGAGGAAAGCGTCTGAACCTGACGGCGCGCGAGGCCGCTGTTCTGGATGCGCTGATGCGACATGAGGGGCAATACCTATCAAAATCAAGGCTTTACGACTCTCTCTATGGGTTCGAAGATGCTGATGTCGGTGAGAACGCGATCGAATTATATATCGCACGACTGCGCAAGAAGTTTACCGGTAGTCAGGTTTCAATCACCACGCAACGCGGGGTGGGGTATCGGATCGGTCTGAATGGCTAGGTTGCATCTGCCACATAGCCTGACAGCACGCGTGCTCAGCGCAGTGATCCTCATCCTTGTGTTGGGCGGGTTGCTGGTTGCTTTGTCAATCTGGGCCAACGGGCGACTGGCGGCGCGACAAGCCTATGACCGCCTGTTGCTGGGCGCGGCCAGCGACATCGCCGAATCTATTCGAATTCAAGATGGCCTGCCTGTCGTCGACTTGCCCGTGTCTGCCTTTGAATTGCTCGCTCAGGCGCCTGAAGACCGCATTTATTACGCGGTGCTTGCGCCCGGAGGGCGTTTCATCACAGGGCTGGATCGAGACACAATCATTGAAGCTCCGGACCAGGCAGGCACGGCGCCTCTGTATTTCGCGGCGGACCTTAACGGTGAACCCGCACGGTTCGTACGGGTGACACGCCTGTTTGCCGAGCGCGATTTTTCCGGAGAGGTTGAAATTGTAGTCGGCCAAACCTTGCATGCGCGGCAGTCGATGACAGCCGGCCTGATGCGCGACGCTCTGTTGCCTATGGGGATCGCCGGGGTATTGCTGCTGGTCATGTCGTGGTTCGTCACCCGTTCCGCGCTACGCCCGCTCGAGGCGCTTTCGGACGATCTGACCCGCCGCGACCCCTACGACCTGACCCCCATGGCCAGCGACGGGCTGCCGCATGAATTGCAGGTCATGCTGGGCGCGATGAACCGGTTTATGGGTCGATTGGACCGACAGGTGGACACGATGCGCAATCTGATCGCGGACACCGCGCACCAGTTGCGCACACCCGTTGCTGCCATTCGGGTGCAGGCCGAAATCGCGCAGGACGACCCCGACGCTCCGGCTCGCAAGCGCGCGTTGGAACGTCTGTTGGGGCGCACGCGATCACTTGGCGCTTTGCTGGACCAGCTCTTGTCACGCGCCATGGTCATCCACCGCATCGACAGCGCTCCGCGTCGTCCGGTGGATTTGCGCGAAGTAGCGCTGGACATACTCGAACAGCGCGACCACGAGCTGATCGCACCGAGTGTCGAGGTGAGGCTCGAGATTGGCGAAGACCCCGTGATGGTGAATGCAGATGCCTTTTCCATTGGCGAGGCGGCCAAGAACCTGCTGGGCAACGCATTGCGGCACGGCATACCACCAGTCAGCATTGGCGCCGATCATTTGGACGGGCGTGCGGTTTTGTGGGTGCACGATCGTGGAGCGGGACCGGATACGTCGATATCCGAACAGTTGGGCGGCCGGTTCAACCGTACCTCCGCCTCTGGCGAGGACAGTTCAGGGCTTGGCCTGTCCATTGTCAAATCCACGGCCGAGGCTTTTGACGGCAAGGTTGAAATGACGCGCGGGGAAAGCGGCTTCCGTGCCGCCCTGAGCTTTCCAGCAGCAGGCGCGAGGGTATGATGATCCGGCTTTTGGTCCTTTGCAGCTTGTTTTTGCTTCCGCTGGTGCCGCATCAAACCCGCGCGCAGGAAGCCGTCGCACAATTCGGCACGGGGTCTGAGGAGATGCTAATCCGTTCGACCACGGACATCGTCATTATCCGCCCGGTGATGGAGCAATTCGCAGCCCTGAACCCCGACCTGACCATCAGCTATGAGCAATGGGGATCGAACGCCCTGTTCCAGCACAGCAAAACCGTCTGTAAAACTGGTGAGGGCGCAGCGGATGCGGTGTTTTCCTCGGCTGTTCAGCAAATGGTGTGGCTGGTGAATTCAGCCTGCGCGACCCGGTATTCTTCGGACGCGACCAATGCTCTGCCACATGCCCGACGTTGGCGGGATGAGTTGTGGGGGATCACAACTGAACCTGCAGTCATCGTTTACAACAAGGATCGCCTGCCGGACGACAGCGTGCCCCGCAACCGCTTTGCGCTGCTGGATGCAATGCGCACACAGCCCGAGCTGCTACGCGGGCGTGTGGCGACGTATGACATCGCAGCCTCGGGGTTAGGGTATCTCTTCGCCTATGGCGACAGCCTCGAAGCCACGACATTCGGGTCGCTGATCGAAGGTTTTGCCCGCATTGATGCCGTTGCCACCTGCTGTTCCGCTGAAATCATCCGAGATGTGGCCGAGGGGCGGTTTCTGATTGCGTACAATGTTTTAGGATCTTACGTCGCCAACGCAAACGCGCCCGGTCTGGGTGTAATCCTGCCTGAAGACTACACGCTTGTCCTGTCGCGCGCCTACATGATCCCGCGGCAAGCCCGCAACGCGCAGGCCGCAACACAACTGTTGGATTTTCTGCTGTCGGCACACGCTCAGGACCTGCTGGCAACTGCGGGGCTGGTCGCGCGGCTGGACGCAACCGAGACGGGTCTGGCACCCAGCGCCCGCCGTTTTATCCCGCTGTCTCCGGCCCTGCTGGTGGCCAGAGATCAAAACCGGCGGGCCGAACTGTTCAAATTGTGGAATGACGCGTTCAACGTCGAGACCGCGCGTTAAGCTTGCTTTTCCACTTCTTCGACCGGAGCGGCATCGGCTTCGATCACGTCTTCGACCTCTTCCACGTCTTCCGGTTCAGCCTTGTCCTCCAGCGCACCGACGATCAGCGGTAACATATGAACACCCGTTGCACTTGCGATTTCCGGTGTTCGCGGTGTTTGCCAGCTGAGCGTGTCGAAGCTGTGGCAGTTCTGGCAAACCGGACCCCATTCAGCCTGAATGTCATGGCAATTGTCACAGACCCATTGCGGCCCACGCGGCGCGTTGAGAGCACGTGCCAGCCACCCCTGCACCACAGCATCAGAAGCGCCTTCGCCCCGTTCGATCGCCGCCATCAGTGTGTAGGCCCGCGCATCGCCCTGTTTTTCCACAATGTCACCTAGGGCGCGGCGCGCCTCGGGAAAGTCCTCGGCTACAATATTCAGTTCGGCCAGAATCAGGCGGGTTTCCATGTTTTCTGGGTGAACGCGCGTCAGTGCAGTAAACCGTTTGATCCGGTCCTCAGCGGATTCATCGGGCGCAATTTCGGCAAAGGCATGGGCCAAATCGGGATGCGGCTGAACCTCCCACGCTTTTTTCAGGATCTTGGTCGCGGCGCGCAGCTTGCCCTTGGCAATATAAGCACGTGCGGCCATGGCCGCAGCAGGAACCAGATCAGGAGAAAGCCGGTTGGCCTCGATCGCATGTTCCTGTTGCTCGACCGTAGCGCTTTCGTCCAGAATTTCCTTGGCCTCGGACAGGGCCAGAACGGCGTCGCGACGTTTAAACACGTCGCGCGGCAGGTATCCTGACTTTAGCTTGGATGTCAGGGTCGAACGCGCGCCGGCCCAATCCTGCGCCTTGGTTTGCAGATTCAGCAGCACATCCTGAGTTTCTTCATGGCGCGGTTTGATCGACAATGCCTTTTCGGCCAGCTTGCGCGCAGTCTCATCATCGCCTTCTGCCAGCTTCTGTTTCATGATGCCGCGCACCCCGACAAAACGGGTTGCGTTGTTCGTGACCAACTTCTTGTAAGTCTCGGATGCCTTTTTCGTGTCGCCCGTCATCTCAGCCGCCTGCGCCACAAGAAGGTTGGTGAGCTCCGGCTTGTTCAGCAGCTTTTCGGCTTTGTTGGCCTTGGTCATGGCCGCGCGCCCCTCGCCCGAGGCCAAAGCCATCAGCCCATCGGCCAGCGCCTGATAGCCGCGCTTCTCCCGGCTGCGGTCAAAATAGCGCGACAGGGCAGTTTCGTCGCCATTGAGGAATTTCAGCGTCGCAACCAGCAGGCTGAGCAACTTGAAAAACAGCCAAACGGCAACAACCAGCACGCCTAAAGCGATCACTGATTGCAGTGGCCCCAACGTATATTCCGTGCCCGCTACGGTGATCTGAACGCCGCCGCTGGACTCCATGAGAAACCCTGCACCCATGGCCAGCAGGCCGATAATCGCAACAAAAACAAGGATCTTTAACAATGACCACAGCATGGCAGGTCCTTCAGTTCGAGTTCACGCTTGAAACAAGCGCATTCGCGGCTTCAACAGCGGCGGCCCGTGCCTGGGCCGTCTGCACCCAATCGGCCATCGCAGACTGCGCGGCCTCAGGCAATGATTTGAGTTCATTCAGCGCAGCTGTAACATTCCCTTCCGCTAGATCCGCCTGAGCCCGTGACAGAATTGCGTCCGGATTGTCACCGTCCTGAGGTGTTACTGACCGCGCACCAGTTTGGCGCTGAAGGAACGCAACCAGCCCGGTCCCCTTGTCCGCGTCTCGTGCGTCAGCAAGTGCAGAGCGGGCAGCTGGTGAGAACGACGCGCTGAGGGCAGAGATCGTCGCAACCCCTTTGTCTGCCGGAGCAGACAAAGCGTCGGGCACGGTCACTCCACCGGCTTGCAACTCTGACAGCAGATCAGAATAGGGTTGGCCAGCATCCAGCTTTCCGACCAACTGGGACAGGATGGCCCCGTTGGCGGCGGCCTGAGCATCGGCAGCCGCCTTGGATTCCAACGCCTGTGCATCTGCGACCATCTTTTCCACTTCGGCACGTTGCGTGGCCAGCGAATCCTGAAGCTTCTTCAGTTCGGCTTCATACGCCGCCACTGCCTCTGGCGATGCGCCTTCGGAAATGGGTCGTTTTTCCAGCGCGCTCAAACGGTCGGCCAAAGGATCGACTTTACCTGAAAGAGTATCCAAGCTGGACTTCACGCCCCCGATTTCACTTTCCAAAGGCGTCAATTTGTTCGACAGGGTCGTGACTTGATCCGACAAACTGGACAGGTCCGGGTTCTCTGAGAGGGTCTTGGACAGCTTAGCGATCTCATCGGATTGATCGGCCAGTTTCGCCTCCAGCGCGGAAATCGCGTCCGTGGCCGTGGAGTCATTGGTAAAAAGCCCGGCATTTCCCGCCGCAAATCCGATTGCTGCTGCAACTGCACCGCCAATCAGAGCTGGTATGAATCCGCCACGTTTTTCCACTTTGCGTTCGATGACTTTTTCTTCGACATTCGCGGCTTCGGCTTCGGCTTCGGCTTCGGCTTCGGCTTCGGCTTCGGCTTCGGCTTCGGCTTCGGCTTCGGCTTCGGCTTCGGAAATCACCTCTTCGACGGGCCCCGCCGCGTCAAGGGACGTATCGACGTCTTCCGTCTCGGGTTGGACAGATTCATCCTGAACCACCGCGTCGGGATTAGGGTTCTCTACCGGCTCCTGATCGGACTTCTTCTTGCCAGCCACCGTCACATTCCCCTTATCGATTCCAAAAACACCTGAACTACGAACCAGTCCAAGTTAATCCGCGCTTGGCGCGCTCTCAACCCGCATCGCAAGTTTCACAAGCTTTTTAACGGCTTTCCGCATTTTTACGGGCGTCGGCTGCTTGGCGACTTTCAGGTGGCTGTAACCCAGATTTTCAAGGGGTTCAGCGGTCGCATCGCTGATTGCCGCCAGCCACAATGGCGCTGTTCCCGACCAAACATCGGCAAATTGTCGCGCCGTGCGAGGTGAGAACAATGGCGCAAGAACCGCGGCGTCGCCCGTGGTTGCTTCCAGGGCTTCGTCGGAAAATGGCAGCAGGTTCTGCCGGTAAACCGGTTGCTCAAGCACTGTCAGACCCGACTCGGTCAGCCGCTCGGCTACATTCCCACGACTGTGTTCACCCCTCAAATGCATCAAAGGGCTTTGCGGTCTGAGTTGCAGCAAGGCAGCAATCAGTTCTTCCGCCGTCCCGCCACCCATCTGCGCCTTCCACCCGGCATTTACTGCGGTTCCGGTCGTCACAGGCCCGACACAAAAGGCCGGCAGACTTCGATCCACGCCCATCGAGGCCGCCGCATTCACAGCGTTTGCCGATGTGAAGATCAGCCCTTTCACGCCGCTCATGTCAGCCTGAACCTGCATCGGTTTGATCTCGATCAGCGGAGAATGAATGACCTTCACCCGCGACCTGGTGCGGGTCGGCAGCTGCGCAACGAACCTCTCCGAGGCGGCGCGAGGGCGGGTCATCAACAAATACAACGGGCGGCGCCTTCGGCCTTGGGATTGTTTGCATCCGCGCAGGGTGATACCCCGCTTGGCAGTCATGATGCAACGGATCAGGCCAATGGTGCAAACACTTACCGTCCTTGGACTGGAGAGCAGCTGCGACGATACAGCCGCCGCAGTCGTGCGCCAATCCGAAGGCGCGCGGGTTGAAATTATGTCTTCTGTCGTTCATGGCCAGACCGAGTTGCACAGCGCCTATGGCGGTGTAGTGCCCGAGATCGCAGCGCGGGCACACGCTGAAAAGCTGGATATTTGTGTGATCCAGGCGCTCGAGGACGCCGGTTTGAAGCTGCGCGACGTGGACGCCATCGCCGTTACCGCCGGTCCGGGCCTGATCGGAGGCGTGATGTCGGGCGTCATGTGTGCCAAAGGGCTGAGTGCGGCTACGGGCCTGCCCCTGATTGGCGTCAACCATCTGGCCGGGCACGCATTGACGCCGCGCCTGACCGATGGAATTGCCTTTCCCTATCTCATGCTGCTGGTCTCAGGCGGTCACTGCCAGTACCTGATCGCTCACGGGCCCGAGCGATTTACTCGCCTCGGAGGTACGATTGACGATGCCCCGGGTGAAGCATTCGACAAAACCGCCCGCCTGCTCGGCTTGCCACAACCCGGTGGCCCCTCGGTCGAGGCAGAGGCGCGAATGGGTAATCCCAAACGATTCCGATTTCCGCGGCCCCTTCTGGACAGGCCCGATTGCAATCTGTCCTTTTCCGGTCTCAAAACGGCTTTAATGCGTACCCGAGACCAGATCGTAAGTGGACAAGGCGGTTTAACGCGTCAGGACCGAGCTGATCTATGCGCTGGTTTCCAACAGGCCATTGTTGACACGTTGGCCGAGAAAACCCGCCGTGCCATTTCATTCTACCTTGACGAAAACCCTACTGATCCGGTGATCGCTGTCGCCGGCGGCGTCGCGGCAAATACTGCGATTCGTCAAGTGTTAGAGACTGTTTGTTCCGATATGGGCGCGCGGTTCACCGCACCGCCACTTGCCCTGTGCACCGATAATGCTGCGATGATCGCGTATGCCGGGATCGAGCGATTTCTGACCGGGGCACGGGACGGGTTGGACCTGACTGCAAGACCCCGATGGCCATTGGATCAGACCAGCCCTTCGATGTTGGGCAGCGGTAAGAAAGGCGCAAAAGCATGAGTGTTTCTGTACTGGGATCGGGGGCTTTTGGTACAGCGCTGGCAATTTCACTGGCCGGAAACGGGCCGGTGACATTGTGGTCGCGATCCAAGAAACAAGCGCAGGTGATGCAGACTGCCCGGGAGAACGCAGCGCGCCTGCCCGGCGTCTCACTTCCCGAAAACCTGACCGTAACGGCCGGATTGCCCGAGGCTGCACAGAGTACTGTTTTGCTGCTGGCGGTTCCAATGCAGCAATTGCGCGCTGCATTGGTACAAAATGAAACTGCTCTGGCCGGAAAAACCCTTGTCGCCTGCTGCAAAGGGATCGAATTGTCTTCGGGTCTTGGCCCAGTTTCCGTCATCAGGCGGATTATCCCGGATGCAAGCCCTGCCCTTTTGACCGGTCCCAGCTTTGCCGATGACATAGCACGGGGTCTGCCCACGGCTTTGACATTGGCCTGCGAGGACACTGTATTGTGCCAGCAATTGCAAGCTGATCTGACGACCGCAAACCTGCGGCTCTATCGAACATCAGACACAATCGGTGCCGAGCTGGGCGGGGCACTCAAAAACATAATGGCAATTGCTTGCGGCGCGGCTATCGGTGCAGGGTTGGGCGACAGCGCACGCGCCGCATTGATGACTCGTGGGTTTGCCGAAATGCATCGCTTTGCGGCCATGCGCGGCGCACAGGCTGAAACCTTGATGGGCCTGTCAGGGCTGGGGGATCTGGTCCTGACCTGCTCGTCTGAATTGTCCAGAAACTACCGTTTTGGCCTTTCTTTGGGTCTAAATCAATCATTTGACAGTGCCACAACCGTTGAAGGTGTGGCCACCGCCCGCGCTATGGCCGAAATTGCCAAGAACGAAAAGTTGGACATGCCGATCAGCATGACGGTGGCAGATCTTAGCCACGGTGCCTACAGTGTGGCTGAAGCAATCCAAAACCTGCTCAATCGCCCGCTTAAGGAGGAATAATATGCTGATCGCACTGATCGCACGCGACAAGGACGGTGCCCTGCAAACCCGGCTGGACAATCGGTCCGCCCATTTGGCTTACATCGAGGAAACCGGCGTTGTCTCTCAGGCTGGCCCTTTGTTGAACGGCGACGCCATGATTGGCTCACTGATCATTCTCGAAGTCGAGGACGAGGCCGCTGCGCAGACCTGGGCCGACAATGACCCTTACGCCAAGGCCGGTCTGTTCCAGTCGGTCGAGCTGATCCCCTGGAAAAAGGTGATTGGCTAATGGCGTATTGGCTGTTCAAATCCGAACCCTCGACGTGGAGCTGGGATCAACAGGTTGCCAAGGGCGACGTGGGCGAAGAATGGGACGGTGTTCGCAACTACCAGGCGCGCAATTTCATGCGCCAGATGCAGGTCGGTGACCGCGGGTTCTTTTATCATTCCCAAAAGGACAAAGCGATTGTGGGCATTGTCGAAGTCTGCGCCGAGGCGCATCCGGACAGCACCACCGATGATGAGCGTTGGGAATGTGTTGATATCAAAGCGGTTCGCCCTTTCTTGCTATCAGTAACGCTGGATCAAATTAAGGCTGATGAACGATTGGCGGACATGGTGCTTGTCAAGAACTCACGCTTGTCCGTTCAACCCGTGAGTGAAGACGAATGGGTAGCGATATGTGCACTGGGTAATACCCCGGCGGATTGACAGGATAGGTTCTGACGGGCGCAAACCTTCTCAAAAGCGCTATAAAATGCTATATTTTTCAGGCTGCACCTGGTGGGGGTTTGACGACCGCGTTTTGCGCGATCACGATTCTTGTGGTGTTGCTCGAATACTGATTGGTCATTTCGAAAGCTTGAACCCATGTCTGACGTTGAAGGCAGCAGTGGGACAACCGAAGATATTGTTGCTGAGCAAAACTCAAAAAGCTGGGAAGCGCGTCTTGAAGTTGCGCGCAAGCAGCGTGCAATCGCGCTCGAGCGGGTGAAACAGTCGGCTGCAAAAGCCTCTTCAGAGATTATGCCGCAGAAACAAGAGGAAAGCTCGCCGCCCACACGGGGCGTCTCGAAGCTCGAGCGGGTTGTTTACAAGTTTACCCACTCAACTACCCAAGCTCGGAAATACCAGTTCCAATTGCCGTCTGGCATCCTTCCTATCGTTCTGGCAGCAATGATATGCGGAGCCGTCTTGCAATGGGCAGCCACCAGTCTCTTAGGCAACTGGCGGCATACTGAAGAATTGCCGGAGGTAAGTCAGGCTCTTTCTCCGGAAATCCCACCATCGCAGATCAGGGCCGCGGCCAATATTGCTTCACCACCGTTGCAGGCCGACATATTGGCAGAATTCTCCAAAGTTATGTCATTAACCCAATCGGCAGAGGATGCTGCCAGTAGCATGTTCCAGCCCGAACTTCCGAGCTTCAGGGGCGTTATGGATTTTTCCGTGTCTGCGTCAACACTGGCCGAACCGCTTCCTACGTTCGACTATTCGCCGGATTTGCCAGAAAACACTTCTGTAGGATTACCACTATCCTCGATCCAGGCTGTCGACGGGCCTGCGTCCTCTTCAATAGCTGAGCCTGCACCTGCATTACCTACTGGCCCTGCGTATTCGGATGAGCCGGTGCCAACGAACGTGGACGTAGCCGTTCTTCAGGCACTGGGCATACCGGATTCATTTCCCTCGCAAATCCAGACCGGCATTGCGGAGGTGTCACTTTTTGTTCCAGCCAAAGTGTCTGATAACACCAGCACCAACGCGCTTGAGGCATTGACCGAGAGCCGGGCTGAGGTTGTCGCGACATCACGGGTACACTACTCGGTTAAAGAAACCCAAGTTCGTTTTTATCACCCGAATGACGCAGAAAAGGCTGCGCTGGCGGCAAGGGCACTTGGCGGTGTTTCACGAGATTTTACAAACGCTGGTACTAAAACGCGACCGGGGCGAATTGAAGTATATTTGGCTGGACAGGGCGGTAGCCCGAAACGCAACTCAAATGGCTCGTCTCAAAAGATCGAGCAATTTGTCGCCAGGCTTCTTAACGAATTCAGGTGAGATTATCGGGAAGGTTCCGGCGATGCAGAACCTTCCCAACCCCCGCGTGCTCCCTACTCACCACACGCGTATGGAAATTTTTGGTCCTGACCGTCCTGGTCACAGCTTGACGTTAGCCGATATCAGTCCAAACAAGAAAGCGCCAAGTATTTAAAATATATAGAAAAGTCAAAGCGCCCATCAGATAGTCCGACGGGCGCAAGACATTAACGAGATGATCAGCCGTAAACCGATTCCTTGCCGAAATGTTTGGTCAGCATGTAGTAGACCACGGCGCGATACTTGTTGCGCTCGGACATGCCATATGTTTCCAGAACCTTGTTGATGCCTTCCGCTAGCTCGGGACCATCCGACAGACCCAGCTTTTTGATGAGGAAATTGTTCTTAACCGTCTCCAGCTCGCCTTCCTGGCTTGCCGCAACGGTGGACGCATCGGCGTCGTAGATGGCCGGGCCGCAACCTATTGTGACCTTGGTCAACAAGTCCATATCGGCATCCATGCCACATTTCGCCTTCAGGTCTTCGGCATATTTAGCGATCAGTTCGTCGCGTTTTCCCATTGTTGTCTCCTGATTTGGGTTCATTTCTGGCCACTCCAGCGCCGCAGACACGGTAACGGGCGCAAGAATTTGCACAAAGGGAAAAATTCCGCGCATTCCCCCCTTCACTGATCCCGAATTCTGATCGGGCTTGATTTCCAGACCTTCTTTATTTAACATTTTTGTTAAATTTTCAGACCAGGAGGTTGCAATGAGCGTATCCCTACCGAATGAAAGCCCTGATTACCGCACCGCCCGAAATGAGTTGCTAAATGCCGAAGTCGAGCTGAGGGCCCGGATTGAAGACGTGGCCAGATTGCGGCGTGGTTTGCCGAAAGGCGGGGCGATCCCGCAAGATTATGCATTTCGAACCGTTCAAGGCGCAGCTGCGCCCCTGTCATCTTTATTTGGTTCCCATGACACCTTGGCTATTTATTCATTGATGTATGGCCCTAATGCCGAAGGCCCCTGCCCGATGTGTTCAGCCCTTCTCGACGGGCTGAACGGGCAGGTCGTACATCTTTCGCAAAAAATCGCCTTTGCGGTCGTCGCTCAGAATACCCCTGAAATACTGGCTGAACTGAAAATCAAAATGGGCTGGAACGATCTTCCACTCTATTCAGCACTGGGTACGGATTATCAGCGCGACTATCTGGCCGAATCAGAGGATGGCAGCCAACTGCCGATCCTGAACGTCTTTCAGCGGGATCAGGAGGGAATCCATCACTTCTGGAGTTCCGAGATGTTCTTTCAACCGAGTGACTGGCACCCAAGGCACGTGGATTCGGCCTGGCCACTCTGGAACGTTCTGGATTTCACGCCACAAGGACGTGGGGATTTCTTCCCCACCTTGCGTTGAAGACTTGGTAATGAAAACGGCGGCCGCACGGACCGCCGTCTCTATTCAGCGAGAAGCGAAAATCAGTAACGATAATGCTCGGGCTTGTACGGTCCTTCCGGCTTCACGCCGATATAGGCCGCCTGTTCGCCATCCATCTGGGTCAGCTTCACGCCAATTCGGTCCAAATGAAGGCGCGCGACTTTCTCATCCAGATGTTTGGGCAGGATGTAGACCTTGTTTTCGTACTCATCGCCCTTGGTGAACAGTTCGATCTGCGCCAGAACCTGGTTGGTGAACGAGGCCGACATTACGAACGAAGGGTGACCAGTGGCATTGCCAAGGTTCAGCAGACGTCCTTCGGACAGCAGGATGATGCGGTTGCCCGAGGGCAGCTCGATCATGTCCACCTGGTCCTTGATGTTGGTCCACTTGTGGTTCTTAAGGTTAGCCACCTGAATTTCGTTGTCGAAGTGACCGATATTGCCGACGATGGCCATGTCCTTCATCTCGCGCATATGCTCGATGCGGATTACGTCCTTGTTGCCGGTGGTGGTGATGAAGATGTCGGCACTTGCGACTTCGTCTTCCAGCAAAGTGACCTCAAAGCCGTCCATAGCAGCCTGTAGGGCACAGATCGGGTCAACCTCGGTCACTTTCACCCGAGCTCCGGCGCCGCGCAGGGACGCAGCCGAACCTTTACCGACATCACCATAACCGCAGACCACAGCAACCTTTCCTGCCATCATGGTATCGGTCGCGCGGCGGATACCGTCGACCAGCGATTCCTTGCAGCCGTATTTGTTGTCGAACTTCGACTTGGTAACCGAGTCGTTCACGTTGATCGCCGGGAACGGCAACTGGCCGTCCTTCACCAACTGGTACAGGCGGTTCACACCGGTGGTGGTTTCTTCGGACACGCCTTGAATCTGGTCGCGCATCTTGGTGAACCAACCCGGCGAGGCTGCCATGCGTTTGGCGATCTGGGCTTTGATGACTTCTTCTTCTTCCGAGGACGGCACAGGGATGATGTCCTCTCCGGCTTCGGCACGAGCACCCAGCAGGATATACAGTGTTGCGTCACCGCCATCATCCAGGATCATGTTGGGGCCGTCTGCAAACAGGAACGATTTATCCAGATAATCCCAGTGCTCTTCCAGCGTCTGACCCTTGATAGCAAAAACCGGTACGCCGGCCTTGGCAATCGCGGCAGCCGCATGGTCTTGGGTCGAGAAAATGTTGCAAGAGGCCCAGCGCACATCAGCGCCCAACGCCACCAGCGTTTCGATCAGAACAGCGGTTTGGATGGTCATGTGCAGCGAACCGACAATACGCGCGCCATTCAGCGGTTTGCTTTCACCGTACTCGGAACGCAGGGCCATCAGGCCTGGCATTTCCGTTTCGGCAATGTCCAGTTCCTTGCGGCCAAACTCGGCCAGTGAAATGTCTTTGACGATATAGTCCCCGGCCATCAGAAGCTCCATCCCGGTAAAAATTGGTCCGGGCAGCCACTAGCATCCCTTCAGGCAAGTGGCAACGGAGATGGCCGGAAACGGGTTTAACGCCTATGAAATCAACTTGGCGTACCCTCAGCTTTGATCTTGGGTATTGCTTCAAAGAAATCCGTGCCGGCGGCAACAATACAGCTAATGCCGTTGGCGTGGGTCACTAAAACGGTATAAGTACCCGTTTCTTTCGAGGACCAGACCTCCATGACCATTTGCGCGCCACGTGTCTTTTGCAGACCGCCAAAAGTCAGTTCTTCGGCATAACTGTTCTGCAATTTGGCAATGACATCGTCGCGCATTGCACAACTTTGGGCAAAAGCGGGCGGCGCGGTGGCAGCCATTCCAAAGGTCAGGGCAATTGCGAATAAGCGTTTGAACATAGCTTGCTCCTTTCGATACGAGTTTCGTTTCGAGAGGGGCGCACCGGGAGGAGTATGCACCCCCCTCAGTCCTTATGTCGGGATCATCCTGCACCCGTTCAAAGCACGAATGCTCAAGAAAATGTTGGCAGCAAGTGATCCAGACAGGTACATCATAGCATAAAAAAGCGGCGCAGGCGCGTCTGGCGTCAGGGGGCATGGCAATATGGCAACACAACCCAGAGCATGGCAGAGGATGCTGTCTGGTCGCAGGCTCGATCTGCTGGACCCTACACCGGTAGATATCGAGATCGAGGATATCGCCCACGGACTGGCCTTTGTGGCGCGCTGGAACGGGCAAACACGCGGCGATTTCGCCTATTCCGTGGCGGAGCATTCCCTGCTGGTGGAAGAGCTTTTTGGCCGGATTGCCCCCAAAGCACCGATAAAATGGCGGCTCGCGGCATTGTTACATGACGCACCCGAATATGTGATCGGAGATATGATCTCACCGGTGAAATCCGCCGTCGGCCCGGACTATGGCGCGCTGGATGACCGTTTGGCGGCGGCAATCCACATCCGGTTCGGCCTGCCTGCTGCGGTGCCGAAAACGGTGAAACGTCAGATCAAGAAGGCCGACAAGATCAGCGCGTGGATGGAGGCCACCCAGATCGCGGGCTTTTCCGAAGCTGAAGCCACCAAGTTCTTTGGCCGCCCGGATATGGCCGTGATGGAGGGGTTGGAGATCAGGCTCAGACCACCGGTTGAGGTAAGAAATGCGTATTCGGATCGGCATGGAGCGCTGATAGGGTTACTTTAGCAACCCATTTTGAAGCAACGTCAGCTCTGAGCCCACAATCTTCGTTAACAGCCAAGGGCAATTATCCCTCATAGCTAGTGTTCAAGCGGTAGAGATTATTGGAGGCCAAACCCAGCCCCGTGACTTGGTGGCGGATTTTAAGTAAAGTGATTGGGGGTAGTCGTTATGAGAACCGTCCTTACAATCCTGATTTCATTTTTGGCTTCGCAGTCTTTTGCACAAGAAGATTCGATAAATGGTCGAATTGTGTGCAATGTTATCACAAGTCAGTTTGTCCCAACCAAGGATGGTCCCACTAGTTCAAGTACAAGATTTGGTGCGGGGTTAGCGTCAGGTACAACGCTCATTATTGATTACACGCACGATCTAGATAGCGGCCTATCTGTGTACATGGGGGCGCCAAATAGAACAAACATATTGATCGAAGAGCCCTTTCCAACAAGTAGTTTCAAAGGGATTTCCCAGATAACCAAGATTGCCGAATATCGGTCAACATACAGTGAGGTTTCGCTGGGCGAGTATTCATTGAACTATAAAGGCAACGACCAGCTTACGCTTAGAAAATGCAACGGTGATGGATGGCATGGTCACTATGTCCAAACATATGTTAGCGGTCACTTCACTCAAGTCGTCTCGCTGAGCTGCCGTCCGTTGGTGGACGCGATCGATGAAGTTCTTACTCGCCTGAAGTCTATGAACTAGCTCTCACCATGGGATAGTATCGAACCAAAGCTCAAGGAGCAGTGCGCTACCGCGGACTGCGCTTCGCCAAAATCCGCTGCAATGTCCGGCGGTGCATGTTCAACCGTCGCGCTGTCTCGGATACATTCCGGTCACACAGCTCATAAACCCGTTGGATATGCTCCCAGCGCACGCGATCCGCGCTCATGGGGTTTTCCGGCGGCGGAGGCAGTTCGTCGCCCTTGGCCAGCAGCGCGTTGGTGATGTCAGTGGCGTCTGCGGGTTTTGACAGATAATCCGTCGCGCCGATCTTGACGGCGGCCACGGCGGTGGCAATCGCGCCGTATCCGGTCAGAACCACAACCCGGCTGTCAGGGCGCTTTTCCCGCAGCACCTCGACCACGTCCAATCCGTTGCCATCCTCAAGTCGCAGGTCGACCACTGCATAGGCGGGCGGGCGGGCGGTGGAAATGGCGCGGCCTGCGGCGACAGAGCCTGCGGTTTCAACTTCGAACCCGCGTTTTTCCATGGCTTTGGCCAGACGTCTCAGAAATGGCTCGTCATCGTCCACCAGAAGCAAGGATTTATCAGGGCCGATGTCGAGTGGAGAGCTGTCCGCCATTTTCTATTCTTTCCGCTATTTCACGCCGTTGGCTTAGACAAGAGTAATAGCAGCGCCATGACAAAGGTCAAACAACACGTTTCAGCTACATCTTATCCAGGAAGCAGCCGACCTGATCCGCCATCTGCTCGGCCGAAGTGTTGCGGTCGAAAAATTCCACGAACCCATCTTCAGGTGTCACCAGATAGGAAAAGGTCGAGTGATCGACCAGATAGTACTCGTCGCTTTTATCCTGCGCTTTGAAATAGGTCTTGTAGGCCTTGCTTGCCGCCTTGACCTGCTCGGGCGATCCGGTCAGCCCGATCATTTTTTCATGTAGGTTAAAGGCAAAATCACCCACAACCTCGGGCGTGTCGCGGTCCGGGTCGATTGAAATGAATACCGGCGTGATCGATTGGCCACGCTCGGCCAGCAGATCGACGGCCTCGGCGTTGCGCGACGTGTCCAGCGGGCAGACATCGGGGCAGAACGTATAACCGAAATAGATCATTGAGGGTTCGGTGATCACGTCCTTGTCGGTGACCGTTTCGCCCTTGGCATTGATCAGTTCGAAGGGCCCGCCAATGGCAGCGGTTCCGCCGGCGATCTGGCTGGTCCGGCATTGGGCAAATTTGTCATCCGAGCTCGCACCACGCGTCAGCAACCACATGGCGCCCAGACCCACGGCCAGAATAACGGTTGCGAGAATGGCGTAGAGGCGGGTCATGATTGTCACCTGATGAAGGGGGTTGTTGATCGTTTCGGCCCGGACACCTATCAAGTTACTCAGCCGGTGCAACAGGACATAATAGACCAATGGCAAATTCCAATACCAGTCTTTGGCGTGGCCAGGAACGCAGCAGCTGGATTCGCCTGCGCACGTTGATCCTGTTGCGCTGGGTGGCCATCATCGGTCAGATCACCGCGATCACCGTGGCGCAGAAAACCTATCACGTCCAGCTTGAGCTGGGCCTGTGTTATATGGCGATCGGCGTTTCGGTAATGGGGAACCTGACTGCGATCCTGCTGTTTCCCGAGAACAAACGCCTGTCCGAATATGAGAACTTTCTGATGGTACTCTTCGACCTGCTACAGCTGTCGTTTCTCCTGTATCTGACAGGCGGGTTGAACAACCCCTTTGCGTTGCTTCTTGTAGGTCCGGTGACAATCTCGGCCAGCGTGATGAGCACGCGCTCTACCCTGATTGTGGGCAGTGTCGCGATCGTGCTGACGACGTTGCTGGCGCAATTCCACCTGCCACTGCGGACCAATCTGGGGCTGGTCCTGGACACCCCCGACATCCTTCTGTTTGGCAACTGGGCCGCAATAGTCATCGCTATCGTGTTTCTGGGCGCCTATTCCCACCGGGTGAGTTCCGAAGTGCAGTCAATGTCCGAGGCGCTGTCGGCCACTCATATGGCACTGGCCCGCGAACAAAAGCTAACCGATCTGGGCGGAGTAGTCGCTGCGGCCGCGCATGAGTTGGGCACACCATTGGCGACGATCAAACTGGCCAGCTCGGAACTAATCGAAGAACTGGAAGCTCGGCCAGATCTGAAGGAAGATGCCGCTTTGATCCGGGAACAAGCTGACCGGTGCCGCGACATTCTGCGCGATATGGGTCGGGCAGGAAAGGACGACCTGCATTTGCGCCAAGCGCCTCTGTCCAGCGTCATTCACGAGGCCGCCGAGCCACATATCAATCGCGGAAAACAGGTGCATTTCGACGAAGGCCCAACCGGGGATGGCGATGTTCAGCAGCCGTCGATCCTGCGTAAACCCGAAATCATCCACGGACTGCGCAACCTGATTCAGAATGCCGTGGATTTCGCACAAGGGAATGTCTGGGTCGAGGCCGAGTGGACTTCGAACTGGATCACCGTATGCATCATGGATGACGGGCGCGGGTTTCCGCCTCAAATGTTCGGGCGCATTGGCGACCCGTTTGTGCGTCGGCGGCGATCCGAATCCGACCAACGCGCTCGTCCGGAATATGAAGGCATGGGTTTGGGCCTTTTCATCGCCAAAACATTGCTGGAGCGCAGCGGCGCCGAGCTGAAATTCGCAAATGGTGTCGACCCCTATCAAAACCTGACCAAGCTGACCGACCGGCGCGGTGCCATCGTCCAAGTGGTCTGGCCACGCAATCTGATCGACGCTCAAACCGGCGACTCACCGGTTCCTTCAGGCGCAAATCAACCGTTCCAAATCTGAATTAAGACGCTATTAACCTTTATTACCCATAACGGTTCGCGCATTTGTCAGAGGCGGAAACCATGGTGGACTGGATCATTCTGGCCGGGATCAGTCTGGTCTCGATCACCTTTGCGGTACAGTGGCTGCTACCGCGCCGCCCGAACAGGCCTGCGGATTTCGGGTTGTCCTCTCCTGCCTCACTGTTTGACACGGTTTTTCTGTTTGATGGCGACCAGCTGATCAGCCACTCCGACATCGCCCTGGCTGGATTTGAGCGTATTGCCGACTGGGGCGACCTGCGACGGATATTACAACGGGATTTTCCCGCCTTTCCCGAAACCCCCGAAATCGTGCGAGACGAAGGCAATTTGGTCGTCTCCGCCATAGACTGCACCGTTGAACGAGAGGTGCTGTGCGAATGGATTGATGGAATCCTTCGTGTCCAGCTGCGCGATCTGACGGGCGCTCCGGGCCCCAAACGGCGCGATCCCAATGACCCGATCCGTCTGGCCATGGATAAGGCCCCTTATCCCGTCTGGCTTCTGGGACACAACGAAAAAATTCGCTGGTGTAACGCGGCCTATGTCGCTCTGGTTCGCAAAGCCCGTGGGCCGGACGCTGATCTGACGGCCCCGCTGTTTCCAGCCCTTGTGGACGAGGCGCCCCTTGGGCGCAAAACCCGTATGTCTATCACGGTCGGCAAAAACGAAGCCAAGATGTGGTTTGATCTGACCCATGTAGATCAGGACCAGGGGCATTTGTTCTACGCGGTTGACATCAACGCTATTGTTGAGGCCGAAACGGCCCAACGCAAATTCGTACAGACGATGACCAAAACCTTTGCTCAGCTGTCTATCGGACTAGCCATTTTCGATCGGAACCGACAGCTGGCGCTGTTCAATCCGGCGCTGATCGACCTGACCACCCTACCCCCGGATTTCCTCAGCTGCCGCCCTAGCCTTTCCAGCTTTTTCGATCGAATGCGGGATCAGCATATGATGCCGGAGCCCAAGAATTACCGCGGCTGGCGTCGGCAGATGAACGACCTGCTCGAAGCTGCGCAAGACGGAAACTACCAGGAGACATGGTCGCTGCCGTCTGGGTCGGTGTATTCCGTCAGTGGCCGCCCCCATCCCGACGGAGCGGTGGCGTTTCTGTTCGAAGATATCACAGCCGAAATCACTCTGACGCGCCGGTTCCGGTCAGAAATGGACCTGATGCAATCCATTTTGGACAAATTGGCCGATGCTATCATCGTTTTCGCTGATGACGGTTCGCTGGCCTTTACCAACTATGCTTATCAATCGCTGTGGGGCGACAGCGATGAGGTCGGCTTTGACCCCATCACTGTTCTGGATGTGACACGCGGCTGGCAGGAGCAATGCTATGCCACGCCTGCTCTGGGGGAAATTCGCGATTTCGTTGAAATGCGTGACAATCGGGCAGAATGGTCCTCGGAAATCCAGATGCGCAACGGTACGCAGTTGAGTTGCACCATCAGCCCGATGCAGAACGGTGCAACCATCGTTCGATTTTCCACTTTGGACAGCATCGAAAATATGGACAGATTGCAAAAAATCAGCGCCTGAACCGGGTTGCAGAGGATCGGGCTCGGGTTCATTGTGGCGCCATGAATGCGCCGCTGTCGATCACACTGAAATCACCGGAAGAAACATCGGTTCTGGCTGCCCGCCTGGGGTCAACGCTGCAACGCGGCGACGTACTGTTGCTAGATGGACCCATCGGCAGCGGGAAAACCCATTTTGCGCGCGCCCTGATCCAGTCTGTATTGGCAAACCCGGAAGATATCCCATCGCCAACCTTCACCTTGGTTCAGGTTTATGACACCGGGATTGGCGAAGTCTGGCATTCAGATCTGTACCGCCTGACGGCAATCGAAGAGGTTGAAGAATTGGGACTAACCGAAGCGTTTGAAACCGGCATCTGCCTTGTTGAATGGCCGGACAAACTTGGCTCTGTCCGACCGAATTCGGCTCTAACACTGAAGTTTCGAGCCGACACAGATGACGAGGATACCCGTCATCTAATCTTGTCCTGGTCCGATCCAAAGTGGGCTTCAAGGCTGGAGAACTCTGTATGACCAACCGGGCTATTCTGGCTGAAGCGCTGATCGCTCAGACCCCTTGGGCAAATGCGACGCACGCGCCGCTGGCAGGTGATGCGTCAAACCGTCGATACGAGCGACTTACCGATCCGACCACAGGCCGAACTGCAGTGTTAATGGATGCGCCACCGGAAAAAGGCGAAGATGTTGAACCCTTCGTGCGGATAGCTCAATACCTGCGCTCGATTGGATTGAGCGCACCGGAAATATACGCCGAGGACAGTCAATACGGCTTCCTTTTGCTCGAAGATCTGGGTGATGCATTGTTTGCGCGTGTCCTGGAAAAGGATCCCGCGTCCGAGCGGATGCTTTACGACGCAGCCACAGATGTTCTGGTCCATCTGCACGCGGCACCGGTTTTGTCCCTGGACAGCTACGATCCGGCCCTGATGACCGAATTCGCAGCGCTGTCCTTCACGAAATACTCTCAAGGCATACTCGGCACACACGACTCCGATGCCCGGTCCCGGTTCGAACTGCGTTTTGCCGACATCCTTCATCGCGAAACTGGCGGAACGCGTGTTGTGGTGCAACGGGACTATCATGCAGAAAACCTGATCTGGCTGCCTGAGCGCGAGGGCGTCGCTCGGGTGGGTTTGCTGGATTTTCAAAGCGCTATGCTGTGTCATCCGGCCTACGATCTGATGTCGCTGTTACAGGATGTTCGCCGGTCGGTTCCCGCCGGGATCGAAATGCGCATGATTGATCGGTATATCACGGCAACCGGTGTTGACAGCCATGATTTCCGCACGGCGTACAGCGTTCTGGGCGCTCAACGCAGTCTGCGTATTCTGGGGGGCTTCGCCCGTCTGGCCACAGATTATGGCAAACCGCACTATGTCGATCTGATTCCGGCCGCTTGGGCGCATCTGATGCGCGATCTGGAACATCCGGCGCTGGTACCCGTGGCCGATTTGCTGCGAGAGGCTCTGCCGAAACCAACCCCTGAAAACCTAGCCAGACTGAGGTCGCAATGACCCGAACGCCGCAGGCCGTCATGTTGTTTGCCGCAGGATTCGGAACGCGCATGGGTGCGCTGACCAATGATAAGCCCAAGCCCTTGATCCACGTTGCTGGCCGACCTTTGATCGACCATGCCCTGGATCTGGTCGAAGACGCCGGGCCCAAACGCGTGGTTGCGAACCTTCATTACCGAGCTGACCAGTTGGCCGCGCACTTGAAGCCCCGTGGAATATTGCTGTCACATGAGACCCCCAGGATTCTTGAAACCGGTGGGGGTTTACGCGCCGCGCTGCCACTGCTTGGGTCCAACCCAGTATTTACCTTGAATTCCGATGCCATCTGGTCTGGCGTCAATCCATTGAAATTGCTCCAAGAATCATGGAACCCCGAAGAGATGGATGCATTGCTCATGTGCATTCCGGTGGGTCAGACCATCGGCCATTCCGGACCGGGCGATTTCACCGCGGACGAAACTGGCCGGATTAGCAGGGGCCCGGGTCTGGTCTACGGCGGCGCACAAATCCTCAAAACCGACGGGCTGCACGATTTCCCGCAAGAGGCTTTTTCCCTCAACCTGCTATGGGACAGGATTCACGAGCAAGAACGTCTTTTTGCACTCAGCTACCCCGGACGCTGGTGCGATGTCGGACGGTCCGAAGGTATCGCGCTGGCTGAAGGTTTGATTGCCGATGTTTGAACCCGTCACCAAGCCAAGAGTTTTCGCTGTACCACCGGGCGCGGATTTTCCCAAGGTTCTGGTGAACGGCTTGCGCATGCGCAGCGCTACGTTGCCGCCGGAAAGCTTGGCGCGAGTTCAACTGGTGGTGAATACCCGCCGGATGGCGCGCCGCGTGCGCGATCTGTTCGACCAGGGTCCGCCATGCCTGTTACCGCGAATGTCACTTGTAACAGATCTTGGCGCCGGTGCGGACCTGGAACATATTCCTCCTGCCGTTCCACCTCTGCGCCGAAGACTTCAGCTAACCCAGCTGATCGCCAAATTGCTGGAACAACAGCCAGATTTGGCCGCACGATCCTCGCTGTTCGACCTTTCCGACAGTCTGGCCGCCCTGATCGATGAAATGCAGGGTGAAGGTGTGTCGCCCGACGCCATTCGTCAGCTGGATGTTAGCGACATGTCTGGCCATTGGGCGCGGGCGCAGGCGTTCATCGGCATCGCGGATCACTTCATAGATGCGGAACAGGGCACCTTGGACGCACAGGCCCGGCAGCGGCGCGTAGTTGAAACACTGATTTCGCAGTGGCAGGAGAGCCCGCCTCAGCATCCTGTAATCCTCGCAGGGTCTACCGGATCGCGCGGAACCACGATGATGTTGATGAAGGCCGTGGCGCAATTGCCGCAAGGTGCCCTCATTCTGCCGGGTTACGATTTTGACCAGCCTGATCAAGTCTGGCGCAATATGGATGATGCGCTGGCCTCTGAAGATCACCCACAATTCCGGTTCCACAAGCTAATGCGCGAACTGAGCCTGTATCCGGATCAAATCCAACCTTGGACCGAGGACCAGGCACCTTCGCCCACGCGCAACAAATTGATTTCGTTAGCATTACGCCCCGCGCCCATCACTGATGCATGGATGAGCGAAGGCCCGCGCCTGACTAATCTAGAGGCCGCAACTGAAGATCTGACGCTAATCGAGGCGCAATCGCCGCGGTCCGAAGCACTGGCGATTGCTCTGCGTCTGCGTCAGGCGGCCGAGACCGGTCAGACCGCCGCTCTGATTACACCGGATCGGATGTTGACCCGCCAGGTCAGCGCCGCGTTGGACCGCTGGGATATTCTACCGGATGACAGCGCTGGCCTGCCGCTGCAATTGTCCCCACCTGGTCGGTTCCTGCGTCACGTGGCAGGATTGTTTGCCCGTCGATTGGACGGTGAGGCCTTGCTGACGCTACTGAAACACCCGCTTTGCCATGACGGCGGTGACCGTGGGGCACATTTGCTGCACACGCGCGATCTTGAGCTTGATTTGCGCCGCAATGGACCTCCGTTCCCTGATGCGGCCAGCCTGTCGGGCTTTGCTAATCGCAAGGACGGTGTCGAGGCTTGGGTACGTTGGGTCACCATCCATTTTTGCGATCGGCAGATTCCGGGCGAGCTGCCGCTGACAAATTGGATCAACCGTTTGCGTGAACTCGCCGAGGCGATTTCAGCGGGAACTTCCGGCGAAACGGGCACGCTTTGGGACAAAAACGCGGGCCAAAAGGCGTTGGCGATTCTGACTGCATTGGAAACCGAAGCAGAGCATGGCGGTTCGATGACCGCGCACGATTTCTCTGACTTGCTGGGTGCTTTGCTGGCGGGGGAAGAGGTCCGTGATCGCGACGCTCCGCATCCGCATATCATGATTTGGGGGACCCTTGAGGCGCGAGTTCAAGGGGCCGATCTGTTGATCCTTGGAGGGTTGAACGAAGGAAGCTGGCCCGAAGCTGCTGCGCCAGACCCTTGGCTGAACCGCCAGATGCGCGACAAGGCAGGATTGCTGCTGCCGGAAAGGCGTATCGGGCTATCAGCGCATGATTTTCAGCAAGCTGTCGGTGCGCCCGAAGTCTGGCTGACACGCGCCATACGTTCGGATGACGCCGAAACCGTTCCGTCGCGCTGGCTGAACCGCCTGACAAACCTGCTGCAAGGCCTGCAGGGGCAGGGTGGTCCGGAGGTGCTGTCCAAAATGCGCGAGCGTGGCCAGCAATGGCTGCACTGGTCGCAAGCTCTGGAACACGCGCCCCGGATAGAGGCCGTGCATCGTCCATCGCCCAGGCCTCCGGTCGCGGCCCGCCCGAGACGACTTTCGGTTACCGAGATCAAGCGTCTGATCCGCGATCCTTATGCGATCTACGCCAAACACATACTTCGACTGAAACCGCTGGATCCCTTGGTGCGCGCGCCGGACGCCTTGCTGCGTGGAATCGTCATCCACGAGATTCTGGAACATTTCATTAAAGACAGCGTTCTGGATTCCGCGCTTCTGACTCGCGAAAACTTTCTGAAGCGCTCCAACGCCTTGCTGGAGACCCAAGTAGCCTGGCCCACAGCGCGCAAGTTATGGCTGGCGCGCCTTACGCGGATCGCTGATGCGTTCCTGAGTGCGGAATTGGGTCGGCGAACCAACGGCGGCCCAGTCGCATTCGAAGCGGCAATGGCGCTGAAACTATCGCCGCTGGACTTCATCATAGCAGGCCGGGCAGATCGGATCGACCGCAACAGCCGTGGTGCGCTGCAAATCATTGATTACAAAACCGGTACGCCGCCATCAGAGAGCCAGCAGGCCAAGTTTGACAAGCAGCTGCTGATCGAGGCCGCGATGGCCGAACAGGGTGGTATTGAAGGGTTCGACCCATCACCCGTTGCACAGGCCATTTTCATCGGCATGGGCGGTACCTATAAAGAGGTTCCCGCGCCCTTGACCAAGGAACCGCCAGACAAAGTACTGGCTGAGTTAAAACAACTAATTTCAGCTTATTTAGAGCCTGATCTGGGCTTCTCCTCCCGCCGCATGCTACACAAGGACTCTGATGCTGGCGACTATGACCATTTGGCGCGATTTGGCGAATGGGACCGCACCGCGGAGACCCGCCCCGAGGACTTGATATGACCTTGCGTAACGATGCGTCCGAGCGTCAGGTGCAGGCCGCGCGGCCAGACGCCTCGACCTGGTTAGCGGCGAATGCGGGCTCGGGCAAGACGCGGGTTCTGACCGACCGTGTGGCGCGGCTATTATTAGGTGGCGTGCAGCCGCAACATATCCTGTGCCTGACCTACACCAAGGCTGCGGCCAGCGAAATGCAGAACCGCCTGTTCAAGCGCCTTGGTGAATGGGCGATGCTGAGCGACGCCCCCTTGCTGGAACAGCTAACGGACCTGGGGATCCAGGGCGTCGTTGACCCTGACAAACTGGCGCAGGCCCGCACGCTGTTTGCACGTGCGATCGAGACGCCCGGCGGACTGAAAATCCAGACCATCCACTCGTTTTGTGCATCACTACTTCGCCGGTTTCCGCTGGAGGCCGGCGTCAGCCCCCAATTCACCGAAATGGAAGACCGCGCAGCCGCCTTGTTGCGAGATGAAATCGTAGAGGATTTTGCCGATGGGCCACAGGCCGATCTTGTCGAGGACGTCGCTCGGTTTGTAACTGATACCGGGTTCGACAACCTGACCGCCGCCATCACGCAAAAGCGAAACCTGTTTTCGCAACCACTGGACTGGTTCGACCTTTTAAAGCGGTTCGGATTACCCAAAGGGTTTGACGAAGATGCGTTGCTAAAAAGCGTCTTTCTGGGGGGTGAGGTTGAGCTGATCCAAGCCCTTTTGCCTGCGCTAACCGAAAGCGGCGGCAACAACGCCAATGCAGCGGCAAAACTGGCAACACTCTCAGGGCCACAGCTGATGGCGCTTCCGGTTCTCGAAAGCGTTTTGCTAACCGGCAAATCTGCAAAGGAACCCTTTGCCGCCAAAATCAACGGCTTCCCCACAAAGCCATTGCGTGAAGGTGCACTGGCCGACTGGATGCCGCAACTCGAAGCCTTGATGCTGAGGGTTGAGGCCGCGCGGGAACAGCGTTTGGCGCTCGTCGCGGCGCAGAAAGCCCATGTTCTGCACCGGTTCGCCGCCGCTTTTTTGCCAGAGTATGAACGACGCAAACAGTTACGCGGCTGGTTGGATTTCGACGATCTGATATTGCGCGCCCGGCAAGTATTGAACGACCCGGCTGTGGCGGAGTGGGTACTATATCGTCTGGACGGCGGCATTGATCACATTCTGGTGGACGAGGCACAGGACACCAGCCCCGACCAATGGGATGTGGTGGAAAAACTGGCGCAGGAATTCACCAGCGGGGAAGGGGCCCGATCAGGTGTTGAGCGCACGATTTTCGTGGTGGGGGACAAAAAGCAGTCCATCTATTCCTTTCAGGGCGCAGATCCGAAGGCCTTTGACCAGATGCGAGAGCAGTTTGGTCGTAAACTGCAGGAATCAGGCTCTAAGTTGTGGGATTCAACGTTGGAATATTCCTTCCGATCCTCCAGCGCGATCCTGTCTCTGGTCGATATTCTGTTCGAAAGCCGAATAGATGCCGGGTTTCACAAAGAGTCTCAGCATCGCGCCTTCAAGGCGGATCTGCCCGGTCGGGTCGATCTGTGGCCGGTGATAGAAAAGGTCGAGGACAATCAAGAGGGCGATTGGACCGATCCCGTCGACCGCCCTGGTGCACGGCACCATACGGTCATTCTGGCCGAAAAGGTCGCCAACTCAATAAAGTCCATGATCGATGATGGTGAAACTATCCCTGAGGATGGCTCCGAACCCGGACGTTTTGTGCGTCGCAAAGTGCGGCCCGGCGATTTTCTGATCCTGGTTCAGCGACGCTCGGATCTGTTTGCTGAGATCATCCGCGCCTGCAAGTCCGCTGGATTGCCCATCGCCGGGGCCGACCGGTTGAAAGTCGGGGCCGAATTGGCGGTAAAGGACCTGGCCGCTTTGTTGAGTTTTCTGGCAACGCCGGAAGATAGCCTGTCTCTTGCCACCGTCCTTAAATCTCCGCTGTTTGGCTGGTCCGAGCAGCAATTGTTTGACTTGGCACATCGGCGAACAGACCCGTTCCTGTGGACGGCTTTGCGAAACCGGGCAGAGGAATTCCCTGAAACGCTGGCCGTTTTGCATGATCTGCGGGGTCAGATCGATTTCTTGCGCCCTTATGACCTGATCGAACGCATCCTGACCCGCCACGACGGTCGCCGCAAACTGCTGGGCCGTCTGGGCGCCGAGGCCGAAGATGGGATCAACGCCCTGCTATCGCAGGCGCTGGCTTATGAGCGCACGGATATACCCAGCCTGACTGGCTTTCTGATCTGGATGCAGACCGACGATCTGGAAATCAAACGACAGATGAGCGGCGTCGGAGATATGATTCGAGTCATGACCGTTCACGGGTCAAAAGGCTTGGAGGCGCCGATCGTGATCCTGCCGGACACCGGCAAGCGCCCCCCGCCAAGGGACGCGGAAATCATGGTTTCGGAGGGAACGCCGGTATGGAAAGTACCCGCGGATAACTCGCCAGACCTAATCACACGCGCGAGAAATAAGGCGCGAGAAAGAGAAGAGAATGAACGGCTACGGCTGTTGTATGTGGCTCTAACTCGGGCGGAAAAGTGGTTGATTGTGGCCGCTGCGGGCGATGTCGGCAAGGACGGATCCAGCTGGTATCAGATGGTCGAAGCCGCCATGGCGAAGGCGGGGGCCGTTCAAGTCGAAGGAACCGACATCCGCAGACTGGCACATGGGGATTGGGAAGAACTGCAGCAGGTTACGCATGCTGTCACTTTGGCCCAATCTGAAGCTTTACCGGAAATGTTTCAAAAATTACCACCGGAACCGGTTGCGTTGCAGGATACACTCAGCCCCTCTGACTTCGGCGGGGCGAAAGCCTTGCCCGGTGACGACGGGCTGGAAGAGGAGGCCGCCAAACTGCGCGGAACACGTCTGCACCTGCTTCTCGAGCATTTGCCAGCGGCGCAACAGCATGATTGGCCCGAGCATTGCGCCCGACTTCTGCCGGATATGCAGGACTTGGATCGGCGGGAATTGCTGAACGAGGCCGCAGCGGTCCTGACAGCGGATCACCTGAAATCCGTCTTCGCGCCTGACGCCCTGGCCGAGGTCCCATTGTCGGCGGATCTGGAAGGGGCCCGGCTGCATGGGGTCGTTGACCGTCTGATCGTCACCGATTCAGAAATACAGGTTGTTGATTTCAAAACGAATGCCACGGTTCCCGCCACTGCCGAAGAGTGCCCCGAAGGGCTGCTGAGGCAAATGGGGGCTTACGCGAAGGCCCTCTCGCAAATCTATCCGGAGCGCGAAATCCGCACGGCAATCCTGTGGACGCGTACCGCGAGCCTGATGTGGTTACCCCACGAACATGTGACACAAGCGCTGCGACGGGCGCGGGCGTCTTGACCTCCCAAATCGCCGCACCTACGTTCTGAACCCAAGCATTCCCCATTCAGGAGACAGAAAATGTCGACCGTAGCCGTAACCGATGAAACCTTTGACGCCGAGGTCAAGAACTCGGACGTCCCCGTTGTTGTGGATTTCTGGGCCGAATGGTGCGGTCCCTGTAAGCAGATCGGCCCCGCGCTGGAGGAACTGGCGTCCGAATACGGCGACAAAGTGAAGATCGCCAAGGTCGACGTAGACAGCAACCCGAACGCAGCCGCCGCGATGGGCGTACGTGGCATTCCGGCGCTGTTCATCTTCAAGGACGGTCAGGTTGTCTCGAACCGTGCAGGCGCAGCGCCCAAGGCCGCGCTGCAAAGCTGGATCGAAGAATCAATCTGATCCGTTGTGATCGGCAAAGATCTAAGGCGCCTTTCGTAAGGCGCCTTTTTTATTGAGTATCGGAGGAGCAGATGGCGAAGACACGGGTTCTTGTAGAGTTCGGGATGGGCACGTCGTTGCGGCGCATGGACTTCACCGAGGCATCACTGCGCGCGATCAGGGATGCCCTGTGGCACAACTCGATCAACATGGCCGAACTGTTCGGCTTTCCCAAAGAGGCGATGATCATCGACGTAGAGATCGGAGTCCAACAGCCAGATCAGGTTGATACCAGCAGGCTTTTGGACGTTTTTCCTTATGGTCAGCCCAACGTTACTGTCACACGGGGAGGTCTGGATATCGAAAAGCCCGGTGACGCGGGACACACGGTCATTGCCAATGCGGCCTTGGCAGTCTCGTTCGATATGGAGCCTGCGCAATGAGAAAGAAACGCATCATTCTGGAAATGGGTATGGGGAATGACCTTTACGGTCAGGACTACACCAAGGCCGCCCGACGTGCGGTGCAGGACGCGCTGCATCATTCCTCGATCACCTTGTTTTCAAAGCTGGGAATCGACCACAGCGAAATGCGGGTGCGGGTGACAATTGGCGTTCAAAACCCTGATCAGGTAGATTGCGATGTCATAGCTGCTGACCTGCCAAGAGGTCTTGCCGAAGTGCGCGCGGTCCTGGGCGGCCAGGATGTTGTCGATGATGAGGCGGGTACCCGGCATGTCGTTGCCACTGCCGCTATCGAGGCGTTCGTTCCGGATCAGACCGGCAAATACGTACAGTGCTGACATAGAAAAAGCCGCTCGGATTTCCGGGCGGCTGTTCTGACTTGGTGATCCGGATGATGGATCAGAGTTTCGCGATATCCGCCCGGACAAGGCCGATGTCGTCCAGCTGAGCGTCGCTCAGTTGCGAAAGCGCCTTGCGGGTCTTACGCGAAGTGTTCCATTCGACAACAGTGTCGAAAGCATTTGTGAACGCGTCCACTACGTGCAGGATGGTAGCTGCTCCGAGCGGCGCATGGATGTTTGCAGTAGTTGCCATGTACCCAGTCCTTTTCGATGAAACAGCCGACCCGTTGTCGGTTGTAAGCCCCATGTAGGACGAACCGCCGAGTCTCACAATTGCTCGTTCAACAGTCCCGGATTGCGTTTTGTGCATATCTTTCGGGCAGTTTTGGAACGGGTTGCGCCCTTTGCCTGCCCAGCCCATATAGGACGCCAGAGATTACGGAGGCATTCATGGCAGACAGCGATTTTCCCGGATGGCATGGCACAACGATCATCGGCGTCAAAAAGGGTGACAAGATCGTCATTGCCGGAGACGGGCAAGTCAGCCTGGGTCAAACAGTGATCAAGGGCACTGCGCGCAAAGTACGCCGCCTGTCGCCAGGCGGGTTTGAGATTGTTGCCGGGTTTGCCGGATCAACCGCCGATGCCTTCACGCTGCTTGAACGCCTTGAGGCCAAGCTGGAGGCCACGCCCGGCCAATTGGCGCGCGCCTCGGTCGAGCTGGCCAAGGACTGGCGCACCGATAAATACCTGCAAAAGCTTGAGGCGATGCTGATCGTCACCGACGGCAAGGATCTGTTCGTGATCACCGGGGCAGGGGACGTGCTGGAGCCAGAGCATAACGTCGCCGCCATTGGTTCGGGTGGTAACTTTGCCCTCGCCGCGGCACGCGCGATGATGGACGGCGACAAATCAGCCGAACAGGTGGCGCGTGAAGCTATGGCGATTGCCGCCGATATCTGCGTGTACACCAACGGCAATCTGACGGTTGAAACGATCTCAGGCTAACAACGTCCTGATCTCTTTACCCTTCCAGCGCATGTGCATCCCGATCAGGCCCATAAGGGCCGTCACGATGACGATGTAGTAAGGCATGCGGATATCAATGCTCATCAGCCCACCGCCGATCAGTGACATGACTCCGCCAGCCAGACAGAAGACTGCTGTTGTCACGCCCATGACCCAGCCTTGATCAGTCTCGCTGACCGCCGAGGAAAACAGGCCGAGCAAGGTCGGGTAAGACACACCAAAAAAGAAGTAGAAGAAGAAGACCGGGACATAGCTCAATACCCCGCTGGGACTGAAGGCGAAGCCAAAGCCGCAGATCACCATGACGACCAGCGAGGTGTAGATGATCACGTGCTTGCTAACTCTTTCCTGCGCGGGCTTGACCAGGAAGGTGCTGGAGAATGCCAGCGCAAAACCAATCACAACCATAGCCATGCTGCCGCCGATCACTCCGTAGCCCCATGCGCTGGTCAGGAAATTATCAACGAACACATAGAACGTGACGTTGGCGATCATGAACAGTGCGTAGACTGGCAGGATTTTCAAAACCATCGGGTGCCCACGAACGGCAATCAGGCTGTCGGTAATATCCCGAGGGCGAAAAACAAACGCTGTACGTTCTGTACGGGTATCTTTGAAAAAGAACACCACAAGGGATATTGCAATCATCACCAGAACGAAGGCGCCATAGAATGGGGTTTTCAGCGTTGCCGCGCTGCCCAGCAGGGCTGCGTCCGACAGCACCGCTCCGATGATCGGACCGCCCACCAGACCAAAGCTGACGCCGGTCACGATGTACCCCATGTTGCGGTCTCGGTCCGCTGCATCGGTGCTGCCGTCAATCATTGCCGCCTGCGCAATAGGCTGATTGCCTGCGGTAAACCCGGTAATCGATCGCCCGACGATCAGCAGCAAAAGGCTATCGAGATACAGAGACGCAATTGTAATTGCGTAACCGGCAAGAGCACCGCCCAGACAGATCAGCAAGGCGTTCTTGCGTCCGATGGAATCCGAGACCTTCGACACATAAACAACGCCCAGAAACCACGACAGGAAGAAACATCCAATCACCAGCCCATAATAGAAATGCCGGCGGCCCTCCGGGGTGCTTTCCGGCAGGAACCCGGATTTCGTCTCCATGATCAGAGAATTGATGATGGGAAACACGAGACCCTGCCCAATCAGGTCGACAAACACCACAAACAGCAGGGTGATCTTGGCAATCTTCGTCATAAAATGCGCCCCGGTTCGAAATTTACCGAGGAGTGTAACAGATGGATGTCCCGACACCTAACGGTGTATCAGAGGCCGGACGCAATCCGGCCCCTGCAGAAATACTAGTTCAGCGATGCCACGCCCAGCGGAACGCCGGCAACTTCGCACCAGATGTAGACTTCGTTGTATTTTGAGACGTCCATGGTCGGCGGCACGGCATAGGATTGTTGGCCCGTCAGGTTCAGCAACGCGCCCAGTTTGGTTTCAGGATCATAAGTGCCGTCCTTGCCCAGCGCCACGCGCGGATCAGGGCCACCATCCAATGAGAAATCATCGCCCAGTTCGACAATATAACGGTCGCCGTCCTTCGTCAGTTTCACTGAACCTGTGGTGACGTGGTTGGAACGGCCCTCGAATTGACCCTTTTTCTTTCCGCCGGCCAGGGCACCGCTGGCGCTGGCCAGTGTCAGCGCCGCGCCCGCGGCAGCAGCATTCACAAAAAGCGAACGACGAGTCATCATGATGTGTTTCTCCAGTTTCCAATACAGGCTGGTTTGCCCGTCGAAGCCGTTTATGGCGCATACCCGGATCACATGGCGATTCACATCATCACGAATTTCCGTGTGCTTTTCGTGTGTTGGCGTGAGATCTGCGTGATCAGCTTGTGTTTTTGCGCCTTATGATTAGGTTCCGGTTCGAAACAACCGGATAGAACACACATGACCGACCTGACCCCGCGCGAGATTGTCTCGGAACTGGACCGCTTCATCATCGGGCAAAAGGACGCCAAACGCGCCGTGGCCGTTGCTCTGCGAAATCGCTGGCGGCGCAAGCAGTTGTCGGATGAAATCCGGGATGAGGTCTACCCAAAGAACATCCTGATGATCGGCCCCACCGGTGTTGGTAAAACCGAGATCAGCCGCCGCTTGGCCAAATTGGCACGCGCGCCGTTCATCAAGGTCGAGGCAACCAAGTTCACCGAAGTGGGCTATGTCGGTCGCGATGTGGAACAGATCGTGCGCGATCTGGCAGATGCGGCAATTATCCAGACCCGTGAATACATGCGCGAAGACGTCAAGGCCCGCGCCCATCAAGCCGCTGAGGATCGTGTGATCGAAGCCATTGCCGGCGAAGATGCCCGTGACGCCACGCGTGAAATGTTCCGCAAAAAACTCAAAGCTGGTGAGTTGGACGACACAGTGATCGAGTTGGAGTTGGCCGATTCCTCGAGCCCGATGCCAATGTTCGATATCCCGGGTCAGCCGGGCAGCCAGATGGGGATGATGAATCTGGGTGACATTTTCGGTAAGGCTTTCGGGGGACGTACCGTTAAAAAGCGGATGACCGTCGCCGATAGCTATGAAGCCCTGATCGGAGAAGAGGCGGACAAGCTGCTGGATGACGAGACTGTCAACCGTATCGCGTTGGAGTCGGTGGAGCAGAACGGCATCGTGTTCCTTGACGAGATCGACAAGGTTTGTGCCCGAACAGACGCACGCGGCGGCGATGTCAGCCGCGAAGGCGTACAGCGCGATCTGCTGCCTCTGATCGAAGGGACGACCGTGTCGACAAAGCACGGCCCCGTCAAAACAGACCATATTCTGTTTATCGCATCAGGCGCATTCCATATTGCCAAACCTTCGGATTTGCTTCCCGAGCTACAGGGTCGCTTACCGATCCGGGTGGAATTGCGGGCACTGACCGAAGAAGACTTTGTACGCATCCTGACCGAAACCGACAACGCGCTGACCCTCCAATACACCGCGTTGATGGGTACCGAGGAAGTCACGGTAGGGTTTACGGAAGACGGCATTGCCGCGCTGGCTCGTATCGCGGCAGACGTGAACCAAAGCGTCGAAAACATCGGCGCTCGGCGTTTGTATACGGTGATGGAGCGGGTGTTCGAAGAACTGTCCTTTACCGCCCCCGATCAGGCCGGGGCAGAGATCATCGTGAACGCGCAGTTTGTGGACGACAATCTGGGTGAGTTGACCAAATCTGCGGATCTCAGCCGTTACGTTCTGTAACATAACCCGGCCGGAACTTGCCGGCCGCCATAAAGGTATGACTGGACGCCGGGCTTGAATTAGGTAGCGTGGGCGCAAAACCTCATTGGGGCGACTGTGCTACGCTATCTGATCATCTGTGTGACCCTGTTTTCGCTGTCCGCCTGCGTGGATCGGTCTGTAACCGAAATTGCGCCCGACGCCCTGAGGGTCGGTACGCCTGTGACTGTCTTTGCGACGACAACCCGCGCTCGCGAGGCTGATGGATCCTATGGGTCCCAACGAGCCGAGGCATTACGGTACCTCGAGCTTACCGTTTCCATCCCGCCTTCGCATACGCCGGGAAGCCTGAACTTCTCGTACGCGAACCCCAACCCGAACAAGCAATTTGTTCTGGCAGACGTCACCGAGTATTCCGGGCCGCAAGATTTAAAATCGCGCCTGCGTGGTGTTGACGACGTCATCATCTTTGTCCACGGCTACAACGCCACGCAGACCGAAACCGCTTTTCGGGCGGCGCAGTTGAGCCACGACATCGGTATTCCCGGAACAACTTTCATTTATTCCTGGCCCAGTAAGGGCAGTGGCACCGGATACGCCTATGACCTGGACAGTATGCTGTTCGCTCGAGACGGGCTTGAATCCACAATCCGAAACATCAAGGCAATGGGTGTAAGTCGAGTGATCCTGATGGCGCATTCCATGGGCGGTGCCCTGTCGATGGAGATGATGCGCCAAGCCGAGTTGCGCGAGCCCGGCTGGTCCAAACGAAACCTGGAAGGGGTGATCCTGATTTCACCGGATCTGGATGTGGATCTGTTCCGGTCGCAAATGGACAGCATAAAGTCTGCTCCGGATCCATTCATCGTGATGGTGTCGAAGAAGGACAAGATTCTAAACCTATCGGCGCGATTGCGTGGAACCGCGGACAGCCAGCGGCTGGGCAATATCAGTTCAGTCGAGGAGCTGGCCGAGTATCCGATCAGCGTCATTGACACCACAGCGTTCAACAGTGACGCAGGATCGTCGCATTTTGTGGCTGCGACCTCTCCGGCGTTGCTTGCCATATTGAGTTCAGTTCGCCGCGTCAGCTCCACCTTTGGACCGGATCGACCTGGAATTGATGTCATTGCACCACCAAGCACACGCAATCCGGACGGCGCAACCGAGATTGTTCTGACGGAATCCGGGCAGGCTAAGGTCAGCGCTCCGTGACGCAGTTCAACCTGCGTCGGTATCTGATTCAGAACACCACCTGGTTGAGCGCGGGCGTGCTGTTGACCTTCCTGTCCAGTTTTGGTCAGACCTTTTTCATTTCGATCTTTGCGGGCGAGATCCGTGCCGAATTCGGATTGAGCCATGGCGCTTGGGGTGGGATCTACTCGCTCGGCACGACGGTCTCAGCCGTGGTGATGATCTGGGCGGGCGGATTGACGGATATCTTCCGCGTTCGTGTTCTGGGGCCATGGGTTCTGGCTGGTTTGGCGTTAGCCGCACTGGCGATGGCGCTGAACGTTTGGGTTATCCTGCTGCCAGTTGTGATCTTCTTGCTGCGGCTGTTCGGGCAGGGGATGAGCACTCATATTGCGATGGTTGCCATGGCCCGTTGGTTTACCGCAACGCGAGGACGGGCGCTGTCGATCGCCACGCTGGGTTTTGCCGCTGGAGAGGTTGTGCTGCCTATCAGCTTTGTCGCTGCGATGGCACTGATGGACTGGCGGTGGCTTTGGGTGGTCGCAGCATGTGTAACCGCACTGGGTGTTCCGGTTCTATTGCGTTTGCTGCAACAGGAGCGCACGCCGCAAAGCCTTGCAGAGTCCTACTCTGCGGCGGGAATGGAAGGGCGCCACTGGACACGGAAAGAGGCCCTGTTCAACCCGTTGTTCTGGTTCATGGCACCAGCTCTTTTGGGTCCGTCTGCATTTGTAACCGCGTTTTTCTTTCACCAGGTCCATCTGGCTGAAATCAAAGGTTGGGCACATATTCAGCTGGTGGCCCTGTTTCCCGCCTATACCGGGGTTTCGATGTTGGCGATGTTTGCCTCTGGCTTGGCTTTGGACAAATGGGGCACGGCGCGCATGATGCCCACGTTTCAGCTGCCAATGGCGGCAGGATTTGTCATCCTGTCGCTTGCCACATCCGTTGGCGGCGCGTTGTTGGGTCTGGCCGTACTTGCTCTGACCGTCGGGGCCAATAGCACCTTGCCCAGCGCCTTTTGGGCCGAGTTCTACGGCACCCGCCATATCGGTGCGATCAAAGCCATGGCCACAGCTCTGATGGTTCTGGGCTCTGCAATCGGGCCGGGCTTAACCGGGGTTCTGATTGACGCGGGCGTCCCCCTGGAAACTCAGTTCCTCTGGATCGGGGGGTTCTTTGCATTGTCCTGCCTGTCGGTCTGGATCGGCGTCAGCCGAGCCGTGCGCAGTCTTTAGCGGTTGCGGCGCAGATAAACATAGTAAGCCCCGTCGCCACCATGGCTGATATGCGCTGGGGTCACCTGCAAAACTGCCTGGGCCAGCGGCGGAAGGGACAACCATTGCGGCACCTGATTGCGCAAAACTCCGCGAGGCGTGGGAATCGGACCGGGCTCATCCCGATCTTTGCCTTTTCCTGTCACCACCAAGATCAGGCGTTTGCCTGATGCCTGAGCCGTCAGGACAAAGCGAACCAATGCCGGATGTGCCGTGTCCACGCGCATTCCATGCAGGTCGATCTTGCCCTCTGGCTTCAGCTTGCCGCGCTTCATACGGCCGAAAGCTTTGGTGTCCATCTGCACAGGGCTGGACCGCAGGCTTTCAGTGACCGATGGCTTCAGAGCATTCCGGGTCGGTTTCGCCTGCGCTTTCTGCCCAAGCTCAAACGTGTCGATCCGGGGTTTAGGCACTTTGGACGGCTTGGGTCTTGGCAAAGTAGACGGATGAACGGTCTGAGGCAGTTCTGGATGCAAACGCTCAGCCTGCTTGGCAACCTTACGCCACAACTCGATCTCATCCGCGGTCAGTTTGCGTCGCGACATCAGAACTCATCCGGCAACAGGGCATAGGCGCGTTGGATCGGCAGCAAAACGACCATCCGACCGGGGTCTTTCAGACGGCCGGCAGCCTGACCGGCATCATCCCCGGTTCCGAAAAAGATATCGGCCCGTTGCGCACCCTTGATGGCCGACCCTGTATCCTGTGCGATCATCAAGCGGCGCATTGGCACTTTGCCGTCTTTTTCAACCCAGACTGGCGCACCCAGTGGAGTAAAGGCCGGATCCGCCGCGATGCTGCGCATCGTCGTCACAGACCGGTTCATCGCCCCCAGAGGCCCGAATTCGGGCGCGACGCGGGTAACCTCACGGAAAAAGACATACGAAGGGTTATGAAACAGCAACTCAGCCCCGGCCTCGGGATTTTTCCGCACCCAGGCACGGATCATCTGAGCGCTAACCTCATGCGCACCCAGTGTGCCGCGTCGCACCAGCTCGGCCCCGATGGAACGATAGGGGTGCCCATTTGCCCCGCCGTAGCCAACCCGCAAAGCACCACCATCGGGCAGGCGAATTCGGCCCGAGCCCTGAATCTGTAGAAAGAACAGCTCGACCGGATCGTCCACCCAGGCGATTTCCAACCCGCGCCCTTGCATCACATCGCCCGTCAGCAACTCGCGCCGACTGAGCCACCGATCGGCATCGCGCGCTTCAGGTGGTTTCTTGTAGAGCGGATAGCGGTACTTTTCAGATCGGGTTCTTGAACCATCCAGTTCCGGTTCGAAATACCCGGTAAATAGCGCGTCCTTGCCGTCTTCGATCAAAACCGGTCGGAAGAACAGTTCAAAGAACGGCCGCGCAGCGTCGCTGTCATAAGACCGGGCAACGGCGCACAGCGCCTGCCAATCCGGATCATCCAGATCAGCACAAGTGTTCAGAAATACCGAAAGCGCCGCGCCATGATCATCATCGGCCCAGCCGTCCAGATCGTCAAATGACAGGATGGACCGCGTCGCCTCGGCTCCGGCGGCGCTGGTGGCGGTCATGACACCCACCAAAAATAGCGACCGGAATGCTGCAATCATGCGTCCGTGGCGACAAGCAGCCAGTTTGGATCGTCCTTGCCCATGACGCGGGCAAAGGTCCAGCTGTCCTTTTGGCGTTTGACGGTGTTGGGGCTGCCTTCGATGATGTCTCCACCGCGATCCCGCACGACCGAGGTCAGCTCACCGACAAACTTCATGGTGATCTCGGCCTGATTGGTATCCTTGTCGAAACTCACATCAGCCAGAGTGGTTTCGCGCACTCCAACAAACTCGGCTTCGATCGTCAGGCCCTGATCTTCACGGGATGCGACGACGGAAACAAAAGAATCAAACACCTCTTCGGACAGGAAGGGCTGAATTTCGTTAAGATTGCCCTTTTCGAATCCCATCACGATCATCTCATACGCCCCGCGCGCGCCCTGCACGAATTCGCCAACCGAAAATCCGGGTTCAACGCGCTTCATCGCAGCGAGTGTCTGTGCCTGTTCGCTGTCTTCAGGAACGTGGTCGGTGATGTCATGATCCGGACCGCCTTCGATCACTTCGAAATCGCGGCGCGACTTACTTGTGTCAGACTGCTGCAAGGGCGGCTTTTCAAAGCCTTCCCGTGTGCCGAGAACGCTTTTCAGGCGCAGGATCAGGAAAATGGCAATTCCGGCTAACACCAATAGCTGGATCAGGGGTGAGTTCATTTCGTCCTCTTTTCAGAACCGAGACTTTGTACACGCGGCCTCATGCCACTATGTAGGTGACAGTTGGTGGCAAGTCCACATCCCGGCCTATGGTAAAGGATAACGCAAATGTATCTGTTCTTGGCATTTTTATTGGTCCCGATCATCGAAATTGCCCTGTTCATTCAGGTCGGTGGATTGATCGGCCTGTGGCCAACGCTTGCAATTGTGGTTCTGACGGCTGTTCTGGGCACTGTTTTAGTGCGGACACAAGGTCGCATGGCCCTGGCAAACCTTCAGCGATCCTTTGCCGAACTGGATGATCCGACCGAACCGCTGGCCCATGGTGCCATGATCCTTTTGTCGGGTGTGTTGCTTTTGACACCGGGTTTTTTCACTGATGCTATTGGATTTGCCTTGTTAATCCCCGGCATTCGCGTTGCGGTTTTTCGCTACCTCAAATCAAAGGCGACGATCACCCATTTCCAGATGGGCACAGGGGCGCAATTCCGATCAGGCAGCGATCCGTTCGATCAGGGTGACATCATCGACGGTGATTTCTCGGAAGTTCGTCCGCGTAGCGACCCGGCAAAGCCCTCGAAATGGGTCGAAGGGCCGCACCAGCATTGAGGTGTCCCGCCCAACTTGCTAAGCAGTGGCGAATTTCATTTTTGGAGTAGTTCCATGGCCGAAGAAGGCGCCACAGAAAACACCGCGGCCCAAGCCGCACCGCAAGTTCAGATGCGCGTTCTGTCTCAGTTCGTTCGCGACATGTCTTTTGAAAACGTCATGGCCCAAAAAGGTGTGTCAGGCGAGGTACAGCCAGAGATCGCTGTTCAGGTAAATCTGGACGCGAAAAAGCGTACACCGGATCACCAGTTCGAGGTCGCGATCAAGCTGAACCTGAAATCCAAGGCAAAAGGCCTGGAAGACGTTCTGTTCCTGTTCGAAATCGATTATTGTGGTCTGTTCCACATCGAAGGTGTGCCCGAAGATCAGCTGCACCCCTTCCTGATGATCGAATGCCCGCGGATGCTGTTCCCGTTCCTGCGTCGCATCGTCAGCGACGTGACCCGCGATGGTGGCTATCCGCCGGTCAACCTGGACAACATTGACTTCGTCGCACTGTATCGTAACGAGCTGATGCGCCGTCAAGCCGAACAGGCGCAAAAGACCGAAGCCTGATCTTTTGACCCGCGCCGGGCAAGGCTCAGGCGCGGGTCCACAGGGCGTTCTCGCCCAGTTTTTCCACAAACTCCTGATGTGCGGCCCGTTCTGTTTCGGTGACCCGAGAGGGCAATGGCGTTGGCCGTGGTGTCGGTCGCCAGTTGTCACCCCCGCCTGACATGCCTGTCGCCACAGAAGACAAGCCGAAGTCCGGCTGCCTGCCACCGATCAGCTCAAGATAGACCTCGGCCAGAATCTCCGAATCGAGCAGCGCTCCGTGCAGAACCCGGTTCGAGTTGTCGATACCAAACCGGCGGCACAAGGCATCCAACGAGGCAGGTGAGCCGGGGAACCGCTTGCGCGCAATGGCCAACGTGTCCAGCGCTTGTTCCATCGGGATTAACGGGACACCCATCCAGCCCAATTCCGCATTCAGAAATTTCATGTCGAACGAGGCGTTGTGAATCACCAGTTTCGCGTCGCCGACAAAATCGCGGAAACCTTGACCAACTTTTGCAAAGACCGGCTTGTCCTTCAGCGTGACCTGTCCTTTTTCAGGTGGGCGCGGGGGTTCCAGCAGGTCCGGGCCAATGCCATGCACACCGAATGCTTCTTCCGGCATCGAACGTTCGGGATTGATGTAGACGTGATAGGTCTCGCCGGTGGCGACATGATTCCACAATTCGACTGCACCAATTTCAACGATCCGGTCACCGCTTTCAGGGTCAAATCCTGTGGTCTCGGTATCGAGCACAATCTCACGCATCTGCCATCCCCGCCCTGATCTGCCTGACCACATTCTGCACTTGCGCGCGCGCGTGGTCCAGCGTGTCCGTAACAATTACAAAATCCGATCGAGCGCATTTTTCGTCATTCGGCATTTGCTTGGCCCGGATCTGTTCGAATTGGGCTTCGGTCATGGTTCCACGTTCCATAACCCGTTGTTTTTGTATTTCTGCCGGTATTGATACGCAGGCAACAGCATCCATCGCCGCTTCACCACCGGTTTCAAACAGCAGCGGAATGTCGAACACCAGAATATCGGCCGTTGCAGTTTCACGAAACGAAGCGCGATCTGCCGCCACCAGCGGATGCACAAGCGCCTCGATCGATTTGAGGGCTGCCGCGTCCGCCGCGATGATTTGCTTCAGCGCATCCCGGTTGACGGCACCATCGACGATGGCTGACGGAAAGGCCGCCAACATTGGTTCAACTGCCGCGCCCCCCTTGGAATACAGCCTATGTACAGCGGCATCCGCATCCCAAAGCGCACAGCCTTCATCCACGAACATTTGTGCCGTGGTGCTTTTGCCCATCCCGATCGAACCCGTCAGGCCAAGCGCAAAACTCATGCCAACGCCGCCGCGCGAGTTTCCGTATCCACTTCGGGACGCAGACCAAACCAGCGTTCGAACCCGGGAACAGCTTGGTGTAACAACATACCCAGACCGTCCACTGCCGTGCATCCTGCCTCCTCGGCTTGAGACAGCAGATGGGTTTTCAGCGGCGCATAGACCAGATCGGTCACGACGGCACCGGGTTGCAATCCATCCAGCGGTACGCGCAGTTCCGGCTGGCCCTGCATTCCAAGGGACGTGGTGTTGACCACAAGCTCGGCATCTTCAATGACATTCCCGGCCTGAACCCAATCAACGACCGAAATGCGCTGACCAAATTCCTCTTTCAGGTGATCGGCGCGGGTGCGGGTGCGGTTGGTCAGCAAAATTTCGGGCACCCCTGCCAGCGCAAGCGCATGCAGAACAGCCCGCGCCGCGCCACCGGCGCCGAAGACCACCGCCGGGCCGTCCTTTGGATTCCAATCAGGTGCTCCACTGCGCAGATTCTCCATGAATCCATAGCCGTCGGTGTTGTCAGCATGGATCGAGCCATCTTCGCGAAACACCAAAGTGTTGGCCGCACCGATCACCGACGCCCTGTCCGAAACGTGATCTGCCAGCCGCAACGCCGCCTCTTTATGCGGCACGGTCACGTTGGCGCCGACGAAACCCGCCTTGGGCAAAGTGCGCAGAACCAGCTCAAGATCAGCAGAGGCCACATCCATCGGAATATAGTGACCCGCCAAATCGTACTTTTTTAGCCAATGCCCATGCAGTTTAGGCGACCTGGAATGCGCAACAGGATGCCCGATCACTCCGGCCAGTGGGATGCGGTGGTCCGTCATTGATCAATCACTCCGTTAACAGCCAGAAAATTGAGAAGCTCCAACAGGGGCATACCCAAGACGTTAAAATAGTCGCCGTCAATGGTGGCAAACAACCGGACGCCTTCCTCCTCGAGCTTGTAGGCGCCGACCGCATGACGAATGCTGTCCCAATTTCGTGTAACATAGTCCCGCAGGTAAGCATCCGAACTCATACGCATCCGCAACCTTACCTGTCCAACATGTCGCCAGAGGGGCTCGCCATTTTGAAAGATGACCGCGGCTGACAACAGCATGTGCCGCTTGCCCCGCATAGCCTTTAGTTGTGCTACCGCTTCTTCGGGTGTCTCAGGTTTGGACAATAGCTGCCCGTCGAAATCCAGAACCTGATCGCAGCCCAAAACCATGGCACCAGGAGATTTGTCGCTGACTTTGTGCGCTTTCATTTCAGCCAGTGTATCGGCCACATCGCGAGGTGACGCACCCTCGGCCAGCAGGGCCCGCTTGGCTGTGTCCTCGTCCACTCGGGCAGTCTGGACCGAAAATGGTACGCCTGCATTTCGCAATAGCTGCGCGCGGATCTCAGACCCTGAAGCCAGGATAATGGGGACAGACATGTGGAAAACCCCGTGTGCAATTCGATGAACGTTCTGGAGTGGTTTGTATGGTTTTCTGGTTGACACGCAACCCGGGGAATTTCGGGAAAATCTTCGCCGAGTCGCCCGGATACTATCCAGTCTGGGCAAGGATAAGTCTGAAAATCAGGATAACCTGATTATCCGGAAATACTCTTGGATTTATCCCCATGGTTCTACGATAAATAGCAGCACAACATATTGTTTTTAAATAGGTAATTTTAATATCAACAGAATCGGAAGACGGGTGAAGGTACTTATTCGCCCTGGGGAAAAGTTCTGAGTAAAAAAGTAATCCACGGATTTTCGCCTCCCTACAAAACCATCATCCTTTTTCTTTTCATATTTTTTTATTAGGGAAGATCAGACCCAAGCCGAGAGTCAGAATGACGGATTTACTTTTCACGCTGTATCCATGGGTGAAGTCCCTGCACATCATGGCGGTGATTTCGTGGATGGCAGGCCTGTTCTATCTGCCCAGACTGTTCGTCTACCACGTTGAGAAGGCACAAGCCGTCGATGGGGCGCAGGAAATCTTCTTTGAAATGGAAGACAAGCTGCTGCGCGTGATCATGGCCCCTGCGATGTACGTGGCATGGGTGTGCGGGCTAATCATGGTCTTTACGCCGGGTATCGTCGGATGGGACTGGACTTGGCCTTGGGTCAAAGGGGCAGCCGTAGTCGGGATGACCTGGTTCCATCACTGGCTGATGGCACGGCGCAAGGATTTCCTGGAGGGCCGGAATAAGCTCACAGGACGTCAGTATCGCATGATGAACGAGGTCCCGACCGTTTTGATGATTGCCATCGTCCTAGCGGTTGTTCTGAAGTTCTGAGGGCTATTTGACTCCAGACCTGTTGATGCGTATGTAACGCATAACACGCCCGTCCGGGCGGCGTATCTTCCGTTCTGAAATTTCACTCCGTGCCGCGATCCATGCGGCCAAGGTTCGTATCATCATGACAACTGAATCCCTGCATCTGGCCGAGCTAAAGGCCAAAAGCCCCAAAGACCTTCTGGCAATGGCCGAAGAGCTTGAGATCGAAAACGCCTCGACCATGCGGAAAGGCGAGATGATGTTCCAGATTCTGCGTGAACGCGCGGATGAGGGCTGGACCGTCGGTGGCGATGGCGTGCTTGAGGTACTGCAGGACGGGTTTGGTTTCCTGCGTTCACCCGAGGCGAACTATCTGCCCGGTCCGGATGACATCTATGTCTCACCTGACATGATCCGCCTGCATTCGCTGCGGACCGGCGATACGGTCGAAGGGGATATCAAAGCCCCGGATGAGAACGAACGCTATTTTGCGCTGATCAAGGTCACGAAGATCAACTTTGAAGAGCCCGAAAAAGCCAAACACAAAATCCTGTTCGACAACCTGACGCCGTTGTACCCGGATGAGCGCCTGAAGATGGAGATCGAAGATCCCACCATCAAGGACAAGTCGGCCCGTGTAATCGACTTGGTGTCGCCTATTGGTAAAGGTCAGCGTTCGCTGATCGTGGCGCCGCCGCGGACCGGTAAGACGGTGATCTTGCAGAACATCGCGCATTCGATCGAACAGAACCACCCCGAGTGTTATCTGATCGTCCTGCTGATCGACGAACGCCCGGAGGAGGTGACCGATATGCAGCGCTCGGTGAAGGGTGAGGTTGTGTCCTCGACCTTCGACGAACCTGCGACGCGCCACGTGGCCGTGTCCGAAATGGTGATCGAGAAAGCCAAGCGTTTGGTCGAACATAAACGAGATGTTGTTATTCTTCTCGATTCGATCACAAGACTTGGTAGGGCCTTTAACACGGTCGTACCGTCTTCGGGTAAGGTTTTGACCGGTGGTGTTGACGCAAACGCCCTGCAACGGCCCAAGCGGTTCTTTGGTGCAGCGCGGAACATCGAAGAGGGTGGCTCGCTGACGATCATCGCAACGGCCCTGATCGATACCGGCAGCCGGATGGACGAAGTGATCTTCGAAGAATTCAAGGGCACCGGTAACTCGGAGATCGTGCTGGACCGCAAGATCGCGGACAAGCGCGTGTTCCCGGCGATCGACATTCTCAAGTCCGGCACCCGGAAAGAGGATCTTCTGGTCGATAAAGGAGATCTGGCCAAGACCTTCGTTCTGCGCCGGATCCTCAACCCGATGGGTACAACCGACGCGATTGAGTTCCTGTTGTCCAAGTTGAAACAGACCAAGACAAACGGTGAATTCTTCGACTCGATGAACACCTGACATAGGTCTTAACCCACGCGAGGCCTTCGAATGGATACGATATTCGCCTTGGCCAGCGCGCAAGGCAAAGCCGGCGTTGCGGTCATCCGCTTGTCGGGCCCACAGGCGCATACGGCCGCAAACGAAATTGCCGGTGGTGATCTGCCATCGCGCGGCATGCGAATGCGTAGTTTACGGGCCCAAGATGGGTCACCCTTGGATGATGGTCTGGTCCTAACCTTTGAGGCTCCGGCCAGCTTCACTGGCGAGGACGTGGTCGAGTTGCAAATCCATGGCAGCACCGCCTCGGTTAATGCGGTGCTGCGTTGCTTGTCCGAGTTTGAAGATCTTCGTCTGGCTGAACCGGGCGAATTCACCCGCCGCGCACTTGAGAACGGCAAGATGGATTTGGCCCAGGTCGAAGGGTTGGCTGATCTGATCGATGCGGAGACTGAAGCCCAGAGAACTCAGGCCCAAACGATTCTTGCAGGCGCGTTGGGTGCGTTGGCCGAACGCTGGCGCCGAGATTTGATCCGGGCGGCATCATTGTTGGAAGCAGTGATCGACTTTGCGGATGAAGAGGTTCCGACAGACGTCAGCCCCGAAGTTCGTGAGCTGATCGCTGGTGTCATGGTTGATCTCGAGCGTGAATCCCAGGGAGTGAAAATTGCTGAGCGAATTCGAACCGGGTTCGAGGTCGCTATTGTTGGACTGCCAAATGCGGGAAAATCCACACTTCTGAATGCACTGGCTGGGCGTGAGGCCGCTATTACGTCGGAATATGCAGGAACAACCCGCGATGTCATTGAAGTTCGGATGGATCTAGCGGGGCTGCCAGTGACATTGCTGGATACGGCAGGGCTGCGTCAAACAGATGATCATGTCGAAAACTTGGGTGTCGAGCTGGCTCGTAAGCGCGCGATGTCTGCCGATTTGCGCGTTTTTCTGACGGATTCGCTGCAAGAGCTGGGTATTGATATTCAGGAGGGCGATATTCAGGTCTTCCCTAAATCTGACCTGAGGGACAGCTCGGTTGGCGGGATATCTGGTAAAACAGGGCAGGGTATTGACCAGTTGATATCCGATATTTCGCGGAAGCTTAGTGTTAAGACCACTAAATCTGGTATTGCGACGCGGGAACGCCACAGAGTGGCAATGCACAAGGCGATGCAGGCACTTGGTGCGGCGCAAACTGTTCTGGAATCGGGTCCGGACATGTATGATATCGCGGCGGAAGAGCTGAGAACAGCAATTCGAGCGCTTGAATCTCTGGTGGGCAGAATAGATGTAGAAACGCTTCTGGACGAAATTTTCGCCAGTTTCTGCCTTGGTAAGTAAGGAGTGTTTCACGTGAAACATTCGAAGTTTGATGTCATAGTAATAGGTGCCGGTCATGCTGGAGCAGAAGCTGCACATGCGGCAGCTCGTATGGGAGCGAACACAGCACTTGTGACATTGTCCGAGAAAGACATTGGAGTGATGTCGTGTAATCCGGCGATTGGCGGTCTAGGTAAAGGTCATCTGGTTCGTGAGATCGATGCGTTGGACGGAGTCATGGCTCGTGTAGCTGACGCGGCGGGGATTCAATTCCGCCTGTTGAACCGACGCAAAGGTCCGGCTGTTCAGGGGCCGCGAGCACAGGCAGACCGTGCTCTGTACCGCTCAGCCATGCAAAAGAGGACATCAGAGCAACCCGGTCTTACGGTTATCACCGGAGAGGTCGTGGATTTCCTCATGGATGGTGGAAAGGTTTCGGGTGTCATTCTTGGCGACGGTTCAGAGATCCCGGCAAAAGCAGTCATCCTGACATCAGGGACTTTCCTACGTGGTGTCATCCATATTGGCGATGTCTCGCGATCTGGTGGTCGAATGGGTGATCGCCCATCCTTGAAATTGGCCGAACGACTGGATCAGTTCAATCTGCCCATGGGGCGGTTAAAAACAGGTACACCACCACGGTTGGATGGTCGGTCGATTGCCTGGGATATTCTCGAAAGACAAGAAGGCGACGAAGAACCGGTGTTGTTCTCCTTCCTGTCCAAGGCGGTTACCGCGCCCCAAATCGCGTGTGGAATTACGCACACCAATTCGAGAACACATGAGATTATCGAAAAAAACCTGACGCGCTCTGCCATGTACGGTGGTCATATCGATGGGGTTGGTCCGCGATACTGCCCGTCGATCGAAGACAAGATTGTTCGTTTCGCTGACAAAGAATCTCATCAGATCTTTTTGGAGCCAGAAGGTGTGAATGATCACACCGTTTACCCCAACGGTATCTCTACGTCTTTGCCGCAGGATGTACAGATTGAGTATGTTCAATCAATCAAGGGGCTTGAACGCGCCGAAATCCTGCAACCGGGATACGCAATAGAATACGACTACATTGACCCACGTGTCCTGACTTCCTCATTGTCACTTCCCGATGTACCGGGGCTATATCTTGCGGGGCAAATCAATGGAACCACAGGATATGAAGAAGCTGCGGCTCAAGGCCTTGTTGCTGGTCTAAATGCCGCATTGGAAGTGCAGGGGCGGGAACCGGTTCATTTTACCAGAGCAGACAGCTATATCGGCGTGATGATAGACGATCTGACAACACGCGGAGTCGCGGAACCGTATCGCATGTTCACGTCCAGGGCCGAGTTTCGTCTTTCACTAAGAGCAGATAATGCGGACCAGCGACTGACACCAATAGCAGCTAGGCTGGGTTGTGTGGGTGAACGACGACGTCAGGTGTTTGAAGAAAAAATGGACAGGCTGGGTACAGTCAAATCTTTATTAACCGGGCAAAGCTATACACCAAAAGAAATCCGCTCCGCTGGTATAAGTATTAACCAGGACGGAAATCGCAGAGATGGTATGGCGGTACTCGCGTTTCCAGATGTTTCATTCGAAGATCTAATCCCCTTGGTTCCCGGCTTGAGCGGGACAGACAGTGACACACGCCGTCAGATAGAACGAGATGCTCTCTACGCCAATTACATAGCGCGTCAGCAAAGAGATGTGGATGCGATGAAACGCGACGAGTCCCACGAGATTCCGATGGACTTCGATTACTTTGCCTTGGATGGTCTTTCGTCAGAAATGAAACAAAAGCTATCCAAAGCCAGGCCAACCAATATTGCTCAGGCGAGTAGGGTTGAGGGCGTTACTCCGGCCGCATTGACTTTGGTTTTGGCGCGGCTAAGGCGTGATCAGAAAGTTCGCAAGGCATGAGTTCGGAAATTGGGCTGAATCCCGACGATTTGAATGTTTCACGTGAAACATTCGAGCGTTTGAAGTTATATGCCGAACTGGTGAAGCGATGGAATCCCAAGATCAATCTGGTTTCGCGTAACAGTCTTCAGGATTTGTGGACGCGGCATATACAGGATTCGATTCAGGTTTTTCGTTGTGCTGACCCCGCGGCCCACTGGGTCGACCTGGGCAGTGGCGGCGGGTTTCCGGGATTGGTTTGCGCCATCATTGCAATTGAAGAGGCGCCGGAAACCAGATTTACCCTGGTTGAAAGCGATCAGCGTAAATCGGCATTCTTGCGGAACGTGATCCGTGAATGCAAAGCAAATTCTACAGTGATTTCGAAGCGTATCGAGGCGGTTGAGCCATTGGAAGCCGACATTTTGTCTGCACGAGCGTTGGCGGATTTGAAAACACTAATCTCCTTTTGTGACAGACATTTAAGCCATTCCGGTGCGGCCTTGTTGCCCAAAGGCGCAAGCTGGGAAAAAGAGTTGTCGGACGCACGTGAAGAATGGCAATTTCAGGCGGAAGCAATTACAAGCATAACCGAGCCTCAGGCTGTTATTCTGAAGATCAAAGGAGTCACACGTGGTTGATCTGTCTCGTCCTTCAGGTCCCCGAATTATTGCGGTTGCCAATCAGAAAGGCGGGGTCGGGAAAACCACAACAGCAATCAATCTGGCGGCTGGTTTAGCTGAATCCGGATGCAAGGTTCTGGTGGTCGACTTGGATCCGCAAGGAAATGCCTCCACGGGATTGGGTGTCGATGATCGGGATTGGACAACTTACGATTTGCTTCTGGATGATGCTCCACTGGAAGCCGTGGTGCAGGATACAGAGATCGAGAACTTACTGGTAGTTCCCGCGACCGTCGACCTTAGTTCGGCAGATATTGAGCTGATTTCAAACGAAAAACGCAGTTATTTGCTGCATGATGCATTGCGGCAGACGGCGATTGATGCGTTTGAATTAGATTTTGTGCTGATCGATTGCCCCCCATCTTTGAATCTGTTGACCGTAAACGCGATGGTTGCAGCCCATTCCGTCCTTGTTCCGTTGCAAAGTGAGTTCTTTGCGCTGGAAGGTCTTTCACAATTGATGCTGACAATTCGCGAAGTAAGACAAACAGCAAATCCGGACCTGAGAATCGAAGGTGTTGTGTTGACTATGTATGACAACCGCAACAACTTGTCCCGTCAGGTCGAAAAAGACGCGCGTGACAATCTGGGAGAGATGGTATTTAAAACCAAGATACCCAGAAATGTGCGGGTCAGTGAGGCTCCGTCCTATTCCTTGCCCGTGTTGCAGTACGACTCTGGATCTTTGGGTGCGATGGCTTATCGGCATTTGGCACGAGAAGTCTTGCACAAGAATAACAAGGTAGCCGTCTAAACGGCCGTCAGGAGGGCGAAGTGAACGCCAAAAAAGGCAAACCCAGGGGATTGGGGCGGGGACTATCCGCATTGATGGCGGATGTTACGACCGAGGCAGACGGCCGGGTGACATCAGAACCGCGCCGACCAGATTTGAAAGTCCCAATTGAAAAATTGAGGGCAAACCCAGATCAGCCGCGCCGCACGTTCTCGCAGACGCAACTGGACGAGCTCGCTGCCTCGATCAAGGAAAAGGGCATCATTCAACCTTTGATCGTGCGCAGCATCAACGGTGGCGACTATGAAATCGTCGCGGGCGAACGTCGTTGGCGTGCAGCTCAGATGGCGCAACTTCATGACATTCCAGTTATCGTCCGAGACTTCGATGATACTGAAGTCCTTGAGGTGGCGATAATTGAAAACATCCAACGCGCTGACTTGAATGCTGTAGAAGAGGCGGCTGGGTATAGGCAGTTGATGGACCGTTTCGGCCATACGCAGGAAAAGATGGCTGAGGCGCTAGGTAAAAGCCGCAGTCACATTGCCAACCTGTTGCGTCTTTTGTCGCTACCGATGGATGTGCAGGCTTTGGTGGTCGAGGGTAAGCTGTCGGCGGGACACGCACGTGCGCTTATCACGGCTGAAGACCCGTCAGAACTTGCGAAAAAGATTGTTCGGGACGGCCTTTCTGTTCGCGCGACAGAGAATCTGGTTAAGAAGCAACAGCAGTCGGAATCGGACCGGCCTGCGCCCAGATCTAGAAATCTGAATGCCGGGAAGGACGCTGATACGCGTGCGCTCGAGAAAGACCTGTCTGCAATTCTCGCGATGAAAGTTGCCATCAACCACAAGGCTGGCAGCGAATCCGGGCAAGTCGTATTAACCTATGAAAATCTTGATCAATTGGACGATCTTTGTGCCAAACTTAGCCGCTAGGGCGGGTCCAGATAAAGAGCATCACGCCGCTCAGAACCACGAACTGAATGATCAGTACATGAGTCGGTGCGGAAAACAGAACTGATAGAGCAAATACGGCGGTAACGGACAAAGTTGCCGCCTTTTTTGCGGCTGGTCGGATTGCGCCTGAGCTCTGCCAATCCAGGATCAAAGGGCCGAACGCGCGATGCGTTATCAGCCAGTTATGCAGCCTTGATGACGATCGGGCGAAGAAAAAGGTCGCCAATAGCAAAAACGGAACGGTGGGCAGTAAGGGCAATGCAATCCCAACCACTGCTAAACCCACACAGATTAGTCCCAAACTGGCCCACAGATAGTGCATCATCTACTCCAAAAGTTCTCGGATGACTGCATTCAGCACAGCACGACCGTCTGGCGTGGCAATTAATTGTCCGCCCTGGCATTGAATCATGCCCAGTTCACTCAGGTGTTGCAGTTTGTTTTGGGGCAGGGGGTGGTTTGCCAATTTCGTGTATCGATCAATATCTAGTCCATTAGAAACTCTCAACCCCATCATAAGGTATTCATTTGCCTGGTCCTTCGGGGGCAGCACGGTGCGCTCTTTTTCACCGTTGCCCTGAGAGGCTGCATCCAACCAGCGTTGCGGAGCGAGGTAGGTTTCGGTCGCGTATTTTCGCCCGTTCAGCGTAATCCGCCCATGAGCGCCCGGTCCAATACCGACATAGTCACCGTACCGCCAATAAATCAGATTGTGCTGCGATTCCGCGTCGGGTCGTGCGTGATTGGAAACTTCATATGCGGGTAAACCGTGTGCCTCGCATATGTCCTGAGTCGCCAGATACATATCTGCTGCGTTGTCATCCTCAGGTAGGCCGCGCAATTTGCCGACGGCATAGCGATCCCCAAATGCGGTGCCGTCTTCGATTGTCAGTTGATAGAGGGACAGATGATCAACCGCCATAGAAAGCGCTTCGTTTAACTCCGCGCGCCACGCGTCCAGAGTTTGATGTTGCCGCGCATAGATCAAATCGAAGCTGACACGGTCAAAACAGGTGCGCGCAATGTCGAAGGCGGCGCGGGCCTCGGCCACAGTGTGGATGCGCCCAAGACGGCGCAGGTCTTCATCGTTCAGCGCCTGGACACCCATTGAAATGCGATTGACTCCGCCATCTCGGTAAGCAGCGAACCGGCCGGCCTCAACCGATCCAGGGTTGGCTTCCAGCGTGATCTCCATATCGTTGGCGGGTCGCCACAAGGCTCTGGCCTCGTTGATCACAGCGGCAACGGTTTCGGGCGCCATCAGCGAAGGCGTGCCGCCGCCAAAAAAAATAGTGTTCAAAACGCGGTCGGGTGTTTCCGCAGCGCTGCGCCGCAGTTCCTTCAAATATGCGTCAAGCCATTGTTTTTGATTAGTATTTTTAGAAACATGGCTGTTGAAGTCGCAATAGGGGCACTTGGCCTCGCAAAAGGGCCAATGCACGTACAGGCCAAAGCCCCCGTTGCGCCAATCATCCGCCAAAGCAGCCCTTCACGAACATCTCCACCGCGCGACCGCGATGGCTGATCTTGTTCTTTTCCCAACGGTCCATCTCGGCAAAGGTAATGTCATGGCCGTCGGGGACAAACATCGGGTCATAGCCGAATCCGTCCTTGCCGCGGATCGGCCAGACCAGATGACCGGGGGCAATGCCCTCGAATACTTCGTCATGGCCATCGGGCCAGGCCAGAACCAGCGTACAACGGAATTGTGCGGTACGCGGATGGACGGCGTTTTTTGCCTCCAGCTCATCATGCGCGCGGGTCATCGCCATCAGGAAATCTCGGCCATTGCCGGTTTCGGCCCAATCGGCGGTGTAGACCCCCGGCGCTCCGTCCAATGCGTCGATAGTGATGCCGGAATCGTCCGACAGTGCAGGCAGGCCGGTGGCCTGGGCGGCTGCGTGGGCCTTGATCCGGGCGTTGCCGACGAACGTGTCTTCGGTTTCTTCCGGTTCAGGCAGGTCCATCTCTCCCGCGCCAATGACCGTCACACCAAAGGGTTCGAGGAGATGTGCCATCTCCTCAAGCTTGCCTTTGTTGTGGGTGGCTACCAGCAGCCTGTCACTGTCGAACTTGCGGGTCATGCAGTGGCAGCCTTTTGGGCCGCAACCAACTCACCGACGCCTTTTTCGGCCAGATCCATCAGCTGGTTCATCTGGTTGCGATTGAAAACCGAGCCTTCGGCAGACATTTGCACTTCGATCAACTTGCCGGAGCCGGTCATGATGAAGTTTCCATCTACGCCTGCTTCGCTGTCCTCGGGGTAATCCAGATCCAGAACCGGTTGACCAGCGTAGATACCACAGGACACGGCGGCCACCGGATCGACCAGCGGATCGGAAATAACATCGCCGGTCTTCATCAGCTTGTTCACCGCCAGACGCAGTGCGACCCAGCCGCCCGTAATCGAAGCGCAACGGGTGCCACCATCGGCTTGGATCACGTCACAGTCGACGGTGATCTGACGCTCACCCAGTGCAACCCTGTCCACCCCAGCGCGCAGCGCACGCCCGATAAGACGCTGAATTTCCACGGTACGTCCGCCTTGCTTACCGCTGGCAGCCTCGCGCCGCATACGCGTGTTGGTCGCGCGCGGCAGCATACCGTATTCGGCGGTGACCCAACCCAGGCCCGAGCCCTTGATGAAAGGCGGTACGCGATCCTCGATCGTGGCAGTGCACAATACATGGGTGTCGCCCATCTTGATCAGGCAGGAACCTTCGGCATGTTTAGTAAAGCCAGTTTCGATTGAAACCGGGCGCATTTCGTTTAGATCACGTCCTGAGGGTCGCATGGAAAATCCTTTGTTTACTGGCTTGGGGATAACTCCCAGTACCATGGTGATGCAACCCCGATTGACCTTTCTGATGCCTGCTATTTAATGACATGCCAGCAGGAGACCCGCGATGAGCGAAGCGAGCAAAATTCTGGACGAAATGAACGAGCGGTCGCGCGAAGTGTTCCGTTTGATCGTTGAGAGTTATCTGGACAGCGGCGAGCCCGTCGGCAGCCGCACACTGACGCGCACCTTGTCGGAAAAAGTCAGCGCCGCAACCGTGCGTAACGTGATGCAGGATCTGGAGTTTCTTGGCCTACTCGACAGCCCCCATGTCAGCGCGGGGCGGATTCCGACGCAACAAGGTTTGCGTATGTTTGTGGACGGGCTGCTGGAAGTTGGCGACTTGGGTGCGGATGACCGACAGAAGCTGGACGAGACATTAGGCTCTAACGCTGGCGATGTTGGGGGAATGTTGGACCGGGTCGGCTCGGCCTTGTCACATGTGACGCATGGCGCCTCATTGGTTCTGACGCCCAAGCATGAGACGGAAATCAAGCATATCGAGTTCGTGTCGCTGGCCCATGACCGGGCGCTGGTGGTTCTGGTATTCTCTGACGGGCAGGTTGAAAACCGCCTTTTCACGCCGCCACCCGGGCAGACGCCTAGTTCGATGCGCGAGGCGGCGAATTTCCTGAATGCGCTGATCGAGGGGCGAACGCTGAGCGAGGTGCGTCGTCAGATGCATAGCCAGATCGCGGCGCGGCGGCAGGAAATCGACGCGTTGGCACGCGAGATGGTGGAAAGCGGTATGGCGGCCTGGGACGGCGACGGGACGGATTCGGCCCGTCTGATCGTGCGCGGCCGGGCGAATCTGTTGGGTGAACCCGGTGAAGCCGAGGAACTTGACCGAATTCGCACCCTGTTCGACGATCTGGAACGCAAGCGGGACATCGCCGAATTCCTTGAACTGACCGAAGATGGCGAGGGTGTGCGCATTTTTATCGGGTCTGAGAACAAACTTTTCTCACTTTCGGGTTCCTCTTTGGTGGTGTCTCCATATATGAACGCTGATCGAAAGATTATCGGTGCGGTCGGGGTCATCGGGCCCACGCGTCTGAATTATGGACGGATCGTGCCGATCGTGGATTATACGGCGCAACTGGTCGGCAAGCTGATATCCGACCGGAGCTAGAGGGTAAGAGATGGCAGAGCCCAAGAACGAAGATTTTCTGGACGATATCGCAACCGCCGAAGCGGAAGAGCTTGCGGACGAATTGGCTGAATTCAGCGAGGAAGCGCTGGAGCTGGACGCATTGCGAGCTGAGCGGGATGAATACAAAGATAGATTCATGCGTGCGCTGGCCGATGCGGAAAACGCACGGAAACGCGGTGACAAGGCTCGCCGGGATGCCGAGCAATACGGTGGCTCGAAACTGGCGCGCGACATGCTACCCGTCTATGACAACATGAAGCGCGCGCTTGAGGCCGCGACCGATGAGCAGAAAGAGGTCGCTGCCGGTCTTATCGAAGGCGTCGAACTGACCATGCGGGCGCTGAAGGATGTATTTCAGAAGCATGGCATCGAGGTGATCACTCCGGAAGTCGGCGACCGATTTGACCCGAACGTGCACGAGGCGATGTTTGAGGCTCCGGTCCCTGGAACCAAGGCAGGTGATATCATTCAAGTGTCTGCCGAAGGCTTCATGCTGCATGATCGCCTGCTGCGCCCGGCACAAGTCGGCGTGTCGTCGATGCCTGCAAACTAAACGGATTCTGAATAAATTGGTATTGAGGCGGTCAGGATCTGGCCGCCTCTTTCAATTTGTAGATCAGATTCAATGCCTCGCGCGGGGTCAGTTCATCCGGCAGGATATCGTCAAGCATATCGTTGACAGGCGACGCCTTGGGGGTTGGAGGCGGCGGCGGTGGAGCGGCCGAAAACAGAGGAAGATCGTCGATCAGGGCCTTCTGCTTACCGCCCTCGCGTTCGGTTTTTTCCAGTTGATCCAATACAACGCGGGCGCGCTCGACCACTGACGCCGGCAGTCCGGCCAGCTGTGCCACCTGTACCCCGTAAGAGCGGTCGGCAGCGCCTTTATGAACTTCGTGGAGGAAGATCACCGCACCTTCCCATTCCTTGACCGCGACGGTGGCGTTGTCGACGCCCTCCAGATTGCCTGCCAAGGCCGTCAATTCGTGGTAATGAGTGGCAAACAGGGCGCGGCATTGGTTGGCGGCGTGAAGGTGTTCCAACGTGGCCCAGGCGATCGACAAACCATCATAAGTCGCTGTACCTCGGCCGATTTCGTCGAGAATGACCAGCGCACGGTCATCGGCTTGATTGAGGATCGCGGCGGTTTCGACCATTTCAACCATGAAGGTCGAGCGGCCTCGGGCCAGATCATCTGAGGCGCCAACGCGGCTGAACAACTGGCTGACTACTCCGATATGTGCTTGTTCGGCTGGAACGTAGCTGCCCATTTGAGCCAGTAGTGCGATCAGTGCGTTTTGGCGCAAGAAGGTCGATTTACCGGCCATGTTGGGACCGGTTAGCAGCCAGATCGCGGCTCCTTTCTCAGCACTCAGGTCGCAATCATTCGCGATGAACGCATCCCCGCTCTGTTGGCGCAAAGCATGTTCCACGACCGGATGGCGGCCCCCCTGCACGTCGAATGCGCGAGATGTGTCAACTTGCGGACGGCACCAGTTTTCTCCGCGGGCAAGATCAGCGAGGGCGGTGGTCAAATCCAGTTCGGCCAGCCCTCGGGCGGCTTGGTTCAGACGGGCGGCGAGGTTCAAAATCTCGCCAGAAAGCCTTTGATAGAGCCGCTTTTCAATCTCCAAGGCCAGATTTCCCGCATTCAGAATTCGTGTCTCGATTTCGGACAGCTCGACCGTTGTGAAGCGTACCTGATTGGCGGTGGTCTGGCGGTGGATATAGGTTTCGCTGAAGGGTGGGTTCAGCATTTTCTGGGCATGAGTGGCCGTAGTTTCGATAAAATAGCCCAGCACATTGTTGTGCTTGATCTTTAGCGATGTGATCCCGGTGTGCTCCGCGTATTTCTGCTGGAACCCTGCGATAACAGACCGGCCTTCGTCTCGCAGGGTGCGCGCTTCGTCCAGTTCGGAGTCGAAACCGGGAGCGATGAACCCTCCGTCGCGGGCCAGAAGGGGCGGTTCAGCGACAAGAGCCTCGTCGAGCAGGTTCAGCAGGTCGTCAAAACCAACAAGGTTTTGCAAGGCGGTGGCTAGCAGGACTGGCAAATCTTGGCCATAGCAGATCTCTGCAATAGCAGCTGCTTGCGAAAGACCATTACGAATGGCTGCCAAGTCCCGGGGGCCGCCACGGTCCAGAGACAGGCGCGACAGGGCTCGGTCCAGATCTGGCGTTTTCCGCAACGCCTCGCGCAGGTCAGAGGCGGTCAGACTGTCTTCGGCAGCAAAACTCACCGCATCCAATCGCGAGTGGACTACATCCAGATTGCGCGAGGGGCTTGAGAGGCGTTGTTCCAGAAGCCGCGCACCGCCCGGCGTGACGGTCCGGTCCACAACAGACAAAAGCGATCCGGCGCGGCCGCCGGACAGTGAACGCGTCAGTTCCAGATTGCGCCGTGTGGCGGCGTCGATCTGAACGACCCGGTCTTCTGCTTCTTTCAATGGCGTCTGCAGCAGGGGCAGTTTCCCTTTTTGCGTGATCTCCAAATAGTCGATCAGCGCGCCCATGGCCGAAATTTCAGCGCGTCCAAAACTCCCGAACGCGTCCAACGCCCCGACATGGAACAGACCGCAGATGCGCTTTTCCGCCGCAGTGCTGTCAAAACTGGCGCGCCCAATCGGCGTCAGTGAAATACCCAGATCGCGGGCTGGCTCATTTAATTTCTGTTCTACCCCGTCCGCCACGATCAGTTCCGAAGGCGCTAGCCGTGCAAGTTCCGGGCTCAGCCTGACCGAAGTCAAAGGCATCACATGAAACGCACCGGTTGAGATATCGGCCCATGCCAGGGCGGACTCATCCCGCACCTCGGAATAAGCGGCCAGAAAATTGTGACGACGGGCCTCAAGCAAAGCGTCCTCTGTTAGCGTGCCGGGGGTAACCAAACGCACAACATCGCGCTTTACGACCGATTTAGAGCCTCTTTTCTTCGCTTCGGCCGGGCTTTCCATCTGTTCACACACGGCCACGCGGAACCCTTTTCTGATCAGAGTCAGCAGGTAGCCTTCGGCCGCGTGTACTGGCACGCCGCACATCGGAATGTCGGTGTCGTTGTGTTTGCCGCGCTTGGTCAGGGCGATGTCCAGCGCCTCGGCGGCGTTTACGGCATCCTGAAAAAACATCTCGTAAAAATCGCCCATGCGGTAGAACAGCAGGGCGTCGGCATGGGCCTCTTTGATCTCAAGATATTGCGCCATCATCGGCGTGACTGTGGACAAAGGCGGCCCCCTTCTGGCGTATTCCGGTCGCGACCTTACAAATCCCCCATCAGCTGCGAAAGGTGAAAACGTATTGTCGTTGAGGCGCGCATCTGCCTGCGCTATGAGGCAAAGGCCCCGCAGTTGCAAAGAAACGACATATCCGATGCCCAAAGCGAAAATCACCAAAGAAGAGGCGCTGGCCTTTCACCTGGACCCAACCCCCGGAAAGTGGGAGGTGCAGGCCACCGTTCCCATGACCACGCAACGCGATCTGTCGCTAGCGTACAGCCCCGGCGTTGCCGTTCCATGTGAAGCCATCGCCGAAGCGCCGGAAACGGCATACGATTATACCAACAAGGGTAACCTGGTTGCGGTAATCTCGAACGGGACAGCTGTTCTTGGCCTTGGCAATCTGGGCGCGCTGGGCTCAAAACCGGTGATGGAAGGGAAATCGGTCCTTTTCAAACGGTTCGCTGACGTGAATTCGATCGATATCGAACTGGATACAGAAGATCCGGACGAATTCTGTCGCGCCGTGCGTCTGATGGGGCCGACTTTCGGCGGTATCAACCTCGAAGACATCAAGGCGCCCGAGTGTTTCATCATCGAGCAGCGACTGAAGGAAGAGATGGACATCCCTGTCTTCCATGATGATCAGCACGGCACAGCGGTGATCTGCGCGGCGGGGCTACTGAATGCGCTGCATATTTCGGGAAAGAAAATTGAAGATGTGAAGATCGTCCTGAACGGGGCCGGGGCCGCGGGGATTGCGTGCATCGAACTGCTCAAGGCGATGGGCGCGCGGCACGAGAATTGCATCGTCTGTGACACCAAGGGCGTGATCTATCAGGGCCGGACCGAGGGCATGAACCAATGGAAATCGGCCCATGCAATCACGACTGAATTGCGTACACTGGAAGAGGCCATGGAAGGCGCTGACGTGTTCCTTGGTGTATCGGTCAAAGGGGCCGTGACGCAAGCTATGGTGGCGTCGATGGCGGATAATCCGGTTATTTTCGCCATGGCAAACCCGGATCCGGAAATCACTCCGGAAGAAGCGCATGAGGTTCGCGTCGACGCGATCGTTGCCACAGGTCGCAGCGACTATCCCAATCAGGTGAACAACGTGTTGGGCTTCCCGTATCTGTTCCGTGGTGCGCTGGATATTCATGCTCGTGCCATCAACGATGAGATGAAAATTGCCTGTGCCCACGCATTGGCCCGCTTGGCGCGAGAAGATGTGCCCGATGAGGTGGCGCTGGCCTATGGCAAGACCCTGACCTTTGGTCGCGACTACATCATTCCGACGCCGTTCGATCCGCGCCTGATCCACCGCATTCCGCCCGCCGTAGCAAAAGCGGGTATGGATACCGGCGCGGCGCGGCGTCCGATCATCGATATGGATGCTTATGAGCTGAGCCTGAAATCCCGTATGGACCCGACGGCCAGCATTCTGCGCGGCCTGAACGCCCGCGCCCGCGCAGCGCAGAGCCGGATGATCTTTGCCGAGGGCGACGATCCTCGCGTGCTGCGTGCTGCTGTAATGTATCAGCGATCTGGTTTCGGCAAGGCGCTGGTTGTCGGTCGTCCAGATGACGTGAAGCAAAAGCTGGAGGAAGCTGGCCTCGGCGACGCCGTGCGCGAACTGGAAGTGGTGAATGCTGCCAATACCACGCATCTCGAGACGTACAAGGATTTCCTGTACAAACGATTGCAGCGTAAAGGGTTTGATTCCAAGGATATTCACCGGCTGGCGGCGCGGGACAGGCACGTGTTTTCGTCTTTGATGCTGGCGCATGGGCATGGTGACGGCCTTGTGACCGGTGCAACACGTAAATCCGCACATGTGCTGGATCGGATCGACCACGTATTTGACGCCGATGCGACCCATGGCGCAGCGGGTGTGACCGCGCTGCTGCACAAAGGCCGAATCGTGCTGATTGGCGATACGTTGGTGCATGAATGGCCGGATGAGAATGATCTGGCGAATATCGCCGAACGCTCGGCCGCTGTCGCCCGGCATATGGGTCTGGATCCCCGTGTCGCGTTCGTCAGTTTTTCCACCTTTGGCTACCCGGTTTCTGAGCGTGCGGAAAAAATGCACCGTGCGCCTGCCGTTCTGGACCAACGCGGCGTCGATTTCGAATACGAAGGTGAAATGACCGTGGATGTTGCCTTAAATGTTGATCAGCAGGCAAGCTATCCGTTTTCCCGCCTGACCGGTCCTGCCAATATCCTGATTGTTCCGGCACGTCACTCGGCCAGTATTTCGACCAAACTGATGCAGGAAATGGGTGGTGCGACTGTCATTGGCCCGATCCTGTCCGGTATTAATAAACCGATTCAGATTTGTTCGACAGTTTCAACGGCCAACGACATCCTGAACATGGCGATTCTCGCCTCCTGCGATATCGGATAAGTCATGACGATCTGGAACCTCGGCTCGATCAACGCGGACATGATCTATGACGTGCCGCACTTACCCGGGCCGGGAGAAACCCTATCGGCCAATCGTTTGGGCCGGTTTTTGGGCGGCAAAGGCGCAAATATGTCCGTCGCAGCATCCCGCGCCGGTGCGCGCGTCGCCCATATCGGAGCTGTAGGATCGGACGGGCGCTGGGCCCGGGATCGCTTGACGGAATATGGCGTCGATACACGGTTCATTGCCGAGGTAGATGTGCCTACAGGCCACGCAATCATCGCTGTCGATGCCCAAGGTGAGAACAACATCATCCTGTTTCAGGGCGCCAATCACGCCATCGCCAGCGATCAAGTAGGACAGTCCCTTACGGCGGCGGTATCGGGCGATCTGTTGGTGATGCAGAACGAAACCAACATGCAAGTTGAAACGGCAAAGATGGGGCGTGAACTGGGTTTAACAGTATGCTATGCCGCCGCCCCGTTTCAGGCCGAGGCCGTGAAGGACGTTTTGCCCTATCTGGATTTCCTGATCCTAAATCAGATCGAAGCCGACCAATTGCGGCAAGCTACTGGCATCGCGCCCTCGGACTTGCCAGTAGAGCATGTGATTGTAACGCTTGGTGCCGATGGCGCGCGTTACTACCAGCAAGGCAGTGAGCCGGTTGATTTTGCGGCCCATGATGTTGATCCAGTGGACACGACCGGTGCAGGTGACACCTTTACCGGGTATGTCCTGGCCGGAATGGATCGCGGCATGCCAATGGCGCAAGCAATTGTGCAAGCAAACCGCGCCGCAGCCTTGATGGTCACGCGTCACGGAACGGCTGATGTTATTCCTGATCTGAAAGAAGTGCGCGAGGCGCGGCTCGACTAGGATCCGGAAAACGGCGCGTCGCTGCCCCAAAGCTGTTTGACGCGTGCATCGCGGCCACAGGCTTTGCGGTAAGCTTTATATGCGTTCTGCTGCCGTTTTGGGCCAAAGCGTGTAAATACCAGCTTGTTCCCCTTGTAGTAGTCCTGGTGATACGCCTCGGCCGGATAAAATGTAGATTGGTTCAGGATCGGCGTTACGACCGCCTGACCCAAAGCGCGTTGAGCTTCATCTTTTGCTGATTGCGCAAGCGCCTTTTCCCCAGCGTTAGAGACAAATATCGCCGTACGATAGCTTTCGCCGCGGTCACAGAACTGTCCTCCCGCGTCTGTCGGATCGACCGAGCGGAAGAACAGGTTCAGCAGCGTTTGGCGAGATACGCGGGTCGGGTCAAAAGTGATCTGAACGGCCTCGTAGTGGCCTGAGCCGCCTTTGGATACCTGATCATAGGTGGGATTGGTCGTTGCTCCTCCGGTGTATCCGGATACCGCGCCGATGACACCTGGGACGGATTCGAAATCGGATTCTACGCACCAGAAACACCCTCCTGCAACCGTCAGCGTTTCGGTTCCCGCAGCCGGGGCAGGCAAAGCGCGCAGCAACGCAACAAGTGTAATCAGTGTAAACAGTAGGACGGGCTTGAGACAGTCGAGAGTTGCAATCCTGATCATGGCAGGTCTCCTTCCGAGACGAGGCTGCCTTGTCTTTTCGACTGTGGCAATCCGCTGACATGGTTTGTCACACGCTGGTGATGTGAGTTTATCGGGCCTCAGCCCAGTAGCTGACCCAGCTTCATGGCCACGCCCATATTGCCCGATATTTTAAGTTTGCCCAGTGCCACGCCGGTCATGGGGTTCAGCTTTCCTGTCAGAAGTTTGGTCAGGTTCTCCTGAGATATTCGGATGGTACAATCGGTCTCTTGATCCTGCGTTGTAGCCTGATTGTTCGCCAGGACGATGACGCCGTCGTCGCCGCAATCGAATTTCAGCGAGCCGTCAAAAGTCTTACCGTTCAGACCTTTCTGAATCCCGTCCGCGATGTCTTGAAGCATCCGAATTCCTTTCACAATTTTCGATTGCGTAAAGGTCGAGATGGCAAACAGGCAAGGGTGACCTCACGGGACCCTGTGTCTACGCGCCGTCCAAAAACTGCATGGTTAGGTCGCAGGGCTTTCCGTTATAAAAGGTGTCTAGAACAGCTTGAAACTCAGCCGGCGCATCAGGGACAGACGAAAACAGCGTCATGGACGAGCGCAGTTTCTTGGCGTCAATCCCGCCAAGAATATCGCTGGCATCACGCCCTTTGTGCGAAAGCATCAGCCGGGAAGCTTCAATCAGGCGGCGGCGCAGTTCGGGATGGGCGAGATAAGCCGCAGCCTCGTCCAAGTCCTCTATCCCATAAAGCTGCGCCATATGGGATCGGCCAAGCTCGGCCAATTGAGGAAAGACGAACCACATCCAGTGGCTGGTTTTCTGTCCTTGTTCAAGCTCACGCAGGACATCGGCCCAGACCGTGTCCTGCGCCTCGATGAACATATCGAGTTCGTCGTTTATGCCGTCGTCTTCGCTCACTTGGACAAGCGCTTGTCGCGCGCGGCCAGCAGTTTCAGACGCAATGCGTTCAACTGGATGAAGCCCGCTGCATCTTTCTGATCATAGGCGCCAGCGTCTTCCTCAAAGGTCACATGCGCCTCGGAATACAGCGAGTGGTCCGACCAGCGACCGACGGTTGAGGCCAGCCCTTTGTACAGTTTCACGCGGACGGTACCGGTGACGTGTTCCTGAGACTTGTCGATAGCGGCCTGCAGCATTTCCCGCTCGGGCGAATACCAGAAACCGTTATAGATCAGCTCGGCATATTGCGGCATAAGCTGGTCTTTCAGATGCATCGCGCCGCGGTCCATGGTGATGGATTCGATACCACGGTGCGCTTCCAGCAGGACTGTACCGCCAGGTGTCTCGTAGATACCGCGCGATTTCATACCGACGAACCGGCCTTCGACCAGATCGAGTCGGCCAATGCCGTGCTTGCCGCCGTATTCGTTCAGCTTGGTCAGGATGGTGGCCGGGCTCATCGCCTCGCCATTGATGCTGATCGCGTCGCCTTTTTCAAAACCGATCTCGATGAATTCCGGCTCATTTGGCGCGTCCTCAGGGTGGACGGTGCGCTGATAGACGTAATCAGGTGCCATATCGGCGGGGTCTTCCAGAACCTTTCCTTCAGACGAGGTGTGCAGCAGGTTGGCGTCGACCGAGAAGGGTGCCTCGCCGCGCTTGTCCTTGGCAATCGGGATCTGGTTCGCTTCGGCAAATTCCAGCAGCTTGGTGCGGCTGCTCAGATCCCACTCACGCCATGGGGCGATAACCTTGATATCAGGGTTCAGCGCATAGGCAGCCAGTTCAAAACGCACCTGATCGTTGCCCTTGCCGGTGGCGCCGTGGGCGACAGCGTCAGCACCGGTTGCTTCGGCAATCTCGACCAAACGCTTCGAGATCAGCGGACGCGCGATCGAGGTGCCTAGCAAGTACAGGCCTTCATAAACGGCATTGGCGCGGAACATGGGAAAGACAAAGTCGCGGACAAATTCTTCGCGCACATCTTCGATAAAGATGTTTTCGGGCTTGATTCCCAGCAGCTCGGCCTTCTTGCGGGCGGGCTCCAATTCCTCACCCTGACCCAAATCGGCGGTGAAGGTCACGACCTCACATCCATACTCGGTCTGCAGCCATTTCAGGATGATCGAGGTATCAAGGCCACCGGAATAGGCCAGAACAACTTTCTTGGGCGCGGACATCTGACTTCCCCTTATTCGTAAGACGATTGGCCCCTAACGGGTTTTGGCACCGGGGGCAAGTTATGAGCGTTGACGCAGGGCGGGAATTGGGGTGAAACAGTTAATAAATAACAAGGTTTGGTTGAAGGGCAGGAATTATGCTGGGATTGGAGATATTCGTTCATTCTGTGAAGATGGTCCTGAGGAACCTCACCCAAGCGTTGCAGATTTCTGTTGTGCCTGCGCTGATTGGCGGCTTTCTGGTGTTTGGGTTGTTCTATCTTTTTGATATTCCCTTTGAAGAGTTCGATAGCGAAGCGACCGGGTTCCCCGAAGGTGTGACCCCGGGTTCCTTCGCCGGGTTCGTGTTGGCCCTCATCGCTGTTGTATTTGGCGTCATGCTTTGGATTGTCGTTTCCTGGCACAGGTTTGTGCTGCTTGAGGAGTATCCGACCGGGGTGGTTCCGCCATTCAGGTTCGACCGGGTATTGGCATATTTTGGGCGGCTATTGATGCTGGGGTTGTTGGCCGTTGTTATATTTATTCCGGCGGGGCTCATCATGAGCATTATGGCCCAGGCCTCCGTGGTGATGGGGATACTCTTTTGGGTAGCTTTGGTGATCTTTCTTACGATCGGATTCTACCGGGTTTCGCCGATCCTGCCGGGCGCTGCCATCGGGAAATCGGTCACGCTATCCGAAGCATGGCAGGCCACTTCCGGGGCAAGCGGTGCAATTGTACTGTTGGTCATTCTGTCAATGCTGTTCCAGATACTTCTTCAATTGCTGGCTTCACTGCTTTTGTTCATCCCGATCATTGGGGTTTTGATCGTCGTATTTGCGGGAATGTTGGTTGTGCCATTGATCAATGTTAGCATCTTGACAACAATCTACGGCATCTTCATTGAAAAACGCGAACTCGCCTGAACCCGTACACATATGTATTCCTTGCCCTTGTCGCACTGATGCGGCAGTGAAACGGTCATGAGTGATTTCATGACCCGCGCCCGCGCCGCCGAACAGGCGATGCGCTCTGTGTTCCCGGCAACTCCGTTGCAACGGAACGCACACCTGTCCGAACGCTATGGGGCCGATATCTGGCTCAAGCGTGAGGACCTCAGTCCGGTGCGGTCCTACAAGATCCGCGGTGCCTTCAACGCCATGCGCAAGCAGCAGGGGCAGGACCTGTTCGTTTGTGCCAGTGCGGGCAACCATGCTCAGGGTGTTGCGTTCATGTGCAAACATCTGAACGTGCGTGGTGTGATTTTCATGCCGGTCACGACACCGCAGCAGAAAATCCAGAAGACGCGTATCTTTGGTGGCGACAATATCGAAATCCATCTGACCGGTGACTATTTCGACGATACGCTGGCCGCAGCGCAAGCTTGGTGCGCCGAGCAAGGTGGGCATTTCCTGTCTCCGTTTGATGATGAGGATGTAATTGAAGGTCAGGCCTCATTGGCCGTTGAAATCGAAGCGCAGCTGGGCGGTGTTCCGGATCACGTGGTGTTGCCTGTGGGCGGCGGCGGCATGTCCTCGGGTGTGGCGACATGGTTCGGGGATCGCACCCACTGCCTGTTTGTTGAACCGTCGGGCGGCGCCTGCTTGCGCGCAGCACTGGCCGCTGGACACCCTGTGGCACTGGATCATGTGGACACGTTTGTCGATGGTGCTGCTGTAGGGCGAATTGGCGAGAAACCTTTTGAGTTGCTGCGTTCACGCCATCTCTCGGATGTTCTGGTCCTGTCCGAGGACCGCATCTGTACCACCATGATTGAAATGCTGAACGTCGAAGGCATCGTTCTGGAGCCCGCCGGGGCTTTGGCGGTCGAAGCGGTTGGCGATATTCAAAGCTTTGTCCGCGGTAAGACCGTCGTCTGCGTCACATCGGGCGGTAACTTCGATTTCGAGCGCTTGCCCGAGGTCAAGGAACGCGCGCAACGCTATTCCGGCGTCAAGAAATACTTCATCCTGCGCCTGCCGCAGCGGCCCGGTGCATTGAAGGAATTTTTGAACATCCTCGGCCCCGAGGATGATATCGCCCGGTTCGAGTATATGAAGAAATCGGCCCGAAATTTCGGCTCGGTTTTAATCGGGATCGAAACCCGCAAGCCCGAGAATTTCATGCGTCTGTTCGCGCATTTGGATGAGGCGGGATTCACCTATACGGATATCACCGAGGACGAGACGCTGGCACAATTCGTGATCTAGCAAAGGTTTTCGGCCAACCCGGCTTCGAATACTTGTTTCGATTGCTCAAAGGCCGCGATGATCTCAGGCAAGTCGATCTCCATCCCTTCGCCCGCGGCGGCGCGCCGTTCTCCGTCCTGACATAGTTTCGAGAACTGGTCGAATCCCAGACTCAGCGCGCTGCCCTTCAGGAAATGCAGGTTCTGTTCAATATGTTGTCGTGTGATGTCCTGATGCAGATGGGAGATCGCTTCTTGCACCTCTTCCAGAAAGATCTGGACAACCTCATCGAATTCATCCGCGCCGACTTCGTCACGCAATTGTATAACCCTGTGCCAGTGAATCATGGCCGCCCTCCGTATCTGACCGCGCAGGGGAATTTGTAGCGCAGGCCGGTAAAGGGCAGGTTAAGGCTTTCATCCAGCCCGGTTTTCACCGGATGTTAAGTGTCGCCTGCCTAGCGTTGGGCCGTTGAGGCCACACAGGGAATCTAGGGTGTCAGGAACCAGTCAAGCCGAGGTCAGGGTCGAACTGGACTTTGGCGCGATCCAGAAAGTGCTGATTGTGGACGATAGCCGTCTGCAGCGGCGTATTCTGGCGGCTTCGCTCAAGAAATGGGGTTTTGAGGTGATCCAAGCCGACAACGGCGAAGAGGCGATTGCCCTGTGTCAGGCTAACCAGCCCGATCTGGTTCTCAGCGACTGGATCATGCCGGGGATGAGCGGGCTTGAGTTCTGTCATGCCTTCCGCGCGCTGGGCAACGATCAATACAGCTATTTCATTCTGTTGACATCAAAAAGCGAAAAACAGGAAGTCGCGCGGGGGCTGGACGCCGGGGCGGATGACTTTCTGATCAAACCTCTTGAAGCGGACGAATTGCGCGCGCGTATCTCGGCCGGGGCTCGCATTCTGGACATGCAACGCGAGCTGTCTGAAAAGAACCGCATGATCGAAACGGCGCTGGATGAGTTGAAGCTGGCCCATGATGCCATCGACAAAGATCTGATTCAGGCCCGAAAGATTCAGGAATCGCTTGTACCCGAGCTGACCGGTACCTTTGGTGCATCACAGGTCAGCCTGCTTTTAAAACCCTGTGGTCACATCGGCGGAGATCTGGTCGGGATGTTTTCACCAGGCGTCAATCGATTGGGATTCTACAGCATTGACGTTTCTGGTCACGGTATCACTTCGGCAATGATGACTGCGCGGCTGGGCGGCTACCTGTCCAGTAAGCATTTCGATCAGAATATTGCGATGGAGCGACGCTTCAACAAGTTTTATGCGCTGCTGCCGCCCGAGGAAGTCGCGGCGCTTCTTAATTCTCGCCTGATGGCCGACGCGGGGATCGAGGAGTATTTTACGATGATCTACGCCATTATCGATCTGCGAAACGGGCATCTTAAGATGGTGCAGGCGGGTCATCCCCATCCTCTGTTGCTGAGGCAGGACGGCAGCGCGGAATATCTGGGCGATGGCGGCCTGCCGATAGGACTGTTGCCCGACGTCCCGTTTCATCAAACCGAAACTTATATGCAACCGGGGGACAAACTGCTCTTGTACTCGGACGGGTTCACCGAATGCCGACTTGAAGATGGCAGCCTTCTGGACGAAGAGGGACTGAAGCGAATGGCGACAGATAGTATTGCGGAAAGAACCGGGCGTGAGTTTCTGGATGACATGTTTTGGCGCCTTACACAGGTCATGTCGCCGGACACTGGCATGGAAGATGACGTTTCAGCAGTATTCTTCGAGTTCAACGGATCCTGAGGATCGGCGGGTCAAAACCCCTGCAAATGAAGGTTGGTGAAATGGCGGTCACCCTCGTTGCCCAGTAGTCCCACCGCATCGGTGATGTCCATCCACCGGGCTTCGTGGAACGCTTCGGTCGGCGGTCCCATACGGCGCACTGGCTGGGCGCGGTAGATCGTACAGACCTTCTCGGCCCAAAGATCGTATTCCGGCATGAAAGTGAACCGGCGAAAAGCACCAACGCGGCGAGGTGAGGCGATCAGCCAGCCGGTTTCCTCAAAAACTTCGCGATGCAAGGCGGTGAGAGGGGATTCGCCAGGATCAATGCCCCCTCCTGGCAGCTGCAGTTCCGGGTTTATGCCATCGTCGTACCAAGTCACCAGCAGTGAGCGTCCCCGTGGTAGCAAAACATATACGCCTGGGCGCCGGATGTACCTCCGCCCCGGCTCTGGGGTTTCACCAAACCGTCGGATCATGTATGGCCCCTTTCAACCCGGATTATTGGACTTATATGGTGGCGGTATGCCAACCTGTGGCGTGTAAGGAAACCCCATGTCTATTGGAACGAAAATCGCGTGGGACGATACTGTCCTGCCCTTTCAACTTGATGTCTCGGATATGCGCGGCCGTGTGGCGCGGTTGGACGGGGTGCTGGATGGCATCCTGAAACAGCACGACTATCCTCCTCAAGTCGAAGCGCTGGTGGCCGAAATGGCTTTGCTGACCGCTTTGATCGGCCAGACTGTTGCGTTGCGCTGGAAACTGTCGTTGCAGGTGCAATCCAAAGGTGCAGTGCGAATGATCGCCACTGATTATTATGCGCCTAAGCAAGACGGCCAGCCCGCAAAGATTCGCGCCTATGCCAGTTTTGACCGGGATCGGCTGACGGACAGTGCGCCCTTTGATCAGGTGGGTGAGGGGTACTTTGCCATCATGATCGACCAAGGCGAGGGCACGCAGCCTTATCAGGGAATTACTCCTTTGGCTGGTGGTTCGCTCAGAGCCTGTGCCGAAGCCTATTTTGCACAGTCAGAACAATTGCCTACACGCTTCTCGCTGAGTTTCGGCAAGTCGACCGAACCCGGCGTCGGTGAGCATTGGCGCGCGGGCGGGGTCATGTTGCAACACATGCCCAAGGCTTCGCCCTTTGCAGCGTCCAGCGAAGGCAGCGGTGACATCCTGAGCGCTGCTGATCTGGTCGACGGAGAAGAGGGTGAAAACTGGGGTCGTGTGAATATCCTGCTTGATACTGTCGAGGATCTAGAGCTGATCGGGCCATCGGTTGCTCCTACCGATCTGCTGATCCGCCTGTTTCACGAGGAACAACCGCGTGTTTACGATGCACAGATGGTACAATTCGGCTGTACCTGCTCGGAGGACCGCGTGCGGCAAAGCCTATCGATCTACTCGGCACTGGATATCGCCAAAATGACGACGGATGAAGGTACGGTGACGGCCGATTGCCAGTTCTGTGGCGCCCATTATGTGCTGGACCCTCGCACGGTGGGCTTCGATGCCGAAGACACGGATGGCGCGTGACCCCATTAAGCAGCTGACGGCGGCCTTACGTCGCCCCGGTACCGGGTCCAGTGATTTTGATCTGAACCCTGATGTCGTTCTGCCGGCGGGTCGCAAATTGCGGCCTGCTGGCGTGTTAGTGTCTGTTTCACTGGTTCACGAAACCCCCCGTTTAATCCTGACCAAACGCTCCTCGGCGCTGAAACACCACCCCGGCCAAATCGCGTTTCCGGGGGGCAAGCAGGATGAAAGTGATGCCGACGTCACGGCCGCCGCTCTGCGCGAGGCGCGCGAGGAAATCGGCCTGCCTTCGGCCATGCCTCGAATTCTGGGCCACCTTCCGATTCATGAAACCGTGACGTCTTTCTCGGTCACTCCGGTTGTAGCGGTACTCGAACAGGGATTTGATCCGATCCCGGAGCCGGGTGAAGTGGAAGAAGTCTTCTCGGTCCCCCTTGCGCATGTGCTGGACCCGGCAAATTATGTAGTCGAATCGCGCCGTTGGCGTGGTCAGAAACGCTATTACTTTGCGGTGCCCTACGGCCCCTATTACATCTGGGGCGCTACGGCACGAATTTTGCGGGGGTTGGCAGCGCGAGTGAGTGAATGAAGCAGATCACCGAAGACTGGATCCAAGCCGAGCCGACGCAAAAGGTGTGCGCTGCGCTGACGGAAGTTGGTGCGCAAGCTCTGTTTGTGGGCGGTTGCGTACGCAACGCTTTGCTGCGGGCACCGGTTTCGGACATCGACATCGCAACCGATGCGCGCCCAGAACAGGTGATGGAGCTGGCGCAAAAAGCAGGGCTGAAGCCCATTCCGACCGGTATAGACCACGGTACAGTCACCATTGTCAGCGGCGGTATTCCCCACGAGGTCACCACCTTTCGCCGGGATGTCGAAACTGACGGGCGGCGTGCCGTCGTCGCGTATTCGGACAAAGTTGAAGAGGACGCAGCGCGCCGCGACTTCACTATGAACGCACTTTATGCCCGCGCAGACGGAACGATTCTGGATCCGCTGGGTGGGTTGCCGGACCTGCAGGCGCGCCGTGTGCGGTTCATTGGTCTGGCCGAGGATCGCATTCGCGAGGATTATCTGCGATCGCTGCGGTATTTCCGCTTTCACGCTTGGTACGGGGATGTTGATGCCGGGTTTGATGCAGATGCGCTGGCTGCCATCGCTGCCAATCTTGATGGGTTGGCAGGATTATCGCGAGAACGTGTCGGAGCTGAGCTTTTGAAACTGCTTGGCGCGCCGGATCCTGCGCCGTCGGTTGCAGCCATGCGCAGTGCCGGCGTAATGGCGCACCTCCTGGCTGGGGCGGACGACCGGTCCCTGCCCATATTGATCAAGATCGAGCAAGACGCAAACGCCGCACCGGAACCGGTGCGCCGCCTGGCCGCGATCACACCGCCAGAGGTGGCTGCGACCCTGCGCCTGAGCCGGGCACAATTGCAACGCCTGACTCGTATGCGAACCGAGGCTACGGGACCGGCCAGTATTGCCGAGCTGGGGTATCGCAACGGGGCCGAAGGTGGGCTGAACGAAGCCTTGCTGCGTTGCGCATTTTTGGAACTGCCCTGGACCGCAGATTTGGCGGAAGAGTTGAAACACGGTGCTGCGGCCAGTTTTCCCATCAAGGCAGAAGACCTGATCCCCGCATTCACAGGTGCGGCGCTGGGCAAGAAACTGGCCCAACTTGAGGCCTGCTGGATCGCCTCTGATTTTGCGATGACCCGCAAGGAATTGCTGTCCAAGTGAATTCAAGTCTCAAAAGGGGATGACAAGCGTTACCGTTTTTGGCTAGGGTGACGCCTGTCACATGGATGGAGGAATGCGGATGTATTACGGGATCTGGTTCGGCTAAAGCCGGGACGCTCGACCCGTTGGGGTGGTGTTCTGGCGCCATCTTTCTTCGCATGACCTATTTTCTGCTCAATCGGAGCACTTTCCATGTTTCGCTATTTCGAAAACCTCGTAGACCCTTTTGTTGCCTATAACGAAGTCGACACGCCGCCAACGCGGCTGTGGCCTTTTATGCTGGACTATTCGCGGCCCTTCTTTCGCGTCTTTGTCTGGACCGCGCTGATTTCGGTGATCGTTGCCGGCGTTGAAATCGGGCTGATCTACTATATGGGCCGCGTTGTCGACCTGCTGGGAAGCTCTCCCACCGAGGTCTGGCAGGAGCACGGGACCGAGCTTTTGCTGATGGCGGCATTTGTTCTGCTGCTGCGGCCGATATTGCATGTCCTTGACGTGTTGCTGCTCAACAACGCCATCCTGCCCAACTTCGGCACGCTGATCCGCTGGCGGGCGCACAAACACGTGTTGCGCCAATCGGTTGGCTGGTTCGAAAACGATTTTGCCGGGCGTATCGCAAACCGCATTATGCAAACCCCGCCCGCCGCAGGAGAGGTCGTCTTTCAGGTTTTTGACGCGATTTCCTTTTCTATTGCCTACCTGATCGGGGCTGCAATTTTGTTGATGGCCGCTGATCCGCGCCTGCTGATCCCGTTGCTGATCTGGTTCGTCTTTTACGGCTTTTTGGTGCGCTGGACGGTTAAGCGGGTCGGCCCGGCGTCGCAGGCTGCGTCGGACGCGCGGTCGACGGTCACGGGGCGCGTGGTGGACAGTTATACAAACATTCACTCGGTCAAGATGTTCGCCCATGCAGACCAAGAGCTGGATTACGCACGCGAAGCTATCGAGAAAACCCGCCGGACGTTCCAGATCGAGATGCGCATCTTCACTATCATGGATGCTGTTCTGGTTACGTTGAACGGACTTCTGATCGTCGGGGTGGTCGGCTGGGCGATTGCCTTGTGGATGCAAGGCAGCGCATCGGTGGGTGTTGTTGCGGCGGCAACGGCGCTGACGCTGCGGCTGAACGCAATGACCGGCTGGATCATGTGGGCGCTGACAAGCTTCTTCCGTCAGCTAGGTGTTGTGGCCGAAGGAATGGAGACCATCGCGCAGCCTGTAGATCTGTTGGATGCACCGGAATCCACACCACTGCAATTGACAAACGGACGGGTTGAAGTTCGTGACTTGTCGCATCACTACGGGCGAAAAACAGGTGGTCTTGATCATATCAACCTGACCATCCAACCGGGTGAAAAGATTGGTCTGATCGGACGTTCGGGCGCTGGAAAATCGACCCTAGTTAAGCTGCTTTTACGGTTTTATGACGTGGAGCAAGGGGCGATCCTGATCGACGATCAGAATATTGCGCGGGTCACACAGGACAGCTTGCGCAGTCATATCGGCATGGTTCAGCAGGACAGCGCTTTGCTACACCGCTCGGTGCGCGACAACATTCTGTACGGAAGACCCGACGCAACCGAGGAACAGATGATCGCCGCGGCCAAACAAGCTGAGGCGCATGAGTTCATCCTCGACCTGCAGGACCCGCAAGGTCGCACGGGCTATGACGCGCATGTTGGGGAACGTGGGGTCAAGCTCAGCGGCGGTCAGCGTCAGCGCGTGACCTTGGCGCGGGTGATCCTGAAGAACGCGCCGATATTGTTGTTGGACGAGGCGACATCCGCCCTAGATTCCGAGGTCGAAGCTTCGATTCAGGAGACCCTCTACGGCATGATGCAAGGCAAGACCGTGATTGCCATCGCCCACAGGCTAAGTACCATTGCACAGATGGATCGCATTTTGGTGATGGATGGCGGTCGGATCGTCGAGGAAGGTGCTCATGCAGACCTTCTGGTGAAGGGCGGGCTTTACGCGCAGTTCTGGGCAAGGCAGTCTGGCGGTTTCATGAATCCCGAAGCCGCAGAAGAGGCAGCAGAATGAGAATTGCCGATCTGATCCAGCCGTTCAGGACAACCGAAACGCCCCCGCCACAAACACTGGGGGCGTTCATTCATTGGTGCCTGTCGGGCGCATGGCCGATGTTGTTCCTGGCGGCTTTCTTTTCGGCTGCCGCGGGCGCGATGGAGGCCGGAACCGCTTGGATTCTGGGCCTTGTCGTTGACACAGCCACCGCCAGCGGGCCGGAGGGTTTTCTGACCACGGGAAATATGTGGATGATCGCAGGCGCGGTCGCGTTCTTCATGTTGCTGCGTCCTGCCTTGTTCGGCTTGTCGTCGCTGTCGAACAACTACATCGTAATGCCGAACTTGCCGCCGCTCGTTTTGGCCAGGCTGAACCGCTGGACGCTGGGTCAGTCGGTGACCTATTTCGATGATGATTTTGCCGGTCGTATTGCGCAGAAACAGATGCAGACGTCGACGGCTCTGACCTCGGTCGTGTCTGAAACGATCAGTGCCATTGTCTTTGCGCTGGCCTCGCTTTTGGGCTCTTTGCTTTTATTAGGGTCTATTCACCCACTAGTTATGTTGCCTTTTGCAGCCTGGCTGGTGGTCTATTTCTTGCTGATCCGCTGGTATCTGCCGCGTATTCGCAAGCGTTCGGCCGCACGGGCCGGTGCGCGGGCGATGGTGACAGGGCAGGTGGTTGATACGATCACCAACATCAAAACGGTCAAGTTGTTCGCGCATTCCGCCTTCGAAGATCAGGCCGCGCGTAACTCAATGGTTGAACTTCGGGAAAAATCGCTGGATTTCGGCAAGCTTTCCGCCAGCTTCCGCTTTGTCCTGATGACGCTGGCCGGAGTTCTGCCTGTTCTGCTTTTGGGGGCGACTCTGTTGCTTTGGCAGGCGGGGGCTGCGACCACTGGTGATATTGTGGCTGCAGGCGCTGTTTCCATTCGAATTGCGCAGATGACCGGCTGGGTCAGTTTCACGCTGATGGGGCTTTACGCCAATGTTGGTGAAATCGAAAATGGCATGAATACCTTGACCAAGCGGGATCGGGTCGAGGACGCATCCGCTGCAAAAGAGCTGCACGTCACCGATGGTCAGATTGATTTTCAGGATGTCAGTTTTGCATATGGTCGTGACGTTGGCGGAGTTTCTCATCTGAATCTGACCATAAAACCGGGTGAGAAGCTGGGAATTGTGGGCGCATCCGGTGCGGGCAAGTCTACCCTCGTTTCGCTTCTGCTCAGGCTGTATGACAGTGAAATTGGCGCAGTATCGATTGACGGTCAGGAAATTGCAGCAGTCACACAAGACAGTCTGCGACACCACATCGGGATGGTTACGCAGGAAACTGCCATGTTCAACCGCTCGGCCCGAGACAATATCCTGTACGGCAACCCAACTGCGTCCGAAGAGGCCCTGATTGCCGCAGCCCAAAAGGCTGAAGCACATGAATTCATCCTTAGCCTGCAGGACGCACAGGGGCGCACGGGTTACGAAGCGCATCTGGGTGAACGGGGTGTCAAGTTGAGCGGCGGTCAGCGACAGAGGATAGCGCTGGCGCGCGCGATCCTGAAAGATGCGCCGATTCTGGTGTTGGATGAGGCGACGTCGGCGTTGGATTCCGAAGTCGAGGCCTCGATCCAGACGGCTTTGCACCGGGTGATGGAGGGCAAAACTGTTCTTGCTATCGCCCACAGGCTGTCCACCCTCAGCGAGATGGACAGGATCATTGTTTTGGATCACGGACGGATTGTCGAAAATGGCACCCACGAAACTCTGCTGGCGCAAAACGGGCTATACGCTCGGTTCTGGCATCGCCAATCTGGCGGATTCATTCAGACCGAAGCTGCAGAATAAGGGTTTTTTTGCGGACCCGGCCCGGCTATCAGGCCATTCATGACACAGGACTACACAATTCTCCGCCTTGGCCACCAGGGGGACGGTATAGCCGAAGGCCCCGTTTATGCCCCACGCACTCTGCCGGGCGAGGTGGTGAGTGGCGTTTTGGCTGATAATGGGCTGACGGAAATTCGTGTCCTGACACCGTCGGACCATCGTGTGAAAGCCCCTTGCCGGCATTACAAGTCTTGCGGTGGGTGTCAGTTGCAGCATGCCGCAGATGAATTTGTCGCTCATTGGAAAGTCGATATCGTCCAAAATGCGTTGTCCGCGCAGGGTTTGTCCGCTCCGATGCGCCCGATCCATACCTCGCCCGAGCGTTCGCGCCGTCGCGCCACGATTGCCGTGAGGCGTACGAAGAAGGGGACATTGGCAGGCTTTCACGGCCGTGCGTCCGACACCATCACGGAAATCCCCGATTGCCATCTGTTGGACCCGGCCCTGATTTCTGCCATTCCAGTGGCCGAAACGCTTGCCGTTCTGGGCGGTAGTCGCAAAGCAGTTTTGGCGGTGACACTTACGGTATCCGAGGCCGGGCTGGATGTCTCGGTCAAGGGCGGCAAACCACTGGATGGCCCGCTGGAACTGGCACTTGCGCAAGCCTCCGAGAAATATGGTCTTGCCCGCCTGAGCTGGGACGGCGAAGTGATTGCCATGGTGCGGCCACCGACCCAGCGGTTTGGAACAGCCGTGGTTGTTCCGCCGCCCGGCGCGTTTCTTCAGGCAACTGCAGACGGAGAACAGGCTCTATTACAGGCAGTTTTGGAAGCGACAACCGGTGCAAAACGGATCGCCGATCTGTTTGCGGGATGCGGAACGTTCTCGTTACCTTTGGCGCAAAACGCGGAAATCCACGCGGTTGAAGGTGAAGCCGAAATGACCCGGGCAATGGATTTGGGCTGGCGCAAGGCGCTGGGGCTCAAGCGGGTTTCGACCGAAGCGCGCGATCTGTTCCGCCGCCCGTTGATGCCGGATGAGCTGAAATCCTTTGACGCTGTTGTTTTGGACCCACCCCGCGCTGGGGCTGAAGCGCAGGTAAACGAACTGACACAGGCCCAGCCCGCAGTTATTGCCTACGTATCTTGTAACCCGGTGACATTTGCCCGAGACGCAAAATATCTGACTAATGCTGGATACACCCTTGAATGGGTTCAGGTGGTTGACCAATTTCGATGGTCGTCGCACACGGAACTTGCCGCGCGGTTTACTCTGAACCCCGCAAAGTGATCAGACAGGAGACCGCCGGACATGGGGACCACCCAGCGTTTGCAGACCATCATCGAAGCTCCGGCCTTTGGTCGTTTCATCACTGGCGTGATCATCTTTAACGCGGTGTTGCTGGGGATGGAGACGTCGCCCTCCCTGATGGAACATGCAGGGCCGTTGATTGTCACTCTGGACACAATCTGCCTGTCGATATTCGTGGCCGAGATCGCGATGAAGCTGGTCGCCACCGGGCGCCGGTTCTTTCAGAGCGGTTGGAATATTTTTGATTTCCTGATCGTCGGTATCGCGCTGGTACCCGGAGCTGCGGGGTTGTCCGTGTTGCGAGCCCTGCGGATTTTGCGGGTACTGCGGGTCATCTCGGTTGCGCCGCGCCTTCGTCGCGTGGTCGAAGGCTTCATTTCGGCTTTGCCGGGCATGGCCAGTGTATTCCTGCTGATGGCGATCCTGTTCTACATCGGTTCGGTGATTGCGACGAAGCTGTTCTCGCAATCCTTCCCTGATTGGTTCGGTGACCTGGGTTTGTCCGCCTATACGTTGTTCCAGATCATGACGCTGGAAAGCTGGTCGATGGGCATCGTCCGCCCGGTGATGGAAGTTTATCCCTACGCCTGGGTCTTCTTTGTACCCTTTATCATGGTCACCACGTTTGCTGTAGTGAACCTGTTGGTGGGTCTGATCGTGAACTCGATGCAGGACGCGCACCATGCCGAGGATGAAGTCAGAACCGACGCTTACCGGGATGAGGTGCTGGAGCGTCTGGAAAACATTGAACGCCGCCTGACTGAGCAATCAAACATCAAAAAGTGATTTCAGTTTTAACAGAATTTGGCATAATGGCTTTAAAAAAGAGCAGTAGGCAGTGAAAACAATGGATCGTCGAGCATTTGGAATGGGTGCGATGGCAACGCTGAGCCTTTCAGCGTGCGCATCAGCCAACCCCAGAATTCTTACCTATGACGGGCCCGAAGTGACCGCACTGGTCATAAACAAAGGCGCGCGAAAACTCTATCTTTTGCACAATGAGAAGATTCTGAAGGAATACAAAGTCGATCTGGGCTTTGCTCCGGATGGAACCAAAACCAAACGTGGTGATGGCCGTACGCCCGAAGGAACTTACCTGATCGATCGCCGTAACCCAAAGAGCCGGTACCACCTCTCGTTGGGCATCTCGTACCCGAACTCGAATGACAGAGCGCAGGCCAAGGCCGCTGGTCTCGATCCCGGGGGCGACATTTTCATTCATGGTGAGCCTAACAAGCGATCCGAACGCAAGCGCGCGAAAAAGACCTCGGATTGGACAGCGGGCTGCATAGCGGTCAAGAACGAAGAGATCGAAGAGATTTATGCCATGGTCAATGAAGGCACGGTCATCACATTGCGCCCTTGATCTGGCCTACAGTGGTTTCCAGTCCTTGAACCCGAATTGCAGATAATCGCGCTTGTAAACGTCGGCTGCCTTCGCCTCTAGCTCGGCGTCGTAGATTTGGGATAAGGCAAACGGCGCGTCCGGCTCTGGCGTCTTTGGTACAGGTGGGTTTGGGTGACCGACATGCCGTGCCAGATCAGGCAGAGCCGTCGCAAGTTCATCTTCGCGCAGGATCAGATCAGGCATTGCAAAGGTGGCAATCCCTTCCAGCGTTTGCGCCTGACTACACCATAGCCCGTCCACACGGATCGGGGTTTGACCGGCCAGGATGTGGCCTAGCATGGTCAGAAATCCTGAAAAAGCCGCATGGTGCTGGTCTTTCGAGTAAGCCCCGGCCTCGTTTTTTGGTGGCAAGGGCAACTTGTAGCGGTTGCGCAGCATGTTGCGGATACTGACATAAGCCCCCAGGCCGGTGCTGAGGATGCGCTCGCAAAATACAGTATGGGCTCGGGCCAGTGGATGCCGAAGCACGGTAAACTTGCGGTGATCCGGATTGGATTGCATCCACTGACGCATCTGCTTTTGATTGCGACCGGTTATCAGGTCTTCAGGCTTTGCATTATCCAGATTGGCCAGCCACTGCGCCATCTCGGTCTCCGGCCCGCCGCGTACAGGTAAATACAACAAAGGCGTGTTTGGCGCGGCCACATAGCGTGACACCGCAGGCCCGCGCCGCGGCTCAAAGTTTGGGGTGCGATGCAGGTTGAAGAGGTCCAACCGGGAAACGGCTCGCTCCATCTCGTCCGGGTTCGTCACTTTGGACAAAGCCCCTGCAGGGTTCTGCCGTTTCAGATGGTCGTTTGGCCCGTCCAGTCGCGCACTGACCCCCAGCCATTTTGCAAGACCGTTCAGAACGTCGACATCGTTCAAATCGTCATAGCCGATGTAAAACGCGCTCTGGCCAGTCTTTTGTAGGTGGTTGAGAGCTGTTTGGTGGAAGGCTTGCCGTTGTTCCAGCTGGTCAGCAAATTCTTCGGCGTCGAAGGAAATCTGGGTCTCACGTCGCTGTTTGATGTTCACCAGTTTCCATTGCTTGGTCGCTATGGCGATTTTCCACGAGATATAGCTGTCCAGCGGATTGCGCGTCAGAATGATCTTAGCACAGCGCGGGTCGTCCAGAGCAGATTCCAAGGCGCGCGGATCGTGGTCGCTGAAAAACCGAAATCCATTCATTTCGCCCGGGGCCGACCGGATGGCGTCCAGCAGGGCCAATGGATCGCGGTCGCGCTTTTCGACTGTGAAGCCCAACAACTCGGTAAGCTTGGGAAGGCCAGCAAAATATGGATTGAACGCCTCGCCGTGGCAACTAACACCGTCTAACGCATTCAACTGCGATTCCAGCAGGTTGGACCCGGTGCGCATATCGGCCAGCACAATGAAATAGTCGAACTTTGGTGACATCTCTGTTTATTGCACCAGATAGGGTTTGCGATATGGCTTGGTCTGCGTGCCAAAAACATCATCGACCGGAAAGTCCCCCATCAGATAGGGGTGCATCCCCTGGTTCTTGAGGTTTTGCAGGAACTTTCCAAAACCGATCAAGTCTACCATCTGTGGAGCCTCGGACAGGTGGCTGGGTTGCTGAATTGCGATCTCATCCAGCACTGTTTGCAAGGGTTCCATCGGTGCTTCTACGAAATCTGCCATCGACCAGACCCGAGTTCGCGATGCGGCTCCGACCGCCTCAAGCGTCTTGAGCTGTTGCGTTTCGATCTGTTGCAGGCGTGCGGCCTCAGCCCGGATGTCTGCAAAATTCAAGTTGGAGCGAAATAGAGGAACAGCCCAAGCACCGGTTATGATCGAGATCTGGGCATTCTTGTCCCGCGCCAGAAACTCGTTGATCTTCTGCCTGTCTGCGGGACCGTGCTGAAAACACTGCCGTTCGCCCCTGGTGTTCCAGATCAGGTTCGTCAGAAATGCCGTGGGGTTGTAATCTCGCATGGTGGCGCAATCCGTAAGCGCGCCATTCATCAAGCTCTCATTGTTTGCAAATTGGGCCCGGTCCGGGTGGTACAGATGCCCGTGCACCCGCGCCCCGGTCGCGTTGCTCAGCCACGAGTCGAAGTCTTCGAATACTTCGGCAAAGCCTTGAAATACGGAATAGGGAAAGGCAGTCAGGCCATAATCGTTTCCATGCCGGGGAAAGCGGCTTGCCATGTACAGCCCGTCGCGCCCCCGAACGCGGCGCTCTACCGCTTTGGCGAATACGCGATCGATTTTACCCGGGTTGGGTTCAGCTGGTTTCAGTGCACTGGTCTGATCGGTGAGGAAGGTCTGAAAAAGACGATCTGCTTGAGGCCATATTTTGCGTGCGACAAAGCAATCGGATCGGCGCAGCAGTTGCAGGTGGTCGTCGTAGAAAACATGTGGTCGACCTTGGTAGTCGAACTTTGACAATGTGAGCGAGCGGCTTTCGATATGAGTGGAATAAAGCCTTGTTAGGGTCTGAAAATAGCTTTCATCTGGTATCCAGACCCGTCGAAAATAACGGTCATAGACCCCACGCCTGGGGTCCTGAAGGATCGCCGACAGAGTTTGTCGCGTCAGGCACCACCACTGGCTGCCCATGTGGGGCACCAAACCATCCGGGATCTTGCGGCGCAGATTCAGCCGCCGTTGCAGATGCACGTAAAAATCAAAGAGCTTGCGCTGCTTTCGCCAAGAAAACGGGAACCGCAATGTAAACCGCTCAAGATCCAGGCCTCCAACGGTCCACGTCACGTCGCCTGTCGTGGCGCTTTCGATGAAATCGACGCGGGGGCGGTCGGCCAGATAATCGATCAACTCGTCCACTGGGCGCAGAGGCAAGCAGGCACCGGAAGACAGGAAAACGTGCCGGACGTCAGGAAAACGTTCAAGCATCAGGGTTGCGGAGGATTGCGACGCCGCAACGATGCCCCATCCGCCCCATTCGCACACGTGGCGGTCGGAAAATAAGATCAGCGGATCATCGGAGCAGGACGAGACAAATTCTGAATAGACCGTGTCGCTGACCTTGCGGTCCACATGAATGACAACCGGGCAATGCGATGCCGTCCAATGACGGGCCACCTGTTCGGCCCGGTCCAGTGCGGTATGCACCAGCATGACTATGCCGAGACCGCTCATGCCCAATTGCCCTTGGACATTAGGCCCAAAATCTCAAGCTGACGCCAGTTCAGGTATTTTTCGGACCATTGATTCCGGAAAACGGGCTTATCCTCCAGCTGTTCGGCGTAAGCCCGATACTCACCCGAAGCGCGGTAATGCTCACCGCGTTGCAGCTCCTCGCTGGCTTTTTTGCCCAAAGTGTCGATCAGCTTGGCGTGCAACAGGGCGCCGCTTGCTTTTTCTCCACCTCGTTCATCATAAACCTGATTCAAGCCGCGGGGCAGCAGGGAGTGGGTCGAGCTGACATAGACATAGCGTTTGTTCCACTTGACCAGCGGGATCTTGTTAAGCGCGGGTGCTTTCGCGGGGTTGTCTCGAAAGAAAACCCGGGCGCGGGGGCCGCCTTGAATCCACAGATTGCCGTAGGTCGGGTTCCGCGTGATCATATAGTTACCGGGGTCAAACCAAGGCGCGATTTCGAACGGGTTCTGACCAGATTGGTATGTTGCGTCCTCAATCGGGCCTTCAGGATACATATCGACCAGCATCGTGCCAAAACTGCGAATGCCGGACCCATCCAACCAATCGGTCAACGCGCGGATTGGTCGTGTATCGCAGAAAGGGTATATGAAGAACTCGTCCGGATCGACTGTCAGAACCCAGTGCCCGTGTGCATAGGTGCGCAGCAGATAGTTGGACCAATCCACCCCGAACGTGGAGTTCTTATAGCTGGTATTGGCGCGCCAAACCGAGACATCGGGCTGGTTCGACAAATACTCGCGGGTGCCATCGTCACTATTGTTTTCAACAAACAGGAAATGATTGACGCCCAGTTTTCGGTAATAGGCCAAGAAATACGGCAGCCGGATCATTTCGTTCCGTACGACGCTGACCAACAGCACATCATTGGATTGAATGGTCGAGGTATTGTCGCGGACCGGCTTCAACTCGCGCCGTTTTCGAAGGCACCGCAACAGGCGACGCTTGCGCCGCAATCTCATGCGATAGGAATCCAAAAGGCTCACGCGACTGCCCAACCTTTATTATACGCGAGCATGCCCGGGGCGGCCGAGGCCAGAGTGGTGCCGGGCAATTGCCGCATTATGACATTTTAGAACTTTGTCAGGCAACGTATTTATATGTCGTTAGGAAGAAACGGTTTTTCCTCATGAAGTATTCCCCGTACCGCCCCATCCGCCGGAATTCATCAACCCGAGGCACTCCAATTGCGTCCAGTTTTCGTACCGTTCGGACTGATCCGTCCACAAATCCGGACCACTGATCACGCCATCATAATAAGCGCCGAACTCGTTCGGGTCGTGAAAATGCTGCCCCCTCTGTTTCTCGATGCGAGACTTCTCAACGACCTCGGGCAGAAATTTTGTATGCAGCAGAACGCCCGACGGGGCATCGGTTCCAGGCCCATCGTAGCCGAAGTTTAATTGCCTCGGCAGGGCGGAATGGCTGGAGTTGACATAGGCATAGCGTCGCGACCACCGTATCAGCGGGATCTTGTTCAAAGTGGGTGACCGTTGTGGTCGGTCAAAAAAGAACGCTCGTTCGCGCGCTCCGCCCTGAACCCACAGATTGCTCATCGGAGATTGACGTTCGGAGCGGTAGGGGCCGGGATCAAACCAGCACAGCAGATCGCAGGGATCGGAATCCGGATCATAACGCTGATCCCCTAAAGGCCCTTCGGGATAGAGGTCCAACATCAAAGTGCCATATACCTGACGATTCTGATCCTCCAGCCACTTGGTCAGGTCGTGCAGCGAGCTGGTATCGTGATGGGCGTAGATCAACAGCTCGTCCGCATCCACCATCAGGGTCCAGTGGCCGTGCCCATACCGCATTTGCAGCCAGGTCAGCCAGTCCACTCCAAAGCGCGAGGCGCGATAGCTGGACCGGGTCTGCCAAAGCGAAACATCAGGTTGATCCAGAAGAAACTCCACCGTCCCATCGTCGCTGCCGTTATCGACCATCAGAAAGTGATCGACGCCCAGGGCGCGATAGTGGCGAAAGAACCAGGGCAATCGGGTGATTTCATTACGCACCGTGGTTAAGGCCAGAATGCTATCAGGTGCGATCAACCGGGTTTTGTCTGACAAACTGTTCAGATCGTGCCGGCTGCGAAAAGAGCGCCACAGAAGGCGTCTGCGTTTCAGACGCAGGCGGTAATTTTGCAACCAGCCGAGGGTCGGCTGCATCTGTTCACCGCTTGCCGTCATGGATCGCTCATTTCTCGTAGTGACCGTTTTGGTGCCAGCGCCAGGCATCGGCAATCATCGTCTCTAACGTTGACCTTTTGGCCTTCCAGCCCAGCTCGGATTCGGCCCGTACGGAGCCGGACACCAGCTTGGTGCAGTCTCCCGCTCGGCGGGCGCCGATCGAATAGGGAACGGGCCGGTTGGTGACGGATTTGGAATGTTCGATCACCTCCATTACGGAAAACCCCGAGCCTGTGCCCAGGTTGAAGACCCGGCTGTCCTTGCCTTGTTCCAGCCATTCAAGGCCCAGAACATGCGCATCCACCAGATCGCAGACATGAACGTAGTCGCGAATGCAGGTTCCGTCGGGCGTGTCATAATCAGTGCCGAACACCGTCAGCCCGTCGCGCTTTCCATCGATAGCATCCAACATCAGCGGGACAAGATGCGTTTCGGGGCGGTGAAATTCACCGATTTCTCCGTCGGGATCGGCGCCGGCAACGTTGAAATAGCGAAAAATCACGTGGTTCAGCCCGTGCGCGGCCTGAAAGTCGCGCAGAATGTCCTCGATCGCACGTTTCGAGGCACCATAAGCGTTGAGAGGAAGTTGCAGAGAGTCTTCGTCCAGAACCACATTGTCCTGATCGCCGTAAGTTGCGCAGGTGGAGGAAAACACAAAGCTCCTGCATCCGGATGCCACGGTTGCCTCGATCAGATTCAAAGATCCTGTGACGTTGTTTGACCAGTATCTTCCGGGTTCGGACATTGCCTCGCCCACCTGACTGAGTGCTGCGAAATGCATCACGGCGGCAGGTTGGTATTTGGCAAAAACCTCATCGAGACGTTCACGGTCCATCAGGTCGCCTTGCTCGAATGGACCGAACTTCACCGCGTCCTGCCAGCCTGTGTTCAGGTTGTCAAAAGTAACCGGTACGTAGCCCGCGCGCGCCAAAGCTTTGCAGGCGTGGGATCCGATATATCCAGCCCCGCCAGTAACAAGTATGTTCGTCATTCCAGCCCCATCGCGGTTATCATCTCTTCGATCTTTGCCACGTCCTGCGGGTTATTAAGCTCCCAGAACTGGCGTCCTTTGGCCTCAACCTCGACACACAGAACTTTGCGACCATTTTCCATAAAGCGCAGTTGTTCCAGCCCTTCGAGTGTTTCCAGAGGCCCAGTTGGCCAGCCGGGATAAGCCGCCAGTGCGTCCGGGCGGTAAGCATAGACCCCAACATGGTGGAAAACGGGTGTTTGTTCGGCGCTGGAATAGGTTTCGGAAGTGAACGGGATTACTTCCTTCGAGAAGTAAAGCGCGCTGTTGTCTGTTCCGAATACAGCAGTTGTGCCACCGACGCGGCCGTGGCGTCGATCATTCAGAAGGCCGTTCAGGGCGTCGCCGTCACAGCGCAAGACAGGGGTGGCAATTTCGGCACTTGGTGAAGCGCGCAGGCCATTGATGAGGTCCTCGACAAACCAATGCGGCGTCAGCGGGGCATCGCCTTGCAGATTGACTACGATGTCATACCCGCTACCCAATACCGCATGCGCCTCGGCGCAGCGTTCAGTGCCGTTGGCACAGGATTCCGAGGTCATAACGACTTCGGCCCCGAACCCTTCCGCAACGTCGCGAATACGGTCGTCATCGGTCGCCACCACCACACGATCGACGCCTGCGACCGATTTCGCGGCACGCCAGCTGCGTTCGATCAGGGTCATTGAGGTCCCCTTGGCGCCAGTCAACGGAACCAGAGGTTTTCCAGGGTAGCGGGATGAAGCATAGCGGGCTGGAATAGCGATCAGTACAGACATCAGGCTTCCTTCAGTTCAACGCCCGGAGCATAGGCAATGAAGAACGGGTTGGCGTAATCGTCTTTGCCGTAGGTAAGCGGGTTGTGATCGTCGAACCGCACTACTTTGCCACCCGCTCCGGTCAGCACTGCGTGACCAGCGGCCGTATCCCATTCCATCGTGCGGCCTACACGAGGATAAAGATCGGCTTCTCCGGTGGCGACCAGACAAAATTTGAGCGACGAACCCGCGCTCTTGCTGTCACGAACTTTGTATTTGTTGATGTAGTCTTCAGTTGCCTGATCCCGGTGCGACTTCGAAGCGACGATCAGCAGCGCGGAATTGTCAGGATAAGAAACTGAAATTGGGGTTACTTCCCCTGGCGTTTCTTTATCCAATGTTCCGGTTTCTTCGACCGACTGTCCATCGGCCTGCGTATAGAACATACGTCCCTTGGCGGGCGCATAGACGACGCCTCGGGTGGGAACTCCGTTTTCAACCAGCGCAATGTTCACTGTGAAATCGCCCCGTCGATTGATAAATTCCTTGGTACCGTCCAGAGGATCGACAATCAGGAACGTTTCACCCTTTTTGGTATGCGAGGCCGCCTGTTCTTCGGTTACCAGAAGAATGTCCGGGAAAGCCGCGCGAAGCCCGGCTGAGATCAAAGCGTCTGCGGCCTCGTCCGCTTCGGTCACCGGGCTGGAGTCGGATTTGACCTTTACGTCGAAATCGTCTGCCTCATAGATCTGCATGATCTTGTCTCCGGCCTCCAGGGCAAGGCGCCGGATTACCGGGATAAGGGCGTCATAGGTCACAAAATGCTCCGTCTTCATGGTTTGTTGATCCGAAATCGTGACGGTCTTATGCTTTGGTGGATACGGAACGGCAAGAATTTCGTGCCAGATTACTGGTGTCACAGCAGGAAAGAACGTTCGAGTGTTTCACTACAAGCGCAATCAGACGATGCTGGGCGGTGCCTTCACCACTGCCGAACTGGTTTTTCATGCGGTGGTGCGCAGCGTACGCGCGCAGCATTCCAATGCTGTTGTGGCGATCGTGATAAACATCGTTCAGGTGATATTGGTGGCCACCGTGTTCTACCTGATCTTGTCGCTAATGGGTGCACGGGTGGCCAAAATCCGCGGAGAATTTATTCTATACATCCTCTCCGGAGTGTTCCTGTTCATAACACATATCAAGTCAGTGGGTGCGATCGCAGGGGTCGGGAGCGGAAACAACCCGATGATGCTGCATTCGCCGATGAACATGATGGTGATGCTGTTGGCATCGGGGTTCGGCGCGCTCTACACGCAACTAGTGTCCATACTGGTTATTCTGTTTGTTTACAGCGTAGCCGTCACTCCATTGGAGATTCAGGAGCCCGGTGGGGCCTTCGCGATGCTGGTTCTGGCATGGTTTACGGGTTGTTCAGTTGGGATGATCCTATTGGCACTGACACCCTGGTTCCCCAGATTGGCCACCATCCTCTCGAACATCTACCGAAGGATGAACATGGTGTTTTCGGGAAAGATGTTTGTCGGCAATGCGCTGGGCGGTTTCATGTTAGGCATGTTCGCGTGGAATCCCTTGTTTCACGTGATTGATCAATGCCGGGGATTTGTCTTTCGAAACTACTTTCCACGCAATTCAAGCTGGGAATACGCGCTTTGGGTCGGGATTGTTCTGCTGATGATCGGATTGCTGGCCGAGTTTTATACCCGCAAGCAAGTCTCGCAGAGCTGGGATGCGCGGCGCTAAGACGCCACACGCAGTGTCAGGTTGATCCGCCCACCCTTCGGCAACAGCCGGGACGAACCAAATCGAATGCGGTCTACCCCGTGATACGTCAGCCGGGCGGGACCGCCCATGATCACCACATCCCCTGAGTTTAGCCAGACCGACTCGGTCTTGCCGCCCCTCTTAGTGTTGCCGATGCGGAACAGGGCATCGTCGCCCAACGAAACCGATACCACAGGCCACGAGAAATCTTCTTCGTCCTTGTCCTGATGCATCCCCATCCGGGCGTCTTCACCGTAGTAATTGATCAAGCAGCAATCCGGCGCACGGTTCGCGCCCGTCACATCCTGCCAGATGTTCAAGATTTCATTGGGGATTTCGGGCCACGCCATGCCCTTTGGGTGGTTGGCCTGATATCGGTAGCCGCCGCGGTCGGACACCCATCCCAGCTGTCCTGCTGATGTCATTCGCACCGACATTTGTTTGCCCGAGGACGTTGATGGCCGAAACAACGGAGCGGATTTCAGAATCGGTCGCAAGCCTTCGATCAGGGAGTTTTGCGCAGCGATGTCCAGATACCCTTTTCTGATGTCGAAGCCCCGCAATATCAGCCGTGTCATCCCTGAATCCCCATTCCTTACCAATTCCTTGCGAAAAAAGGCCTCAGATTCCCGAAAACCTGCATTTCTGAACGCTTGCAGGCCTCCGGTCCCGCCCTTATATACGCCTCGACGCGCGATGGTGTAGTGCTGTCGCGCACATCAGATCGGGGACGGGATGCCAAAACGGGTCCGGCCCTCGGGACATCGCCTTGAAGAGAAAGGGATTGCAAAAATGGGAAAAGTAATCGGGATTGACCTCGGGACCACCAACTCATGTGTGGCCATCATGGATGGCTCGCAGCCGAAGGTCATCGAAAACGCCGAAGGGGCGCGGACCACGCCCTCGATCGTCGCCTTCACCGAAGATGAGCGACTGGTCGGTCAGCCTGCGAAACGTCAGGCGGTCACCAACCCCGACAACACGATCTTTGGTGTCAAGCGCCTCATCGGCCGTCGTGTGGATGATGCCGAAGTCGAAAAAGACAAGAAAATGGTGCCGTATGCCATCGTCAATGGCGGCAACGGTGACGCGTGGGTTGAGGCCCGCGGTGAAAAGTACTCCCCAAGCCAGATCTCGGCCTTCACTCTGGGTAAGATGAAGGAAACCGCCGAGAGCTATCTGGGTGAGGAAGTCACGCAGGCGGTTATTACCGTTCCGGCATACTTCAACGACGCTCAGCGCCAGGCCACCAAAGACGCCGGTAAAATCGCCGGTCTGGAAGTGCTGCGGATCATCAACGAACCGACAGCCGCCGCGCTGGCCTATGGTCTGGACAAGGAAGAAACCCAAACCATCGCGGTTTATGACCTTGGTGGCGGTACCTTCGACGTGACCATCCTGGAAATCGACGATGGTCTGTTCGAGGTCAAATCGACCAACGGTGACACCTTCCTGGGTGGTGAAGACTTTGACATGCGCATCGTCAACTACCTGGCGGATGAGTTCAAAAAAGAACACGGTGTCGATCTGTCCAGCGACAAAATGGCCCTGCAGCGTCTGAAAGAAGCCGCTGAGAAAGCCAAGATCGAGCTGTCTTCGACCTCGCAGACCGAGATTAACCAGCCGTTCATCTCGATGGGTGCAAACGGCCAGCCGCTGCACATGGTCATGAAGCTGACCCGTGCCAAGCTGGAATCGCTGGTTGGCGATCTGATCAAGAAGTCGATGAAGCCCTGTCAGGCCGCTCTGAAAGACGCAGGCTTGTCGGCTGGCGACATCGATGAGGTTGTTCTGGTCGGTGGTATGACCCGGATGCCGAAGGTGATCGAAGAGGTCACCAAATTCTTCGGTAAAGAGCCGCACAAGGGTGTGAACCCGGATGAAGTTGTTGCCATGGGCGCCGCCATTCAGGCCGGTGTTCTGCAGGGCGACGTCAAAGACGTGGTTCTGCTGGACGTGACCCCGCTGTCGCTGGGTATTGAAACGCTGGGCGGCGTGTTCACCCGCCTGATCGACCGCAACACCACGATCCCAACGAAAAAGTCTCAGGTCTTCTCGACCGCCGAGGATAACCAGAACGCCGTGACCATCCGTTGTTTCCAGGGTGAACGCGAGATGGCTGCGGACAACAAGATCCTGGGTCAGTTCAACCTCGAGGAAATCCCGCCGGCACCGCGCGGCATGCCTCAGATCGAGGTGACTTTTGACATCGACGCCAACGGCATTGTCTCGGTTTCGGCCAAGGACAAAGGCACCGGCAAAGAGCAGAAGATCACCATCCAGGCTTCTGGTGGCTTGTCCGATGAGGACATCGAAAAGATGGTCAAGGACGCCGAGGACAACGCCGAGGCGGACAAGGAACGCCGCGAGTTGATCGAGGCAAAGAACCAGGCGGAAAGCCTGATTCACTCGACCGAAAAGTCTGTCGAGGAACATTCGGACAAAGTCGATCCGACAACCGTCGAAGCCATCGAACTGGCCATCGCGGCGCTGAAAGACGAGCTGGAAACCGAGAATGCCGACAAGATCAAGTCGGGCATCCAGAACGTCACCGAAGCTGCGATGAAGCTGGGTGAAGCCATCTACAAGGCACAGGCTGAAGAAGGCGAAGAAGAGCCTGCAGCAGCCGATGCCGCGCCAGGTGAGGACGACATCGTCGATGCCGAGTTCGAAGATCTGGACGACGACAAGCGTAACTAACGGGTAACCGGGCCAATGCGGGCCGGTCCGGTTGCCGGGCCGGCCCGATTACGTTGAGACATAAGGAACTACTGATGTCAAAACGCGACTATTACGATGTGCTCGGCGTGTCCAAGGGCGCATCGGCGGATGAGATCAAGAAAGGCTTTCGCACGAAGGCCAAGGAATTGCATCCCGACCGCAACAAGGACAATCCGGATTCCGAGGCTCAGTTCAAGGAAGCGAACGAAGCCTACGACGTGCTGCGTGACGCCGAGAAAAAGGCCGCTTACGATCGATTCGGCCACGCTGCTTTTGAAAACGGCATGGGTGGCGGTGGACGTCCCGGCGGTGGTTTTGGCGGGCAGGGTGATTTCTCCAGCGCCTTTTCGGATGTTTTCGACGATCTGTTTGGCGACTTCATGGGTGGCCAACGTGGGGGTGGCGGCGGGCGCCGCGCTGCGCGTGGGTCTGACTTGCGTTATAACCTGCGAGTGTCGCTGGAAGAGGCTTATGCTGGTTTGCAGAAAACCATCAATGTGCCCACGGCAGTGGCCTGTTCCTCATGCGAAGGAACGGGCGCCGAAGGCGGTGTGGAACCCACAGCATGCCCGACCTGTTCGGGTATGGGTAAAGTTCGGGCGCAACAGGGCTTTTTCACAGTAGAGCGTACTTGCCCAACCTGTTCCGGCCTTGGGCAGATCATCAAGAACCCGTGCAAATCCTGTAAAGGCGCAGGGCGTGTCGAGAAAGACCGAGCGCTGTCCGTAAATATTCCCGCCGGTGTCGAAACCGGGACTCGTATTCGCCTTGCGGGCGAAGGTGAGGCCGGAATGCGCGGTGGCCCTCCGGGTGATCTCTATATCTTTGTCGAAGTGTCGGATCACAAATTGTTCGAGCGTGACAGCGTGAACCTCTATTGCCGTGTACCGGTCAGTATGGCCAAGGCAGCGCTGGGCGGTTCGATCGAGGTTCCGACTATCGACGGCGGCCGCGGTCGTGTTCAGATTCCGGCCGGAAGCCAGTCCGGTCGCCAGATGCGCCTGCGCAGCAAGGGCATGCCTGCCCTGCGTGGTGGCGGTGTCGGTGATATGTTCATAGAGCTGGCAGTGGAAACTCCGGTCAATCTGACCAGCCGTCAGAAAGAGCTTCTGCGCGAGTTTGACGATTTGGGCGAAGACAATCATCCTGAATCCAAAAGCTTTTTCTCATCCGTGAAGTCTTTTTGGGATGGGATGAAGGGCTGAAGCCAAATTTATTCGAAACCAGAAGGACCGGTTCCGTTGAACCGGTCCTTTTTGTTTCATAAGTCCAGTTTGACCGCGAGCCGGGCCTAATTGGCCCTTGATTCCCGTCCAAACCCCTGAGATTGTCCGCGCCAACCGTTGGGGTGCCCTGTCCTGGGGCTGAGAGGCGTGAATGCGCTAACCCATCGAACCTGATCCGGGCAATTCCGGCGTAGGGAACGGTCTCGCAGTTTACAGACGTTTTCCATGCCCGTTGCCCAAGAAAAGTTGGAGCAACAACATGGCGCCTATTGCGTTGACAATTGCAGGATCGGACAGCGGCGGAGGTGCCGGGATTCAGGCCGACCTCAAAGCGATGTCCGCTTTAGGGGTTTATGGTGCCAGTGTAATCACCGCAGTAACGGCTCAGAACACGCAGGCGGTGACCGCTGTTCACGGTATTCCGCTGGGAGTGATCGCAGATCAGATATCGGCTGTTCTAAGCGATCTGGACGTGCGCGCAATAAAGATCGGGATGCTTGCCACGCCCGAGATCATCAGGACTGTCACGGATGGCCTGGCGGACTTCTCGGGTCCGATCGTACTGGACCCGGTGATGATTGCCAAATCCGGCGATGCCTTGCTGGCCGAGGCAGCTGTTTCGACGTTGCGCGAGGTGTTGCTGCCCCGGGCCACTGTCCTGACACCAAACTTGCCCGAGGCTGCGCGCTTGCTGTATTGCCAGCCATCCGAGTCTGTGGCGGAGATGGTCGATCAAGGGTTGGCACTATGCGGACTGGGGCCTCAGTCCGTTCTTATGAAAGGCGGGCATGGCGCAGGAGATGTTTGCCACGATCTTCTGATCGGCAAGTCCGGATTGGTGGCCGAATACCAAGCGCCTCGCAATGCAACCAAGAACACGCACGGCACTGGCTGTACCCTGTCATCATCCATCGCGGCAGGGCTTGCTAAAGGGCTAAGCCTCACTGAGGCCGTCGCGGATGCGCATGCGTATTTGCAAGCGGCCATCGCGCGTGCTGACGAGTTGCAGGTGGGGCAGGGTCACGGGCCGGTTCACCATTTCCATCAGGTTTGGCCGGCGTGACGGTCTGGTCGGTCATAGGGTCCGGTGTTGCCGGTCTGGCCGTGGCGTCCGAGTTGGTTTCACGTGGCGCCAAAGTTCAGGTGTTTGATCCCGGAGGGCCTCCGGGGGCGCATGGGTGTTCGTGGTGGGCCGGGGGTATGCTGGCTCCGTGGTGTGAATATGAGAATGCCGAGGAACCCGTATTGCGGTTGGGTCAGACGGCGATCGACTGGTGGGCATCTCGTACGCAAGTGCAACGACGTGGCACTTTGGTGGTCGCCAACTCCCGTGATCTGCCAGAACTGCGCCGGTTTGCGCGGCGCACGGAAGCATTTACCGAGGTTGAACAGGCGAAAATCGCTGAATTAGAGCCTGATCTGCATGGATTCAGCAAAGGGTTGCATTTTGGGGGTGAGGCGCACCTTGATCCGCGGCAGGCCCTTCAGGATCTCTATCGTCAGCTTCAGATCGACGGGGTCACCTTTCACCGCAAACTCGCACCAACCCGGTTGGAGAACGCCATTGACTGCCGTGGATTGCACGCGCGCGAAATTCTTTACGATCTGCGTGGTGTTAAGGGCGAGATGCTGGTGATCCGATGCAAGGACGTGACGCTGACCCGTCCGGTTCGCTTGTTGCATCCGCGCGTGCCTCTTTACATCGTGCCTCGTGGGGACAGCGTTTATATGCTCGGTGCGACGATGATCGAAGCCGAGGACAGCGGTCGCATAACTGCCCGATCGATGCTGGAACTGCTCAGTGCGGCCTATGCGCTCAATCCCGCCTTCGGCGAGGCAGAAGTGTTGGAAATTGGCGTCGACCTTCGCCCTGCTTTCCCCGACAACTTGCCACGTATCCGGCGATTGGGGCGGACAATCTATGCAAACGGGCTCTATCGCCATGGCTACCTGCTCGCGCCTGCGCTGGCGCAAGGCGTGGCCGACCTGGCCCTTGAAAACAAACAATCGGAGTTGGTCGATGAAGATCGTGCTTAACGGTGAAGCCCGAGATGTTCAGGCCGAAACACTTTCGGATCTGCTGACGGAATGCGGTTTTTCCGGCCGTGTGGCAACAGCTGTGAATGAAGAGTTCGTACCGTCCAGTCTGCGCATTGCACTCAAGCTCGGCGATGGGGATCGAGTTGAGATCGTCGCGCCGATGCAGGGAGGTTGAGGATGAAATCCTTTTACGGTGTTGATCTGCCCAACCCGCTGATGCTGGGCACCGCGCAGTATCCCAGCCCCGCGATCCTTGAACGCGCGTTTCGCGAAAGCAAGGCGGCCGTCGCGACCGTGTCGCTGCGCCGGGAATCGGGTGGTGGCCAGACATTCTGGCAGATAGTCCGAGAACTGGGAGTTCGCATTCTGCCGAATACGGCCGGTTGCCACACGGTGAAAGAAGCCGTGACCACCGCCCAGATGGCGCGTGAAGTTTTCGAGACACCGTGGATCAAACTCGAACTGATCGGTCACACCGACAGCTTGCAGCCGGATGTGTTCCAACTGGTCGAAGCGGCGCGCATCCTGACCGAGGACGGATTTCAGGTGTTTCCCTATACGACCGATGACTTGATCGTGGGTGAGCGTCTGCTTGAAGTCGGGTGTGAAGTTCTGATGCCTTGGGGTGCGCCGATTGGCTCTGGGCGTGGATTGAACAATGAATACGCGCTGCGCGCGATGCGGGCGGAATTTCCCGACACGCCGCTGGTTATCGACGCGGGAATCGGCCTGCCCAGCCACGCCGCTCAGGCGATGGAGCTGGGTTATGATGCGGTTCTTCTGAACACGGCGGTGGCAAGGGCTGGCGATCCGGAGGTGATGGCCAAAGCGATGGCAATGGCGATCGAGGCCGGGCAACTGGCGCATCGCGCCGACCCGATCGAAGCCCGCGATATGGCGGAACCCTCGACCCCAGTGATCGGAAAGGCGTTTCTGTCATGACTCTTGACCGTTTTTACCCGATCTTCGACCACTCGGACTGGCTCCGGCGGATGCTACCTTTGGGTGTCAAACTGGTGCAGTTGCGGATCAAGGATCAGGCAGACGCCGTGGTGCGCCAGGAGATTTCCATCGCGCAGGCAATGTGCCGGGATCACGATGCCGTTCTCGTGGTCAACGACTACTGGCAGGCCGCTATCGATTTGGGCTGCGACTGGATTCACCTGGGGCAAGAAGATCTGGACGATGCCGATCTGAAGTCGATCCGAAAAGCGGGTCTAAAACTGGGCGTTTCCACTCATGACGATGATGAGCTGGAGAGAGTTCTGGCTATGGCACCGGACTATGTTGCGCTGGGGCCCGTCTATCCGACTATCTTAAAAAAGATGAAATGGCACCAGCAGGGCTTGCCGCGCGTTACTGAATGGAAAGCGCGTGTCGGAAGTATTCCCCTGGTCGGCATTGGAGGTATGAGTGTTGAGCGCGCGCCGGGTGTGCTCGAAGCCGGGGCGGATATCGTTTCGGCCGTCACCGATATCACACTGAACACGGACCCAGAGACGCGCGTGCGTCAATGGATCGAGGCCACAAGGTGAGTCGGTACCACCGCCAAACGGTGTTGCCCGAAGTGGGGGCTGTGGGGCAGGCGCGTCTGTCCTCTGCCCGTGTGTTGGTGGTGGGTGCGGGTGGCCTTGCCGCTCCGGTTCTGCCTTTACTGGCAGGGGCCGGGACAGGGCGGATCACGATTGTGGATGGCGACACTGTCGATTTATCCAACCTGCACCGCCAGACATTGTTTTCCGAGGCAGATTGCGGGCGTTACAAGGTTGATGCCGCTGCTAACCGCTGCCGTGCACTGAATAGCGAGATTGAGGTTTTCAGCCAAAAGCTGGCTTTGACAAGTGAAAACGCGGCCGCTTTCGTCGCGCAGTCGGATGTGATCCTCGACTGTGCGGATAGCTATGCCGCCAGCTATATTCTCTCGGATACCTGTCTGGCGCAGGGAAAACCGTTGATCAGCGCATCGGTGCTTGGATTGTCAGGCTATGTGGGTGGCTTTTGCGGCGGCGCACCATCGTTACGAGCGCTTTTCCCGGATGCGCCGGACAGCGGTGCCAGCTGCGCCACCGCTGGTGTACTGGGTTCTGTCGTAGGATTGCTCGGCGCGATGCAGGCGCAGATGACGCTGAATCTGATATTGGGGGTGGGGCCATCGCCTCTGGGTCAGATGGTGCAATACGATGCCCGAACTTTGCGCAGTAATGGCTTCCGGTTCGAAAAAGCGCCAGAGCCAAACAACTGTTTCCGCTTCTTGTCTGCCAGCCAACTGACCAAGGAAGACCAGATTATCGAGCTGCGCGGAACAGAAGAAGTGGAAATCCCGATCCACCCGGATGCGAAGCGAATATCGCTGAATGACTTGCATCGAATCGACCCTAATCAAGGGAAAAGATTGGCTTTGTGCTGTGCCACCGGGCTACGTGCCTGGCGTGCTGCCGAACAAATTCAACCAGATTGGCCCGGCGAGATTGTTCTTGTCGCGGCCTCAACCTCGTGAATGAAAAGGAAACGCGAGATATGAAGAAACTGATCACAGCTATCGCCGTGCTGGCCGCCGCGCCAGCCTGGGCCGAGGACAAGATGACCGTGCTGTTGGACTGGTTCATCAACCCCGACCACGGTCCGATCATCGTGGCGCAGGAAAACGGATATTTCGCCGAGCAAGGGCTTGAAGTCGAAATCGTTCCGCCCGCCGATCCCTCTGCACCGCCGCGTCTTGTGGCGGCTGGTCAGGCCGATCTGGCCGTGTCCTATCAACCGCAACTGCACTTGCAGATTCATGAAGGCCTGCCCTTGAAGCGAGTTGGTACCCTGGTCGCTACGCCCCTGAACTGCCTGCTGGTTCTTGAAGGCGGTCCAATCAAATCGCCTGCCGACCTTAAGGGCAAGAAAATCGGCTTTTCGGTCGCCGGCGTGGAAGAGGCCGTCTTGGGCACGGTTCTGGGCAAATATGACGTGACTCTGGACGAAGTCGAATTGATCAACGTGAACTTTTCGCTTTCGCCGTCACTAATGACCGGTCAGGTGGATGCAGTAATCGGCGCCTACCGCAATTTTGAACTGAACCAAATGGACATCGAAGGCGTCCCGGGCCATTGCTTCTATATCGAAGAGGAAGGCGTGCCGCCCTATGACGAACTGATCTACGTGGCCAACCCCGAGATCATGGATACCGACAAGGTCGCGCGTTTCCTTGCTGCTACTGAAAAGGCCACCCAGTTCATCGTAAACAATCCGGAAAAAAGCTGGGAAGTCTTCTCGTCCACGTCGCCCGAACTTCAAGACGAGCTGAACGCCCGCGCTTGGGTCGATACGCTCCCCCGTTTTGCGCTGCGTCCTGCGGGCCTTGAAGCTGGTCGTTACGCCCGGTTTGAATCGTTCCTCAAAGACAGCGGCATGATCGACAGCGTCAATCCTGTCAGCGACATCGCAATCGATGTGACGGCGCAATGAGGAGCCCGAACTTTGGCCGCGCCTTCACACTGATGCGCGACGCGGCACAGCGGCCGTGGCGGGAATATACCCGCCACGCTTTTGTCGAAGGGCTAAAGGACGGTACCCTGCAGCGCGAAGCTTTCCTGCATTATCTGCGGCAGGACTATGTGTTCCTAACGCATTTCTCGCGCGCCTGGGCGCTGGCAGTGGTCAAGGCGCAAACCCACGAAGAAATGCAGGTTGCCGCTGCCACGGTGAACGGTCTGATGCATGAAGAGATGATGCTGCATGTTGGTGTGTGCGCCGAGGCAGGCATTTCCCGGGACGACCTGTTTGCAACGCCTGAAAGGCCGGAAAACCTGGCCTATACCCGCTTCGTCCTCGAGGCAGGCTATTCGGGCGATTACCTGAGCCTGCTGGCTGCATTGCTGCCCTGCGTTATCGGCTATGCCGAGATCGGTTCGCGGCTGGCTCAGGAGGCGACATCGGAGATCTATCGCCCCTGGATTGATACCTATGCCGGCGACCAGTACCAAAGCTACTGCCGTGACATTGGTGCGTTGATGGACAGCGCGGTCATACGAAGGTTGGGCAAGGGCTACGACGAACTTCCGGTTTGGGCTGATCTCTGCAAGACCTTTGAGACCGCAACCGTCTTAGAAGTCAATTTCTGGCAGATGGGTTTGACGCCATGACCCCAGCGCCCGATCTGACAATCAGCGGCAAAGCCAGCATCGACGGTGCGCCTTTGTTCGCGCCGCTGTCTCTGTGCCTTGGTGCAGGGCAATGGACTTGTTTGCTGGGCGGATCGGGCGTTGGTAAAACAACCGTATTGCGTCTTATTGCCGGTTTGGAAACCGGCGCACAGTTCACCGGAGAGATCGCCGCCAGCGATGGCCAGCCGGTAGCTGAACGCGTCGCTTATATGGCGCAGGACGATCTGCTGCTGCCTTGGGCGACTGTCGCGCAGAATGTCTCGCTTGGCGCGCGTCTGCGGGGTGATGCGGTCGACCTCGAGCGGCGGGACCGATTGATCGGCCGGATGCGTTTGCATGATCACATGAACAAGAAACCGGCCGAGCTTTCGGGTGGACAGCGTCAGCGCGTGGCCCTTGCACGCACATTGATGGAAGACCGTCCCATTGTTCTGCTGGATGAGCCATTCTCGGCCCTCGACGCTCGCACCCGGGCGGACATGCAGGATCTGGCGGCCGAGGCGTTGCGGGGCCGTACCGTCTTGCTTGTGACCCATGATCCCGGCGAAGCGGCACGCCTGGGCCAGACCATCGTTGTCATGACGCCGGGCGGGTTGACCCCTTGCCAGCCACCGCACGCACCGGCGCCGCGCAATGTGGACGATCTCGAGACGCTGGAAACGCAAGGATCGCTTTTGAAACTGTTGCGGGAGACGGCGGTATGAAAGTCTTCTCGGCCGTTGTTGCAACGTTGTTTGCCCTTGCTGTCTGGCAAGCGATCGTCACCCTGACCGGGTTGCCCAAATTCATCCTTCCGGGGCCGGCGGTGGTGGCAGAGACCTGGTGGCAATATCGTTGGGTTATTGCCGAACACACATGGATCACAGCGATCGAAGTGGTGATTGGTCTTGCCTGCGGCACGATTCTTGGCGTGGTCACTGCCCTGCAACTTGCCAATTCAAGGGCAGCGCGGGTGCTGGTTCAGCCGATGCTGGTATTCACGCAAGCCCTTCCGGTGTTTGCGCTTGCGCCGTTGTTGACGCTTTGGCTGGGTTATGGATTGTGGTCCAAGGTCGCGATGGCCGTGTTGATCATTTATTTCCCCATCACTTCGTCCTTCTTCGACGGCTTGATGCGGACGCCGTCAGGCTATCTTGACCTGGCGCGCACCATGCAAGCCAGCCGCCGCGCGATATTGTGGCACATTCGTATTCCTGCAGCGTTGCCGTCGTTGGCCTCGGGGATGCGATTGGCCGCGGTTTATGCACCTATCGGGGCCGTGATCGGCGAATGGGTCGGGTCGTCGCAAGGTCTGGGCTATCTGATGCTGCTGGCCAATGGCCGCGCCAAGACCGACCTGATGTTTGCTGCAATGTTAACGCTGGGCGTGTTTTCAATACTGCTGCATATGGTTGTCCGACGCGCGACGGCGCGCATGGCAGGTGAGACGCGTTAACCATTCAGAAACCGATTCTGCGTCAGGGTGGTCCCATGACACAGGACGCCTTTGCCGAAGCCCCAATGCTGTTCGATACGGACGAAGCACCGGCGCAGCCGCTGCCGTCGGGTCGGTTACCCTCCTACATCAAAGATCACCGGCGGCGGCTGCGCGAAAGGTTCATGTCCGGCGGATCTGCGGCGATGCCGGACTACGAATTGCTGGAGCTGGTTCTGTTCCGCTCGATCCCACGTCAGGATGTGAAACCGCTGGCGCGGGCCTTGATGGACACGTTCGGTGATTTTAATCGCGTTCTTACCGCGCCCGAGGAAAGGCTGCACCAGATCAAAGGTATCGGTGATTCAGTTGTCACCGACCTGAAAATACTCGAAGCCTGCGCCCATCGAATGGCCCGCGCACGGGTGATGCAGCGGCACGTGATTTCGGGCTGGGACGCGCTGCTGGATTATTGCCACACGACCATGGCGCATCGTGAGACAGAACAGTTCCGCGTATTCTATCTGGATCGAAAGAACGTGCTGATTGCGGACGAGGAACAGGCCAAAGGAACTGTGGATCACGTTCCTGTTTACCCGCGTGAAGTCGCGAAACGGGCGCTGGAGCTGAACGCCTCCGCCTTGATACTGGTGCATAACCACCCGTCGGGTGATCCGACACCGTCACAGTCGGATATCGACATGACCAGCCGCATTCAGGATGCCTGTGCGGCGCTGGGATTAACGTTGCACGATCACCTGATCATCGGAAAATCGACCGAGCTCAGCTTTCGATCACAAGGGTATCTGTGATCGTTACTTTACCCAGACTTCGACCCTGCGATTGGCTTTCCGGCCCCATTCCGTGTCATCGCAGGCCATTGGCATGGCCTCGCCAAACCCTTCCACGGCGATCTCGACAGTTTCGGGAATAGAGGTTTCTATCGCTGCCAGAACTGCGTTGCGCACTGTTTTCGCGCGGAGTTGGGCGATACGCTGGTTCGCAGTGGCGGCACCGTGTCCGTCGCTGAAGCCGACAAAGGTCAGTGTGTGCGCATCAAAAGCACCAGATTCCAGTGCTTGCGCCAGTTGCAGGATGTTCGACCGAGATTGCGCGTCAGGTCGTGAAGAGCCGGGCTCAAATCGGAAAGACAAGGACAAACGCGCCATGGGCCGCAGCAACTCAATCATGCGCTGCAATTCCTCAAGTCCTACTTCAGGCCCGCCGGATGCGATGGCGTTGGCCAAACGATCCCCCTGCACTCCAAGACCCACGGTTTCCGGCGCCTGATCGACAAATCCAGCCTGACGAATGACCGATTGCGCCGGAGAGCTCTGTACATAAGCCAGAAACTGCCGCGCGATCCGGGGCAGGCGACGGGCAGGCAGATACAGAAACATTGGGGAGGTCAGGGGATAGTCCTCGGTTTTGACCGACTGTCGTGTCGCCGCCAAAGCATGTCCGCACCCGCCGGTCAGAGGCAGAGCGCGCGCGTCACCGATGTTGGACCGGCTGGCAATGCCGATGCCAAAAGAATCTTCGGCGACACTGCGCACCAGCACGCCGTTTCGTTCATAACGCGTAGCGGTTTCGGTCAGCGTACTTTCCGCTGGAACCAAAAGCTGAGTCTCAATTCCCTGTGCCATTCCGGACCGTGCGTTTGGCACATACAGATTAATCGGCGCATCCGGCCCGCCCAGTTCTGTCCAGTTAGTGACCTCGCCCGAAAGGACCCGTGCCAGATCGATCAACGAAATCTGCCGGACAGGATTATCCGCCGCCACAATCGGCACCATGGCGTCCAGAGCCACCACGCGCGACCGGCGCGCCTGACGCAGGTCGCCAAGGCCGGCCGCATGCGCTGCCTCGCTCTCTTCCGGCCGAATCTCACGCAATGCCATTGCGATGTCGGCCTCGTTTGCAATCAGATCGGTAAAACCCTGATCCGTGTTACCGACGCGAAAACGCAGGCGTGCCAATGGGGCTTCCCGGTCAGGCCGGTGCAATTCATATACAAATCCCGAAGGCGATTCGTGGATCGGAACAGCCGTCAGTCCTTCCTGGCGCGCGAAGCCAACGACCAACGCGGGCAGAATGGCTTCGGCCATGACCGATGATCCGGATAAGGTGACCTCGGCCACGAAGTCGGTCAGATTTGGGCAGGCAAGGCCATCGCACGTGACGCCCGAACCATCCACGGTCAACTCTCCGAATTGGGTGTCCACGCGGTAGAATTCACCATCATATCCCAGAAGATTGCCAGTCACCTCGACCTTGCCATCATGCGAGGTCAGGGTGATATCCTGCGCTTGCGCGCCACTTGCAAAGGCGACGCAATACAGCGCAGCTGCCGCCACACGGGAAAATGCCATTGGAATGCCGAGCCTGCCTGCCGTTTATTTGGACGCGATTGTCAGGTCTTCGAGCAGATTATTCAACACCAGAAACTCACCTGCGCGGGAACATTCCGGCAGTGTCAGCGACAGGTCACGCGATCTGAGTGGGCTGTTGCCATGCAATTCCAGCGCTTGCACGCTCAGATCGCGGCCACAATTGGCTTCGGTAACTTCGGCCTCGACGCTTAATTCGATTGTGCCAGAGTATTCCGAGGATTTCTTTGGGAAGGAATAAACCTGCACATTCCGGGCTTTGGCAATTTCGGTCTGACCCAATTGAACCATTGTTCCCGCCCCGCTGGCGTCGGGGTTCGCCCAGACATGGCCGTCCTGGCCATAGCTTGCGCCGAATTCCAGCGCGTGCAGCTGAAGATCGGTCTGGCCTTGCCATTGCAGCGCGACACGGTCGTATTCCCCAATATCGGGGACGTGAGTGGTGGCGACAGTGCCGCGCTTGTTTTCAAAAGAAATCAGAAAAATTGCGTATTCGGACAGGGCAGGGACGGTTAGATCCACGGCGCCGTGCGCGTTGGTCATAGCGGTGAAGGTCAGGCCGCTGTGATGAATCTCGATCTCTGATGTATCATGGCAGGGGGCTTTGATCCGCAAGCGTGCATTGGCACCCGGCACGGCCGTCGCCCGTGCGCTGAGGCTGCAATCGGTTCGAAATTGCGGTTGTGCGCGGGATGGTTTGCCGGACGCCTTCGGTAGATCAATTGCGGTTGTGTTTGCGCTCGGGGAAGAAGTTAGCACAATAGCTTCTATCCCAGCCAAGACTGACGCTTGTCCAGTGACACTTGCCACTTGTTCGGACCCTTGCGCAGCATTGCGCTGCGACGCGGGGCCGTATTGCATCAAATATCCGATGGCCAGGGCGCAGGCAACGGTACCGCCCATGGTCACGTAGTTTCTTACGACAAACAAAACACCCTCCCCAGTTGAAGGAGCGAGTCGGACTGTCGTTAACAATCGCGGCTTAATTGTGGCGGGCCAGCGGAGTCATTGTGTTCCAATACTGGCCGCCTCAGGTCAGGCGGCCATGACAATGCTTGAATTTCTTGCCCGACCCACAGGGGCACTTGTCATTGCGCGAAGGATTACCCCAGGTTTCGGGATCGTCCTCGACAAATCCGGGAAGCGGGTCGCCGGATGCTTCGGCCTCGGCCAGTGCTTCGGCCCGGTTCGTGGCCTGATCCACTGCCTGTTGTGTCTGCGCTTGCTGCGCGGCCATCTGAGCCAGCATCTCTTTCTGTTCCTCCTCGGTCAGAGGACGCACACGGGAAAGCTGCTGCGTGACCGTTTCGCGCAGGCTGTCCAGCATGGATTCGAACAGCTGGAAGCTTTCGTTCTTGTATTCGTTCAGAGGATCGCGCTGGGCATAGCCGCGGAATCCGACAACCGAGCGCAGATGTTCAAGTGTCAGCAGATGCTCACGCCATTTGCCGTCGATGGTCTGCAGCAGCACCTGCTTTTCAATATTGCGCATGTTTTCGGGGCCGAACGCGACGGCTTTCTGAGCCATCATTTCATCCGCTGACTTGACCAATCTCTCGCGAACCTGTTCGTCATCAACGCCTTCTTCGGCGGCCCAGTCCTGAACCGGGGCGTCAATGGTCAACTTTTCCTTGATGGCTTCGTGCAGACCGTCTGTATCCCATTGATCGGCATAGGACTTCGGAGGCATGTATTCGTCGATCAAATCGTCGATTACCTGCTCTCGCATGTCCGACACGATTTCCGACAGATCTTGCGTCGACATGATCTCGCGCCGCTGGCTAAAGATCACCCGACGCTGATCGTTCATAACATCGTCGAACTTCAGGACGTTCTTGCGCATATCAAAGTTGCGGCCTTCGACTTTGGACTGCGCCCGTTCCAGCGATTTGTTGACCCAGGGGTGAATGATCGCCTCGCCTTCTTTCATGCCCAGCGTGGTCAGCACCTTGTCCAGCCGTTCCGAACCGAAAATGCGCATCAAGTCATCTTCGAGGCTCAGGTAGAACACAGTGCGGCCTGGGTCACCCTGACGACCCGAGCGGCCACGCAGCTGGTTATCGATGCGGCGGCTTTCATGGCGTTCCGAAGCCATGACGTAGAGGCCACCAGCCTCAATCACTTTCTGCTTTTCTTCGGCGTGGCGTGCCTCTTCTTCGGTGCGTAGCTGGGTAGGATCGGCTTCGGGGTTCTCGGCCAGTGCTTTCAGAACCTTCATCTCGACATTGCCGCCCAGCTGAATGTCGGTTCCGCGACCGGCCATGTTGGTTGCAATGGTCACAGCGCCAAGCCTACCTGCATCGGCAACGATCTGTGCCTCTTGTTCATGCTGACGGGCGTTCAGAACATTGTGTTCGATACCTTCCTTGGTCAGCATCTGGCTCAGCAATTCGGACTTTTCGATGGAGGTGGTGCCCAGCAGGACCGGCTGACCCTTTTCAGTAGCTTTCTTTGTCTCCGTGATCATCGCGCCGTATTTTTCAAGTGCGGTGCGATAAACCTGATCGTCTTTGTCAACGCGGGCAATCGGCATGTTGGTCGGTACTTCAACCACACCCAGACCATAGATTTCGGCAAATTCCTCGGCCTCGGTCAGTGCGGTACCAGTCATACCACCCAGCTTGTCATAGAGGCGGAAGTAGTTCTGGAAAGTCACGCTGGCCAGCGTCACGTTCTCCGGCTGGATCTGTACGCCTTCCTTGGCCTCGATAGCCTGATGCAGCCCTTCGGACAAACGGCGGCCCGGCATCATACGACCTGTGAATTCGTCGATCAGAACCACATTGCCGTCGCGCACGATGTAATCCTTGTCGCGCTGGAACAGCTTATGCGCGCGCAGGCCCTGGTTCACGTGGTGCACGACCGTTGTGCTTTCTGGGTCATACAGCGAATGCCCTTCGGGGATCAGCCCCGCGGCCAGTAGCTGCTGTTCCAGAAATTCGTTGCCTTCGTCGGTAAAAGTCACGCTTCGGGATTTTTCGTCCATCGCGTAGTGATCATCGCTCAGGGAGGGGATCAGCCCATCAATGGCGGTGTACAGGTCCGACCTGTCTTGCGATGGTCCCGAGATGATCAAAGGCGTCCGCGCCTCGTCAATCAGGATCGAGTCCACCTCGTCCACAATCGCGAAATTGTGGTGCTTTTGATAGATTTCGGCAAGATCGGCTTTCATGTTGTCGCGAAGATAGTCGAAGCCCAACTCGTTGTTGGTGGCATAAGTGATGTCGCAGGCGTAGGCGGCCTTTTTCTCGGCATCCGGCTGACCTGACCAGATCACACCTGTGGTCATGCCCACGGCGGCAAACACCTTGCCCATCCATTCCGAGTCGCGTTTGGCCAGGTACTCGTTCACCGTGACAACATGCACACCCTTGCCGGTCAGCGCATTCAGGTAAGCCGGGAAAGTGGCGACCAGGGTCTTACCCTCGCCCGTTTTCATTTCCGAGATGTTACCCTGGTGCAGGAACACACCACCCATCAGCTGCACGTCAAAGGCGCGCAGTCCCAGCGCGCGCTTGGCGCCCTCGCGAACGTTGGCAAAAGCCTCGGGCAGCAGGCCATCAAGGCTTTCGCCATCCAGCGCGCGTTTGCGCAGCTCGGCGGTCTTTTCGATCAGACCTTCATCCGACAGTTTTTCGAACTCTGGCTCCAGCGCATTGATCTTTTCGACCAGCGGGCGGGTCGCCTTGATCTTGCGGTCGTTCGGTGTTCCGAACACCTTTTTGGCGAGCGTTCCGAGTCCCAGCATGTTCACTCCAGCGGATCTGTTCTTGTCTTGGTTGCGACAGGCTTGCCCACCTTGCGCGCAACCCATAGATACGGGGGGTGAAAGGCGGCCCTGTCCAAGGCTTCTAAGCGATGTAAGCGGCAGGTCCCAGAGTGTCAACGCTGCGCCCTGTCGCGGCAAAGAAATAGGATAATTCCATGCCCAAAGGCCTCACATTTCTGCCATCACTGGCTCTGGCTGCTGTGATGGCGCTGCCGTTGGCCGCCGAAACCAAGCCTGATGCCAGCACAGTGATCGCGCGCGTGAACGGAGATGAGATCACATTGGGTCACGTTATTGCCACTGTTGCGGCCCTGCCGGCGCAGTATCAGCAATTGGAAGACGACGTATTGTACGACTTCATTGTGGAACAGCTTGTAAATCAGCAATTGCTGAGCCAGGAGCAGGAATACCTGTCTTCGCTGAACACCCTGACGCTGGAAAACGAGACCCGGTCCTTGCGGGCGGTGCAGACGATCAATGCGATCGCAGACGCGCAAGTTACCGAAGATGCTATCCAGGCGGCGTATGATGCGCAGTTCGCCAATTTCGAAGGCGAAGACGAGTTCAACGCCAGCCATATTCTCGTCGAAACCGAAGACGAGGCCAAAGCCATCAAGGCGCAGCTGGACGATGGTGCGGATTTTGCCGAGTTGGCCAAAGAAAAATCTACTGGGCCTTCCGGTCCGAATGGCGGTGCGCTGGGATGGTTCGGTAAAGGTCGCATGGTGCCGGAATTCGAAGCAGCCGTGCTTGAGCTGGAAAAAGAGCAGATTTCCGAGCCGGTCCAGACTCAGTTCGGCTGGCATGTCCTCATTCTGAACGACAAGCGAAAAACTGAAGCCCCCGAATTGGAGGCAGTACGTGGTGAACTGGCGCAGACACTTCAGCAGGACGCCATTCAGGCGCGGATTGATGAGTTGACCCAGCAGGCCCAGATCGATCGCCCGGCGCTGGAAGGCGTTGGCCCTGAAGTCATCCGTCAACTGGACATGGTTCAGGAGTAATACGTCGTGGCCAATATTACCAAGGAATCCCCGCTGGCCCCGGCGGCCTTTCCGGATTTGCCCGCGATAGACGGCGTACGCTTTGCCACGGTCGAGGCTGGTGTGCGCTATCAGGGCCGAACCGACGTCATGTTGGCGGTATTGGATCCCGGTACCTCGGTGGCGGGTGTCTTTACCCGTTCGGCTACGCGCGCCGCGCCGGTTCTGGACTGCCAGGAAAAAGTTGGAGGTCCGAGTGACGGCCCGGCGGCAATCCTTGTGAATTCGGGCAATGCCAATGCGTTCACCGGTCACTATGGACAAACTTCGGTGGCCGAGATTACTCAGGCTGTTTCGACAGCAACCAGAGTGCCGGTTGAGCGTGTTTTCACATCCTCTACCGGGGTCATTGGCGAGCCATTGCCTCACGATCGAATCGTGACGCAGCTTGAGACACTGAAAACGGGGCTGAGCATGCACGCGCTGGAAGATGCAGCGCGCGCGATCATGACTACGGATACTTTTCCCAAAGGGGCGAGTGCCCAGGTCGAGATTGACGGTAAAACAGTCTCTATTTCAGGGATTGCCAAGGGTTCTGGCATGATCGCGCCCGACATGGCGACGATGCTGGTTTACATCTTTACCGATGCTCAGATTGAACAATCGGCGTTACAACGGATGCTTGGCGCGCAGACGGATCGCACGTTTAACTGCATCACTGTGGACAGCGATACTTCGACCTCTGACACGCTGCTGCTCTGCGCAACAGGCGCGTCGGGTGTGGATGCAACCGGCAACACCGCCTTTGCAGACTCTCTGGAAAGCGTGATGCTGGATCTGGCGCAGCAGGTGGTGCGCGACGGTGAGGGTGCCACGAAGTTCGTGGAAATCCGTGTAACCGGCGCAGCATCGGACGCTGATGCCAAAGTGCATGGTCTGGCCATCGCCAACTCTCCGCTGGTCAAAACGGCTATTGCCGGTGAAGACCCCAATTGGGGCCGTGTGGTAATGGCAATCGGCAAATCCGGCGCTGCAGCGGATCGCGATCTGTTGAGCATCTCTTTTGGCGACATTCTGGTGGCGGAAAAAGGGTGGGTCAGCCCTGATTACCGTGAAGAGGACGCCGCCGCCTATATGAAGGGTCAGGATTTGGTCGTTGCTGTTGATCTGGGGCTGGGTGAGGGCCAATCCACTGTGTGGACCTGCGATCTGACCCACGGCTATATCGAGATCAACGCGGATTATCGCTCGTGAAAACAGTATTAGTGTCTGCAGTTGCCCTGATCGACATCGAGGGCCGCGTGCTGCTGGCTCAACGCCCGGAAGGCAAATCCATGGCCGGTCTGTGGGAATTCCCCGGCGGTAAGATCGAACTCGGTGAAACCCCCGAGGCCGCCCTGATCCGCGAATTGCACGAGGAATTGGGCATCGACACCTGGGCCTCCTGCCTCGCGCCATTGACCTTCGCCAGCCACAGCTATGACGATTTCCACCTGCTGATGCCTCTGTTTGCCTGCCGTAAATGGGAGGGCATTCCGCAGTCAAAGGAAGGGCAGGCGCTGAAATGGGTCCGCGCGAATGAGCTGCGGAGTTATCCTATGCCTGCGGCTGATGTGCCGCTGATTCCGATTTTGAGGGATTGGTTGTAGGCGTGGACGTTGGACCCCGCTCATCGAATTTTTGCGACTAAAAAAGTTGCGATGTGAGCGCCGGAGTACAAGACCCATAGGAGCCAAAAACCGTCTAATGCCCAAGCCGGATTGAATCCACTTCCCTCGAAAGAGAAAAATAGCTGGGCTGATGCGCCGCTGATAAGGAAATAGGAAATGAACGTACCCGCAATCACCACAAATGGGTGCTTGCGGAGCGCTTTTCTGAACATATCGCCGCCCTTTTCTCTTTAAGTATCTGATTATTCCACAAGCTAGGCTGATGAATTCCGTCGGATGACGCAAGCCAGGTCACGCCCTAGTCTGCGTCCTTAACCCCTGTTACAATTCGTAAGAATTGAGAAAACATCAGGCAAAACTTGACGCTGATCTTTCCTGCGTCCCTTATCGGGGCGTTGGCGTTCGGGAACTATCCCGGACCCGCCATTTCCGGCCCGGAGGAGGGGTCGGATGGGGAGGAGAAAGAGATTGGCTCAGACGCAGTCGGGCGCTGAAGGGTTGCATTCCCTTCCGGCGCTTTTACACCGCAATGTGACGCAGTTCGGGGATGCCCCGGCCTATCGTGAGAAAGAATTCGGTATCTGGCAGTGCTGGACCTGGGCCGAGGCTGCCAGGGAAATCCGTTCGATTGCGCTCGGCTTTCTGGAACTGGGTGTCGAAAAGGGCGATCATATCGCAGTGATAGGACGCAATCGACCGGCGCATTACTGGACAATGAGTGCAGCCAATATGGTCGGTGCGGTTCCCGTCCCGCTCTATCAGGACGCCGTTGCCGAAGAGATGGCTTATGTGCTGGAGCATTGCGGCGCAAAATATGTCGTCTGCGGTGATCAGGAGCAGGTCGACAAGGTCATCGAGATTCAGGAAAACCTGCATCAGGTCAAGCATATCCTCTACACCGACAAGCGCGGAATGCGGAAATACGATCACAGTCAGATGAACGCGCTCGAGGACATCATGGCCGAAGGCAGCGCCGGTCATTTCCGTTTTGATGCCGAGCTGGACCAACGCATTTCCAAGATCACTTATGACGACACCTGCGTGATGCTCTACACCTCGGGCACCACGGGCAAGCCAAAGGGTGTGGTGCTGTCGAACCGCAACGTGATCGAAAGTGCGAAGAACTCGGCTGCCTTTGACCACCTGACCCGCGACGAAGATATTCTGTCTTATCTGCCGATGGCCTGGGTGGGCGATTTCATCTTTTCGGTCGGTCAAGCCTATTGGTGTGGATTCTGCGTGAATTGCCCGGAAAGCGCGGACACGATGATGACCGACCTGCGCGAGATCGGGCCAACCTATTTCTTCGCTCCGCCGCGCGTGTTTGAAACGCAGCTGACCAACGTGATGATCCGTATGGAGGATGCGAGCAAACTGAAGCGGAACATGTTCCACCATTTCATGGCGCATGCCAAGAAAGTCGGCGGTCTGCTGCTGGATGGCAAACCGGTTGGTATTGGGGATCGACTAAAGTACGCGCTGGGCAATCTGCTGGTTTACGGACCGCTGAAAGACACGTTAGGGTATGGCCGTTTCCGTGTCGGCTATACTGCAGGCGAGGCCATCGGACCCGAAATCTTTGATTTCTATCGGTCTTTGGGCATCAACCTGAAGCAACTTTACGGTCAGACCGAAGCCACGGTATTCATCACTGTGCAGCCGGATGGAGAGGTGCGGGCGGACACCGTTGGCGTTCCAGCGCCGGATGTAGAATTGAAGATCGACGACACGGGTGAGATTCACTATCGCTCGCCAGGTGTGTTCGTTGAGTATTTCAAGAATCCGGATTCAACAGCTTCGACCAAAGACGCCGAGGGTTGGGTCGCCACGGGCGACGCCGGGTTCATTGAGGAAAGCAGCGGCCATCTGCGCATTATCGACCGCGCCAAAGATGTAGGCAAGATGGCCGATGGGTCGATGTTCGCGCCAAAATATGTCGAGAACAAACTGAAATTTTATCCCGATATATTGGAAGTCGTTCTGTTCGGAAATGGCAAGGACCGCTGCGTGGCCTTCATCAACATCGACCTGACGGCGGTGGGCAACTGGGCGGAACGCAACAACGTGGCCTATGCGTCATATCAGGAGCTCGCGGGGCATCCCCGTGTGTTAGAGACGATAAAGTCGCACGTGGAAGAGGTGAACAAGTCTGTTGCCGCCGACGAAATGTTGTCGGGTTGTCAGGTGCACCGTTTCGTCGTTCTACACAAGGAACTGGATGCGGATGACGGCGAGATGACCCGTACGCGGAAGGTGCGGCGCGGGTTTGTCGAAGACAAGTTCAGCGACATCATTGCCGCGCTTTATGACGGATCCGAGACTGTCTCGACCACGACCGAAGTAACCTATGAAGACGGCCGCAAGGGATCGATCAGCGCAACGCTCGAGATCGTCGATGCGCCGGTTGTTCCGGTCGCGCAGCACAAGGTAGCGGCGGAATGAGGGCCGCACGAGCGCCGCTCGACCTGCGGTCTTCGCCCCGCCCGCCGTCCCGTTATTGCGAAAGTCAGGGAGTGACTGATGCTGGATAACTCCGAAGGATATGTCACCGAGGATGGCCGCAAGATCGGCGGTGTGGTGATGGAGATGAAAAACATCACCCTACGCTTTGGCGGCGTGGTAGCGATCAAGGATATCTCGTTCGACATTCGTGAGGGCGAGATCCGCGCGATCATCGGGCCGAACGGGGCGGGCAAGTCCTCGATGCTGAACGTGATCTCGGGGTTTTATGTGCCGCAAGAGGGCGAGGTCTGGTTCCATGGCGCCAAACGCCCGCCGATGCGGCCCTATGAGGTGGCACGGCAGGGTATCGCCCGGACATTCCAGAACATCGCCTTGTTCGAGGGTATGAGCGTTTTGGATAACGTCATGACCGGGCGGCTGAATTACATGAAAACCAATATTTTTCAGCAGGCGCTCTGGAAGGGTAAAGCCGAAGCGGAAGAGGTTGAAAACCGTGAGGCGGTCGAGAAGATCATCGACTTCCTTGAGATTCAACATATCCGCAAGACACCGGTATCGCGCCTGCCTTACGGCCTGAAAAAGCGGGTGGAACTGGCCCGCGCATTGGCGGCAGAGCCCAAGCTTCTTCTGCTGGACGAACCGATGGCCGGGATGAACGTCGAGGAGAAAGAGGACATGAGCCGATTTATCCTAGACGTGAATGACGAATTCGGCACCACCATCGCGCTGATCGAACATGACATGGGCGTGGTGATGGACCTGAGCGACCGCGTGGTCGTTATGGATTACGGCAAGAAAATCGGCGACGGCACACCAGACGAGGTGCGCAGCAACCAGGAAGTCATCGACGCCTATCTGGGGGTCAGCCATGACTGAGCACCGGACAGAATTGGAGGGGGGCTGGCATGCCTGAACAACTCGTATTTGCGATGGAGGTCATCCTCAACGGTCTGATGGCTGGGGTGCTATATGCGCTGGTCGCGCTGGGCTTTGTGCTGATCTACAAGGCTTCTGGGATTTTCAATTACGCCCAAGGGGTTATGGCTCTGTTTGCGGCGATGACGCTGGTGGGGATCATGAATGGGCAGGTGCCGTTTGCGCATCTGATCAACGCCACCTTCGGCACGCATATCCACTATTTCGGCTGGAATGTCCCGGCCTTGCTGGCCATCATCCTGACCATGGGTGTCATGGTGCTGCTGGCCTGGGCAGTGCAGCGGTTCGTGATGCGGCATCTGGTGGGACAGGAGCCGATCATCTTGTTCATGGCGACAATCGGTCTGGCGTACTTTCTTGAGGGTGTGGCCGACCTGATGTGGGGGTCCGAGATCAAGACGCTGGATGTGGGTCTGCCGCAGGGTATCAACCTGTGGATCGATGAGACGACCTTCAACATCTTCGATTACGGCTTCTTCATCGACAATCTGGACATCGTGGCGACGATCATTGCGGCGCTGTTGGTTGCTGCTCTGGTGGCATTCAGCCAGTACACCAAGCAAGGCCGCGCGATGCGTGCGGTGGCAGATGACCATCAGGCGGCGCTGTCCGTTGGCATCTCGCTGAACTTCATCTGGGTTATGGTCTGGTCGGTTGCAGGCTTTGTCGCCTTGGTCGCCGGTATCATGTGGGGCACCAAGTCGGGCGTGCAGTTCTCGCTGTCGCTGATCGCGCTCAAGGCGCTGCCAGTGCTGATGCTGGGCGGGTTTACCTCGATCCCCGGAGCTATTGTCGGCGGACTGATCATCGGTGTGGGCGAGAAGCTCTTTGAATTCTCAATCGGTCCGCTGGTGGGCGGCGCAACCGAGAACTGGTTTGCTTATGTGCTGGCGCTGATCTTCCTGGTGTTCCGGCCGCAGGGCCTGTTCGGCGAGAAAATCATCGAGAGGGTGTAGAGCGTGAGCAAGCTGATTGCCATCATAAATGTGATCGCTTGGGCAGGGTTCTGGGCCTTTGGGTACCTCGCGCTCACGGCGGAGGGTTTGACCAAAGGCCAACTGACGGTTGCTGCGATCCTGGCCTTTGCCGGCCTGGTGACGGGGGTCGTAGCCTACATGAAGCTGGTGCGGGTAACCGAACAGAGCGGTTATGCCAAATCGTCGAAACAACTGGATGCGGCGACCCGCAACCGGGCGCAGGAAGAATGGGGAAGGTAAAACATGTTCTATCGTGAGGCCGGAGATTTCAAAGTCTCTTACGTAGATGACAGCCAGACTTTCCCGATCAAGTTTGACCGGTACCGATACTATGTCGTGCTGGCGGTGGCATTCGGGATCATCCCGTTCATCATCAATGATTACTGGGCGAATGCGCTGCTGTTGCCCTTCCTTATTTACGCCATCGCAGCGATCGGGCTGAATATCCTTGTGGGCTATTGTGGGCAGGTCTCGCTGGGGACCGGCGGTTTCATGGCTGTGGGGGCTTACGCCTGCTACAAACTGATGACCGCGTTCCCGGATGTCAGCATGTTTATCCACGTGCTGCTGGCAGGTGGTATCACAGCGGTTGTAGGCGTTCTGTTCGGATTGCCGAGCTTGCGGATCAAAGGTTTTTATCTGGCGGTGGCGACGCTGGCGGCGCAGTTCTTTCTGGTCTGGCTCTTCAACCGGGTGCCGTGGTTCTACAATTACTCCGCTTCGGGGCAGATCAATGCGCCCGAGCGTGATGTGTTCGGCATCATTATTACCGGGCCGAACGCGCCGGCCTGGGCAACCTATCTGTTCTGCCTGATTTTCCTGACCGTCTGCGCCATCATTGCGCGCAACCTCACCCGTGGCACAACGGGTCGGACGTGGATGGCGATCCGCGACATGGATATCGCCGCCGAGATCATCGGGGTGAACCCGCTGAAGGCGAAACTGACCGCCTTCGCAGTCAGTTCATTCTTCGTCGGCATCGCTGGCGCATTGTTCTTTGCTGTCTATCTGGGAGCGGTCGAAGTGGGTGAGGTGTTCGGTATCCAGAAATCGTTCTTGGTGCTGTTCATGGTCATTATCGGCGGATTAGGGTCTATTTTTGGGTCTTTTGCTGGGGCCGCGTTTCTGGTCCTGCTGCCGGTAGTTCTGAAAGTTGTCGGCGTCGATGTGCTGGGCTGGCCTACGGATATCGTGGCGCATCTTCAGCTGGTGATCGTTGGGGCCCTGATCATCATGTTCCTGATCCTGGAACCACATGGCCTGGCGCAGCTGTGGCGTGTGGCAAAGGAAAAACTCAGACTCTGGCCGTTCCCCCACTAGGCGGGGCAGGCCCAATCAAAAAAGACGGGTGCAAAGCCCGAATTCAACATCGGATCAATCAAGGGAGGAAACACCCGATGAACAAGAAAATAGCAACCATGGCGCTGGGCGCCCTTATGGCTGCGGGGCCGGCACTGGCGGATCTTGTAATCCCGGATCTGAGCTACCGAACCGGCCCATATGCTGCCGGTGGGATCCCGTTCTCGGATGGCTACAATGACTACTTCACTCTGTTGAACGAGCGCGATGGTGGCATTGGTGGCGTTCCGGTGCGAGTGATCGAATGCGAGACCGGATACAACACCGAAAAGGGTGTGGAATGCTATGAGTCCACCAAGGGCGAAGGCGCGCTGGTCTATCAGCCACTGTCGACCGGGATTACCTATCAGTTGATCCCAAAAGTGACCGCAGACGGCATTCCGCTGCACACGATGGGCTATGGCCGCACATCGGCTGCCAACGGCAAGGTATTCAGCAACGTGTTCAACTATCCCGCCAACTACTGGAACGGGGCGTCGGGTGCGATCAACTATCTGTTGGACGAAAATGGCGGCGACCTGAGCGGCAAGAAAATCGCGCTGGTTTACCATAATTCGGCCTATGGCAAGGAACCGATCCGCACCTTGGAAACTCTGGCCGAAAAGCATGGCTACGAACTGACCTTGCTGCCAGTGGACCATCCGGGTCAGGAACAGAAATCGCAGTGGTTGCAAATCCGTCGTGAAAAGCCGGATTACGTGGTCATGTGGGGCTGGGGCGTGATGAACCAGGTTGCGGTACAAGAAGCGGCCAACATCCGGTTCCCAATGGAGAACTTCATCGGCGTTTGGTGGTCCGGTGCGGAATTCGACGTTGAACCTGCGGGTGACAAGGCCACTGGCTACAAGGCACTGACTTTCACCGGCCTGGGAGATGACTATCCGGTCTATGACGATTTGCGGAAGCATGTCGTTGACGCGGGCAAGGCCGCGGGTGCAGGCGATCAGCTGGGCGCGGTGCAGTATAACCGCGGTCTCTACGCGGCGATGCTGGCCTCTGAGGCGATCAAGACCGCGCAAGAGATGCATGGCGTGGCGGATATCGACGCATCGATGATGCGTGATGGCATGGAAGCACTGGAAATGACCAACGCCAAGATGGACGCGCTGGGCATGACCGGATTTGGTCCTGAATTCTCGGTGAGCTGCGAAAACCACGGTGGTCCGGGTTTGGTGGGCGTCGTCCAGTGGGATGCATCGACAGGCACCTGGAACAAAATCCAGGACTTCAAGCCGACCGACGCTGAAGTGATCGGTGCGCTGATCGCAGAAGACTCGGCGGCCTATGCGTCCGAGAACAACATTTCGCCACGCTGCGAATGATACAGGGTTGCCCCGGAAACAATCCGGGGCGCCGACAAATCCCGAGCGGCGGTACCGCTGCCGCTCGAACCCCAAAAGGCCCGGTTTTCCGGGACAGGCATGAGGACACGCGCTGATGCTGGATGCGGCACAAACCACTGACGTGCAGGCGGAAACCCTGCTTGAGGTCAACAATATCGAGGTGATCTACAATCACGTGATCCTCGTGCTGAAAGGCGTCAGCCTGTCCGTGCCCAAAGGTGGGATCACGGCGCTGCTGGGCGGTAATGGCGCGGGCAAGACGACCACGCTCAAAGCGGTCTCGAACCTGCTGCATTCCGAGCGCGGCGAAGTCACCAAGGGTTCGATTAAATATCGCGGCGAGAGCGTTCATGAAAGCGACCCGGCTGTTCTGGTCGAAAAGGGTGTCATCCAGGTGATGGAAGGCCGTCATTGCTTTGAACACCTGACGGTCGAGGAAAACCTATTGACCGGCGCCTATACTCGCAAAGATGGTAAGGGCGCGATCCAGCAGGATCTTGAACTGGTTTACAATTATTTCCCCCGTCTCAAGGAACGCCGCCGCTCTCAGGCAGGCTACACCTCTGGCGGTGAGCAGCAGATGGTTGCAATGGGCCGCGCGCTGATGTCCCGGCCCGAGACGATCCTGCTGGACGAACCCTCGATGGGTCTGGCACCGCAGCTGGTCGAAGAGATCTTCGGCATCGTGAGGGACTTGAACGAACAGGAAGGCGTGTCTTTCCTGTTGGCTGAACAGAACACAAATGTGGCTCTAAGGTTCGCGCATTACGGTTATATTCTGGAATCGGGTCGTGTGGTAATGGACGGCCCCGCCGCCGACCTGCGTGAGAATCCGGACGTCAAGGAATTCTACCTTGGTATGTCCGAAGAAGGCCGCAAGAGTTTCCGCGACGTACGCTCCTATCGCCGCCGCAAGAGGTGGCTGTGAGCGGATGGAGGATCAGGCGATGACATATTTCGACGCACTCGAAACGCGCTCCGCGGACCAGCGCGCATCCGATCAGGCGCAGGCGCTGCGAATTCAGATCGAACGCGCGAAATCCGCGCCTGGGTTCGTTGCCCATTTGGCGGATGTGGATATTGATGCGGTTACCTCGGTTACCGATCTGCCAGTGCTGCCGGTACTGCGGAAATCCGATCTGACACAGGCACAGGCGACGCGACCTCCGTTTGGTGGCTTTACCGTGAAACCGGCGCGACATTTCCACCATGTGTTCCAGTCGCCGGGGCCGATCTACGAACCGGGCAGCACCGATCACGACTGGTGGCGGATGGGGCGATTCGTCCATGCAGCAGGCGTCGGCCCCGGTGATATCGTCCACAACTGTTTTGGTTATCATCTGACACCAGCCGGCATGATCTTTGAAAACGGCGCCCGCGCGGTAGGCGCTGCGGTGCTTCCCGCCGGGACTGGTCAGACAGAATTGCAGGTTACAGCTGCGCGTGACGTTGGGTGTACCGCTTATGCAGGTACTCCAGATTACCTGAAGGTCATTCTGGACAAGGCTGAAGAGATGGGCGTTGGCCTGAATTTCTCAAAGGCTGTTGTTGGTGGCGGGGCGCTGTTTCCCAGCCTGCGTCAGGATTATGCCGATCGCGGGATTTCTTGTCTGCAATGCTACGCCACGGCTGACTTGGGTAACATCGCCTATGAAAGCCCAGCGATGGAGGGGATGATCATCGATGAACACGTTATCGTGGAAATCGTAACCCCGGGCACTGGCACTCCGGTCGCTCCGGGTGACGTGGGCGAAGTTGTGGTTACCTCGCTCAATCCTGACTATCCGCTGATCCGATTTGCCACTGGTGACCTGTCCGCGATCATGCCGGGTGTTTCACCGTGCGGTCGCACCAATTTGCGCATCAAAGGCTGGATGGGCCGCGCGGACCAGACCACTAAAATCAAAGGCATGTTTGTCCGCCCCGAACAGGTGGCTGCGCTGGTCGAAAAACATGATGAGATCGTCAAAGCCCGTGTCATCGCCGCGCGACAAGGTGAGATGGACACGATGACAGTTCAGATTGAAAGCCCCAGTAGCAACGGCGACGCCTATGCCAAGTCTGTGGTCGAAGTCCTGAAGCTGAAGGGAGCGATAGAGGTTGTCGCCCCCGGGTCACTGCCTAAGGACGGGTTGGTGATCGAGGATCAGCGCGTCTACGAATAAGGTGTCTGGCAGTATCTGCGGCAGTATGTGCCGCAGATTTATTGGTCGCCCCACTGGCGTTTCCGAGCATTTTGGTCGATTAAAGGCAGAACCTTCGGGACCGTCAGTCACAAGCCATGGCCGAAATCGAATATTCAGAACACGGAGCACGCAATCGAGGTGTGCTGGGCACCCGACTTGTCGGCGGGATCGCTTATACCGTCGCTGCGGCGTGCCTTTTGCCGATGTTGGCCGTGATTTTGGCCGCAGTGACCGGTGGAACGGAAACGATATCGCATTTGTTAGAGACTGTTTTGCCTGGGTACATGATGACCACGGCAATACTTGTGGTGCTGGTGGCCATCGGTACATTCTCAATCGGCGTGGGCGCCGCGTGGCTGGTTACCATGACTCGCTTTCCCGGTGTTCGGGTTCTGGAAGTTGCACTTGTGCTGCCCTTGGCTTTTCCGGCTTATGTGCTGGCCTATGCCTATACATTCATTCTGGATCACCCCGGTATCGTGCAAACGACTCTGCGGGATGTAACCGGGTGGGGACCGCGGGATTACTGGTTCCCCGAGATCCGCTCGACCGAGGGCGCAGCCGTGATGCTTGTTCTCGTTCTTTACCCCTACGTCTACCTGCTGGCCCGTGCCGCGTTCCTGCAACAAAGCGCCACAGCCTTTCTGGCAGCGCGGGCATTGGGTAATGGCCCGTGGTCAGCCTTTTGGCGCGTCTCACTACCGATGGCGCGTCCTGCAATTGCGGGCGGCGTGCTACTGGCCGTGATGGAGACAATCGCTGACTTTGGTACCGTGGCCTATTTTGGTGTGCAGACCTTTGCGACAGGGATTTACACAAGCTGGTTCTCGATGGCCGACAGGGCAGCCGCCGCGCAGCTGGCGCTGTGCCTTCTGGCATTTGCCCTTGTCATGGCCGTCAGCGAACGAACACAGCGTGGCAAGGCAAAATACTATCAGGCCGGGAAGCGCCATTCGGTTCTGCCTGCCGCTGAGCTGAAGGGGTGGCAATCTCTTGCAGCGTTCCTGCTATGCGCAATCCCAGTCCTTTTCGGGTTTCTGCTGCCTGTGGTGATCCTTGTGCAAATGGGGTTGGAATCCGAGCAAAACCTCATGTCACGCCGCTATGTCGGATTCATTCGTAATTCACTGACTCTGGCTGGAACGGCGGCCGTTCTAACCGTTTGCGCGGCCGTATCAATTGGGTTCTATCAACGCCTTAGACCTGGGCGGGGTTCAGCCACTACAGCCTATTTGGCGCGTCTGGGCTATGCCGTTCCGGGCGGAGTGATCGCCGTGGGACTGATTGTGCCATTCGCAGGCTTCGACAACGCACTGGATGCATGGATGCGCCAGACTTTCGGTATCTCGACCGGCTTGCTGGTTACGGGTTCGATCTGGCTGCTGGTTGCGGCATACATGATACGGTTTCTGGCCGCCGCGTTGAGTGCCTATGAGGGTGGGCAAAGCACGGTACACGCCAACATGGACGCGGCCGCGCGATCGCTGGGTCAGACTCCGCTGGGAACATTGCGACGGGTTCACCTGCCGATTCTGACGCCTTCCCTGCTGACCGCGCTGTTGATCGTGTTTGTCGATGTCATGAAGGAATTACCCGCAACATTGATCATGCGGCCCTTCAACTTTGACACATTGGCGGTACAGGCTTTCAGGCTTGCCTCGGACGAACGGCTTGAGGGCGCGGCGGTGCCCTCGCTGGTTATTCTGGCCGTGGGATTGTTGCCGGTTATTCTGATCTGTCACCAGGTTGGGCGCCGTTAATGGTGCTTCAAAAGTACCACACTGATTTCCACCGGGCTTGATTCAAATGCAATTTCCGGCAAGGCTGGTCATATGAACATGCAGCCTCCAAGCCGGTTTCCCTCACAATCGGCGCAGATGCCGGTGGCTTTTGACCGGCGAGAGATGTCTCAGATCCTGTCCGTCTATGGCCGGATGGTTGCCGCGGGGGAATGGCGAGACTACGGGATTTCAAACCTGCGAGAGACGGCGGTATTTTCGATTTTTCGAAGATCTGCGGAGCATCCCATCTATCGCGTGGAAAAGCACCCTCGTTCGCGCATGAGACAAGGGATGTACTCGGTCGTGGGTATGGATGGACGTATTCTGAAGCGCGGGCATGACCTGCGTTCGGTGCTGCGTGTGTTGGAACGCAAGCTAATCCGATCAGTTGATCCGGATTAAAGCCTTTTATAGGCGGTAACCGGCCCGTCCCCCTGAGCTTTGATGCGGGCAATTGCCTGATCCATAGGTTCCAGTGCCACCGCCATATGATAAGCATTTGAATGCAGCAGCAGATTGTCTGCGGCGACCCAGGCGACATGCCCTTTCCAGAACAGCAGATCGCCACGTTTGGCAGGAGTGCCGGCAGGCACGGCCGTTCCCAACGCACGCTCCTGCTCACTGCTGTCGCCTGGACATGGAATGCCACAGGCCAGCAGACAGGCTTGCACCAGGCCGGAACAGTCCAGCCCAAACCGGCTGTTGCCGCCCCAAAGGTAAGGTGTGCCTAAAAACAGTTCGGCTGCAGCCACCGGATCATTCAGGCGGGAATAGGTGGGCACAGCATGAACAGCGGGAATAAACCCCAGTGAGGTCTCCAGAAATCCGTCCTGCTCGGACAGCGCCCGTATTTTACTGCCAAAGCTCAACGAGGTTTGATCGGGACTTTTCAGATCCGGCTCTGCGTAGGCGTGTGTCGCGGCCGCAACGATCCAATGCGTTTGCGGCTCAATCTGCCCCAAATGCTCTGAGACGACCCAGCCGGAGTAGCCATCCTTTTCCGCTGTGACCCTGCTATACGCCTCATCTTCTTCGGCCACCGACACCATTTCTCCGTACAGCAATTGCCGATCCCGGGGGCCATCGGGGCTGCGCAGCAGGTCGACGACGGGTTGGATTACGCGCATTTGGGTCATAGGCTAAGAATCTCCGGCAAGGCGGTCAGCAAGGTACGCGGTCCTTGTCCAAAGCCCCCTTTGCTGCGTCCGGGTTCTTTGCTGCGTTGCCACGAATAGATGTCAAAGTGCATATAGCGGCTATTGCCTACAAAACGCCTCAGGAACAGGGCTGCGGTAATTGATCCGGCGAACCCGCCGGAAGGCGCATTGTCCAAGTCAGCGATACCCGGTTCGATCAGCGCCTCGTAAGGGTCATGAAAAGGCATCCGCCAGACTGGATCTGCTGCCTGTTGAGCGGCCCTTGCCAGAATCCCCGCAGCGTGTTCGTCATCCGTGTAAAACGGAGCCAGATCCGCCCCCACGGCAACCCGCGCAGCACCCGTCAGGGTTGCCATCGAGATCATCAGATCCGGATTACCTTCCTGCGCCAAAGCCAACGCATCTGCTAGAACCAGACGCCCCTCAGCGTCGGTGTTGTTAATCTCAACTGTCAGGCCGCTACGCGCGGTCAGGATATCTCCGGGGCGAAAGGCGTTGCCGGCGACGGCATTCTCGACCGCAGGTATCAGTACCCGTAATCGCAGCGGCAGGCCCAGCGCCATGATCATCCGGGCGAGGCCCAGCACGTTGGCTGCTCCGCCCATGTCCTTTTTCATCAACCCCATCGCCGCAGCCGGCTTCAGGTCTAAACCGCCGGTATCGAAGCATACACCTTTGCCGACCAGAGTCAGCTTTGGCCCGGTGTTGCCCCAGTTCATCTCGATCAGACGGGGCAATTGTTCCGCAGCCCGGCCTACAGCGTGGATCATGGGAAAGTTCTGCTGCAAGAGCGCCTCACCAATGACCACATCGCAAGACGCGCCGAATTCCTGTGCCAACGCTTCGGACGCTGCCTGCAATTGCGCAGGCCCCATGTCCGAGGCGGGCGTGTTGACCAGATCGCGAGTCAGTGCTTCGGCGCTTGCCATGGCCTCGATGCGGGCGGCGTCAATCCCTTCAGGGGCAATCAGCCGCGCTTTGGCTGGCGATTGCGAGGCATAGCGGTCAAACGCGTAACCCGTCAGGAGCCAACCAAGGCATTCCGTCTGCGCGACTGCCTTGGGCAACCCAGAAGCGATGCGGTATGTGCCCTCGGGTAAAGCTTCGGCAGCAGCGGCTAACGGAAACCGCTTGCGTGCGCGTTTCGCCTCGGTGCCGTAGCCCGCCAACGCGAAACCCGGTGATCCGTTTGCCTCGGGAACCAGCAAGACCTGGCCCACTGCGCCGGTAAACCCGTTGGATACAACCCAGGACTTCACCATTTCCGGCTGGTCTTTGAGCCAGCCTTCCAGATCGGGCTGGGCAACAAGGTGCAGGGCAAGGGCTGGATCGGCGGGCGAAGCGAAGGACAGGGTCATGGGCGTCTCGGCTGGTTCGGTCGCGCCCAGACTATCCGTCCACACCCCGCCCGCAACCCCCGTCAGACCGAAAGATCCTGTTGATCCCAAACGGCGGTCAACGAACGTTCACCTACGTGGATCAACCGGTTGAGCGTGGCCCCGGTGGCTACAGCGTCTCCGGCATCGACCGTGTGCACAACGTCACCCGCCACCCGGGCCAGCGCAGTCATCCCAACCTGATCCGAGATCGCGACCAGCGACTTGGCGCATTTGCGAAGACCTGCCCAGTCGCGCTGCCGCCAGAAGCGTTCGCAATTGGACAGGCGCAGGGCCAGTTCCTCGATGGTTCTGCACAATACGTCCATCGTGTTGGCATCGCCGAGCGAACCGCAAAGCCCACTCAGGCGGTCCGGATCCAGACGCACGGATTCCTTTTGTTCAAGTGTGATTATCTTATCCACCACATTCACCCCATTCGTTACGCCCCCACGGCGTGGGCCGATACTGACGTGAAATCCCTTTGCAAATCGTTGCCTGCAGTTTGGATAATGTCTCGAATTTTGTGCGAATTCAGGTTACATCATCCAGCAAACGTAAAGACAGGGACATGAAGAATGGACTTTGCCAAACCTCTGCCGAATTACTTGGTGAAACGGTATCATGGCTGGAAAGCCACGACCTATGCCGAAAACCAGGTGTGGTACAAGCGGCTGGCGACAGAAGGTCAGCGACCGCGAGCAATGGTGATTTCGTGCTGCGACAGCAGGGTGCATGTAACATCAATGTTTGGCGCAGATCAGGGTGACTTCTTTATTCACCGCAATATCGCCAACCTTGTGCCACCCTATTTGCCGGACGGAGATCACCACGGCACCAGTGCTGCCATTGAATACGCCGTTACGGCGCTGAAAGTGGCGCACCTTATCGTGTTGGGTCATTCCCAATGCGGCGGGGTGCAGGGGTGTATAGATATGTGCAAGGGAAAAGCGCCCCAGCTTGAAGCAAAGGACAGTTTTGTCGGGCGCTGGATGGACATCCTCAAGCCGAAATATGATCTGGTCGCCGATGTAGAGGATAGTGTTGATCAGGCGCGGCAGTTCGAACGATATGCGGTCGTAGCCTCGCTTGAGAATCTGATGACCTTCCCTTTTGTCGCCTCAGCCGTTGAAGAGGGCGCGCTGAGCCTGCATGGGCTATGGACCGATATCGGTGAGGGCGGTCTGCAATGCTATGATCCGAAGGAAAAGGTCTTCACTGTGGTCTGAAGAGAGCAGCGCGGAACAATTCTCTGACTTCGCGCTACTTTTCGGTAGGCTGGTCGTATCCAAATTGGATTCGGAGCCTGCCATGAGATTGATTAAACGAATTTTCGGGACCTTGTTGGTTATTGTTCTGGCGTTGGTTGGCGTGTCCTACCTGCTGCCAGGTAAGGCACAGGTATCCCGCAGTATTACAATCAATGCGCCTGCCGAGAAAATCTTTCCATTCGTGAATTCGATGCAAGAGACCGAGAAATGGTCCCCCTGGCTGTCCCGAGATCCGGAAACCAAGCTGGCCTATAGCGGTCCTGAGGCGGGGGTCGGAAATACCTTGAACTGGAGTTCTGATCACCCACAGGTGGGAACCGGATCGCAGGAGATCGTGGAGAGCATCGATAATCAGGTGGTGAAAACCGCGCTGGATTTCGGTCAGATGGGAACGGCGTCCGCTACTTTTGTACTGCAGCCCGAGGGTTCGGAAACACAGGTCACATGGGGGTTTGAATCCAATCTGGGCTTGAATCCCATGGCACGCTGGATGGGGCTTATGATGGATAAATGGGTTGGTGGAGATTATGAACGCGGGTTGGAAAACCTGAAGGCCCTGGTCGAAAATGCGACCTAGTAATCAGTCACTTTCTGCGCTTCTGCGCTTCTGCGCTATTGCAGCTGAAACCGTGCCAGTTTACCCAGATGGTCCGACCCCAAATAAGGACGCATTTCAACTGTCCCCGTCGTGCCTTTTGGGAACAGAAGATTGTCGATCGACAATGGCAATGTCCAGCTGCCGAAGTAATGCGTGTTTTCGGTTGTCCCAAAAATTTCATTGCCTGCCGCTGCACCAATCCGTTTCACACTGGCGCCCCACGGCACCATGTTGAAATCGCCGCCAATCAGTACCGGACCATCCAGTTCTGCGATGCGCTCGGCGATCTTGCGACTTTGCTCGGATTGCTCGAAAGGGAATGGCCAATACAGATGCAACGATACCGCCCAAACGGGATCACCGTCAGGCGTCTCGACCTGTAACCCGGCCAGCCCATAGCCAGACATACAGAATTCAGACCCTTCGACGACCGGCAAACTTGTCAAAACGGCCACCTCCTGATGGGGGCGAAATCTGCAGAAAAGTTTGGTCGGATAGTGCTCGTACATGTTTGCCATGTATTTGCGGTTGTGGCTGGACACTTCTTGCAATGTCACGATGTCTGCATTCGACGCAATGATGTCGTCGGCCAGTGAATAGCGTGGCCAGGCCCTGCTCAGCAGGTTCTTCTGGTACAGCGTCAGGCATGATCCGTTGCAGTCTTTCGCGGGCGCGGTAAACCCCATTGCGATCGAACCGATTGCGATGATGGCTGCCACCAAGGCGGTCAGCGCCAGGTACTTGGCGCGCATGAAAAAAAGAATGACTGCAAATACTGCGAGCAAGACACCGGTCTGCGGACGTAGCAGAGCAATGGAATCCCCGGCCGCGAAGTAGCTTCCGGTAAACCCGAATATCACCAGCCCGATCAGGATGGCCGAGCATCCTCTGATCAGGGTTCGCCCAAGCCTTTTGTTGGTCAGAACTTGCATTCGCTGCCTCAACTGCCGCGTCGGGGATAACGAGAGCGGCTTCGCTGTTCCACGCCCCGTTGGAATTGCCTGACGATCAGGTGGCAAGGACCATCGGGTTTGTCAACATCGGGAAGAAGAAGGATTTAAACCGTTATCGTCAACCAACCCCGATGCAGAATCGGTTAATTAGCCGGCCTCCGGGTAGATTAAGAAGCCGATAGCTCTTCCAGTCTGCTAGGCGTTCAGCCAAAATGGGTGACCGGGGGTAGGATCAATCTCTTAAGTCAAAATTCCCTGATTGTGGTCTCCTTTCCGACGGATTGGCTTGCGTTGGCCGAGAAACAGTTGAGCCATTTTGTTCGGAAAACGAATCTCATTCCAAATGCGGAGCGCCCCGGGTTAGCTTGAAAACTGTCCATACAGATTCGCGCACGCTCAACATCTTTAAGGAACACGAAATCAGACAGGCACCGCCGCGGTTTCGAGTCAGTACATGACAATTTGCGGCCGACCCTTGGAATAGTTCTGCTATCGGGTCAGTTAAAACGCTGGCCATTAGGGCGGATCATGGGAAGGCAGGAGAATATCGAATGTTTTGAGAACCGGACAGCCAGAACCATGCTGTATTTTCGGTTAGGTGGTTATAGCACAACATTTTTTGTCTTTCCGCCCAACGGAAGCCGGATTCCGGTCACTTCCTGTCTGAGGCCTCTCTCAGCATAGCCCGATTTTGCGCAATAAAGAGCTGATAGTGAGCATCTGAGGCTGCAGAGGCTTCGAACCCGAAACCGCGCGCCTCACGTGCTGCTCGAGGGGCAGGGGTGGGTAGCCGATAATTGTAACGAAAGGTTGGTCTTCTCCCGATTCAACGCCGTCGAACAAACCGATGGATGTGTTTCCAAGGATAGCGAATAACACTACGCAGTTCCTTTAAGTGTTCGTCCACTTTAGCCCGCGCTTCATCTCTTTCTTTACGCAATTTTACTGCGTCGGTCGCGGTCAATTCATCGATGTCGCGCTTTAGCAAACTTGTGGTTGTCAGCAGAACCCGAAGCATGGTCTGATACTCATCCTCTATCGGGTTTGGTGTCTTGGGCTGCCCTATACCAATTTCTGTTCCGTCGATGACTTGATTGACTTTTTCAAGAGAGTACTCGAAGTGTTCCCGTATGGCTGAAACTTCTTCTCCATTGGGGCCTTCGGTTTTTAAGCCGGGCGACGAGGCCTCGAAACTGTTCCACAATTGGTTGCCAGCATCCTTACCCGATAGCCTATTTACCATCAATAATGCATCGGCTTCACGACGCGTAAGTGATCTATTGACGCGAGTGAAAGTGCCGATTGGATGATTTTTAGCTTTTTGACCCAGTAATGTGTTCAGAAAAAAGCCAATAATGTCTCCGTTGGCGTCTTTATAGTTTAATGCGGAATAAGAAAAACTGGAATTGCTGATACCTTCAATCGAATCCACGACTTCTAGGGGGTCGTTTCTGCATTGAGAGACAAAAGTTCTAAAGTCCCGTTTCTCGCCGTGAACTTTTAAGCATTGCAGGTAAATGGAATAAAAATATTCGGAGAAATCCCGGAAAAGCCAAATAAAGTGCGTATTATAGCCCTTTTTGCGAAAGAGCTCCGTGATATCATTTAGTGTTTCGCTGTCGCTTAATGTAAATACCTCGCTTGAAATCAGGATGTGTTTGGAATTCGTTTCGAAGATATATTCCAAACCTGCTAAAATTTCTTTTCGAGAATGCCTCCGATCCTTTGCATCGGCAATATTTTTGCACTCCCCCAACTGCTTAGCAATTCTACCTACGTTTCCAAGCGTTACGTTGCCCTTTACTGCCCAATGGGTACCCTGCGTTGGGTAGTGAATTCCATTAGAGTTCAGGTAGTCGGAGTGCTCTGCAAAGTAACTCTGGAGTGTTGAGCTTCCCGTCTTGAATAGGCCGGCATGCACAAACACCGTTGGTTCGTCATAAAAGTGCTCCGCAATCGGGGTGGTCGCTGTGTTGCCCATCTGCTTCCTTCTTCTATTCTTGGACAAAGAACTATTGGCGTTCTATTCTTTGCCTTGTCAGACCGTAAGCCCTCAACGTTTTCTTGCTGTGCAGTATGTTAAACTGGGTAATATGCCAATAGCCCTATGGTTTCGGTGGAATTGCCAGTTCCTGTTTGGTGACCGAAACCATAGGGTGCAGGAGAACAAATCTCATTTCAAACTGTTTTCGCTGGCTACTGGTTCCCAAGAGACGACTTATCCAACCACTGTCATCGTCTGCTTCTCCGACTTAACCTTTCTTCAGTACCTCACGGCCCAGAAGCTCGGCGATCTGTACCGCATTCAGCGCGGCACCTTTGCGCAGGTTGTCGGACACGCACCACAGGTTCAGGCCGTTCTCGACGGTCGAGTCCTGACGGATGCGGCTGATGAAGGTGGCGAAATCACCGACGCATTCGGTGGGCGAGACGTAGCCACCAGCTTCGCGCTTGTCGATCACCATTATGCCCGGTGCTTCGCGCAGGATGTCGCGGGCTTCGTCTTCGTCCAGGAATTCCTCGAACTCGATGTTCACAGCCTCTGAATGTCCGACGAAAACCGGCACGCGGACACAGGTGGCCGTGACCTTGATCGACGGATCAACGATCTTTTTGGTCTCGACGACCATCTTCCACTCTTCCTTTGTCGAGCCGTCTTCCATGAAGACGTCGATCTGCGGAATGACATTGAAGGCGATCTGCTTCTGGAACTTCTTCGGTTCAACCTCTGTGGTGGGATTGTAGACCGCTTTGGTCTGATCCCACAGCTCGTCCATGCCCTCTTTGCCTGCGCCCGACACTGACTGATAGGTCGAGACGACAACGCGCTTGATTTTGGCGCGGTCATGCAGCGGCTTCAGCGCCACTACCATCTGCGCGGTTGAGCAGTTGGGATTGGCGATGATGTTCTTCTTGGAGTAATCGTGGATCGCATTTGGATTGCACTCGGGCACGATCAACGGGATGTCGGGATCATAGCGATAGAGCGACGAGTTATCGATTACCACACAGCCAACTGCGGCTGCTTTTGGCGCGTAGACTTTAGTCGCCTCAGAACCGACGGCAAACAGCGCCATGTCCCAGCCGGTGAAATCGAATGTGTCGAGATCCATGGTAGTGAGCGTCTTGTCGCCAAAGCTGACTTCGGTGCCCAGCGAACGACGGCTTGCCAGAACAGCAAGTTCATCGACAGGGAACTGGCGTTCAGCCAGGATGTTCAGCATTTCGCGGCCCACGTTACCCGTGGCGCCAACGACAACGACGCGATAGCCCATAGCATGTCTCCAAAGTTAAGGACGCGCGTTCATAGCCGCGTTGCAGCAAAGAAAAAAGGGGATTCTCGGTAATATTCTTAGGACGGCAGCGAATAGAGGTAATTTCCTGACGCTTAGCTTTGGCCCAGTAGGGATCGATAGACCTTAACGATTTCTTCGGCCTCGCGTTCGATTCGAAAGTTCTCTTCGACATGCTTTCGGGCTGCGGTGCCTGCTGCGGCCATTTTGTTGGGGTCGCTCAGCATGTCGTTCAGGGCCGCGGCGAGAGCACTTGCGTTGTCTTTTTCCACTAGGCGGCCCGTTATCCCGTCCTGAATCTGCGCGCTGAACGCACCTACACCGTGGCATGCAATGGCCGGTACGCCTGAAGCCATCGCTTCAAGCGGTGTCAGCCCGAAACCTTCGTGGCGTGCCGGTGCAACAAACAGGTCCAGCGCACGGTAGATTTCTACGATCTCTTCCCAAGGGCGTTCGCCAAGAAACCTGACCCGGTCTGTCAGACCCGCCTGTTCCAGCTTTTCTTCCTGTTCACGCTGAAAGGATTCGAACTCTTTCGTAGCGTTGCCCGTAAAGATAATCTTGGCGTCCGGGTAGGACGGAAGCACCTCAATCGCGGCATCCACCAGAAGATCGACACCTTTTTGCGGACGGATGCGCCCGAAACATCCAATCAGCGTCCCGGAGGGCAAACCAAGATTGGTACGCAACGCCTCTTTGTCATTGGTTGGGTGGAAGATCTGGGAATTCACGCCATGCATGATCACTTTGGAAGGGCGTTCAAGGAATGACGCAGCCTGAGGCGTTGTCGCGATCAGCGCGTCCATCTTAGCGATCAGGTTTTTCGTAAAACCTGAGTGATTGCGCTGGGCAGCTGATGTAAAAAGAAGCTTGTAGTTCCGCCTAAACACAGTTTTCAGGAACAGGCCCATCAGCATTTCCGTGTTCCGGCGTGCGTGCCACACAATGGGTTTCCGGTTCGACAGAAACAGTGTCTTCCAAAGGCGAATATGCGGGATGTCACTCGGAAGACCCGGGCCAGTCGCGCGAATACCAATCATCTTCGCCTGAATTGGCAAAAGCCGGATAACCGTGGTCGTCACACCAGAGAGGCTGTGTTTCAAATTCGGCGCGATAACCTCGATATCCCGCATTGCGCTCTCCTATCAGATTCTGACGAAAGTCAGTCTATGCTGTCGCGGCTGAACAGGTAGATTACACAGCCAATACCCAGAGTTACGGCAAAAAAGCCGAATATGGCTGTGTAGGGTGCGGTCGGGCCTATGTCCACCGTGGCCGCATGAATGCGCCCGGTCGCGAATTGCGCGAGCCCAACCCCACCGATACCAAACAGGTTCAACAAGGTCACACCGCGTCCAACCAGATGCGGAGGGATGAATGCGCGACCATGGGCCATGATGACCGGGAAAGAGGCGCCGGTGAAGCCGATCACGGCCAGCAACAGAACCGAAATCCAACCTGCTTCGCTGATCCACAGGCACAGCATCACCAACGCCAGAACACCAAGTGCATTACCGCCGAAGATGACCCATTTGCGCGTTCTCAGAAAGCGATCCAATGGACCGTAGGCAAAAGTTCCCGCAATCATCGCGGCGCCCATAACCAGCGTGGCCTTACCAATCTGAGAGGTATCGAGCGAAAAAACGTCCCCGAGATAAGGGCCGGCCCATAATCCGCGCAGTGCGCCTGATGGGGCGTAAGCGACGAACATCAGGGGCAGGATCGTCCACAGCGCTGGCTCTTTCAACAAGTCCAGAAGCGATCCTTTGTGTTCGGTCTCAACCCGTTTGGGGTCGTGCACCGTGAACCAGATACCAACGGAAACGCTGGCCGAGATAATAGCCAAACCCATCAGTGTGGCTCGCCAGCCGATCCATTCGACGGCAAGCGCTGTGGGATATGACGCGACCAGATTGCCCACCGAACCGACGCCCAGCATCACTGCCGCCAACGTGGCGAATTTTTTCGGCGGAAACTCACGCGCGAAGATGAAATACGATGCCATCAATACAGGCGAACAGCCGATTCCGATCAAGGCCATGGCAAGACTGATATGGGCCGGGCTCGTCGCCACCGCGAATAGGCCGGCGCCTCCTGCGCCGCCGATCAGTAGCAGTACAGCTGCGCTGCGCCGCGGTCCGACTCGGTCCAGTGCCCAGCCCACCGGGATCTGCATGGCAGCAAACACCAGAAACCAAAGGCCCGAAGCAAAAGCCAGGTCTTCGGGTGTGGCGCCGATATCGCGACCCAAATCAGCCGTCAGAACTGCGAGGAACGCGCGAAAAAACTGGCTGAGGACATACGCCAGGCACAAAATCACCAAACCTGCCTGCATCGCTTTCCTCCTCGGCGGAATGCTTGGCACGTCCCGATGGCACATACAAGCGTGCGTGATATGTTGCATGGGCGGAAACTATTTACGATTGGACTATCTCTTCTGCAGATCAAATATTTTGGGGGGGCAATGACCACCGCCGTTAATGACTTTTATGCCTCTGTTCCAGTTTTGGACGATTTCCTTCGCCTGAGTGATCCAGCAAAGTTTACTGCATTGCCAGACGATTGGGTGGTCGGAGTAGCCGACATCGTCGACTCGACTGGCGAGATCGCGCGGGGCCGCTATAAAACCGTAAATATGGTCGGTGCAGCCGTGATCTCGGGTATGATCAACGCATTGGGCGGCCGTTCTTTTCCCTATGTCTTTGGCGGCGATGGCGCCGCCTTTGCCGTTCCCGCGGCAGATTCTGAACGGGCTCGCGAAACACTTGCGCAGTTGCGCAGCTGGGCCGAGGCTGAATTCGCGATGCCTTTGCGCGCTGCCTTGGTTTCTGTTTCCGAAATCCGTGCCGCAAGACGCGATCTGCGTGTTGCGCGTTATGCGCCGTCATCCGGAGTAGATTATGCTATGTTTTCCGGAGGCGGGTTAGCCTGGGCTGAAGCTGAGATGAAGGCCGGTCAGTTCGTCGTGCCACCCGCTGGATCCGATGCGCAACCGGACCTGACAGGGTTGTCATGCCGCTGGTCGAACAGCCCGGCCCAGCATGGTCAGATCGTATCTCTGGTCATACAACCTGCATTAGACTCTGATGAGAAGGCTTTTGCAGAATTATCCCAGTCGATACTGACGATGTCAGAAGCGCTTGACCGGGCGGGTCACCCGGTACCCGCCAACGGTCCTCCGATCTCGTGGCCGCCGCCGGGTGTCGACATCGACGCACATGTTTCGCGGGCGGGGCGCAATCTGTTGGTGCATAAATTGCGTTTGTTGGGTGAGAACCTTTTGATCGGTTTACTATTCTGGACCGGACTGCGTTTGGGGAAGTTCGAACCAGAACACTACAGACGTATGGTCAGCCGAAACGCGGATTTCCGCAAATTCGATGATGGGCTCAAGATGACGCTGGATTGCGATCCGGTGACACTAGCTCAGATCAAGCAGATGCTTGAAGCGGCCCAGGATGATGGAAGTATCCGGTACGGCTTGCACGCTCAGCAAGAGGCGATGATGACGTGTTTTGTGCCTTCGGCCATGCAGGACGACCATGTTCATTTTGTCGACGGCGCCTCGGGTGGGTATGCGCGGGCCGCCGCGATGATGCGGGGTCGGGTCAAGCACTGAGCCGAAAATGCAGAGTACATTCAACGACTGGTTGCAAGGTTCGGGAAATTCGGCAAAAGTTCAGTATGACCGACGAACTTCCTTTAATGTCCCGATCTTTACCGATCGCCTTGTTACGCGGACGGGAAAAGGTCATGGGGCCCATTCGGGCCATGTTGGCTGATGCTGGCGTCACTGAACAACAGTGGCGTGTGCTGCGCGTGTTAATTGAAAACGGGCCGCAAGAACCCACGCAGATTGCTGATAAAGCCTGCCTTTTGCTACCCAGCCTGACGCGTATTCTGAAAAAGCTCGAAGAAAAAGACCTGATTGCTCGGCGTTCGGACACCGAAGATCGTCGGCGACAAATTGTTGAAATCAGTGACAAGGGCCATCAGATCATCGAGGCCAACCTGTCTGCCAGCATTGAACAAGCTGAACGTATCCGAGTGCAGATGGGCGCCGAGCGTCATGAGATGTTGCTGGACCTTCTGGGCGATCTGTACAAGCTGGACATTTAGGTCGGGCCCGTCAGTCTCTCAGCACACTCGGTCCCGACGACGCGTATTGTTGTGCGACCGTAGTGCCGAACTTTGTGCACTATAATACACGCTCGGCTCAAAGTTATGGGTGCGTCGGTCGGACCGTCTGAATCAAAACAGCTGCGGAGTGAGAAATAATCCGCCAAATATCCCTGTTCAGAGTCTGGGTAAACTGGTTGGCGCGCGTGTGCGCAAAGCGCAGCAGACATGCGGTATGTCCCGCAGAGTTCTCTCTGAAAAGTCTGGAATTTAGCCCCGTTACCTTGCTCAGTTGGAGACCGGAGAGGGTAATATTTCGATCGGATTGCTGCAACGCGGAGCGCATCTTAGAAATGTACCGTTGTGCCGACGAAAACGTAAAGAAAACTGCACGCAACCTTCTGCATTCAAGTCCAATCAATGACGTTCGAACTGGGCGCATTTGCCTGATCGGTCTGCGTGGCGCCGGGAAATCGACACTGAGCGCGTGGCTGAGCACTAAACTGAAGCTTCCCTTTGTTGAATTGACCGACGTGATCGAAGAGATGGCCGGGATGCCCCTGTCCGAGATTATGGCCTTCTATGGTCAGGATGGGTATCGCAGGCTTGAATCGCAAACCCTAGACAGAGTCATTGCGACCCATGGTCAACTGATTTTGGCAGTAGCGGGAGGGATCGTGGCCGAGCCAGCGACATATGATACTCTGCTCTGTCAGTTTCACACGATCTGGTAACGCGCGTCTCCGGCTGAGCATATGTCACGGGTCCGGGCGCGGGGGGATGAGCGACCCATGGCCGGAAATCCCGCAGCACTGGCACAATTGAAATCGATCTTGACCAGTCGCGAGGCCATGTATGGTCGCGCCACTGCGCGGCTGGATAGTTCTGTCAGTCCCTTGAGAGTTCTTTGCGGCAGGCGCAGGAATTGATCAGAAACCTAAAATTATTACCGCTAAGATAGAGTCTATTTCGGTAGTTTCTGCCAGTTGTCTTCAAAAATAACGTTTTCCAGTCCTGTGAACTTCCTGACTCTTTCCAGTTCAGATTCCAGTCGTCTGGTCCGAGCGTCGGACCAACGAACGGAATTTTCGGGCCACAGGGCTTTCACGCGCAGCTCGCCGCAATCGCGATGTGCTTTCATGTCAATCCGTCCCACCAAACGGTCGCCTTCTAGCAATGGAAAGACGTAGTATCCGTAAGTTCGTTTGGGTGCGGGAACAAAGACCTCGATGCGGTAATGAAACCCGAACAGGCGCTCGGCCCTTTGTCGATCGCGCAGCATAGGATCAAATGGGCTCAGCACCCTGATCCGACCGGGTGCAGCCGGTAAGGTTTCGGCCTCAGCTGCGAGTCCCGGTCGTGCAAACAGTTTCCGGATTCGGCCATCCGCGCATTCGATACATATCTCCTCCAATTCTCCCCGTGTTAGAGCCGTATTGCACCAAGACCTGGCCTCTGCCGGGCTGACTGTATCCCAGAAGGAAGCTAATTCGCCCGAGGTCGCAAAGCCGAGGCGATCCATTGCCGCGTTGCACAGCCAATCCAAAGTTTCAGCCGGGTTGCAAGGCTGGTTGCCTGGGCAAAGGTGGTGTTCAATCACACGTTCCGTAAGATCATACCGTTTTTGAAAACCCTCCCGGCCGATTACGGTCAGAGCACCCGATCGCCACAGATATTCCAAAGCTGTCTTCGAGGGATGCCAATCCCACCAACCGCCTGAACCTTTCCGTTCATCCTTACCGACATCGGAAGAGCTTACTGGCCCATGGTCACGAATGTGTTGGAGTACGGCTTCGAATTGTTTTTCATACCCATCCCGCCGCCAGTTCTTCCATCTGGCCTTCAACACATCCGCGTCGCGGCGAAAACGCAGATGCCAATGGGGATAGAACTCCATCGGAATGACGGCTGCATCATGGGTCCAGTGCTCGAACAACGCTTTGTCGCGCTCGTACAGTCGTTTCAGGTTGCTGGCGCGATAGGAGGGCCTGCGCGAATACAGGATCATGTCATGGGCACGCGCGACGGTATTGATGCTGTCCAGTTGCACAAAGCCCAAACGGTGGATCAGATCCAGTAGATCCGCGTTTTTTGCACCCCCGGACGGAGGTTCCAGCAATGCGTGACGCTGCATGAACACGGCGCGCGCCGCACGGTTGTTCAGCTTCGGCAACGACAAAGGGTCAGCGCCGTTTCAGCGTGTCACCGTAGCTGATCTTGGGGGTCAGAGTGACGCGCGCATCAACCTCGGCATCCGGGTCTTGCAGTTGTGCAGCGATGATCTCGGCCGCTTTGCGTCCGATCTCAAGCCGACAGGCATCCATCGTGGCCAATTTACGTGGCAGCCCCTGCAACAGCTCGACATTGTTAAAACCTGCCAGACCGATTTGGCCGGGTACATCAATGCCCTGGTCCAGCAGATACAGTAAGCCGCCAGCGCCAATCATGTCATTAGAATAATAAAGAAAATCCAATTCAGGCGAACGATCCAGCATCGCCTTCGTCATCTCGCGGCCCTTGGCGAGCGCAGAGCCGCCCGAGTAAAACTCGCGGTCTTCGATCTCGACCCCGTGCTTGCCCAGCACTTCAGTAAAGCCCTCGAACCGCTTTCGCGCGCGGTGATCCAAAGGCATCTTGGTTCCCATAAAGCCGATATGCTCGTATCCGGCTTTGAGTATAGCCTGAGCCATCTCGCGCCCTGCGCGACGGTGAGAAATACCGACCATCGCATCCACAGGCTTGCCATCTGCATCCATGATTTCGACCACCGGAATGCCAGCTGAATCCAGCATCGCACGCGCAGCGTCCGTGTGTTCCAGCCCTGCGATGATGACACCTGATGGGCGCCACGAGAGCATCTCGTACAGAACCTTCTCTTCTTTCTCGGGCAGGTAATCGGTGACACCGACCACGGGCTGTAACTCCGTATCCTCCAGCACCTGGTTGACGCCCGTTAGGACCTCGGGAAACACCATGTTCGACAGGGAAGGGATGATGACCGCGACCAGGTTTACCCGGCTGGATGCCAGCGCCCCTGCGATCTTGTTCGGCACGTAGCCAAGTTCCTTGGCAGCGGCCAGCACCCGGGTCCGCGTTGCGTCTGAAACGTCGCCCCGGTTTCGCAGTACTCGGCTGACAGTCATTTCCGACACTCCGGATGCTTCCGAGACATCACGAAGGGTAAGTGGGCGTTTTGTTTCTGTTGTCACCGGGAATACCTGCGTTGTTGTTTTGCCTGATGGTAGCGTGAACAGGGCAATCTTTACAACTGTTGTGCAAAGGCAATGACAAGCCCAGAAAACCCGTTTACAGAAGGCGGCGCGCGGCCCCGTGGCTCAACTGGATAGAGCAGCCCCCTCCTAAGGGGCAGGTTGCAGGTTCGAATCCTGCCGGGGTCGCCAACTCTGGCGCACCGGACACTTGCGCGCGGCTGCCCAACCGTCTAAACGACCTATCGCATCGTTGCCTCACCGGGCTTGTGCTCTGGCAGGGCACATAGCCGCGACAAAGGGTGCCTCAATAGCTCAGCTGGTAGAGCAGGTCCTTCGTAAGGACAAGGTCGGGGGTTCGAGTCCCTCTTGAGGCACCATTTCGTCAGACGTGTAGAGGAACTTCAACTTCTTGAAGGTTAAGGTTGTTCCTCAGCTCGAAATCCTTCGTTCGTACAAATTTTCAACGGCAGAAAGCACTAGTCGCCGGACTAGGCCTTTCATCCCACAAGTTTTTCTAAGTATTGTGAGGGCTTGTGAGAAACGACATTGAAAGCTTGGACGTATTATCGAACTATCCTTCGTTAACGATCAGATTGGCGATCTTGCCTTCCAGCTTTGCTGCTTTCGAGCGCAGTTCGGGGATTTGGCCTTCGCTTGCTAGTTCAAATTCCTTCCGAATGGCTCGCGGCGAGTTGTTTGGAAGTGAGTCCACTTCTGTATCAATGCCTCAGTCTAAGTTGATGCCGACGGGCCACTTGGTGGGGCATCGAACGATGTTTACCTGATATGAACACTGCGCTATGTAGCGGCGGTCAAAATTCTCCAAAACTGAACGGGAAAATGCCATGGCTTTCAGTCTTCGTTCCCCTTTCCTTTCCACATGGCGATCCAGAAAACCCCGGCGAGCAATAGTACATTGTGGGTTGCATAAAACCGGCAGCACTTTTTTGCAGGCCGCATGCAGAACGCACGCGACGGAGATGTCAGGCAAAGGTGTTCATTTCGAAGTTGTCACGCCTTATCCTGCGCACCACAGTCTGGCGTGGTCGATATTGCGCGGGGAGTATGACGGCCTGAAAGAAGCCGTTGATGGGATGCCAGGACACTGTACAGACCTATTTATTTCTTCTGAGGAATTCGAAAACCTGCTATGTGATTTGGAGTCCGCAAAACGTTTGGATGAAAAACTCTTCAGTCTGGGGTTTGACGAAGTGGAATACCTATTCGTGTTGCGAGAGGCTGGGGTGCGCTTTGCGTCTGTTATGGCCGAGATGTGCAAACACGGCGTGTACCTTGATTGGTTTCAGTCTTTTTCTTCGGTTATGCAGGCGGGATATTTATTTGTTCCAAGGTCAGGGAGCCAAACTGATGGGATTCCAAAAGGATGGAACTTTATTTTTGACTACAACTCGCATATTTCGGTGTTTTCCGAGTATACGAAAGGGAAGACTCGGGTAATCCCTTTTAACGGAGGTGGGCCCTTTCCTGGTGCAGAAATTATTCAGCAATTAGTTGGGGCGGAAACTGGCAAGTGGATTGATGAAGGCAGCGATATTGAAAAATGGAGAAACGCAAGCAAAGATGCCGCCTTTCAAGAAATAGCTTACAAAGAAAACCTTAACTCCTTGATTGCTGCTGAATCATTTGTTTCAAAAGAAATGACGCGCTCGATAGATGCGAGATTTCCAAATCATCATGTCCGACGGGAGCTTTGCGAGAAAATTCGACTCCGCTTTCCAATAAATGATGCGATTTTTTCGAACTACCGGTAGCAGGGGCGCTGAATCGGATTTGTTTGTGTACGCAATGAGCTCGCCAGCCGATGCGAAAGTATTCCCAGCTTACCGCGAGCAGACGGAAGCACACTGATGCTTGGGTTGAGGTCTGATATGTGCTTATGACGAGCGCACAATTGGCTATTGCGCACAAATCTAAGCAGGGTTCAGATTTCGGGTAAGTTCTTTCGTCTTCTGAAGAAATTCACTCGCGCCCGCCCGAGTTTTCCAAGTGTGGTTACGTAAGCCTCCGGCCATGAGCTACGCTTCAGGTTATTGTAGTGAGAGCTTCGTTCGCCAATCATTGTCAGGCTTTCGCCGATATCATCCCCAACTCCCGAAAAGACCCGGATGTTGCGGAATCGGTGCGCATCCTGCTTCGATGGGTTCTCCATGAAATCCCAGAAATCACCGGCATCATATTTTTTGCTTAGTTCTCTGATTTCTTCGTACGGCAGTTTTTCCAGGAGTCCTTCGATCGCACGATAAGCCCCGTTTTGTATGTGTCGAGCTAAATCCATTGTGGTGCGTTCCGAGGCAGATATTTCATACTTGAGCCAAGTGAACTGGTCTTCTTTAGGAGAAACGGAGTATAAGCTGCCGTGGTCGGCTGAAAAAAGAAACTCTATCAGATCCCGGTAGCGGTCCAGCATTTTCGCTTGATATGTATTCAACCCATTTCGACACAAAAAGGCCTCGTGCTTGCGTTCCTTACACTCGAGGATGTCAATTGCGTCCTCGCTTGTTCCGACGTAGAAACCAATGACATTTTGGTTCCCCATCAAGCATTCTTCGATTGAGTCTTGAAGACTACCGCGCCACCCCAAGTCGATCAGACCGTTTAATTGTTCAGACGGGAAAGTTTCGTCATAATAGTCCTTAATGGTTTGCAACTCGGGAAGAAAACTGCGTTGAAGAGGTTCAGAGCTTTCTGAAAGAGCGCGAAGAAACGCTTTCCGTGTTTTTCGAGTGAGGGTTGCGTTGAGGTCAAATCCCAAGTCTTGAAAATGAGTCTTTAATGATTGGGACGTCCTCGACTTGAAAAGAAACTCGGAGATTGTCTTTGAGCCTTCCAGTGTCCTATGAAAAAAGTTCGCTATTGTCCTAGAATCCAAAGCAGTGGAGGGCAACGTTGTCATGCGTCGCGATGCCGCCACGTATGTCGTTGACCAACCATGTGGGTGCAAAAGGTCGAACACTCTTTTTATGAATTTCCCATCTCGTGCCAGGAAAGCGAGATGTTGGATATTATGTCTGCTCGCATTGTCGGACAGCCAAACACAAAAAGCGGTTACAAATGGTGCGAGGACAGTAGCTCCAATTGCTTCAAAATACTTATCTTCACTAAAGTGGCTGATGTCGGCGCTTTCGAGATCTGAGCACTCCTCTTCTAGGAATTGCGCCGCGAATGCCTGTGTCAAGGGATGTTTCCCATGCCGAAGGAACGTTCCTTCAACTGCAGCTTTTTTGCGGTCTTGGGTGCATTCTCTCGGTATAACGTAATGGGTCGCGAAGTTCATGCGTCCAGGTATTTGAATGTCATCACGCCAATTGCTCCCGATGTGCATAATTTCGGCTGGTCGTGCCTTGAAATGACTTGCAGCGAGGTCAAAGGCATTTCCCTGGCGTTTGGTTTTTTGTGTCTCGCTGGAAAGAAACAGCTTTTCGTACCCTGTGACACCGGCGTTGTTAAGGAGCTCCTCTATGACCGTTGCGGGAAGGTAGGTGTCAGATGTGATGACATAACGCCCGCCGGTCGATTCGACGTGGTCCAAGAAATTGCGCCCGAAAACCGACAGTTTTGTCGCGCGTTTCTCAGCGGCGACTTCCTTGCTCATGAGTAATTTTTTTTCTGCCTCGCTGCAGCGCACCAACAGACGGAAATTGTCGTAGATTTCGTTCAGGGTGATTTCGTCCCTACCGGCGTTGGCGGCAAGGCGCCTGGCGAGTTTTTCGGCTTGAATACGGTAATCCGCAAAGTCCTCAGTGATCTTGCCCACATCTGAATCGCCCTCCATGCCGACAAAAACATCGGTCGGTGTTTTTGTGAGCCGAAAGACAAGTGTTCCAAAAACATCCACTGAAAAATGAGTGATTTGGGGGTGGGGCGGGAACAATGAGGTATGACCTTTTGTGGAACCGGGGATGGGATGTTCTCTATCCCACAAAAGGTTCAATTATCCAATGAATTTAGGATCAAAGCTATTACGACCGTCTTGATCCGCCCAGTTGCGCTGAACCAGATGTGCGCCATAACGCGACCGGCTGGAAACAAATCAAGCCCGGCCCGGATACCGGACAAGGCTTGAATTCCGAGTTCAGTTGCATCTGATAGCTCAGCCCGGCGGGAAACCTGACCGTGCAATGTAGGTCTATCGCGGGTAACTAGATGAACTGGATGTCGTCTAACGTGATATCCAGTGCTGAAATTCCATCCAAATGAATTGTTCCAGATCCGGTGTCTATCAAAGCGCCCGTAGCTGTCGAGCTGATTTGAAGCTCTGCGAAATCCTGAACAATACCGTCCAATCGGATAATGTCTTCTCCTAGCGTGAAATCAGTGATGTGATCAGTTCCGAAATTATCTGCGAAGACGAACGTATCGGCACCAAACCCGCCGGACAGATTGTCATTTCCTAGACCCCCGACCAGAACGTCGTTGCCGGCTTCACCGTAAAGGAAGTCGTTTCCGTCACCCCCCTGCAAGATGTCATTGTCGGCACCGCCCCATATCCGGTCTGACCCTGTCCCTCCTGACAGAAAATCGTTTCCGTCACCTCCAACAACCCTATCGTTACCGTGATCCCCGTACGCGGTATCCTTGCCTTTGCCTCCGACGAGAAGGTCGTTGTTTTGGCCACCGCGCAGATTGTCGTCTCCGTCGTCACCCCAAATCTTATCGGATCCTGTCCATCCGCGCAGAAAGTCTTTGCCGACTCCTCCAATCAGAAGGTCAGCCCCGCCATCACCGAACAGGGTGTCATTTCCGTTTCCGCCTTTGAGAATATCGTTATCATGGCCTCCGCGTAGAGTGTCATTTCCTGCATCACCCCAAAGGACATCATTGCCGTTCCCGCCCCACAGTTTGTCTGTCCCGCTACCACCCGCCAGGGTATCGGTGCCTTGATTTCCGAACAGGTCGTCGTTGCCAAGACCGCCGACAACAGTATCGTTCCCGGTGCCGCCGTGTAAGGCGTCGTTGCCGGTCAGCCCAAAAACCTTGTCGTGGCCCCCGCTGCCGCGGATATAGTTATTCTGACCGTTGCCATAGACAGTATCATTTCCCTGCCCGGCAATGTAATTCTCAATGTCTGTTCCGCGCATGATGGCCATGTTTCCGATCAGACCAAAAACATCGGAATAGCTTTCACCCTTCAGATCAACGCGTTGGTTTGAGTGGTCGTAGTAAAAGTCGATCGTATCCACGCCGCCATCGTCAACGATAGTAAATGCGACCTGGCCTCCGACAGCCGTGATCTTGTCATAAACACCCCCGGCGTTGGAGTCGTACCCGTATCTTGTATTATTGGTACGGATGTCGTTGGGCTCTCCATAGAGTTGCCAGACCGCAAGGATATCGGCGATCATTGGGGTAATGACGTGAGCGTATGACGCGTTCACACTGGTGTTTTCGTGCTGCGAGAAATACGACATGATGGAAGCTTGCCAACTGTCGTTGTCATAGTGGTTGTCAACACCATATGTCGCGCTGCCGTTGTAGTCTCCGGCGTGCCAAAGCCCAATGGCATGACCAACTTCGTGCAGATAAGTTTGGTGAGAATAGCTATCGTATCCAGTTCCGTAGTACGCAATCCAATCTTTGCCGACATTTACGTGTTGGGCTGAAAAATACAGCGCTGACGCGTCCGATGACCCATAATAAGGCTGCGCGTAGGCTCCGGTGTCATTATCGTCGAAGGTGATCTGCGCCGATGAGCCTACTTTGTAAAAGTTCAGGCCTGTAACGCTCGACCATGTGTCGAGTGCCGTTGAAACGAGGTGCTGAACATAAGGAGCGACACCGTCGTAATTGACTGAGATGTTTTTGGATTCCCATTTCCTTTCGAATCCCGTTGGTGCATAGACTAAGTAATCGGCAATCTGATCGTTGTTGTAGACAACCACAGTCGTTACGTCCTTATTTGTTAATAAGTCTCATGAGAAACAAAAATTGCCCTTCGTTCAGACCGTCCACACGATTAGACGTTATTATCTTTGGAAATTCTCGATTCTGTCTTCAGCGTCACGGTCCGATTTCCACTTGGCTATCAGTCGTATCAAACTGATAACAAGTAACTTTCTGAAGTGCCGGCACAATTTGTCCAAAGTTTGTCGAACTTGCGCAACACTCTGGATTTTTGCCGTTCCGTCATCTTTTTTTTGGCTGCGCTGACCATGGGCGCGGGCCCGGATTCGCCATACGGCTCCACGCCATAGCACAGCTGAAACCAGTTGCAAAATACGGCGACTGACGAGTTGATTTGATGGTTGAGTTTTGAAAGCTCTAATTAGGCTGGCTAGTTTTCTCGGCGGCCAGTGTGGCGCAGTCGATTGGCCTGCGTAGAAAAAAACGCTTCAAATTGGGACTTCGCAATTGATTCAAGGCACTGCTGGGCAAATCATGCTTTGGCGCAGCAATTTGGCCGAACGCAATCAGGAGTTCCTGATGTCAAATGCAGCCTTCCAATACGCCTGTTCTCGGGCTCTGTTTCTTTTTCTTCTGTTGCGTGCATCAGCCACGGGTAGCTTAGGCGCAAGTACAATCCGATCAACATTGCCACCCGGCGAGTCAGAATGAGTAATCTCCGCGAGGTGCTCTATTTGCTCCGCCGACGGGTTCATGGTCATCTCCAGGAAAAACTCTGCCCATATCGGTGTTGAGAGCGTGGCGGGCGAGAACATCTCCAGCAGGAAGCGGTAGTCCTCGACGAACTTGATCACGCCGGCTTGCGCCTTTGCCGCCATGCGCTGATGCTCCTGCTCCTGTTCTCCCTGGGTCTCAAATACAGGCGAAACCTGATCCCCTTCTCGCTTCAGATCGATTGTAGACCCGTGATCAGCCGTCAGTACAAATTCCATCAACTCGACCCCGCCCGAAAGCAGTGCCGTGTTGAATTCGTCATATCGGCCAGAACCGTTCAGCCACCCTTGCATTGGCAATCCCAAGTTTTGATTTGGGTGCACAAAATCCCGATGCAAGCTTACGTAGAAACCTTCGACTCTTTCATATGCTGTCGGGTCGGACAAAGAGTGGGAAAAGCACCTCTGCAGATTGCCGACCCAACCAATATCGATCAGCGCGATACGATCAGAATCTTTTAAAGGGCGATCATAATAGCATCCATAGCTGGCGCGCGTTTCCACGGATTTTCTCAACACATCGGAATGCAGCTCATTCAATATATTAAACAAGCTTTCACGCTGACTGGTGTTTAGTGGTTCCTTGAGGTCGGAAATCCCGCGATCTTTCAGCATTGCCTGGTAGTCACGCGGATTCAAGTTCGCTGCGAAAAAGGCACGTTCAGCGTTCTGGTCTGTCTTACCGCCGATATAGTTCCACGCCCGAACTGGATCCCAATCACGCGTCCCTGTCTTGTACCCAGTTTTGCGTGACATAAAGAAATACTCTGATTCAACGCCAGGCACGGCCGATACTTCGTTGCACATTTCATAGAGCCGCTTCATCAGCCAACCATCCCGCGCCACAAAGAGCGCCCGGTCGATGTTCTTTTCCTTCAACTGCGTCATTAGCCAGCATACGTAGCCAAACAGCATTGGTCCCCAGACCAAATAGCCGATCCGTTCAAGTGGATCTTGCGGCAAGCGTCGGGTTGCCTGAGGCAGCGACAAACCTTCGATGAGAGAGTAGATGAAGTCGCCAGAAAATTCCTGACAGCGTTCGGTGCGAATGTTGTTTACGCTCGGCCAGGTCGCATGAAGTGCGTTTAACCCTGATGCGCGTGCTTGCTTAACATCGGCATGACGATTGTCACCAACATGCAGCCAGCTTGAGTCACGTGACCAACCCTCGGCCTCGGCAACGTGCGTATAGAGTGCACCCGAGTGTTTTGACAGACGTACTTCGCCAGAAACGTAGATTGGATGTGTTTTTGCCTGCTCGTACCCCAAGTCAACCAGCCTGTCCGTAAGCCAGTCGGAAGGAAGATACATGTCGCTTAGGAACGCAATTTTCTTTCCTTCGGACAAAGCCTTTGAATACAGTTCCAGGCCCTCTGCGGAGACATAAAAAACGCGTCTTTCGCAATCAAGTTCCAGCGCCTTTAGCCATTCCGCGATCTCTTGAGGTGCTTCGTTGTCTCGAACCCATTGCTCATAGATCTCGTCAAAGGTGATTTCGCCTTCGCCGCCATGTTTTTGTATCCGGTGATGTCGCGCGTCACTCTCGGCTTGCCAGCGCGATATTGCGAAATTATCAAGCAGATCATGGTGGTACAGACTTCGCTCGTCCTCGAACGCGCGCAGTCTCACCATTTCGAACACGTCAACTGGTGCCTTGGTCAGCCTGTGCAACAGCGTATCGAAGATATCAAAAGAAACGACACTCGATCCCGCGGGAAAATCCTGTGTTGTTCCAGAGTTCGTCACTGTTTGAACCTCAATGCTTTTCTTCGATAATTCAGATCCGAAAGAAACTTGGCCAAGCCGGTTTTCTTCTTCTTGGGCTCATCAAAATTTCTTACAGATGGTGCTGCGTCCGATGCTCCCATCGGGCGCATTTCCATCTTGTCAAATTCAAGGCCCTGTTCTCTCAACAGAATTGCAAGCGGGGCCTGCACGTTTTGATCCTGCGCGGCTTCCCTTAGCCAGCGGTTGCGGAGGTAAGTATTGTAGAGGAGGTGTTTGGATCTGCCGGCTATGACAGTATTACCCAGAGCTCCGGTGGCATTTTGGCGATGATGATAGAACGCCAGCGCCTCTGGGTGGACCCAAACATCATGTGCCATGCAAAAACGCTGATGGAAATCCCAGTCGCCTAGCACTGGAAGAGTTTCGTCGAACATTCCAAGTTCTCGACAAACCTGTAGATCGAAAATGAAGCCAATGGGCGGATACTGGTTTTTAACCAGCATACGGGACAAGTCGATCAATCCCTCCTGAAGTTCATCCTTATCACCTCGTTGCCAGGGCTTAATGTCTTCGATTCTGACGTGATTACCCACCACGGTTTCGCGAACCCAGTTTATGCGCGATACAACGCCCCTTACGGTCGGGAACATGGTGTTCTGCTTCCGCAGGACACCAATTGCCACAGTCAGCATATCAGGCGCCCAGCTGTCATCATCGTCGTGGATCACCGCCAAATCGGTATCCAACCTCAGCAGGCCAGCGTTGCTCGCAGCTTCCATACCCTTGGAGGTTTCGTGATGCAAAACTTGAACGCGCTCATCGTCACCCAGAATGGCTGCGACCAACTCGTTGACTGGTTCGGGCGCGCCTCCGTCGTTAACAACGACCAGTTGCCAATTCGGATATGTCTGGTTCTTTACACTTTCCAGTGCGCGTCGCAACAAAACCGCGCGATCCTTCGTTCGCGTGACGATGCCGACCGAGCAATTCTTGCCATAGATTGAAGTCGGCTTTTCTGCCCGCTTCGCTTTGGTTTCCTTCGCGGGTGAGGTAATTGTTGCCCTGTCCACGAAGACTAGATTGATATCGGTGCGGGCCGCCAAGATATATCTCTGACTGGCCATAAATTCGATCATGGCGTCGGATGTACCTGCCACGTGGTGGTCGGAGGGTTCGACCTGAACAACCACTGGGCGCCATCTGTTCCAGTCAAAATCCTGCAATATCTGTAGATCCAGACCCTCGACGTCAACTGCTAGAAATACCGGAGCCTCATCTTCAAAGTGCTGTTCGACAAGTGTGTTGACGCGCATAGCTGGAACAATACGTACATCGGCTATCCCAACCTTGCCATCTTGCCATTCTTCGACAAAACGCCGATCCAGTGAACTCAGCTCGGATTGATTGGAGATATAGAACTCAATTTTGTCACGATCTTCCGGGGTGATCGCGCAATTAACAATAGTATCGTTGGGCCTTGCGGTGCGCAGAGGCCCGATCAGGTCGTCATTTGCTTCGACGATGACGCCGTGCATCCTTTGCTTACGGCTTAGAAGAAATGTTGCGCTTGTCGCAAAAGGATGATTTCCGCCGATCTCAAGGTATCTCAGTGACTTCAGGTTCGATCCGGTGCGCACGGCCCAAGCTGACAGGAGTGAATCTACAATCACGTCCTCGGCTAGCTGCCCGTATTGTTCGCGCAGTGGAACGTCTATGTCCGGCTTGGGAACCCCCTCTGTCTGGATCAACTCATACAAAAAAGGGTTCAGATGCATTTCTCAACTCCGTGAATATGAACGGACTTCAACTGAGAGCAATCCTGACTAAGGAATATTTCACGCAAACTATTGCTCAATTCAGGGGGACTTTTCCGGTCTGGTAGGGCAATAGTCAACCCCTATTAGTTGCGTCATTCTGGTGTCGTCGACCGTTAACCTTGAGCTACTTCGCGGGTACTATAAAGCTTGCCGCCTCAAGTGTTTCTTTGGTCTCAAATTATTCGACTTTACCAGCGAAACCTGGGTGTCCGGGTAGAAACGATTCACCGTATACTCTCCCGATGGGAGAAATTGCAGAATACCTGGTCAAGAACGGCAGTCTGTGAACTTTGAGATTGTAGCCCGACCTGAAGCGCTGCACTATCCCGTTTCGTGGGTCTTGAATTGTTGGTCGAACAGTTTTTTGAAATTGCCGCCACTTTCCAAAAGTTCGTTTAAATTTCCTTGCTCGACAACTGCGCCGTCCTGAATAACCACGATTTTATCCGCCTCCAACACGGTGGAGAGGCGATGAGCTATCACAAGTACGGTCATCTCTTTGGTCAATGCGTCCAGTGCTTCTTTTACCAAAGATTCCGATTCCGCATCGAGGGCGCTGGTCGCTTCATCCAGCAAAAGAATCTCGGCCTTGCGCAGGATGGCCCGGGCGATTGCCACCCGTTGTTTTTGCCCTCCGGACAAAAATATTCCGTTCTCACCTACCTGTGTCTCATACCCATTAGGTAACTCACTAATGAATCCGTGTGCGTGAGCAGCTTTTGCCGCTGCTATGACTTCTTCGTCAGTGGCGTCCGGTGCGGAACAACGCAGGTTATCCATTACAGAGGTCGAAAACAGAAACGTGTCTTGTCCGACATAGGAAATCTTGCGGCGTAACGATGAAAAACTGACCCCCCTGAGGTCCTGGCCGTCAATTTCGACACTCCCCCGGTCAGGATCGTAGAATCGCATGATCAATCCAAAAATGGTAGATTTTCCACCGCCGGATTGCCCCACCAATGCCGTAGTTTTACCCGCCTCAAAGGTCACGTTCATATCTTCGATCACAGATATGGAACCTTGATATCCAAAGCTGAGATTGCGCAGTTTGATCTCGCCCGGACCTTCAAGCAGATCATGAGAGTCAGGACTTTCCTGCATAGTGTCTTCTTCGTCCAGCAGACCGAACAACAGGCTGACGCCAACCATGAATGTTTCGATTTGAACGCGCATCCGAGAAAGCCGTTTTGCGGGTTCGTACGCCATCAGCAAAGCCGTAATGAACGACATCAACTGTCCTGCTGTTGGTTGCTCGGAGCCCGCTACTCCAATGGTGCTAATGACCAGAACTCCGGCAACAGCCAGCCCCGCCAGAAACTCCATCAAAGGGCTGGCGATTGATTGCAACTTCGCAATATCGTTCGAGCGCTGCTCAACCTTGTGGATAGCCGTATCCATGCGTGTGATCATCCGGTCTTCAAGCGAAAACACCTTGATCACCTTTATTCCCGCCGATGTTTCCTGCAGCACCCGGATGATTTCGGCCAGGGACTTAAACTCGGCCTGCATGATTGAGCGTACTCTTTTCAGAAGTTGGCGAACCCCAAGCATAGCAATCGGCCCAACAACAAAGAACATTACGGACAAAACCGGCTGCTGGTACACCATAACAATGACAAGCCCCACAAGTGTCAGTGCATCGCGAATAAAGCCCGTAACAAGTACGTCGATCAGCCCCCGCGCGGCCTGCGCTCCGTGCGTTGTGCGCATCAAGAGGTTAGAGGATTCATTTTTGCTAAAAAAAGCAATGCCGTGTCTGAGCAGCTTGCGATACAGTTTCTCTTGCTGGGCAGCAACGATCCGGTTGCCAGCGCGGGCAAGAAATACGGCCTGAATGTAAGACGCCACCGCTTTGAGAAAGAACAGTCCAACTACACTTAGGGAAATGACCTTGGCCCAGCCTCGCATTTCGGGGCTGGTCATGGCGTCGACAATATACTCCATCATATAGGCCGAACCGGCGGTAGTTGCCGCAACAACAATCATCGCAACAATTGCGACAAAGTATAACCCGCCCTGAGCGCGAAAGCTTTCACTGACAAGACGGCCCATATAGCCGCTTCGCCATTTGTCCCAGGCAGATTTGATCATCTCTTATCTCCAGAAAAAATCCAGCGCTCGGTCAAGAAGCCCATTTTCGAGTTGGCGTAAAGAACAGATGTCGAGTGCGGCGATTTGATTGCGTCTTCCGAGAAGCCAGCTCATGCATCTCAGCCAATAGACGATGGAATTGATAACAGCAAACAGATGGGAGAAGGCATTGTAATATCTGTCGTGCATGGTGATTATGTTGAATCCGAGAGAACATTAAATCTACACCAGTGCAGCGCGGCTAACGCCGCTTCCTTTGCCAGTCTGCTGTGGCCCAAGTTCAAAAAGATTTCTCATCAGTGCTCTCATTGCATAACTCTTTCGAATAGACGACTGACAAGAGATGCATCTTAAAGGACGGATACAGCGAACGGCTTGAGGGGTTGCTGTTGAGCCAGCGCTACCAAGGAGGTGTGCGCGGTGTCCAATGCCTCGCGAATTGTTACGTCCATATCGAGATAACGGTATGTTCCCAAACGTCCAACAAAGGTAACGTTCCGGGTCTTGTCGGCCAATTTGACATAGTCACTAAGCAGCGCTTTTTCTTCTACCTGACGGATCGGATAATATGAAATATCGTTAGGACCAGCCGCGCGGGAATACTCTCGATAACACACCGAGCCTTCATGAGATTCCCAAGGCGCAAAATGTTTGTGCTCGGTGATGCGTGTATATGGCACCTTTTCCTCACCATAATTCATGACCGCGCAGCCTTGATAATCTCCTTCATAGGTGAAGCGTTCGAAATCAAGGGTACGGTAACCCAGGCGACCCAACTCGTAGTCAAAATAGCCATCCAGCGGACCCGAGTAGAATACATGGTCGAAGGAAGCGCCCATACTACGATCAAAAACGGTATTCAGTTCTACTGTGATCGCCGGATGATCGAGAATTCCGGCGATCATTTCAGTGTAACCGTTTTCTGGCATACCCTGGAATCTGTGGAAAAAGTAGTTGTCATCGTAGTTGAAACGCAGTGGAAGCCGCTTGAGGATCGATGCAGGCAGCTCAGAGGGATGGCAGCCCCACTGCTTAATCGTGTAGCCTTTGAAGAACGCTTCGTACAAATCACGCCCGACAAAGCGCAATGCTTGCTCTTCAAAGCTTTGTGGATTTGTTATGGATGTGTCGGCCTGCTCTCGTGTGATGAATTCGAATGCTTCATCGGGGCGCATGGTCTTGCCGAAAAACTGATTGATGGTGTGAAGGTTGACAGGTAGCGAAAATACCTGCCCCTGAGACGTGGTTTTGACCCTGTTCTTGTATGGAAGGAAGTTGGCATAACGGTTCACGTACTGCCAAACTTCTTCATCATCCGTATGGAAGATATGGGGCCCGTAGACGTGCACCATGACTCCGGTTTCGGCATCGCGTTTCGTGTGGCAGTTTCCGCCGACATGGTCGCGGCGATCCACAATGGTTATTTCGTGCCCTTGCTCTGCGAGCTCGCGACCGATTACGGCACCGGACAATCCAGCGCCGACCATTAAGAACCGGCTCGCTTTCATTCAGGCACCTTCTCGTTTCAGAGAAATCGTCGTCATGTCCAAAGGCTTGCTCAATTGACGGCGGGCGATCTTGAATATCCCGGCCCGTGCCTCGCTGGCGCTACGAAAGCTGGATAACATGGATAACCATGCACGGCACATGCGCCAACCCACCTGAACCCGACCTGAGACTGGCTGCCCGCCCTTCATAATTGCGGCAAATACCAAAGGTACAGTACGCCGCGATAGATCGAACAATTCCTTGATCACCGCCTCTTCGTCTTCTGAGCTGATATTTCCCGCTTCAGACATGGCCACCTTCAGGTTTTTCCCAACCGGCCGGGTATGGTGCATGGCGATCTCATCCAGAATGGCAGCTCGAAACGCACCGGCCTCCGCCCAGCGGCACCAAATGTAGTCCAAACCATATCCACTCATTGTACTCCGAAACAACGGCAACGCGGTTTTAAGGATATCACGGTGCATACATGGGGCCATGATTTCGATGTAATTCGTGAACCTTAACACAAATCCCGGGCACTGACTGAATACGAAATGAGAGAAAAAACTGTCTGGAGTGAGCGACGGCTGTGCAATTCGCAATCCGTAAACGCGCATGGCCTCGAACAAAGCGTTCACGTCTTGTGCACTGATATCGAGGTCGTCGTCTGGAAGCCAAAAATACTCATACCGGGTCAGGTCTCGACCCGCGAGGGTTTCAAATAGCCCGTCCCATTTGCCGCCTTTGATCAATACGGCTTCGACGCCGGTTTCGGGCACAAAATTCGCAAATGCTTCTTCGGAGAAGTAGCTTATCAGAAGATCGTAATTACGATCTTCATACGCGATCTCCTGCCACCGGTGATGTAATGACCTGCTACCGGCGCGTACAACCACAAGGTTCTTTTTCATGGCAGATTCCGAATAGGTTTCTTGCCCCTCAACAATGGCCTCAGACCATCGATCATGTCCGGATTCAAGGGGTGGCTCAAGCGACCGAAATTGTACTTGGCTTGGAAGGCTAAATTCCGAAGGAACCTGCGCAATGGTGAGCCAGGTTTGTTCTTCTGACGCACACTTTCTATGTTGCTGCCGAGCGCCTCGTTTTCCGCAATCATCTGTTCCCGGAGGGTCAAGATGGGCACCTTGTGTTCCCAGTAGAACTTTAGGTCAACATCGATGGGACGCGAAATAGGGGCCTCGAGCTTTGCCAACTTCGCCGCGGCACGTCGGCCAATGGTATACCCAGTCGTTCTGGGCGGAAGATGGTCGGACAGTACGAGAGTTTGGTCAACGAAGGAGGTAAGTGTCTGTTTGTTCTTGCGCGACACGCCATCCAGTTTGACTATGACGTTTTCGAAATCTTCCGAGCACTTGGAAATCGCGGTGAGAAAAGGTCTGGGATCCTTAACAAAGGTCGCGTCATCTTCCAGAACCAGCGTCAGGTGGTCGTTTGAATCGGCTATTTTCTTCCAAATCCGACGATGCCCTAGAAAACAGGCGACTTCATTGCGACTCAGGGGGCGCTTGAATCTCTTGCGGTTAAGTTCGGGGTCGTAGACTCTTTGAAATTCAGAATCTTCAAGCTGCTCTCCGGAAATCGCATCGACAAACTCATGCTGTAACCCGAAGCGCGCAATTTCACCTTCACATGAACGCCTGCGCTCAACGTCGCTCGGCAGGCTCAGGATGATGATTTTTATGGGCATTTTTTCACGTGCAGAGCTAATTTTGAGTACAGAATAGGTGCGTCATAATGCGAGAAACACCAAATCACAATGCAATACCGCCGGCAACATTAGCGGTACTGTCAACAAGGTGCCCAGCCAGTCATTTCCAAACTTTATCCTATAGGCGCAGCTATTTTGTTTATGGTATTTCTACAACCTATAGATTACCAGTTATTCAGGCGACATTTTGCCGGTACAATCGTCTCAATGACCTAATGCATCAAGTCTGGTGTGGCAGCGAGATAATCACGTTAGATGCACATGGCTATGTATATCTTGTGAATATCTCCATTGGTCTTTGGCTCGCTCGCCAAGCCTATACTGCCATATCAGTTGTTGGTGATTGCTGCACTATGTATGGCGAGCTGATAAAGCGCCCAGTTCCAATACTAACACGCCGTGATTGCATTCATTTTTGTCTGCACGAGTACGGCGGATGTAAAGCGGTTTATTGCAGTTGGTCGCCAGAGCTAATCGCCCCGGCGCCGCCGCAGTTGCGCTCCACATGTAGCACTCTCGCCCTCACACCGTTGTACCCTTGCGGCGAATGGCGGTGCCGAGGCTTCCCGCACAGACGCCAACGACGACGGCAATGAACAGCTCCACGAGTTCGACATGGGAGAATTGCCAGCCCGCAAAGACCAGTGTCTCAAACACTCCCATGAGACCGCCCATCGCAGCGCCCAGCCATAGCCGGCGTGTCATCATTCCCAGTGCAAGGCCAAGAATCCCGGGCAGGCTCAGGACGTTGCCGCCGATGGTTCCGAGTAGATCCAGCATATCAAACCCCCACCTTAATTACTGCTGTTGTTCAGGAATGTGCGGATATCGTCACCTGATGCCGCTGCATGTTCTTGTAGTCTTTCGCCAGACTGCCCATTCAGTGCTTCGGTTACGTTTTGATATTCCTCCAGATAACCGGGCGGCAGGCTGTGGGCGATCCCCTGATGGCAATCAATACAAGTCATGTTCTCATCGATTGCACGCTGGTGCTCGGACGCAGCGCGGGCTTCTTGAGTGGTAAAGTCCATGTAGTCGAAGTTGTGGCAGTTGCGGCACTCGCGGCTGTCCGATGCCTTCATCTTTTTCCAGACGGCCGATGCCATGCTCAGACGGTGTGCTTCGTATTTCTCGGGCGTGCTGATCGTGCCGGCCATTTCGTGATAGATGTCTTTGACCGCCATGATCTTGGCCTTGATCTTGTGGTTCCATTCATGCGGCACGTGACAGTCGGAACAGATTGCACGCACACCTGAGTGGTTGTTGTAGTGAATGGTTTCACGATATTCGCCCAGATTGGTTTCCATCGTGTGGCACGAGGTGCAGAATTCCTCGGTATTGGTCATTTCCAGGGTCCAGTGAAACCCGCCCCAGAACAGGATGCCTGCCAGAAAACCAGCAAGCAGAGTAAAACCGACGCTCAGGGCGGCTAAAGGGCTCCAGAACCAGTCCCAGAGGCGACGGATCGGTCCACGTTTTTCTTGGGAGTCGGCCATGTCGCGTGCTCCTTTTCAGATCTGAGTTCAGTTTCCGGAGGAAGGTTCAAAGATGTTTTCCACCAGCGGCGGCGCGTCAGCCTGCGGGACGTGACACTGGTTACAGAAGTACCGTGTGCCAGCGATATGATCCAGCTCAACACCGTCCCGATCCAGATAATGGGTCATCGAAAGTGTCGGTGCGTTACGTTCACCTGCTTTGGTCCAGTCGTGGCACGACAGGCACTGGTTGGTGCGCGTATCGATCTGATATTGCTCGATCGAGTGCGGGACCAGCGGCGGCTGCTGGCGATAGTTGCGCTGCATCCGGCCTTCGACAGTGCGGGGGATCTGATCGAGGATGACGGGCTCGTCAACCTCGGCGCCACGCAGTGTGGTAACGCCGGTGGATTGCGCTAAGGCCAGGCCACCGAGGAGCAGCGGCGGGATCAGGGCAAGGCCCATCAGGATCGACTTTTTCATCTTCTCACTCCTTCAAAAAGGTCTTGAGGCGCCAGCTCGGGCGCGGCGGTTGGTTCGGTTGGCGCGACAGGAAGAGTGTCGAACCGATGGGTGAATTTGAATACGTCTACGGCGCAGACGTCTATGCAGCGACCGCAATTGGTGCAGTCGGGCGAAAGAATCAACGGAGTACTGTCCGGTTTGCCCTTCAAAGCCGGTGAGATCACCTGGTTTTCCGGACAGACCGCATAGCAGTCCATGCAATCGTCGCAGGCAGTTCGATTGGCGGCACTGACGCGCAGCAGGCTTTTGGTGCCAACCAGTCCGTAAAAGGCACCAACCGGGCACAGGTGTCCGCACCAGCCGTGCCGGGAAACGAACACATCGAATAGGAAAATCGCACCGACCATGGCCCAGACGAAGCCCATACCGAAGATCAGGCCTCGGTGCAGCATGGTGATCGGGTTGACCAGTTCCCACACGATCGCGCCGGTCAGGCCCGAAACGATCAGAACGGTGGCCATGATCCACAGTCGCGTGCTGCGTTTGGGTTGCCAGCCTTTTTGCAATCCCAGCTTCTCATGCAGCCAGTGCGCCGCATCCGTTACCGGATTGATAGGGCAAACCCAGGAGCAATAGACCCGGCCTCCGATCAGCGCATAGGCAACCAGCACGATTGCTGCACCAATGGCGGCCGTCAGTTCAGGCCAGTGCCCGGCGACCAGACTTTGAAGAAACACGAAGGGATCGGACAGCGGTAACACGCCAAGGGTCAGCGACCCGGCCAATGTCCCTTGCACGATCCAGAGCCCAAACCACGGGCCAGTCAGGAACAGGGCCAGAAAGAACAACTGGCTGGCGCGCCGCAACAGCAGATAGCGATGGGCGCCTATCCAACCTTTTGCTTCGATGGCCTCATGCCCTATCGGCAAATGCGTCCGGGTGGTCATTGGGTGACCTCCGGTAACTTGAATGTGGGCTCGAATCCGCCGGGGGCCGCCAGATTGTCCGTACCCGGACCCGGCAGGCGATCGGGCAAGTCGATGATGCCTTCGACAACAGGCGAACCTTTGGCTTCTTTCTCTTCCCAGCCTTTAAGGTAGTGATCCGCCGCACTGCCTCGGGCCAGACGGTTGGGAAGAACCTTGATGGCGGCGTCGGGCAGCACACAGCTTTTTTCACACATTCCGCAGCCCGTGCAGCGATCAGCATGAACAGTCGGGATGAATACCGCATGGCTGCCTGAACGTGCGTTATGTGCAACTTCCAGCGTGATTGCTTCGTCAATGACAGGGCAAACGCGGTAGCAAACATCGCAGCGCAGGCCGAGGAAGTTCAGGCAGTTCTCCTGATCGACCAGAACGGCCACACCCATCTTTGCGTCATCGATATTGTCCAGCGAGGGGTCCAGTGCACCTGTTGGGCAGGCTGCGACACATGGGATGTCGTCACACATCTCACAGGGAATGTCGCGCGCGGTGAAGTAAGGGGTGCCAGTGGCTGCGGCATCCACCCCAAGCTCGGCCAGTTTCAACGTGTCATAGGGACAATCCCGCACGCATAAACCACAGCGGATGCACGCGGACAGAAAATCCTTTTCAGGCAAGGCACCTGGCGGACGCAAAGCCTCGGCCGGCAACGCCCTTGCATCGCGGGCCAGCCAGGCCAGCAATGACCCGGCTGCTACGCAGCCGCCCGCCACGCGCGCCGTATCCTGCAGGAAACGGCGTCGCTGCGGCGAAAGAGGTGTGCCGACAAGAGACATGGGTCTTACCTTTGCCTTGCCTGTCCGTTACGCCCGTTCAACCTTGCAGGCGCATTTTTTGAAGTCGGTTTCTTTCGACAGCGGGCAGGTTGCATCCAAAGTCAGCTTGTTGGTCAACTGGCCTTCGTCGAACCATGGCATGAAGACAAGACCGCGTGGCACTTTGTTCCGACCCCGGGTTTCGACTCGGCTGACCACTTCGCCGCGGCGGGTGGACAACACGATCTCCTGCCCGCGGCGAACGCCGCGACTTCTGGCGTCTTCGGGGTGCATGTAGACCACGGCGGTCGGATAGGCGCGGTGCAGCTCCGGCACGCGGCGGGTCATTGAGCCCGAGTGCCAGTGCTCCAGAACCCGGCCTGTGCAGAGCCACAGATCGTATTCCTCATCAGGCTCTTCTGCGGCAGGTTCATAGGGGGCAAAGATGATATTCGCCTTGCTGTCCTTCTTGCCATAGAACGCCACGTCGGCGCCTTCTGGCACATAAGGGTCGTACCCTTCGCGGAAACGATAGAGCGTTTCCTTGCCATCCACGACAGGCCAGCGCAGGCCGCGCGCCTGATGGTAGGTTTCGAACGGTGCCAGATCGTGGGCGTGGCCGCGACCGAATTCGGCATATTCCTCGAACAGACCCTTCTGGACGTAGAAGCCGAAATGCTCGGATTCGTCGTTGTCGAACCCTTCGGGGGTTTCCGAAAGAGGGTACTGGTCCACTTTGCCGTTAGCAAAGAGCACGTCATACATGGTCTTGCCGCGATGTTCGGGCATGGTGGCCAGCAGCTCTTCGCCCCAGACCTCTTCGACCGTGAAGCGTTTCGAGAATTCCATCACCTGCCACAGGTCGGACTTGGCCTCACCCGGTGCTTTTACCTGTTGGCGCCAGAACTGGGTGCGGCGTTCGGCGTTACCATAGGCGCCTTCTTTCTCGACCCACATGGCAGTGGGCAGGATCAGGTCGGCAGACATGGTGGTAACGGTGGGATACGGGTCCGACACCGCGATAAAGTTCTCCGGGTTGCGATAACCGGGATAGCCTTCTTCGTTGATGTTGGGCGCGGCCTGCATGTTGTTGTTGCACTGCACCCAATAGGCGTTCAGGTCACCATCTTTAAGTTTGCGGTTCTGCAGCACGGCGTGGAAACCGGGCTTTGCCGGAATGGTGCCGGCGGGCACGTTCCATGCGGTTTCGCAAATCTCGCGGTGCTTGTCGTTCATTACGACCATGTCGGCGGGCAGACGGTGGGCGAATGTGCCAACTTCACGTGCCGTACCACAGGCCGAAGGCTGACCGGTCAGCGAGAAGGGCGAGTTGCCCGGTTCCGAAATCTTACCCACCAGCAGGTGAACGTTGTACATCAGCGAGTTTACCCACGATCCGCGGGTGTGCTGGTTGAAGCCCATGGTCCACAGGCTCATCACTTTGCGGTTGGGGTCAGCATATTGCTTGGCAAGCTTCTCCAGCTTGTCGGCGGGCACACCGGACAGTTCCGCCGTGTATTCCAGAGTGTATTTCGAGACTGCTTCGGCATATTCGTCAAAGCTGATGGTTTCCAGCTTGCCGGAATTCGGGTTCTCGGCCTCTTGCTGCAGCTGATTTTCGTCGCGCAGGCCATAGCCGATATCGGTGTCAGTCTTGGTGATGTTAACGTGGTTCTTTACGAACTCTTCGTTCACCGCGCCATTTTGAATGATGTAGTTGGCGATGTAATTCAGGATCGCCAAGTCAGTTTGGGGTGCAAAAATCATGCCATTGTCGGCCAGCTCGAACGAACGGTGTTCGAAGGTCGACAGTACATGCACTTCGCATCCCGGTTTGGTCAGGCGCGTGTCCGTCAGGCGCGACCACAGGATCGGGTGCATCTCGGCCATGTTCGAGCCCCACAGCACGAAGGTATCCGCGTGCTCGAGGTCGTCATAACAACCCATCGGCTCGTCAATGCCGAAGGTACGGATAAAGCCGACCACAGCTGAAGCCATGCAATGCCGCGCGTTAGGGTCGATATTGTTGGATCGGAACCCGGCCTTCATCATTTTGGCGGCGGCGTAGCCTTCCCAGACTGTCCACTGACCAGACCCAAACATGCCGACGCTGGTTGGGCCCTTCTTGGCCAGTGCCTCTTTCCATTTGGCGGCCATGACGTCAAAGGCTTCGTCCCAGCTGACGGGCTCGAATTCTCCGTTCTTGTCATATTCGCCGTTTGTCTTGCGCAGCAGCGGCGTGGTCAGGCGGTCCTGACCGTACATGATCTTGGACAGGAAATAGCCCTTGATGCAGTTCAGGCCCCGGTTCACCGGAGCGTCCGGGTCGCCTTGCGTTGCAACAACACGGCCCGCTTTGGTGCCGACAAGCACCGAACAACCGGTGCCGCAGAACCGGCAGGGCGCTTTGTCCCAGCGAATATCAGGGGAGCCGGCCTGCGCGTTCGCCTGGCCTGTGGCCAGCGGCAAGCCCGCTGCCGACGCAGTCGCAGCGGCAGCAGTGGATTTCAGGAAGGTCCGGCGGGATTCAGAGATGGTCATGACATGGGTCTCCGGCTTTATATCTTGCGAGTAGCGTTAAGGTGCGGACGGCTCTCCGCGAGGTCTTCGAAATGGTGGTAGGTCAGCGACAAGGAAATTACGCCCGGGATCTGGTGCAGATCCATGATGGTTTCTGACGCAAGTCGATCCGCTGTATCTTCCACGACGACAACCAGGCGGCCATCCTCGGAGGTTGCGTGGACTTCGGCACCGTCCACGCGCTGGATCGTTTCCTGAGCGCGCAGTGCGGCGTCAGGCATAACATGGACTAGACAGCCGCAAATGTTCATTCGGCAACCTCCGGATTGGGTGTGGTAGGGCGTGCAAAGCTGACAGCGTCGGCCGGGCAGGCCCCGGCGCACGCACCGCATCCGGTGCAGGCGTCTGTTTCAAGTGTGGGCTCCGAGCGTCCGCCAAGTTGCAACCTGAACCTGATGGCATCTTCCTCGCAGGTGTCCTGACAGACGCGGCAAGTGACTCCGTTCTTCGACAGACATGTCGAAGAAAAGGTCGCGCGCCAAGGCCAGTTGGTAACCTGTGCGGGCTGCAGGGCACCTGTGGGGCAAGCCTGGGCGCAGTCGCCACAGAACGTGCAGGGTCCACTGTCAAATTTAACGACAGGCCACCCCTGTGCATCAAAGGATATGATGTTTTCGGGGCAGGCCCGAACACAGTGATCGCACTGCTCACACAAGTTGTAAAAGCCGCGCTCATCCGCGCCAGGCGGCCGGATGGCATGCCTGTCTTGTCGCAGCACTCGGCCGCTAAGAAATGCGCGTCGGTTGGCGAGCTGATTCACGTGCTTGCTACCCTAGAGGAATCGGACACAGCAGATGCCTGCCCTTACACACGCTCATAGTCTAGCATGAAGATTCTGAATTTGACCTAGATCATTTATTAAGTATCTAAACCCCAATCTTCGCACGAAAATCGCGTAAATTTGATTCCAAAATGCAAATTTTCCGGGAAGGCGCATATCAGGCACGTTTTTCGCCAATCGTTGCGACACCCAGAATCGAAAGCACCTTGGCCTCGATCTGTTCGGCGTTCATACCCGCAACTGCGTACATATCGTCCGGACTTGCCTGATCAATGAACGTATCGGGCAGCACCATTGACCGGTATTTCAGCCCTTGGTCGAAAATCCCTTCTTCGGCCAGAAGATTCGCAACATGGCTGCCAAATCCGCCTATGGCACCCTCTTCGATCGTAATCAGCGCCTCGTGATTTTCAGCCAGTTCCAATATCAGTTCGTGGTCCAGTGGTTTGGCAAAGCGAGCATCTGCGATTGTTGGCGTGATGCCCCGGGCCGCGAGTGCTTCGGCCGCCTTCTGAACCTCTGCCAATCGCGTGCCAAAGGACAAAAGGGCCACCCGCGCACCTGACTGGATCATTCGGCCTTTGCCGATCTCCAACACCTCGCCACATTCGGGTAGTTCAACACCCACGCCTTCGCCGCGCGGATAGCGGAAGGCGATCGGGCCTTCATCATGTGCCGCGGCAGTGGCTACCATATGTACCAGCTCAGCCTCATCCGCAGCGGCCATGACGACCATTCCTGGCAGGTTTGCCATAAAAGCAATGTCGAAAGATCCCGCATGGGTTGCGCCATCTGCGCCAACAAGCCCCGCGCGGTCGATGGCAAAACGAACGGGCAAGCGCTGGATTGCCACATCATGCACGACCTGATCATAGCCGCGCTGCAAGAATGTTGAGTACATTGCGCAGAAGGGTTTCATCCCTCCCGCAGCCAGTGCAGCCGAAAACGTAACGCCATGCTGCTCGGCAATTGCCACATCGAAACAACGCGACGGGTAGCGTTCCGCAAACAGGCTCAGACCAGTTCCATCCGGCATCGCTGCGGTCACGGCTACGATCTTGTCATCCCGCGCGGCCTCATCCACCAGCGCCTTGCCGAATATGGAGGTATAGGAGGGCGCGTTTGACGGGGTCTTTTTTTGCTCACCCGTCACCACGTCGAATTTTGCAGTCGCGTGACCTCTGTCGCGAGCCTGCTCCGCCGGGGCGTATCCCTTGCCTTTTTTCGTTAGCACGTGGATCAGAATCGGACCCGTGGCCCGTGCCTTGACAGTGCGCAGAACCGGCAACAGCTGATCCATGTCGTGACCGTCGATCGGGCCGATATAGGAAAAGCCCAACTCTTCGAACAACGTTCCGCCAACGGCCATGCCTTTCAGCATTTCCTTGGCACGTTTGGCGCCCTCGCGAAACGGTTCGGGCAGCAGCGAGACTGCGCCTTTAGCGGCTGCTTTCAGATCGTGAAAGGGTTCTTCCGCGTAAATGCGCGAAAGATAGGTCGATAGCGCGCCAACGGGTGGAGCGATGCTCATCTCGTTGTCGTTCAGGATGACGATCAGCCGCTTTTTCAGATGGCCCGCGTTGTTCATGGCTTCAAACGCCATGCCAGCCGACATCGACCCGTCGCCGATCACGGCAATCGCGTCGCCCAGCCCCTCGGGAGTCACGCCGCCCAGATCACGGGCGACGGCAAAGCCCAGCGCCGCGCTGATCGAAGTTGAACTATGTGCCGCGCCAAACGGGTCATAGGGGCTTTCGCTGCGCTTGGTGAAACCGCTGAGTCCTTCTTTTTGACGCAGGGTGCGAATTCGGTCGCGCCGTTCAGTCAGGATTTTATGAGGATAGCATTGGTGGCCAACGTCCCAAATAATCTTGTCGCGCGGGGTGTCAAAAACCGCGTGCAGCGCCGTCGTCAGCTCGACCACCCCCAATCCCGCGCCGAGATGCCCGCCGGTAACGGACACGGCAGAAATCGTCTCGGCCCGCAACTCGCTTGCCACTTGGTGCAACTGCGTGTCCGAGAACTGTTTGAGGTCCGCAGGACGATTCACGAGATCCAGCAGCGGAGTATGCGGGCGGTCAGAGGTCATCTTTAGCGCGTTCCTTGCGGCTTAGCTGTCCCGGGCAATAACGAAGCGGGCGGCATCCTTCAAGGTTTCAGCCTGCACCCCATAAATATCAATCACTGCGCAGGCCTGATCTACCAGTTCCGCCGCACGGTTTTTGGCCGCATCCAGACCTAAAAGCGAGACAAAAGTGGCTTTTCCTGCCTTAGTATCTTTTTGCAGCCGTTTTCCGGCTTTTTCGGCATCGCCTTCGATATCCAAGATGTCGTCGGCGATTTGAAAGGCAAGGCCAAGCGCTTGCGCATATTTACGTAGAGGTTCGGGGTCTGCCTGCGCCAGACGCGCTCCGGTGCAAGCAGACCATTCGATCAGCGCACCGGTTTTGCCTGCCTGAAGCTGTGTGACTTGCTGCAGGGTCAACGGCGATGCGGCCGTTTCCGCTGCTATGTCCAACGCCTGCCCAAGGACCATTCCCTGCGCACCGCTTGCTTTAGCGAGTGTTAGAGCCAATTCCGCGCGAACTTCCGCATTTCCCGTCTCGGGCCGCGCGCACATTTCAAATGCCAGTGTTTGCAAAGCATCCCCAGCCAACACAGCTGTGCCTTGGTCCCATTTCACGTGTACTGTCGGACGTCCACGTCGAAGGTCATCGTCATCCATACAGGGCAGATCGTCATGAATCAGCGAATAGGCATGCAAAGCCTCGATCCCGATCGCGGGCCAGATTGCCTGGGCTTCGTCAATTCCGTGCAGGCGAGCGCTTTCCAGCACCAGAAACCCACGTAGCCGCTTGCCGCCCCGAGTGGCATAGGCCATCGCTCGGGTTACATCCAAATCGTCCAGTGCGCCCAGAACCAGACCAAACTGCTCCTGAATCCGCGCCGCATCCTGGGCCAGTCTTTCGCGAAACATTTACTGACCTTCGACAGGCGTCGTCCCGGTCGGCTGACCATCTGCGTCCAGACTGATTGCGGCCACTTTTTCCTCGGCCCGCTTCAGCTCCTCCTCGCAGCGTTTCTTCAATTTCGCGCCGCGCTCGTACAGATCGATAGACTGGTCCAGTGCCACGTCGCCACGTTCCAGTTGACCCACAACGGCCTCAAGCTCTTTCATCGCCTGTTCAAATGTCATCTGCTCAACTGGAGTATCGGTCATCGTCCTGCCTTCATCAGTTCTTCCACATGGGCGCGTGTCGCCTCGGCCAGTGCGTTCAGATCATACCCGCCTTCCAGAGTCGAGACGATACGGCCTGCGCAAACCTCTTCAGCGATCTTGCAAAGCTCTGCCGTAAGCCAGGCAAAATCCCCGGTCGACCAGTTCAAGTTTGCCAGCGGATCATCCTGGTGGGCATCAAACCCAGCCGAGATAATAATGAGCTCTGGTTTGAAGCTGCGCAAACGTGGAAAGGCTTGGGCCTCATAGGCGGCCCGCATCTCGGCCCCGCCTGTGTTGGGAGCCAACGGGATATTAAGAACCGTCTCATAAGCGCCGGTTTCATCCGGACGACCGGAACCGGGCCACAGCGGCATCTGCTGGCTGGTAATCACCAAAGCTCGCTTTTCATCCCACAGCAAGTCCTGCGTGCCGTTGCCGTGATGGACGTCGAAATCAACGACGGCGACGCGGCTCAGCCCATGATGATCCAGCGCGTGTTTTGCCGCGAGCGCGGCATTACCAAACAGGCAAAAGCCCATAGCAGTTTCGGTTTCAGCATGATGTCCGGGAGGACGAATGGCACAAAAGGCGTTGGAGGCTTCGCCCCCCATTACCAAATCCACCGCCCGCACTGCCGCTCCGGCGGCGCGGTAGGCAGCTTCGACCGAACCCGAGGACATGAAGGTATCGCCGTCTATTTGTTTGAAACCTTCAGTGGGTCTGCCATCTCGAATGTCGTTGATATGACTTTCCGGGTGAATGCGCAGAAGATCATCGTCTGCCGCCAGAGGCGCCGTCACGCGCTTCAGGTCCAGCGCCTCCAGCGCATGCAGTATATGCTCCAGCCTTGCAACACGTTCGGGATGCCCTTGAGGGGTCACGTGCTCAAGACAATCGGCATGGGTCAAAAGCGCGGTCGTCATCGTAATCCCCTGTTCATTGGTTCAAGAAAAACCTCACTGAATGATAGAACCGCTGTACGGTTGTAAGCTCAATCCGGTGCCAGCATATACCCGGCACCCCGCACAGTCTGCAGATAGCGCGGCTGTTTGGGGTCTTGTTCGATCTTTCGGCGCAGGCGCGTGATCTGCACGTCCACTGCACGCTCTTGCGCCTGACCCTTGTCGCGACCGAGGTCTTCGACCAGTTTGGCGCGGCTGATCGGCTCACCTGGCTGGGTCGAAAAGATCTTCATCAATTGGCTTTCAGTGGCTGTCAGGCGCACCGGATCTTCGCCCTGCCACATCTCGCCGCGCTCGATATCATAGCGGATCGGGCCCAGGTGCAGGATTTTCGCGGCCGTATCTTGCGCCGGTGTTTCTGGCATGCGCCGCAAGATTGCGTTGATCCGCAACAACAGTTCTTTGGGCTCAAACGGTTTGGCCAGATAATCGTCAGCCCCGGCCTCAAGCCCGGCGATCCGATGCTCGGTTTCACCTTTGGCCGTCAGCAACAGGATGGGCGTCGTATGTGTCTCTCGCAGGGCGCGGGTCAGGCTGACGCCATCTTCGCCCGGCATCATCACATCCATGACGATCAGATCGAAATCCAGCCCGGACAGTACGCGCCGCGCATGGGCAGCGTCGCGGGCCGAGGTCACCAGAAACCCGCTGCGCATCAGGAATTTCTTGAGCAGATCACGAATACGCTCGTCATCGTCGACGATCAGAAGATGGGCGTCCATTTCGCTCATGAAGTCGTATCCCGCAGTTTGGTATATGCACGACGCATATCAGCATCCATCATTGCTTCAAGCACTTTGCGAAATCCGGCCACCGCTTCGGGTCCGGCATCTTTGTATGCGGTGCGCATTCGGGCGCGCTGGGCGTCCGACAATTTGGCTTCAAGAGCCTTGCCCTTGTCCGTCAGGAACAGGTGGCGTTCGCGCTTGTCGATCGTGCCGACCCGGCTTTCCACCATGCCATCATCTATCAGGGTGCGAAGAACCCTGTTTAGAGACTGTTTCGTGACGCCCAGGATGGCCAGAAGGTTGTTGACCGTCGTTCCCGGAGCGCGGTTGATGAAGTGGATGGCCCGGTGATGTGCCCGGCCATAGGCCATCTGTGCCAATATGCGATCAGGATCAGCAGTAAAACCGCGATAGGCAAAGAACATTGCCTCGATTCCCTGCCGCAACTGCTCATCTGTCAGAAACAGCAAACTCTCACCAAAGGCCGGAGCGGACCGGGTTTCAGACATGTATTGCCTCATGGTTTAGGTCGCCCGAGTTTAAGTCAGCGTTGTTGACATTCCAAGGGTGGAGGAGTATCGAAACTCGAATTTTGCGCATTATTTCGGCGAAATCGGAACGTATCTGCGCAAGGATCGGAAATTCATCCCATTTCTGGAGGGTTCACATGGCTGGATATGATGATCGTGATGGTGTCATCTGGTTGGATGGCAAGTTGGTGCCCTGGCGTGAGGCCAACGTACACATTCTGACCCATGCGATGCATTATGCCTCGTCCGTATTCGAAGGTGAACGCGCCTATAACGGCAAGATCTTCAAAAGCCGGGAACATTCCGTACGCCTGATCGCTTCGGCCGAGGCGCTGGACATGCCGATCCCCTACTCGGTGGACGAAATCGAAGCCGCCAAGGAAGAGGCGCTGAAAGCCAGCGGTTTACAGGATGCTTACGTGCGGGCGCTGGTCTGGCGCGGTTCGGGTGATGACATGGGTGTCGCATCGGCCCGGAACCCGGTTCGGATGGCCATCGCTGTCTGGCCCTGGGGCGCGTATTATGGCGATGCCAAGATGCAAGGCGCCAAACTGGACATCGCCGAATGGAAACGCCCCAGCCCCGAGACCATCCCGGTGCATGCCAAAGCTGCCGGTCTTTACATGATCTGCACTATCTCCAAGCACAAGGCCGAGGCCAAGGGCTGTTCGGACGCGCTGTTCATGGACTGGCGGGGATATGTGGCAGAGGCGACCGGCGCCAACGTCTTTTTCGTCAAAGATGGCGAGGTGCATACCCCGCTGGCCGATTGCTTTCTGAACGGTATCACCCGTCAGACAGTCATCCAGATGCTGAAAGATAAAGGCATCACTGTGCATGAGCGTCGCATCAAGCCCGAGGAAATGGCAGATTTCGAACAATGCTGGCTGACCGGCACAGCGGCCGAGGTTACGCCCGTAGGTCAGATCGGTGACTACACGTTCGAGGTGGGCGATCTGACGCGCGAGATCGCGGCAGATTACGAAAAGCTGGTTCGTTCGTAACATCCCAATATTACAAACCCCCGCTTTGGCGGGGGTTTTTTGCAGGGCGTGCAATTTTCTGTGCAGTCCGTTCGCAGCCGTGGACGAGGGCGCCAAACTGCGTATCTTGAAGCCATGTTGGACCTTCTCAGCGATATTCTCACCCGCCTGTCACTGCGCGGGACGTTCTATTTCCGCACATCCTTCACTCCGCCCTTCGGCATTCAGGTACCCGAATTCGAAAATGTGGCCCGGTTCCACTTTGTTCAACGCGGCGAGTTGAAGGTTCATATTTCATCCACCGGCGATACCCTGCGGCTGCGGCAGGGTGATTTGGTCCTTATTCCTCACGGGGCACCGCACGCGCTGTTGTGCAACGAGGTCAGGCCGCAGGACGCACTTCCATTGGAACAGGTTATTGAAATTGCAGGTTACAAAGGCGATGGAGTGCTTGTTTATGGTGGCAACGATGAAGACCGCGACACGCAGTTGATTTGCGGACATTTCTCGTTCACCGGACCCGCCGGTCGTCGTGGCACCGGGCATATGCTGATCGATCGCCTGCCGCCCTATATTCTGATCGAGAATTATGGCGAGGAAGCCGGCGCATGGGTCGAGGCCACATTGCGCATGATCGGATCCGAAGTCACTGGTGCCCGAATCGGCGGTGATTTGATCGCGCTGAAACTGTCCGAGGTTCTGTTTGCCCAGGCTATCCGCGCCTATCTGGAACGCCAAAGTCCGAACAACGCCGCATTGGCGGGCTTTGCCGATCCACGTATCTCCCGCGCTCTGACCGCTTTTCACCAAGCTCCTGCGCAGGAATGGAGTGTTGCAAGCCTGGCGAAAGAGGCTGGCATGTCGCGCACGGCTTTTGCCCAGCTTTTCGCTGAGAAAATGGGGACCACGCCCATGCAGTATTTAACGGACTGGCGGATGCAGATCGCCTGCCACGGATTGACTGAAGCACGATGGAACGTGGCGGATGCCGCGGCCGAAGTTGGATATGCGTCCGAAGCCGCATTTTCGCGCGTGTTCAAAAAGCAGGTGGGCCTTTCTCCGGCGGCCTATAGGGCCATGCACTGATGCGCCGTTGTTTTTGAACGATCTGCAGGATTTATCAAACGATCTGAGCTGCAACGTTCGATGCGCCTTTCCTACCTTTCTTTCATCACTGTTTGAGGAAAGGAAGTTCAAATGTCTCTGCGTTTTGTTACCCGTTCTGTTCATGCTTACCTTGACTATCCGGTCGCCTTGGCGCTGATGGGCCTGCCCTTTGTTTTGGGGTTGGGCCAGTCCAACCCGATAGCTTTATGGTTGTCGGTGGTCACAGGTGTAGCGGCCCTTGTGTTGACGGTTCTGACCGATCACCACTTGGGGATCTGGCGGGTCTTGCCCTACAAGTTTCATCAGGCGGTGGATTTGATCGTCGGCATCACGTTCTTGCTAGCGCCCAGTTTGTTTGGCTTCTCTGGCATTGACGCTCTGTATTATTGGCTGAACGGTGCGGCAGTCGTGGTTGTCATATCGCTTAGCGCACCGGAACACGAAGCCTTGGCCTGAAAAAAGTAATCACTGATGTCGCGGTATCCACTTGATATTTCCGACAGAAACGATCAGATAATTGCCAAGGCCAGATATTCGACATCCAGCACGGAATTTCGGGGTGGTTTGCGAGTTTAAAGTATGAACTGGTGAGAACTTGCCGCCGCCCCGGAAACGACATGGACCAGTGTTTCAGAGGTCAGGAATGAGCGATCCACTTGGTGAAATCATTGTTCGGCACGAGGCGGCAACCTGTTGCGGTTGCTGCTGTGATGACGATTTTGCGGCTTATGTCGAACAACGTAAACCTACGCCCAAAGCTCACATCGACACGCGAGAGAACAGGCTGCCAACCAGCGCGGCCAGTCAGCGCGGCTCGGTCAGATATGTGTATGAAAACATGCGCACCGAGCAAACTAGGTCAAAAAAAGAATAGCGCAGCCAGTTTTGGGCTGCGCCGAATGCCAATTTTCAGAAATCCACGCCCCGCTGGGCTTTGATTCCGGCCTGGAATGGGTGCTTTTCCTCGGTCATCTCGGTAACCAGATCGGCGTAATCGCGCAGTTCCTGCGGCGCGTCGCGGCCCGTCAAAAAGACGCTGGTCTTGTCGGAACGGGTCTTTAGACCCTCAATAACAGTGTCTACTGTGAGGTATTCGTACCGCAGCGCGATGTTAATCTCGTCAAGTACGACCAGATCATAGTCGCCGCTGCTCATCAGATCGCAGGCTTTCGCAAAGGCGGCGGTTGCCGCCGCGATGTCGCGCTCGCGATCCTGTGTGTCCCAGGTAAATCCTTCGCCCATCGTATGCCAGGTTACCAGGTCGCGATCTTCAAAGAAGCGCCGCTCACCCGTTTTCCACTTACCCTTGATGAATTGCACCACGGCCACCTTCTGGCCCCAGCCCAGAGCGCGAATGACGACACCGAAGGCCGCCGAAGACTTGCCTTTGCCCTTGCCGGTATTGATCAGAACCAATCCGCGTCCTGGATCAACCGCTTCGGACACCTTTTTTCGGTGCTTGGCCTGCACCTCTTGCATCTTTTCCTTGTGATCCTGCGCGTCGCTCATGGGGATACCTCGTTCATTGTCGCGCCCAACCTAGGGGAAGTTCGTAAAAGGTAAAGTCATGGTTTATGATCGCTGAGCGCCCGAGCCTTGCCGCGCTCCAACCCAAGCTGATGCTCGCGCCAGATCACTACCACGTTGCCCGCGATGACCAGAGCCGCCCCAGCCAGGATGGCAATTGTCGGCAGCTCGTCGAACCAGACATAACCAATGATTATGGCAAATAGCATGCTGGTGTAATCATAGGGTGCCAACATTGAGGCTTGCCCAAACCTGTAAGACGAGGTCACGAGAATCTGTGCAACACCTCCGGTCAAGCCAATGGCGATCAGAGTCACCGTTTGCTCCCAAGTCGGCAAAGTCCAGCCCCAGAATACGGTCAGCCCGGACAGCAACGTCGCCGTCATGGAAAAATAAAACACGATGGCTGCGGGGTGATCTACCTGTACCAGTTGCCGGATATGGATTTGCACAAAGGCACGGGCGATCGTCGCGCCGAGAACGCACAGCGCTCCGATGGTGGCGGCCAATTCCATTTCACTGCTGCCGAGGCGCGGCCAGATCATGATCAGAACCCCCAGCAAGCCTAGTGCGACAGCACCGATGCGGATCATACGAATACGCTCACCCAGCATGATAGCCGCAAGAATCAGGGTGAAGATTGGGGTGGCATAACCAATGGCAGTTACTTCGGGCAGCGGCAGCAAGCTGAGGCCGGTAAATGTCAGGCCCATGGCGGTTGTACCCAGAACTCCGCGCCAGAAATGACCCATCGGCTTTTTCACGACAAAGCCTTGGGCTAATTCTCCGCGCGATATCAGCCAGATAATGATGACGGGAATCGCAAACAGTGATCGGAAGAATACCAGCTCACCTGGTGGAAAATCGTCTGACAACGCTTTGACCAGTGCCGACATCGCCGTGAACAGAAACAGGGCGCTGAGTTTCAGCGCCACGGCAAGAACAGGTCGATGCGATGTTAAGGATTTTGCCATCGGCGCGACCCTGCGCTTTTGTCGGGCAAAGATCAACGCCCGGCGAACTGGTTTAGCGGTTTATCCAGTTTCGCGGCAAGCTGCTGCCGATCTCATCCGCGAACTCCTCGAGAAACCGGATCATTCGACCAGTTCGGGCCTTCGCGATCTTTTTCCCAGTCTCCGTCAGCATATCATCCGGGAGGTTCAGGAGTTTGACCTTCCAGTGGTCGATCGAGAATTGTAGATCGTCCAGCCGCCGGTGCTCGGCGAAGGGGTCGGACGGGTCGTACAGGGCGCGACCCAATGCGCCAGCAACCGAAAACGTACGTGCAATACCGATGGCACCCAGCGCATCCAAACGGTCGGCATCGCGTAAAATGCGCGCCTCTGGTGTGTCAGGGGGAATTCCGGCAGAAAAACTATGCGCGATTATAGCATGTTGCGCGGCCTGGATTTGGTGTCGATTAAAGTCCATTTCCCCAAGAATAGACTCTGATTCCTCGGCTGAACGATGAGAGGCCAGATGACGGTTGGGATCGTTCTTCGGCAGATTGACCAGATCGTGCAGGTAGCATGCGGCAAGCAGCACTTTCATATCGGTCAGGTCGTCCGAAATGACCTGCGCGTTAACCCAGACCCGATCCAAATGGGCTAGGTCATGGGCTGGGTCCGTTGCCATGCGGGTCTTAACGATCACACGCAGGACGGTGCGCAGATCAGCCAATCCGGCCACGGTTCTCGCCAATTTGTCCACGGTGGAGCAGCAGATGATCAAGGATCACACAAGCCATCATCGCTTCGCCGACAGGCACTGCGCGAATTCCCACGCAGGGGTCGTGGCGACCCTTGGTAATGATCTCGGTCTCTTCGCCCGACTTGGTGATCGTTTTGCGGGTGGTCAGGATTGAAGATGTTGGTTTCACCGCAAATCGTACAACAACGTCCTGACCCGTTGAGATGCCGCCCAAAATGCCGCCCGCGTGGTTGGAACTGTATTGCGGGCCGTCTTGACCCATAAAAATCTCGTCCGCGTTAGCCTCGCCCGTCAGTTCGGCGGCGGCCATACCTTCCCCGATCTCAACGCCCTTCACTGCGTTGATCGACATCATTGCGGCGGCCAAATCAGTGTCTAACTTGGCATAAACCGGCGCTCCGAGCCCGGCTGGCACACCACGTGCCACCACTTCGACGACAGCGCCGACCGAGTTTCCGGATTTGCGCAGATCGTCCAGATAGGTGGCCCAGTCCTGTGCGGCCTGTGCATCTGGTGTCCAGAACGGGTTCTGTTCGATCTGGGACCAGTCAAAATTGCCACGGTCAATCTTGTGCGGGCCGATCTGAGTCATGTATCCCGTGATCTGTACGTTTGGCGCGATCTGCTTGATCGCCTCGCGGGCCAACCCTCCTGCGGCCACGCGCGACGCGGTCTCACGGGCCGAGCTACGCCCGCCGCCGCGATAGTCGCGGATACCGTATTTCTGCCAGTAGGTAATATCGGCGTGGCCCGGACGGAACTTGTCCATGATGTCGCCGTAGTCCTTCGAGCGCTGATCGGTGTTTTCGATCATCAACTGGACAGGAGTTCCGGTGGTCTGGCCCTCAAACACGCCGGACATGATTTTCACAGCATCTGCTTCGCGCCGCTGTGTGGTGAATTTGTTCTGCCCCGGTTTGCGCTTGTCCAGCCAGTGCTGGATCATGCCTTCGTCAATTTGGACGCCCGGTGGGCAGCCGTCGACTGTGGCACCCAATGCGGGCCCATGGCTCTCGCCCCAGGTGGTGACGCGGAAGAGGTGGCCAAAACTGTTCATCGACATGGGCATGCTCCTTTGAACGTCGTGATTAGCGGGGAGTGCCTTTGTCCTCAAGCGGATTTGCAGACCAGGCAAGCAGGTATCGCCGCCTGGCGGCGACGCCAAGGCCCTAAATCAGGCTGCTTTGGAAAGAGCCGCCCGCGCCTCATTGATCTTCAGCGTGGCCTGCGCTGCTTCGCGACCCTTTTGAACGAAATGCTCCCGGTAGATCGCGTTGTGGTGATCAGTCTCCTGATACTGGTGCGGAGTGAGTGAGACCGACAGCACCGGGATACCTGTGTCCAAACCCGCACGCATCAACCCGTCAACCACGGCTTGAGCGACAAAGTCGTGCCGATAAATACCGCCATCTACGACAAAGGCCGCGCAGACCACTGCTCCGTACCGCCCAGTCTGGGCCAGATCGCGGGCCAGCAGAGGCATCTCGAAAGCGCCGGGTACGTCGAACACATCGACCTGTTCGGCAGGTATCAATTCAAGAAACCCGTCGAGCGCGCGGTCAACGATATCGGAATGCCAGTTCGCTTTGATAAAAGCATAGCGGGTGTGTGTCATCATGATCTCCTTTCGCAACAGACACGTCACCCAAGGCGATCACGAGCAGACACGCCGCGAAACGGCGCGCTGCACGTTCTCTTTCATCCGGACTATCACCGTCGGCTCTGGCTTCTCACCAGATCTGCTGACACCCCGAAGACCGGGGCCGCTCGCGGGCTTACGGGTCGCTGCCCGCATACCGCCGGTGGGGAATTGCACCCCGCCCTGAGAACGCACCGAACTTGCCAAGATGCGGACGGTTCTGCAAGAGAGATTGACAGGAGGACCGTCATGCATCCCAATCCAGTTTTTCGGGCCGAGGACCGTGCGCGTAACATAGAATTCGCGCGAAAACGCGCGTTTGGTGTGCTTGCTGCGTCCGCGGACGGGGCGCCACTACTCAGCCACGTTCCGTATCTTTTGGCCGCGGACGGTCAGAACGCAGAATTGCATTTGGTTCGATCAAACCCGATCGTCCGGGCGCTGAAGCAACCGCTGCCGGCACGAATCGCCGTGTCGGGTCCGGACGCATATGTTTCTCCTGACTGGTACGGGATGGACGATCAGGTCCCGACCTGGAACTATGTTGCGGTTCACCTGACCGGGCAGCTTGAGCTTTGTCCGCAGGATACGCTGAATAGTCTGCTGGACCGACAGTCGGAGTTTTTTGAAGATCGCCTGAACCCTAAACCGTCGTGGATGCCACAAAAGATGACACCCGAAGCGTTGGAACGGCTTTTGCGGATGATCGTGCCCTGCCGCATGCGCATCGAAGACATACAGGGCACCTGGAAACTGAATCAGAACAAGCCGGAAAACGCGCGCCTGGGGGCCGCGGCTCAGATTGAGAACGTCGGGTTTGGAAGTGAGGTGGATTGGCTGGCCGCGTTAATGCGTAAAGCGTGACCAGCCCGGATTTGGCGGCTTGCCCCTATTGGACTGAGAACGTCGCCAGATAGGCGGCAATGTCATCGGCCCCCTTCTTCAGTTTGACCGACATATTTGGGCGCGCGGTCTCATCCTGCAGGTATTCTTTGATAAAACCTATCGGGTCCTTCGAATAGGCCGATATGTTTTCTTCAGTCCAAACCAGCCCCTCTTGTCCCGCGCGGATCATATCATCCGTGAACATGCCGACAGGCAGACGTTCACTGCCATTGAGGTAATCGTTTTCCGTTCCTGCGGCCCGCCCGACCACACCATAGAGATTCGGTCCGGTGATGCCGCCTTTGACCAGAACCTCGCCATCCTTGATAATCGCGTGGCACGATGAGCAGCGGTTATAAAGCTTTTCACCTTTAGCCGGATCGCCTGCTGCAAGACCCTGAGTGGCGGTCGCGACTGTAAACAGCAGTGCGGTTGCAGATATCTTTGACATGGGGTGCTCCTGTTTCGCAATTGCTTGAAGGTGCCCTTGGGGCATTCACGCAAAAGGTGCAACAAGAAACGAGGCGCAATAGGCCTTTCAAAAATATCTATTTTAAATTAATGAATTAGATACGCTCAAATCCCGCTAAAGTAGAAATCTGCGGGGCATTTTTGTGGCAATTCTGAGGTTCTCGCGTCCGCGATTTTCACTCGACGCCAATTAATCCGAGATCGCACAGCCCGTCAGTGCGCGCGCGAATCACGTCCTGCTGCCGCCGCCGTTTGGGTCGGATTGAATGGCCCGAAAGATGTGTAACCTTGAAATATTGCCGCCTCGTTGTGACATGAATGCCCAGATGAGGCGTACTGCGCGCCTATGACCGCTGGACGAACCGTTTTCTCCCGGATAGATAGCCGCGATGAGACGCCGCTTTGATGCGGTGCTGACGCATGTTTGCCCGAAACGTCGGGCGCTGGAATCGGAGAAAACCTCGTGTCCCACGCAGAAGACCACGAAGGCACCCGCAGAGATTTCCTCTACTACGCCGCTGGCGGTGCAGGTGTCGTTGCGACGGGTGCAGCCGTATGGCCCCTGATCAACCAAATGAACCCATCGGCAGACGTTCAGGCGCTGTCCTCGATCCGTCAGGATGTGAGCGGGGTTGAGCCGGGCACGCAGCTGACCGTGAAATGGTTGGGTAAGCCCGTATTCATCCGCCACCGCACCGGTGCCGAGATTCAGGAAGCGCAGGAACAGGACGCCGAAGGCGTGGATGCACTGCCTGATCCGCTGGCTCGCAACTTCAATCTGCCCGCCGATGCGCCTGCAACGGATGCCAACCGCGTGATGCCGTCGCCCGAGGGCGAAGCGCCCGGCGCATGGATCGTTCAGATGGGCGTCTGCACCCACCTGGGCTGCGTACCTCTGGGTGATGCTGGTGACTTTGGTGGCTGGTTCTGCCCCTGCCACGGCTCGCACTACGATCTTGCTGGTCGTATCCGCAAAGGCCCCGCGCCTGAAAACCTGCCCGTTCCGCCTGTGGAATGGGTTGACGCCACCACCATCAAGCTCGGCTAAGGGAGACCCAGATGTCCGGAATTCCCCACGATCATTACGAGCCGAAGACAAATGGCGAGAAGTGGCTGAACAGCCGTCTGCCGATCGTCGGCCTGCTTTATGACACCCTCATGATCCCGACCCCCAAGAACCTGAACTGGTGGTGGATCTGGGGCATCGTCCTGGCGTTCTGCCTGGTGCTGCAAATCGTCACCGGTATCGTTCTGGTGATGCATTATACTCCGCATGTCGATCTGGCCTTCGCCAGCATCGAACACATCATGCGCAACGTGAATGGCGGCTATATGCTGCGTTACATTCACATGAACGGCGCCTCGCTGTTCTTTGTTGCCGTTTACATCCACATCTTCCGTGGTCTGTTCTACGGCTCGTACAAAGCCCCGCGTGAGATCACGTGGATCATAGGTATGCTGATCTATCTGATGATGATGGGCACCGCGTTCATGGGCTACGTTCTGCCCTGGGGTCAGATGTCCTTCTGGGGTGCGACCGTGATCACCGGCCTGTTTGGCGCGATCCCGTTTGTGGGTGAAGCGATCCAGACCTGGCTGCTGGGCGGACCGGCCGTGGACAATGCCACGCTGAACCGCTTTTTCTCGCTGCACTACCTGCTGCCGTTCGTTATCGCGGCGTTGGTGATCGTGCACATCTGGGCCTTCCACACCACCGGCAACAACAACCCGACGGGTGTTGAAGTTCGCCGTGGCTCGAAAGCCGAGGCCGAGAAGGACACGCTGCCGTTCTGGCCGTATTTTGTCATCAAGGACGTGTTCGCGCTGGCCGTTATCCTGGTCGTGTTCTGGGCCATCGTCGGCTACATGCCGAACTACCTGGGCCACCCGGATAACTACATCGAAGCCAACCCGCTGGTGACGCCTGCACACATCGTGCCCGAATGGTACTTCCTGCCGTTCTACGCGATCCTGCGTGCCTTCACGGGTGAGGTTTGGGTCGTACAGTTCGCAAGCTTCATCACCGGCGGCATCATCGACGCCAAGTTCTTTGGTGTGATTGCGATGTTCGGTGCGATCTTGGCGATGGCGCTGGCGCCCTGGCTGGACACGTCGAGCGTACGTTCGGGCAAATATCGCCCGATGTTCAAATGGTGGTTCTACCTGCTGATCATCGACTTCTTTGCCTTGATGTGGCTGGGTGCGATGCCCGCGGAAGAGCCCTATGCGACCTTCTCGCTGATCGCATCTGCCTACTGGTTCGCTTATTTCTTCGTGATCCTGCCGATCCTGGGTGTCATCGAGAAACCCGAGGCGCAGCCGGAAACCATCGAAGAAGACTTCAACGCGCACTATGGCAAGGCTGACGCCGACGCCACGCCGGCCGAGTAAGAAGAGGGACCGGAAACATGTTCAAGAAACTTGCAATCGGCGCCGCGTTTGCTCTGGCTTTGACCCCTGCTGCATCCTTCGCAGCAGGTGGTGGCGATGAGCATATCGAGGACTTCGCATTCTCTTTCGAAGGCCCATTCGGCACCTACGATCAGCACCAGCTGCAGCGCGGACTTCAGGTCTATACCGAGGTTTGCGCGGCATGCCATGGACTAAAGTACGTCCCGCTTCGTGACCTCGAAGCGCTGGGCTATTCGGAAGAAGAAGTCATCGCCTATGCGGCTGACAACTTCGAAGTGTTCGATCCGGAGCTGGACGATTTCCGTCCGGCCATCCCGACCGATCATTTCCCCGCCAATGACGGTGTTGGCGCACCTGACCTGAGCCTGATGGCAAAGGCACGCGCAGGCTTCCACGGACCATACGGTCTGGGGATCAACCAACTGTTCAAAGGCATGGGTGGCGCTGAGTACATCGCATCGCTGCTCGATGGCTACACTGGTCACGAAAAGGAAGAAGCGGGCGCGGTTCTGTATGAAAACACCGCCTTCCCGGGTGGCTGGATTTCGATGGGCCCGCCGCTGTCGGAAGATCAAGTCGAATTTGCAGACGGGCACCCTGCCACTGTCGAGGCGATGTCCGAAGACGTAGCAGCGTTCCTGATGTGGGCAGCTGAGCCCAAGATGATGGACCGCAAAAATGCCGGGTTTGTCGGCGTTCTGTTCCTGACCGTTCTCTCGGTGCTGTTGTATCTGGTCAACAAGCGTTTGTGGGCGCCGGTGAAAGGCAAGAAGTCGGTCTGACTTCTGTTCTTGCGATAAGATCGGACAAGCCCTGCGCGACGCGCGGGGCTTTTCTTATGTGGGCGACTGTCAACAGAGGTTTTGCTGCGGCTGCTTCATTCGCTTCCAATGGCCGTTTCGAGCCCAATTTTCCGATTTTCGGAGCAAATGCAGATGCCTACATTCCCAGTCACGGGGTTGAACAGTTTTCCAAGCGGGCTCAAATGACCGATCCGCAATTTCACGTTTACTCCGAAGTAAAGACCATCTGAAACGATGTCCCCTGTTGCCGTCGAAGGATATCGACGAGCATCAACAGTCTTTTGATCCGACCGCATCTGAAGGCGTTGTGCCATCCACTTAGAGAAGTAGCCCACCGGGGAGTTCTCAACACTCCTTCACGCCAATGCTTATCAGGTATTCACCCGATATAAAAAGAAGCTCATCTGGCCCGGCATATCTAGCCGTGGACATAAACCAACTTCTCACCGGCTCTGGATAATAGCTGGAAAACGAAGCGCTATACCTGTCGAATTCATCTCTGGTCATTTCTTTTCGAGACGAAAGAAAAGGGCCATGAAACCCGAACGTAGTATCAGATGCGATGCACGCGTTGTCCGCACCCAGAAGCAAGGTGCAGCTGGAATAACAGTAGTCACCGATTATCTGAACTTGCGCGTTCTTCCGATTGGCGATTTCAATCTGTACTAAGCGGCTCAAGAACCGCCCGCCTGTATCATTTCCAACCTGTATTTCTTCTGATGCCACCGGCAGGCCCATCAGGATAAGCCCTGCCAAGGCTGTAATAATGCCTTTCATCCGCCGCCTGCTCTAACGTGGAATCCTATTGTTTTCTTTACGCTTAACAGAAGCACTTGCATCGTGGACGCTAAGAAAGGTTCGTTCTTTATTTATCGTTGCTGATACGCCACAGGTCTTTGGATTAAATTCCACGCGAAGAACTACGGGTGCTACACGTAACTTCAGAGCCAAATCGCTCGAATTTCTCGACCATCAAATTCGCGGTCACCGCATCACGGGTTTGTTCCCCAACAAATTCGAATCCGTTTTAGCCAACTAGAATGCAGACCTTGGAGCCAAAGGAGCGAAGGCTAACATTTCCCGCTCAGCTGACCTTGAGTTGGTGCCTGAACAACTTACCCTCGTGGGCGTGATGCCGCTGGGTTTGGGCCGTGCCTACCTGAAAAATCTTACCGACATTTTCGAGATGGAGCATTGGACCATGAAGGAAACTATCGCCGAGGGCAATCACGTGGTTGGTGTCGCGGTGACAGCCTGGAGGCACAAAGAAACCGGCAAGACGGGGGAAACGCCGGTGGTTATCATCTGCCGGTTTCGGGATGATCTGGTCACGAATGCGAGGAGCTCTATGACACCGCCGCCGTGTCCGCCGCCACCAGCTGAATAAGATCCGTGTCAGGCAACCAAATACGTGTCGGTGTTGCCGGAGATTTCGGATTCAACAATCTGACCCTCAACCTTTGGTGTGACAAATGTCACTTCGGCAAATTGTTCGGTCCGGCCCATATGCGGGTTCTCCATCAGAATCCGATGTGTTTTCCCGATCTGCTCCGTCAGGTGCTTTGCCACCTGCAGATCTCCGGCCGCGCGCAGGCGGGCCGCGCGTTCTTTGATGATGTTGCCGTTGGTCTGTTGTGGAATGCGGGCTGCCGGGGTGCCTTCGCGTTTGGAGTAGGGGAAGACATGCAACCAGGTCAGATCGCACTCTGTGACCAGTTTCAGCGAGTTCTCGAAATGGGCATCGGTCTCGGTCGGAAAGCCAGCAATGATGTCGGCGCCAAAGGTCATATCTGGCCGCAGCTTGCGGGCCTCTTCGGTAAATCGAATGGCGTCATCGCGCAGGTGCCGGCGCTTCATCCGTTTCAGAATAAGGTCGTCGCCATGTTGCAGCGATAGGTGTAGATGCGGCATCAGGCGCGGTTCGGTCGCGATGGCACGCATCAGGTTCTCGTCCACTTCAATAGAATCGATCGAGCTGATCCGAAGGCGCGGCAGGTCCGGTACGAGTTTCAGGATCCGCATGACCAAATCGCCCAACTTGGGTTGCGCCGGTAGATCCGCGCCCCACGACGTCAGGTCGACACCGGTCAGAACCACCTCGTTATAGCCCCGGTCCACCAGCCTCTTGATCTGGTCCACCACAACGCCGGCAGGAACGCTGCGCGAGTTGCCACGGCCATAAGGAATGATGCAGAAGGTGCAACGGTGGTCACAGCCATTCTGGACCTGCACATAAGCGCGAGAGCGGGTGCCAAAGCCATCGATGAGGTGACCCGCTGTCTCTGTCACGGACATGATGTCGTCGACCTGCACACTCTCGGTTTCGCCAATGAAATCGGCCGCCATACCTTTCCAGGTTTCAGGCTGCATCTTTTCGGTATTGCCGATGACGGCATCAACTTCGTCCATCGATGCAAAAGTCTGAGGCTCCGTCTGCGCGGCGCAACCGGTAACGATCAAGCGCGCGTTCGGGTTCTCCCGACGTAGCTTGCGAATTTCCTGCCGCGCTTTGCGCACGGCTTCGGCGGTGACGGCGCAGGTGTTCACAACCACGGCGTCCTGCAGACCCGCCTGTTGCGACAGCTCTTTCATCGCCTCGGTTTCATAGGCGTTCAGGCGACAGCCCAATGTGGTGAATTTGGGCGGATTCATCCCAGTGTCTCCAGAAACGCGGGTGTCAGGGTTCCCGAAAAGACGTGGCAGGTCGGCCCGGTCATCCAAACCCCGTCCTCGCGCCAGTCGATCCAGATCGTTCCACCATCCAGTTCAATCTGCACCTTGCGCCCGGTCAGGCCGCGTCGCGCTGCTGCAACGGCCGTTGCACAGGAGGATGAACCAGAAGCAAGCGTGATCCCTACGCCCCGTTCCCACACGCGCATACGGATGTGGTCCGGGCCAATCACCTGCGCAACCTGAACATTGGTGCGTTCTGGATAGAGCGGGTGGTATTCGTAGCGGGACCCGAACTCTTCCAAGGGTATCGCTTCGGCATTTTCCACAAAAAACGTGCAATGCGGGTTGCCCATTCCAGTAGCCGTTGGTCCGCCCTCGATCGGTAGTTCCAGCGTGTCCATTTCTTCGGCCAGCGGAACTTCGTTCCAGGCCAGTTGCGGCTGTCCCATATTGACTGAGGTCAGGCCATTACCTGCATCCCGTGCCAGCAACGTGCCGCGTTCGGTTGTCAGGGTCAGTTCGTTTTTGTTCTGCTCATCCATCAAAAACCGGGCGATACACCGTGTTGCGTTGCCACACGCTGCCGAGGTTGAACCATCAGCATTGAAGAATACCAGATGGGCATCCGCGTCGCCGTTTTCGATGACGGCCAATTGGTCAAACCCGACACCAAACTGCCGGTGCCCGATTCCCTTGGCCAGCGCCGGAGTAACCGCCACTGCCTGCGCGCGCGCGTCTACAATGACAAAGTCATTGCCCAGCCCGTGCATCTTCATGAAGGGCAAGCCTATGGGGTGAGTCTTTTGCATGGCGGGCATATAACGCTCGTCGAGAAACGAATCCACCCTGACGCGCAGATTCCTGAAAAAAGGGGTTGACCCCCCTGCGTCACCTCCCTAATTAGGCCGCCTATCGGGGCGCGCGAAACACTGATAAATCGCGTGAAACGAGGTGCAAATTAGGGACTTGAACCCGGTTGGGAAAATGCCTTAGAGAGCGCCACGGATCGACAAGATCCAGAAAAGAGTGGGCCGTTAGCTCAGTTGGTAGAGCAACTGACTTTTAATCAGTGGGTCGCAGGTTCGAATCCTGCACGGCTCACCACTTTTTTAAAATTAATATCAATTTGTTGAGCGCCGAGCGCTCTTGGCATATCCCCTGTTTGCTTCATGCTCTGTTGCGTCTGGGGGACAAATAGGGGACATTTCCGTCAGATTTACTGCCCACCGACCGTCCATTGCCCTCCATTCGAGTTTCGAATTATTTTTATTGAGTTCGTCATTCCAAACGATGCAACGAAAGCATGATGAACACTGAGTACGTCTTCCTGAAGATCCTGGTCACCTTCTAGTGAAACAACCTTCAACCCCATGTCGCTGCACTTATCAATCATGAAGTGGTGTGCGTGTTCTGTCGTGCCCTTGTAGTCCATCAAGCTTTCAACGATTGCATAAGCTGCCTCTGTCGGGCTCTCCTCGTTCTTAAGCATGTTACCGGCCAACCAACGCGTTACCATGTCCCGTGTACCCGCAACGCCTCGCTCACAATCAAGGATGAATGCAGGTGGGTACTTTGCAAATACTTGCTCGTAAACCAGTCTCTTCAGTGGTTCCTTTTTGATTTCTTCAATTGCTTGATCAACTTCTGCCAGAACCCCCATAGCGGGATGACCTTTGATCTGTGGGTCTGTTGGGCCAAGGGAGGTGTGTTTACCCATCACTATTTCAGTGCACGCGCAAGCAATCATAGTACCTGCCGACATAGCCATGTGAGGGATGATTGCGCGAATGTCTGTTCCAAACATTCTATAAAGATATTCTACGATAGCCCGAGTGGCCTCAGCGCTACCACCAGGAGTATGAAGAATTAAATCCAGCCCTTTGTCTCTTGGCACGTTGTGCACAACTGCCATCAGGCCATTCATATCTAGATCAGTTATTGCGGCTTCTGGGTGAATGCGCCCGTCCGGCGATTTCTTCTGCAGCCAGCCAGAGTAGTAGGCGATGACAGGTCTTCCAACTCTGGCCTCGAGTGCGCTTAAGTACTTTGTTGTGACGAGGTCGCAGGCATTAGCTTGCCCCAGACCACTAATCTCTTGAACTATTTCGTTCCATGTTGGCATGGCAAATTTCGGTTCCACCGGTTACAGAAATTGGAGTGAACTCACCGTAACCGGAAAAACCATAAGAAATCAAAGCAGTGTTTTGTTTTGGGTCGTGGGAGAAATGTTCGTCGGCACCAATCGCAATACCCAGCTCTGCCAATGCATCAGTTCTTTCTGACATCAAATCCTCCACTACTAAAAGTGATTCGCTTTAATCTAACACGGGCGAGTCAACAATCAAAAACTGTAACCTTGCAAGTGAATCAAATTGTCACATCACCGTGTTTTGAGAAGCAACGATGAGCGGCGGTTCCTTCGGAAAGGACCGAATATCAAACCACTTAAAGCACGTACCGTCTGCATTGCGCTTGTCGCCCATTAGCAAATGCGTGCCGGTTGTCCTGTGCCGGATCAGCGCCGCCCTGAACGCCCGTAAGTCTATCAGCCTCCAGCTTGCAATCGATTGTTCGTTAAGCCCCGCATGGCCGTAGAACATCCAATCCCCATGGGGGCTTGCGGCAACACGTGAGCGACTAGTTGCGCACGTTCTTCGTATCAGTGCCCCTTCATGGGCTCGCGACCATAAAAACGGATCGTTGATATCCTAGGTAATAGAAAACACGTGCGGGGTCTCGTCTTTAGGAAATTGCGCACCCTTGGAAGAAGTTGTCGCAGATTGCCCTGCTGAGTTCCTCAACGCATTGACATGAAAACCTCAGCTCAAACAGAGTTACCAAAAAAACCTATGGCAGAGGCCAAAAGCCGCCTCCTGCCTCAAGTTGTTTGTCAGAAAAAATAGTCACCTTCATCCAAAACCAAAATGCTAGATTCCAATATGTTAACAGGAGTGGAATCCAAAACCGTTGTGACTTCTCGATCACCCCACAAGGATTGTGCATCTTCAGAATATGCTTCTCGCAATTCTCTCCCAAATTGATCGAACTCCGGCTCGGAATTGGGAGACATGCCCGATTCTTCATCCACGAGAAAAATAAATGAATCTGAGCTATCGCCCCCAAGTAACGCCTCTTCTCTGAGGCCATTGTTGAGTAATTCGGTGTCTTGGTCGCCAATAAATAAATCCGAGATGGGTTGTAAATCGAAGAGCGAACGGCATAGGAGTAAGTCCCTAAAAGTAGAGGGATGAAGAAGTACTATTTCGACAACTTCATATGGGTCCAGTTCCAACTGGATACTCGAAGAATCGGCAAAAGAAAGTTGCTCTACATCGACAGTGATATCCACCTCACTCGCAAAATAATAATCATCAAGGCTCGTCGCAGTTTCCGGAGTTTTCCCTGGTTTCAACAGAATCGTTGAGGGATCAGGAATATACGTTCGGTAGCTGCCGTTACCGTATTCCCCGATGTAAAATCTTTCGTAAACATCGAGTTCAAGAATATTGGAGAACTTCGCTTCTATTGCTGCCTTTTCGGCTTCGTCAATTATCCGAAGCTTATTTCGGGAACCTTTGACGAATCTACCATCTTCATAGAAAGCAGCACGGTCACTTAACCCATCCGCTGACCCTTCTAAGATGCCCACCTTTCTCACGGACAGGCTAGCGTTACTTCCACCTAGGCCAGTTAGATCCAAGTCAACGGATACATCAAAATCGTCGCTTCTATTTGAAACGTAGATAACTGTTTTATCTTGCCCAGTGTAGGCATTAAACTCAATTGGTCTATTCTTGGTAGGAACGCCCTCCAAATGCAACAGTGACAATCCTTCTCCGTCTTTCCCCAACAGGCTCTCCTTCATCAACATGAAGATTTGGCCCGCGGGAGTTGGTTGGATTGGGTTCTCCTCTAAAGTTCCACCTGCCAGAGAATTATAGTTCTTATTTCTGACAGACCACACATCGGCAGCATCGACTCCTGCCTTCAACATATTTTCAAATTGCTTTAGGATAACCGAAGCAGCCTTTAGACCCTGCTGATCGATACGGGCATTTTGCACGTTCCATTCTGTGATATGGTAATCGAGGTCCTTCTCAAAATACTTGTCCCACATATCCTTTCTGGGGCCGATTTCCCGATGTTCATAATACCCATCGGAAAATGTATTGTCGTCGCCATGATCCTTGTAATAATAGTAGTGAGAAACAATACCGTCGATGGCTTCACTTGCCACAGTTGCCTGTAAACCGTCGGATAAATCTTTGTTCGCATCGAAATGCCGTATTATTTCTTTGTTTTTTTGATCCATGGTACTATTTCCAACGTGCCATGGCGGTGCGGTTTGTACCAGGAATTTTGGATCAACTTCTATATTCTCGCGAGTATCATTTAAATCATCGATGGCATGCTTGAGGTAGGTAACGGCACTGGATGCGTCTTTTCCATATTCGCCAGCGCTCTGAAAGGACCAGTATTCATTGCTTATTTCAAACGCGTTTAGGAGCTTACTACTGGCACCCAATTTGTCATATACTGCGTTAACAAAATCACGCATTTGCGACTGTGTGGCGAGCAAGTCTCCCACGGGTACGCTAAGCGTAAATGGTGTGCCTCTTTCAACTGCCCAGTCCAGAAACTCTTGGAGCTTCTGATTTAGCTCGCCGTTCTCCAGGTGTGTTATGTTTTCTTTTTGAGCTGCTCCTGCTGGGTATCGTAATTGCGTGACACCTAACATATCGAATGCTTCACCAATATTGTGGGACATTTCCCGAAAATTTGCGCCAAAGTGGGACTCGGTAACCCGATTGGAAACCTCACCTGGCCTCAACTTGTAGGAATATGATGGCATTACTCAATTCCGATTCATTGTTGCTCCAGTGCAATCTTTCAAGAATCCTGTTTTCGGGCAAAGAATTAGTGCGACGTATTTTATTTGGAAATAAAGCAATTTTTCACGAAGTTAGTTGTCGCACACCGTTTTGTAGGGTCGTGAGTACACGCGTTATCAGCTTCTTACCTTCCCAAGATTCATTGGCTTCCTACCTACGGATCAACAGCGACAAGTTTTTATCGCGAGCCATCCTACGCAAAGCGCTCAATCTTGGGCTTTTCAGACTTGAAGCGACCAAGAGCTGTGTTGATCCACATTCTGGACAGTTCCCTAGATATTCCGGCTCTTTCCGCAACACGATTGCAGTCCTCTGGTGAGTACGGCCAAAGCCCCACAGAAACTTGCTCACGCCCGCTCCCTTCAGAACCCAAAACTATTGGAGAGGAACCTATCAGTCGATAAATGCGGATCATTCTAGCATCGAAGACACCTGCTATATGGGAAAGACCAAATTTCTCCATCAATTCACCTCCACTCAACATGATAGCACCGGCTGTGAAGGGGCTCGCATTCCGCGACAAGCAGAAGCGAGTAACCTCCCAAATCAGCGGATCACGTACTGGGTAACCGCCAGTAAGATGTCCAAACACATCATTTATCATTACGGGACCGGTCGTCGGCAAAACTCTCATTGATCCGCCGTGTGAACCATCGGATTCCTCCCAAATTACATAAAGCGGGTTCAAATCGTCGTACCGATCCCTTTCTTCTCCACGAGCGTTTACCTGAACATCCCAACCCAATCTGGTTTTGAACTGATCTGCTCTATCCTTGAACATGCCGCTTGCCAGTGTCGGATAGCTGCTCAGCTCGTTTGCAAAAATATATCTTAGCATTCGTTTCACCACTTGATTCCATCGCGGAACTAAGTGGTGGTGGATCATGGTTAATAGTTAGTGAGCGTGCCGGAAGAGTGGTAAGCAATTGTTAAACAGGGTTAACATTGCTCTCAAAACACTGATAAGCTCGTAAAAGTAGGCGCCTGGGGCTTTCCAGCAGGGCACTGACAGATTTGACCAAATTGAGTAAATTTTTTACTGCAGTGTTGCTTGCCTAGAAACAGTCACAGGCTAACAAATCTACAAAGCAATCTGTTTCATATATGTTGTGCCTACACCTGTTTGCACACATACAAACTTACTCATATTGAGCGACAGTTTACCTTTTATTAAGGAAGTCAGTTCAACTTGGTGAAAATTTTGTAAATGGGATCCATCGTTATGGGTGATGATTTTTTGCAGCGCGCCACTGACGCCGAACTTCGACTTCGGGCAGAGGGGATGTCTCTGACGGCAGATGCAATCTGGAAACTAATCAATACATACTTAGGCGAGCAACCCTCGGATTCAAAGTTACAGTGTGGCCAAAATGACCCGCAATTAAAACCTTGGTTAACCAGCCGTTAACCAAGGTTCCCCTACGGTACTTAAAACAAGAAGTTGAGGGGCTTCATGAAAAATACCCATTGGTTTGTCGAAGCAATTTCTGAAATGATCGGCGACGTTAAAAACGGAAATCAGAGATATTTATTATGCGGACTGCAAGCTGCCTTTGAAGTTTTCTTGGATGAGGGAGGAATGACCGAGGAAGAAAAGGCAGTTGCCCGCAGAATGTTGCAAAATGACTCACAGGGTTCATTTACATTGAATGATTCAATACAGGATTGTTTTAATGAATAAAATTGCGCACCCAGTAAGGATTTTATCGGTGGTGTTGAACGGATTTTTGCGTCCCTCGAAACCCCAAATGAATCGTATTTGTTGTGTTCTTCTCTACCGGTAGGCCATTCTCAATCAATAGCTTTTAGGGTTAAATCCCCTGGCAATAAACGCATGCGATTTACGCGGTTTTATTCAAAGCAAATGCCTGCCCCTCTTCAGAAATGCTCGAACAATATATCTCTCCAACCAATCCTCCTTGAACTCTTTGATAAATACGTGAAACTACAATAGTAATGTTTCTACATATTTGCGCTTCCAATCTTTCTGATTCACAGAAATACCAATCATCCAGCAAAGATTTTAGACAACCCCGAACTGCATCCTGCTGTCGCTTGCTGAACGGGCGTATTGAATCGCACTGGTCCATGCAGACCGCAACTTCGTCAGCGATACTCGTGGAAATTGCTATTGCTCTATCAATGTCCTGAGGCGACTTGAGCAATTCTACCAACGCTCCCATTGCTACTACATCAAAAAAATTTGGTGCAGATACGGTTCGCCCACACCCGAAGTTCAGTTGAATTCCAAAATGGGGCCGTAAAATCTTCCACGCAGTTTCGACCTCAGCGCAATGCCTTGAAAGTACCGGTAATACGTCCTGAACATCGAACGGTGTCGTTGTCGTGCAAAACAAGGCTGATTCCTTTCACCAATTTCCAAACCTTTTTTAAGCAAGAACAATAATAGTGAATTAACGCACCGGTCTGTTGCCTGCTACTTCTCGTGCACTCAGGCAGGTATCGAACAAATCAAGACAGATGAGGCCAAGTTTGACCCCAAGCTCTATTTCGGCGGCAAGAAATTAGTCGTCTGTTAATGCCTGCTCGCTAACGATTGGTTCTGCATCGCCCATATTCCGTCGAATTGAGGTATAGTATATGAAGAGATTATTTCTGGTTGTTTTTGCGTCTTTTCTGGCGACCTCTGCATTTTCAGGGCCGACAAAGTCCAGCTTTTTTACCAATGACTTTCTTGGAGATGGGAGAGACAGGTGGCGTTCTGCGAGCTACACGCTTTTCCTTGGTTTTGAAGGTGAAAATACCGGCGGTATCGCACATGACTTACGAGGCAGGGCTGAAATCATTTCGCCTTGGGGTGCGAAAGCTCAGCCAGCAAATGATGATCGACCCTATGTCGGAATGCTGGGATTTGGAGCATTTGCGAACGACCGGTTTGGGAAATTGGACTATAACTTCGGTGCTGAAATTTTGTTTACAGGCGACCAAACAAATATCGCAGATTTTCAGCAGAGCTTTCACGAAACAACTGGTATCGCAGGTTATCTTCCGAGAGACATGCCGCACGAGCATGTAGGTGACGACGTAACTGGTATGGTATCTGGTGAAATCGCGAGGAGCTACAGCCTAAACGACGAATTATCTATCCGTCCGTTTCTGGGCGCGCAGGCGGGGTACGAGACTTTCGGTCGAATTGGCTTTGATGTAATTTTGGGGGATTACGCAGAGGCAGAGCGCTATGTTCGGGATCCTGTTTCAGGCTTTTTGCAACCATCTTCGCCAAACAGAGCAGATAGGATGGGCGATTTGTCATTCTTGATCGGAGCTGACTATTCCTACGTCACCCATAGCGATTTCTTTCCATCCTGGTCTGCCGTTGAGATGGAAAACGAACGAATCCGTGTGCGGACGGGGCTGCAAGCTCGTGTTGTTGCTGTTTCAGTTTTTGTAGGCTTCACCTACCTAACCAAAGAATTCCACTCTCAATTTGAAGACCAGACAATCGGTGTTATCTCGCTTGAGTTTCCTTTTTGACAGGATGCGGTAGGACCGCTCAGTAACTTTCCCAAAAGTGCCAGCCACTAGTTTTTAAGAACGCGAAGTGTCTTGCGCCTTAACGATGCAGAGCGTCAGCTAAGAATGGAGAAGAAAAATTGAAAAGAAATAAGGTGTTAATGCCTAAGGAAGAGCTGCAAGGCCGAGCCAAAGTGCGCAAATGGATTTTGATGATTCTTTTTGGGTGCATTTCCACGGCCATGTCAACTTGGTCACCAGCAAGCGCAGGTGAAAAACGCGGCAACTGGCTTTCAAGTTTTTCCCTCCTGAGGCCTGCATTGGCAACGTAGACTGGTCTGCAGTCGGATTTTCCGATGGTGAACTAGGTATAGAGGCCTCTTATTTCATGGTATACGAGCAGCTTTGTGCTGAGAGATCCAAGACACCAGACAAGCGCAAGTATTTCAGTTCGTATAACCTTCATCCAGTAACACCCCATGCGGGCAATCCGGCTTCTGTTGCTGCATGGACCGCCTGAAAAAAGCGTCAGTTTGTTTGACCCCATGGGGCAGGCCAGCGGCCAATCTACGGAGTATCCGCGCCTCTCGCGCCATCGCCTGCCGACGAATTCGAAAGTACGTGTGCCAGCGCATCAGACGGGGCTTTGCCGGGAATGGCTGTTCAAGCCCGCCAGAAGACTGCCCAAGACTGCGCCGCAGCTTGAATGCCTGCTGATAATCCCGGTCCTGAACGCCCTTTGCCTCGGACGCATACCGCAGCCCAAGACAGATCCGACACTTGAGCGGATACAGAACACCACAGCGACGATTGCAACCGGGGCAGAGAAACCAAGCGCGTGAGCCGCCGAGATTGCAGGCTGTGCGATCCAACGCAATACGATACCCAGCGACGTAAACCCAATCCCGCCCATTGGTGTCAAAGTCACCTATCCGGGCCTGCTGAGCGGCTTCACAAATCATTTGGCTAAACCTCGGCTTTCCATCCGTTCGAATATCGCCGCTGCGATTGGCGGCCACGTTATCAGGTGTCGCAGGGCGCGCTCCGTGTCATAGGTTCCTTGCCCGATCCTGTAGTAACCGAGAAAGGCAGGCAGCAGTTCGTCGGTGCCGGATATGGCGGCAATGTCAAAGCCGGTATGCTGAAGATAACGGACCAATTCACCGGGGCCGCTTTGCACGAAGTCCAGCAGGATATTCCCGCCGAAAACGTCGCGGAAACCCCGCCAATCCCGCCGTTTACAGTAATGGACAGTTTTTGGCGGGGTTTACTATTATTGGGGGGACTTGAGTGGGCGACCGGGCTTAGAGCCGCCTTCAGGTTTAAACCTTTTCCACAACTCTCTCTCACGCGCCCGAGAAACCCCGTAGCTCTTATACCATTCGTCTCGCTGGGCCTCGGTTGGGTTGCGCCCGGGGAGTTGGTTTAGCCAGATTTGATAGTCGCGCTCAACGTCTTCGCGCAACAGGCTCGTGTTTCGCTGTGATTTCGTGCTGATATTTTTAAGCGCGAAAATGAGCTTGTCTGCTTCAGTCTCAGGCAGAACTATTTGCTGCCCTTCGAAGGCCTCCAACTTCTGTGCAAAATCTAGGGGAATTGGATGCCCTGACAAGTTGGCCTGATCCGTGGCAAACAGAATAGCGACACCAACAAACAGTTCTGGCTCCATGCCTTTTGCTGCGTCCCGGATCTTGGCGAGTGAAACCACGCCTGAACCTGCATCAATGAACGCAAACTCCATCCGTTCGCCCCATTGGATCATACTCAACAAATCAAGCGAAACCTGGGTCGGCTGTTCGCCAGGGTTATAAATCGACACCGCTTCAACTTGACCAATCTGGCCGGCAAAATCATCCCAACCGACGCCAGCATTGCGGTATTCAGAGGCAATGTCATAGAGGGATACATATCCAGTTGGGTTAAACATTCCGCTGCCCTTCTAGCTCAATCACGTCCGCACTTTCCTGCGTTATCAGCTCTGCCCATTTGTCTAATGCGACTGCTCGCTCAGCCAGCAGTTCGGCCTGATTGTAAACGCGGGCAACAGCGCTTGGCTTCGATCCTGCGGCCGCATGGTTCAAGACCCGATCCACAACAGATTCAGAAATGCCGCGCTCGGCCATATGGGTGGCAAACGCAGTCCTGAAATCATGCAGACGCCACGCCTCGAAATCGTCGCCTAACAGTTCATCAAGGCGGGCTTTCATTTTACTCCACCCGGAAATTGGGGTGCGGCCAGTGGTGGTGAACAGGAAATCAGATGTAGCAGGGGGCTTGCCGGATTTCTTGTTTTTGAGCCTCTCGGCCTTCGCCAGCTCATGACGGGTTTGAACCGCTTGAATCTCGGCCATTGCCGGGGCCGATAGGTGGGTGATATGCCCCCGGTCGTTCTTTTCCTGTGATATGTTTTTTTTGAACCGGGACTTTGAAAGTTCCAGTTCACTTTTACGCAGGTTGTTGATCGAGGTGCGGCGCTGAACGGTTAGCAACAGAATGCGCACCGGAGGCCCCCAAAGGTCACCTAGTTCATAGGTTTGCTTCCAGATAGCTCTAACCTCGTCCAGGCTAAGGACACGATCCCTGATTTGTTCTTTGGTTGCGCGTTCCAGCCGGTCGCCCACATCCTCACTTAGGTATTCACGCCGCCACGCCCAGCGCGTGAAGTGCTTCAGCGCGGCCCTGATCCTGTTCGCCATGAACATCTTGCCTTCTTTGGCTTTGTCATCAATCGGCTTTTGCAGGCTAGCTCGGTTCAGGTCACCGATTGGCTGGGACAGGTGATTGCGCAACGCGTCCTCAAGTTGGCGCTTTCTTTCATCCTGCCGTTTCAGCGTGGAAAGGTGCAGTTCGTTATACACGTCGAGAACATCTTGCAGAGTTTGGGCGGTCGCTGCGGCCCGTTCCTGATCCCTGCGGGTTTGCTGGGCTTCAAGTACACGGTCAAAGCCACGTGCTGCCTCTGCCTCTATCTCTAGGGCCAATGCCCGTGCTTCCCCCAACCCAAGCGCGCCATCCTCACGCTTTCCAGTAGATGACCACGTGCAGTAGGTGCCAAAGGTGTGCTTGCGCTTCGCACCACCCTTTACCCGCTTTTCGTACATCCACACTGCGCGGGCGGGGTAGACCCGCAATCGCAACCCGGTGCGCTTGGTGTCCGATATTTCAATCCGCCCGTCTGCCGGTGGCTTAAGGCTCTTTAGGTATCGGTCGTTCAGTTCCTTTTTCATTAAATCGCCTCTGGGGGACTCATGGGGGACAAAATAGGCTGGATTATGACAGACAGATATGGACAACTGTAGACGCATTTTGTCTAGGGGACAACGCCCAGGAGGCTAAAAGCTATATAAATCAGGTGGAGTTCTGGAAGATTGCGGATGGCTGTGGACTGTAGTGGACAAAGGGAGGTAGAAAGCGTTCCTCTGACTTTTAATCAGTGGGTCGCAGGTTCGAATCCTGCACGGCTCACCACTTTTTTCAGTGACATAGCCGATATTTGTCTCTGACTGGAGATAGCGTGGGTACCGCTGGGCTACCACGAAACGTAATTTCATCGAAATAAAGTCGTTGAGCGCCTCAACCTTTGGCAGCGCCCCGGCAGTTGTCGCTTGAGGTGCCGCGTGTACCTGGCGTAAGAACCCGCGATCAATCCTCTATTCTCTGTGGAAGCTTCAATGCCATCAAAAAAACGCCTGACGATTTCGTTCTTCGCCTCACTTTTCTGCGCCTTTGTCATGCTGTTCGAAGATATCGGCGAAGCGATGGGTGTAGCCTGGATTGATGAATGGGATGACATTCATGTCTGGGAAGTCCTGATCATGTTGTCCCTGTTTGGTGCAATAATGCTTCTTGGTTTCGAGGTATTGAAGATGCGCCGGTATCAGGAGACGCTTGAGGATAAAGTGGCCAGAGCTTCAAGCGCGTTTGAAGATTTGTTGAATGCCTATTTCGAGAAGTGGTCTTTCTCAGACGCGGAACGCGAGGTTACCCGCCTGTTGATCAAAGGGTGTTCAACCGCCGAAATGGCAGAGATCCGCAATGCCAAGGAAGGCACCATCAAGGCGCAAACCAACTCGATCTATAAAAAATCAGGATACGCCGGCAAAGCTCAGCTGCTGAGCGCATTTCTGGAAGACCTGACCGACGGCGGATCGGTGGCCTGATTTCAATTCTGTCGAGTCGCGTGCAGCCTGAACCTCGCAAATATAGCGGGAAGTCTCAAAGTTGGATAAACGCCTGTTAAGATAGCATAAACTAAAGTTCTAAACCGCCGATTTGGCCACATTTCCGCCCTCATCGCTCTTTTAACGTTGCTCTGGAGTGTGCAAACACACATCGCATTGAGTGGGTGACGCTGGGGAAACAACCCTGCGGACTCGGGGAACGGAAATGAGCCAGATGGGGCAGAGTTATATGCAGATCGAGCAAAGAGTTCGTGCTTTCACGCGCGGGGGGCGTTTGACCAAGTGGAAGGGTAGAGTAGCGAGTGTCGCCCCCTCAGTATTTTTGTGTTCTGCCTCGGTTTTGGCAGTTTCCGCGGGATCTGTTTTTGGCGAAGTGGTGAACGGGCCACGGACGACACCTCTGGTCAGTAGCGTCGACGAAGATCATACGATTACGGCAACAGGTTCGATTGACGTCAACCTGTTGACCGGGCCGGGGGTGGTCCAGATCAATGTGCCGGATTATACCAGTACGCTGACAAATGACGGGCGGCTGACAGCGCCGGAAGGTACACTGAGAACCCGTTCAGCTATTGACATCAATGGTGATCTCTCCGGCACAGTTCTGAATTCTGGAACGATTTCGATGGGCGCAGCGACTGGCGACAGTGCTGTGCTGTACGGTGTCGATGTATTGGGGAATTTGACGGGTGCCGTTCAGAACACAGGCACCATCGACATTGCAAATTCCGCTCTGACATTTGGCACCGCAACAGGTATTTCTGCTACTCAGATCGACGGCGCGCTATCCAACAGTGGAACGATCAATGTTCGGGCTGACCTCAGCTCCCGGGTATCGGCCGTCGGGATAGCGGCTCAGACCGTGAATGGGACTGTCAGCAACACCGGCAACATTACCGTCGACGCATCCAGTTCTGGCGGCAGTGCATTTGCAGATGGCTTCAAACTGGCAACTGTCGCCGGGACGGTCGAGAACTCAGGGCCTATCGTCGCTGCAGCTTCGGGCGGCGTAACCGCAAGTGTGGATGGAATTGGTATAAACGACCTTTCAGGCAATCTGATCAACTCCGGTGCCATAAACGTTGTGGGCAACGCTGGAAGCAACGCAAACGGCGATGCGATCGAGATTGCGACTGTCTCAGGTCGTTTGGAGAACAGCGGCGCTTTGACGGTTTCGATGACGGCGGGTGACACCGGTCGTGCTTCCGTTGACGTTGTCGAAGTTTCGAACCTGACAGGAACGCTAACGAATTCGGGAGCTATCAACGGAACTGCCATGGCCGGAAGCGCTGGCGCCGATGGATTTGACATTGCGGATGTAGCCAACAGTGCCGTCTTCGACAACTCTGGCGCGGTGAACGTTCAGGTCCTGGGCACCACAGCGGATGCAAGAGCGGATGGTTTGGATTTTGGTGACGTCAACGGCAACGTCGCGAATTCCGGACAGATCAATGTCATTGCGAACGGAACCACCTCGGCGACAGCCCGGGGAATTCACGGAGGAAACATCTCTGGCACACTGGTCAACAGCGGACGGATTTTCACGGATGCAAGGGCCGGTAACAGGTCAGCTGAAGCTTTTGGCTTTCAGGTTGATGAGGTTCGCAATCAGCTGACCAATGATGGGCAACTGGTGATCGCGGCGGCCGGGGTGAGCAACGTCTCTGCGATTGGAATTTCTACGGATTTCGTTCAAGGCGCGTTAACCAACAACGGAACCATCACTGCAATCGGACAAGGCGGCAGCACTGACGTGATCGGGATAGAGACTGGAAATGTCGACGGCACCCTGATCAACACAAATACAATTGCTTTGGACGCAATCGCCACCTCATTTTCGGCTCTTGCGACAGGCATTGACGCTGGAAGGTTGAACGGGCTGCTACAAAACTCTGGTAACATCCTCGTTCAGGTGGAGGCCATTAATCATGCATCGGCCTACGGTATTGAAGTCGGAGAAATAGATGGCACTCTGAACAACTCGGGAACGATTACCGTCAATGTAGTCAATGGTTCGAGCGTCGAAGCCATAGGAATCCGGTCTTCCACTCTGACGGGTTCATTCGCCAACAGCGGGAATATCTCGGTTGTTGCGCAGGGGGCTGAAGTAACAGCGGAAGGGATCAGCGTGAACGGCGTGCTCGCAGGGGCCGACGTCACCAACACCGGCACGGTTTCCGTCCTCGCCGAAAGCCCAAGTTCTTATGCAAGCGCTATTGGCGTCACGGCCAACGGTACCGTCGAGGGCACGTTCAGCAACAGCGGAAGCCTGATCGTTCAGGCGGTTTCCGGCGGTTTCACGGCAACCGCTTACGGTATCGAAATCTCTCATGTCGAAGGACAATTCTCCAACAGCGGTTCGATCATGGCAACTGCGCAGGGTATTACTGCGCAGGCCACCGGTATCCGCAGCGGTCTTATATTCGGCGCGGCCAGCAATTCCGGTTCGATCACCGTTCTGGCCGATGGGCAGACAACCGCCTTTGCGCTGGGGATTGAAATGAACGATCTCGTCGGGTCTTTTGCCAACACTGGGACAATTACAGTTGCCGCATCAGGCGGGTCGACTGCCGGTGCAGTCGGTATCACATCGAGCGACTACCTGGGATTCGCAAGCGGACAGTTTGAAAATTCGGGTAACATCTCGGTGACGGCAATAGCCGATAACGGGTCGAGCGCCAGCGCTGTGGGTATCAGCACCAGTAACAGCGGTACCTATTTGAATTCCGGCAACATTTCCGTCGCTGCGAAAGGCGATAGGATGGCATATGCCCACGCACAGGGCCTGCGCATCGGAGAGATCGAAGGGTCCACAACCAACAGCGGCGATATCTCGGTGCGGGTCGAAAACACCCACGGCACCTCGGCCTACGCTGAGGGGATGTTTGCCGGAATAATTCAGGAAAACGCGCAGATTTCAAATTCGGGGACAGTGCAAGTCGCCGCCATCGGCCAGAATGTATCTACGGTCGCTGCCACCGGTCTGGGCTTTGGCCAGATCGAGGGCATAGCCGAAAACTCGGGAACAATCTCTGTGTCCGCTCTGGGAGATTCCCAGATCAGGGCCGAAGGGTTGTTTGCCGGCGATCTGACCGCAACCGGCGTCCTGACCCACAGCGGTTCGATATCCGTTACCGCCACCGGGGGTACCGCGGAAGCCTATGGCTTGCATCTGCAATCGGCTCAGGGCGTGGTCAACGTCACCGGCGACATTGCGGTCCAGTCGTCAGGCCAAAGTTATTCCGTCTTTCTTGGCGATGGCGGTGGCACGCTCAATGTCGAATCTTCAGCCAATATTGGTGGAACCATTCGGGTCAGTGATCATGACGTCAATCTGAAGAATGTCGGTGGACGGGTTGTCTATCACTTCCAGGACGATGACACGTCCACTGGTGTCTTCACCACGACGGTATCCTCACCGTTTCAGGGTTGGTTTGTTGACGACGAAGGCGGCACGGCCCCTGTCTATGCCACATTTGATGCCACTGAATTGCAGCCCAACACAAACCAGGCGTTTGAAATTGCCGGACTGTCTTACGATTTGGCCCGCCAGTTGGATAGCACTGATGGTGGCACTGTTAGCCAGGACAGAGTTGTTCTCAGTACCCGTGGAAGTGGTGCCATCGAAGGGTTCAGGCCGTATTTTCTGATCAGCGGCAGTCGAAGCGATGGAACTTCGAGCGGGAGTTCTGCGTCCCTGTCGTCGAATATGTGGAGTGCCAGCGCAGGTGTAACCCGCGATCTTGGAACCGGCCTGCGATACGGGCTTGGGGCCAGCTACCTCAAGAATGACGGTACCTTTGGCGCTACGTCTTTCGACACGTCCGGTGTCTTCATGAGCGGCATCATCGCCCAGAACTTTGGCTTTGCTGATCTGAGCTTTGGTCTTGGTTACGGCAACCTGGATCACGACGACTCCACCACAAGCGGAAACACCACAACTGATGCGGATTATTCCAGCGACATGATTACTGCGCTGGTAGCTGCCGAACGGGATTTCGGAATGGAGAATGGTGCGATCCTGACCCCCCGGGCCAGCTTTTTGTATGGCGAACAGGACCTGGATGGTTACACCGAGACGGGCAGCAGCCCCAATGCGACGGTGGGCGATAGAACCGTCACGTTCAGCGAGACCCGGATAGGAGGCGCATACTCGACCGCCGTGGGTGGCGGAAGTCTCTCGGCGTCGCTGGCCGCCGTACATCGCGACGCGGATGCGCCGTCGGTTGTTGATGTCGCAATTTTTGGCAACACCCTTGCACTTGCCTCAGGCGGCAGCGGAACCGACACTTTTGGCGAAGTGGGCCTGAGCTATGAGAAAGCCTTTGATCACGGTGGAAACCTACGCCTTGAGGCGAGATCAACGCTTGGTGCCGACGTATCCACGCAGGCTCTTTGGGCGTCGTACGAATGGCGGTTTTAAGCAATAGATACGTCATAGTGAGGTAGCGCAGTAACATATGCAGTCTCACGTGGGCCATCTCGAACCTTCTCAGGTGGCCCACAGAGTATTTTGTTGGGAACTAATCCGATAAGCCCAACAGGATAGATGGGCATAAGAGTCCATAGGGTCAACAGATTGGAGGACGCCCTCCGATTTCCAGCTGGATCTGGTGCGCAAGATGAAGCGCCGTTCGTCTCACCAGTTACAGCGGAAATTCCCCGCGCTGCGCAGGCGCTATTGGGATCGCAGGTTCCGGGGCAGGGGATTTTTCTTAACCACAAACGGTGTCATCACTGAGGGTATCGTTATGCAGTATCTCGATTACCACATCGCCGATCCCGCCAACGCCGGTCGACAGTTGTTTAGTTCAGGCCGAGCTAATCGCCTTAGTTGGCATAAACTTTCGGCCTAAGCCGCTTGAATTCTGCCAAAAGTCCAATTTTGTCGATCTCAAGAACTTCTCAGATAAGAGCAACCGCAATCTCGCGGTGGCAGATTTCTTGGAAAGGAATGCAAATGAACAATCTTGGAAAACTGGTGATTCTGGCTGTTCTCATTACGCCCGGATTGGCTCTGGCGCAGGTCAATGTGGGCGATACCCTGGGAACGTCGGTGGCGGCCATTCGCTCTGCGTTAGAGGCGGAGGGTTACGTCATTTCAGAAGTAGAGACCGAGGATGACGAAATCGAAATCCAGGCGTCAATGGGTGGCACAGATTTCGAGATCGAGGTGTCGCCTGAGACCGGCCAAATACTCGAGATTGAACTGCAAGACCCCTCTGACGACAGCTGACCGTCGATTGGTGCGCCCTGTCTAAGGGCGCACCCCTTTTTCCGAAAGCCGATTATGACACGTATTACCATTTTATGGTCTTTGTTCGCTTTGCAGGCCGTCTGTAGCGCTTACTTCCTGATGGATATCATCCTGGATCTTCTTTGGCCGATATCCTCCATCCAAATGGCTGAAAGCGATCTTATCGAGGCGCTGGTAACAGTTGCGCTGATCAGTGGGTTGGCGTTTACGGCGAACGAGCTGCGCCAAGTTCTGACCCGCCAAACCCAACTTGAAGATCAGGTAAAAGTTGCGTCAGGGGCATTCAGCGAGCTTCTGAATGCCCGATTTCAAGCGTGGTCTCTCAGCAAGGCAGAGCGTGAGGTCGCCATTCTCGCCATCAAGGGTTTCTCGATCGCTGAAATCGCCGATCTGAGGAGAACCAAACCGGGCACAATCAAGGCGCAATGTGCTTCTGTTTATCGAAAAGCTGGTGTGTCAGGTCGTCTGCAGCTTCTAAGTACTTTTATCGACGACCTTCTCGCGGACGAACTGATCAGCGCCGAATTTCAAACGCAGATCGAGGAAAACTCATGAAACCAATCGGACTCTTTTTGATCAGTGTGACGACGCTTGTCCCGGCTTACCAGCTTTTTTCTCTGCCAGGAATCACCGACCAGACAGCGCTGTTTTCCCAATATTTGGGTCTCGCAGCGCTGGTTCTGATGGCGTGGGGGCAAATTCTGTCAACGCGTCTGCCGGGGATCGAGCACTTATTCGGTGGCCTTGATCGTGTTTACGTCTTGCATAAATGGGCAGGGATCGCAGCAATGGCAGCAATTTTGTTGCACGATACAATTGGGGCCGAAATGCGCGGTCTTGGCCGCGAGACCGCATGGAATGACTTCGCTGAATCTTTGGGTGAAGTCAGTTTCTACGGGTTGCTCATCCTGGCCCTGATTTCCGTTGCGACGTTTATCCCCTATCACCTGTGGAAGTGGACGCACAAAGCCATGGGAGCCTTGTTTGCTATCGGTGCTCTCCATTTCTTTCTGATCATGAAGCCCTTTGCGATGACGGATCCTGCCGGATTGTATACCGGTTTTTTCTGTGCGCTGGGCATTGGAGCCTATTCATGGATGCTGCTGCCGCAAAAACTACGTCCGTCATACGGATACAAAATCTCGAAACTTGAGACGACCGGCGGTGCTTTGGCTGTTACACTTGAGCCTGAAGACAGACGGCTCAACCCGGTCCCTGGGCAATTTGGTGTTCTGCGCTTCACCGGCGCCGGGAAAAATGAACCGCATCCGTTCAGCTTTTCGAAAGTCGGTCCTGACGGCACTCTGCGTGTAACCGTGAAATCCCTTGGGGATTATACATCTACTCTGGGCCGCGTCCTAAAAGAAGGTCAGTCTGTTCATATCCAAGGCCCTTATGGGCGGTTCCGCCATAAAGGCAGGGGCCCTGAGGTCTGGGTCGCGGGCGGCATCGGTATCACTCCATTTCTTGCATGGGCCAATGCGTTGAACGGTGACGGCGAACCAGTTGATCTTTTCTTTTGCGTCAGCTCCCGAAAGGCCGCCCCGCATTTGAAAGAAGTCGAAAAACTTGCTGAACTCAAACCGAATTTGAGGTTGCACCTCGTAATATCTGACGAAGGTCAACGCATCAGCGCTGAAATGATCGCCGGTGTCATAGGCCCGAACCTGTCGCGCGCAAAAGTCTCCTTTTGTGGGCCGGTCTCTCTCCGGGTGTCTCTCAGCGAAGGCTTGCGTCGCTTCGGTGTGCCTGCGCGAAGGTTCCAGTTTGAGGAGTTTGAGTTTCGAACAGGCGTCGGCGTCAGGGGTCTGGCTGGATGGTTGCGAACCCGAAACCTTACCAGCGTTTCTCAATTTCAATTTGGCAACCGTGAATGACGGTTCCAATAATACCAACCGTCTTTCCAAGGATGGGCGGTTTCCTGTTTTGAACGATCATGAAGATAACACCACCGCGTGCGCATGAGGTGCGAAATGCAGTTACGCCACTTGTTGTTGCTATGGGTGACGCGGAGGTGACGTTTTTGGAGCTGCAGTAGCAACAAGTGGATTTAGGAAGCCGTTACAGGCAAAACAACACCGGATAATAAGTCCTTGAAAAGACGCCGTACCTACACAGGCGACGTCGTTCCCTTCGGTGATAAGTTGTCGCATCTATCTTTTTCGCTGTGAGTTTGCCAATCTTTGCAGAATTTCAGGACCCAAGGGGATGTAAATCAGCATAACATTCCCTATCTTATTGGGTATATAAGAAAAATAAGGATAGGACAGATGTCGAACCAGCAATTCGAGGCGTTGATTCAAGAGACTCAACAGAAAGTACGTGAGAGCCAATCGCAGATAGAAGGGCTAACATCACGGATCGAAGCCGCGCGAGCCAAGATCGGAACCTCCGAGGCGGATATCGACATTGAAAACGCTACCCTCGAAGACGTGCACGCGCACACCGAGGTGATGAACGCCAATATCGCCGAGCTGATCATGGGGCTGGACGACGTCACCAGCGCTTTCTCCAAGGATTTCGACGAGATGCGTTCGAAATCCGGATGGGAAACCTTTGTTGGTATCTTCTCGAAAGGCAAATCCGAGTCGATGCGGCAGGAGCGGATGCGCACCGCCAATATCGACGACAAGCTGCAGGACCTGATCGCCAAGTCTGACGTGATCGTGAAGTTGTTGGAGGGTCAGCTATCCCTGCTGGAAGAACAGCGCGTCAAGGTCGAGGAAAACCTGACCGGCACGCTGGACGACCGTGAGGCGACTGTGGCCGAATTGGAGGCATTGCGCGCCGAAATTCAGGGCATGGACCCGACCATCATCACGCTGGAAAACAAGATCAGCGTCGAACAGGACGCCGCCGCGCGCACCCAGCTAGAGACCGAACTGGCCGAGCTGAACAGGCAATACAACGCCAAGGTTCAGGAAGAGCAGGTCAAGCTGGCCAAAAGCCAAACGCTGGAGCGTTACATCGAAAAGGGCAAGACCTGGGTCGACTCACTACAGAACCAGGCGGCAACGCAGATGGTGCTGATCAACAAGCTGCAGACAGACACCCAGCAGCGCGTGGTGCTGTATGACGCCCTGACCAAATCGTTGAAAACCGCGCAGCAGCAGGACGTGGCCCACCGCATCAACGAGATCGGCGTGCAGACCGACCAAGAGGCGCAAACCGCCATGGCCGCCATCGGCACCGCGACCAACCAGAAAATGGCCGACATGCTTGAGGCGCATGAGGACCATATGGTCTTTGCCCGCGACGTGCTGGAGAAGAAGGCCAAGGCAGACGAACGCTTTGCCCGCCGCTTTGCCTCGATTGTCGAGAAGCATGATAAGAATTTGTATGGGGGTTGAGCTGGGTGAGCTACGCATCACATCGCATTCTCAACCTTCTTTTCGGCGCGTTGTTTGTTGCATTGCTTCTATCCATTGCTGCGGGCATTGCATCTGACAAACCCAATCTCAGCATCTTGGCCTGCTGGAGTATCGTGCCTCTTTGGATAGTAAAATCGTTTGTTCTGAGGGATGGCCGTGGCCGGGACAAAGATTACCTGACCATTTCAGAGGCGGTGAAGTCCAAGCGTTTTTGGCGGAAATATTTCAGAGAATGGGCTTTGCCGTTTTCAGGATTTCTGCTCGGCGGACTTTTGTATCTTTATTGGGGTTTACCGATAGCTGGTGCCGTTGGTCTGTACCTATTCCTTTTCGTCGGAACAGTGGACCATTGCCGTTTGGAATCCAATCGTCGTAGACGCACTCAATGACTGACCCAACCCACGACCATGTCGGCCTGACCGACACCTTCGCCTCGCGCCGCTATTTCCGCAAATTTGAGGTGATCACCGTCCACCTCCTGCGCGTGGCCGCGACGATGGAGGCTGAGGGAGCGATCTCGAAACAAGAGGTGCGGATCGTGTCGCGTTACCTCTCGGGGCTGCTCTACACCTTTCGCGCTCTGAGTATGAAATACCTGCTGGTCGGGCGCGATACGGGGCGGTTCTTTGGCAGCCTCGCCATGGATAAGCGCGACAGCGGGTTTCCGGTGGCGGCCGAGCTGCTGACCATGGCCAATGACGCGCAACAGGCGCAGGTGCATCTGGCGAATATGCCCTCGGAAGACGACCTGAAAACGGACATGGTGCGCACCATCATCGGGGATCAGGAAATTCCCACCAAGCTACAATTCGCGCTGTCTCAAAGGCTCTATTACGAGGAATTGCTGAAAGGTCAGCTGTTCTGGTCCCGCAACGATCCCGAATGCCACTGGATCGGGAATGAGGGGGATCGGCGCAGGTTCATGATCCACTGGGCGGTCTATGACAGCCAGATCAACCTGCCGGTCATCTACCTGATGCAGCTTGAAGACAGCGGCAAAACCGCTTTGCCCAAGGACCAACGCCGCTGGCCGGAAGTACAGGCGCATCTGATGGCGCAAAGCTTAGGCGGGCTGAAACTTGTGACCATCGCCAAGGGCTTCGATCAGGATTTCGACGACCTGCACCCCAAACATCTGCGCCGCATCCATGTGGGGCCGATGTATTCCTCGGCCTATACCGAGCAATCCGGCCCTCTGCGGCAAGTGCTGGAAGACGCGCAAGCGCCCGAAGGTCAGGACTGGGCGCTGGCCTGGACCACCGAGGAACTGGAAAGCGAAGAGGTGATCGAGGAGCGCGCAGGCTGGTTTTCTACCGTCGAACGCGAGGTCTTTGCGTTGGACCCGTTCGGCGGGCAAGGGGCCGACACCGGGGCCACCCGCACCCAACGGTCGATCATCCTGCCCCAGCGCCCGTTTCAGGTGCTGGCCGAACGCAACCCGCCGGGCTTTGCCGATGTGCGCAAGTTCGTGGTCAGCAAAACCGGGCAGGTCTTGAGATATTGAAGACAGCAAAGGCGATTTTGAAATGAGTTTGACGTCAGATCAGATGGAATTGCGCGAAGACGACATTCGTAAGCACTATCCAGCGGCGACCGCCCTGCTGAACGGGTTCGAGCACGCGCCAAGGATCGCCAAACCAGTTGAGGCCGCTGTTGAACGGTCGCCGGGGGTGTCGACTGGGCGGCGCTTCCGGTCCACGACGCCGGGGCTGGTGACACGGCGCACCGTGCGCGCGGATGGGGTGCATCTGGTCGAACGGATTGAAGCCTCGGATGATGGCGACACGTTGGTTTCACCGCCCCAGGCCACCACGCAGCAAGCCCTTCGACGTGCCATCGCCATCGCTCTGGCCGTTGCTGATGCTTATGCGGAACAGACCCCGCTGGCCGATCTCAAACGTGCCAATCTGGCCGGGGATCTGCCGCCCGCCCGCAAGACCGAATTCTCGGAACTGCTGACGGCTGAGGCTCTGATCACGCTACACACCTTCGGCAATGCTCTGGCCTATCTGATGTCGTCGCATCTGGGCGAGACGACTGCCGATATCGGTGAGATCGAAGAGGTTCTGACCGATAATGGGCAACTCGCCCTGCACGGCGCGCTGTGGGAACTGGACCAGACGCTGGCCAAACACGCCCCCGACGACGCGAATCTGATCGCCGCCACCAGCGCCTATGCCGAGCAACTGATGGACAAGGCCGCCCTGCGTGCTCAGTCCGCAGGCCATTTGGCCGCGTTTCAGAACGCCGCCTGGCATATCGAGGTCGACGATCTGACCATCCGGGGTTTCGAACCGGCATCGAAGGCGAAATCCACCACCCTGACCATGACGTTCAAGAAACCGAACGAGGTGGTCGGCAACCATATCGCCAAGTATCAGGCCATGAAGCTGGCCAAAATGGTGATGGCCTATGACTTCGACCGCCGCTTGAACCCGTTTGCGGAACTGGGCGGGTTCATCTTCACCTTCATGGGCGACGGCAAGCCGGGGACCGGCAAGACCACCCTGATCCAGATGATGGCCGGGCTGATCAACAACTATTGTCAGAACGCGGGATACCCGTTCCGCTATCAGAACCTGAGCACCGACAATATCGACAGCTATCAGGGCAAATCCGGCCAGAACGCCAAGGCCTTTATCAACACGATCATCGACCCCTCGGTCATCGGCTTCGGCACCATCGACGACATTGACCAACTTGCGGGCAAACGCGGCGACCGGCAGTCCTCGGCCGGGCAGCTGGAAATCACCGCCGTGCTGATGGAAAGCTTTGCAGGCGCCAACACCGTCGTGCGCGGCAACTGCACCTTTGGCATGTTCTCGAACTACCCCGAGAATGTCGACGACGCCCTGCGCCAGCGGGCGGGCGCGCGGTTCCTGGTGGACGGGCCGCAGACGCGCGAGGATTACATCGACATCCTGCACCTGCTGATGGGCCGCAACCATGATATTCCGCTGGGCGCGCACGAAGCCTATGCCGCGCAAGAGATCAAGAAGGCCGTCGCCGCCAGCTTTGAAAGCCATTCCCGCCCGCATGAGGATGCTCTGCTGAAAGTCTATGACCGGGTCTCCGATCAGATCGGCCAGATGGACACGATCGCCAAGTTGGGCACATACCTAAAAGCGATCCAACAAGCGGATGAACGGTTCACCGGCCGCGCGATCAAGAACATCACCGACGCGGTCAAGGTCCGCGCGATGGATTTCGAACTGCCTGACGAATGGATGGAAAACCCTGACCTGTTCCTGTTCCACGACTACGACACCAAGAAGGCCATGATCGAGGACCTGCGCCAGCCGATCACGGTTGAGATGGTGATGCAAGAGATCAACCGCTATGCCGACAGCGAGTTCCGCTATGCCGACAAGAGCGACGAAGTCGCCATCGAAAACGCGGTGCGTGAGATGGGCCGGATGGAAGAGGCCAAGCGGCGGTATTTGGAGGGGAAGGGGTGAACAAAGTCGCGGTTTGGCTAATTTATGCTTATGTATGGTGGATGATCGACAGCAGGAGCGACGATCTTCTGTATCGTTACGCGCGTCGTTATTGGGCTGGTGTGGATAGTTTAATTAAGTTTGGCATGTTGGCGACAGTAGCCTTTTTAGGGCTAGTTGCTTTGCTTGCGTTTGATGACACGTGCAACTTTCTCGTTTGCGAAAGCCGATTGAACGCCTTCCTTGACGCGCCCGCAAACGAAGTTGGTGATACACTGGCTGGACTTGCTGGCGGTTTAGCGTTCCTTTGGATAGTCGTAACAGTGTTGCTACAAGGCAAAGAACTGGCTGCTCAAAGGCAAGAGTTGACCTTAACTCGCAAAGAAATGGTAGAGCAGCGCAAAGCCAGTCAAGAAATGGCCAGTGCTTTATCTAAACAGTCTGCGTCTCTCGATAGTGAACAAAGGCGTAGTCGCGAGTTGGAAGCTGAGCGGCAGTTAGATAGCATAGTAAAAAGTATTGAAAACAAATGTCGGTCTATCTCGAAATACCAAAAAGGACCCACATTTAAGTCCGACGAAGACAGCGAGGACAATGAATTTTCCGAGGTGCTATTGTTTCGGGAACCGATCCTCACGGCCGGGGATGACTTAGTTTCTGAAATGTTTGGTACGTTCAATAGATTTGAAATTATGATTAGATACGGGAAGTTCCATGGAACAATAATGAGGCCTTGCAACTCTGAAAGAACTTTCCGAGACCTCCTCAAGCTATACGACAGCGCACAAAGTACTTTTAAAAAGTTAGGGGCAGATCAAATAACGCGCTTTGAGAGGCTGGAAATAGACGGATCTCGTAAATCTCTATTGAAGATACTCGATCACAATATTTGGGAAGAAGAAGGGGGCTCAATAGAAATTGAGGAAGCCTTGAAACTGTTTTACGAGACCCCGACTCAATGATCCGCCTCATCGAAAAAGGCCTGATGTTCGGCAACCTCGTCCACATCTCCAGCCCGGCTCTGGTCGAGCGGTATAACCGCGCGCTGCAGCATCTGGCGGGCAAGACCACGGAGCTGACGGATTTCCACGTCGATATCTCGGGCTATTCGCCCGAGGTGGGGATTGAGCTGGACGACCCGCTCTACCTCAATCCCAACGGGGTCAACCGGCAATTCATCCTGCTGACGACCGAGCAGAAACGCGCGCCTCTGCTGAACGTCAAGTTCTCGACCTCGCGCGATATCCTGCGTGAATTCATTGAGATGAACGAGGCACAGCTGTTCGCCCTGACCGCCACCGATGCGGTGGCTGGAGAGCTGGTGAACTCTGTCATCAAACTCAGCACGCCGCGCGATCTGCTGAACCTGCAAAAGATCGAGATCGAGGCCGACACCGCAGGCGGCACCCTGCGCAAGGCACAGCAACTTGCAGGCATGGTCGAACGGTTCAAGACCAAAGAAGACGCCTGGTTCGACGATGTGCTGATTGCGGAAATGATCGAGACGGCCAAGGAAACCGGCGACGTGACACGCAACCCGGTCCGCCTGCGCCACACAGCGTTTGAACAGCGCAATTTCTGGACAGCGCATTTCGGCGGGCTCTACCTATTCCCGGATTTGGAACATCCGGCTGCAATCTGTATGGCCGAACGGCCTGACGATCTGCCGATCAAATACGTATTTGACGTGTCTCAGAGAAATCAGATCGCCAAGTTCCTTGGGTACAACAATCTGGTCGAAACGATCATCGAAGCTCGTGGTGTGGATTCCGCAGCTATCCTGCAGCAGAAGATGGATTTCCTGACCATTGACGCCGCCGCTGATGCGGGCGTTGACCTGACGGGGCTGGATCGGGGCGACATGCGGCGTCTGGCCCGCAACCACGCGGATCGTCTGCCCGAGGCCTATCACGGCCTGGCACAGTTGTTGCGCTGGGCGAAAGATGGCGGTCCGTGGCCCCGCATTACCTCAGATCACCCAGCCTATTTCTACACGCTGCGTGCGGCGGATACCCCGAGCCGCGATCTGGTGAACATGCTTTTGGCCGAGCTTGCCCCGCTGGACCCTCGTCAAATGTTCATCTGCCATAAAGAGCTGTTTTACAGCACATACGCCCTATGGCCTGAAACCAAAAAAGCCTATGTTGCCGACTTCCTCGCACGCGAGTATCAGGTGGACAAGGCAGGTGCCCGCGCCGCGTTGTTCGGCCATGAGCCGGACATGAGCGGCAACGACAGGGTCAGCGACGAGGTCATAGCTCGCGTCGGTCCCTGGGGCGCTGTTGGGAGGAATTGAATGATCGTTGCAATCCGTTTCTTGATCCCGCTTCTGATTGTTCTGACGGTGATCTACATCGGTCTGTCAATCTATTCCCGCCTGATGCGGCGGCGCAAGCTGATCGCGCATTGGGAGAAGAAAGGGTTGACCGGTGATCGCGACGCTTTTGTCGCGCGGGGGTTGAAGAAATACGACAACTCCTTTCGCAGGAAACTGCTGTTGGGCGTCTATGTCGTCCCGCTTGGGGCAATTGCCCTGCTGATCTATATTACTAATTTCATGTGAGGGCCGGATAGATGGTCTATGTCAAATGGGCGTTCATCATAGTTTTCTGGGGTTTGGTCGCCGCAGTGCTGGAATACACCCTGCCGCAGCAGGATGTGGTGCGGATCGTCAAAACCGAGGTGAGGCGCGTCGATTTCGGTGAGAACTCGCTTTTCTGGGCGCAGCAGGACACTGGACAGGAAACCGCGCAGACGGTCAATCGCGATGTGCGTTTCGTCGAAACCTTCCGCCCCAACGGCAAGCCGCGCGTTTATCGCAACGAGGATACCGGCTGGGGCTGGCCGCCCTATTTCAAGCTCGACAGCTCGAATCTGCAGGCGGAGCTGACCAATCTCGTGTCGACCGAGGCGGACCCGCAATGGGTGGTGTTGCGCCATTACGGTTGGCGCAATCAACTCATGTCGATCTTTCCCAACGCGGTGTCGGTGCGCCCGGTGGACAGCCCCGATGTACGGCTGATCCCCTGGTTCAACATCATCTTCCTGACGGTGTTCTTTGCCATCGTCTGGGCGATCTGGGTGCGCTGGCGACGATTTCGGCAGCGCCGCATCGACCCGATGCTCGAAAATGTCGAAGACAGCTTTTACGCGGCGGGCGATGCAATTGAAGAAAGGCGCACCGGGTTCCGCCGTTGGCTGGACAGCTGGAAATCAAAGTGACGATGGCGCGACAGGTCTGATCTGGCCATCCCGTTGTGGCCAGAGCGCCTATCGGACAACGAACTCGGCATGAAGCGCCCCGGCGGCCTTGATCGTTTTCAGAATGTCGATCATGTCGCGGGGCGACACCCCAAGGGCGTTCAATCCGGCCACCACCTCTGACAGAGTGGTCGCTTCAGGGATTTCAGCCAGCCCGGTGCCCTCTTCCTCCTCAATGCCTGCGATCGTGCGTGGAACAACGACGGTTTCGCCACGGGCAAAGGGATTTGGCTGTACGGCAATCGGAGCTTCTTCGACGGTCAGAGTCAGGTTGCCCTGCGAAACGGCCACGCGCGAAATCCGAACGTCCTGCCCCATAACAATCGTACCAGACCTTTGGTCAACCACGACTCTGGCCTTGCTTTCTGGCTGAACCAGAATGTTTTCGATGCGCCCGATGGCATGAGCGGGTGATATGGCCTGCGTCGCTGCGATGTTCAGCTCGACTGTGCCGGAATCCCGCATAATTGCGACAGCGCGGTTGAATTCTGTGTTTATCGCAGCTTCGATCCGACCCGCTGTCGTGAAATCAGGTTCCCGCAGCGCCAGTCTAATTTGTGCGAGGGAGGATAATTCAAAGTCTATTTCCCGTTCCACACGCGCGCCAGAAGGAACCACACCCGACGTAGGAACGCCACGCGTAACCGAGGCTGCTTCGCCCTCGGCCACCGCGCCACCGGCCAGAACTGTACCCTGAGCTACAGCGTAGATCTGACCGTCGGCTGCGTTCAAGGGCGTCATGACCAGAGTCCCGCCCAACAGGCTTTTACTGTCTCCGATGGCGGATACCGTTATGTCGATCTGGCTGCCGACCCGGGAAAAAGGCGGCAGAGCCGCGGTGACAAGAACGGCCGCAACATTTTTGGGGCGAAAATCCTCTCCGTTCACGTTGACGCCCAGGCGTTCCAGAATATTCGACATAATCTCTTCGGTGAAAGGAGAGTTGCGTAACCCGTCACCAGTACCGTTCAGCCCAACAACCAAGCCGTATCCCACAAGGTCGTTGCCGCGCACCCCGTCGAAATCCACAAGATCTTTCAACCGGATCGCACCGGCGTTAGCCAGGCTGGGCAACAACACCAAAAGGAACAGAAGAACTCTCATCTCAGGAAATTTACCAGTGAAAGGTTGGCGTTGCGAACAGTCACGGAATACAGGCTTTCCAACTGAAACTGCACTGTTTGCAATCGGGCAGCGGTTTCATATGGGTCTGCGGCGATCAGCGCGCCGCGTGCGTATTCCGCACTGGTTTGCGCCGCAGCATTTCGCGCGGCAGCCTGTTCAACACGGGCCTCTGCCGCGCCCACTTGCGCTCGCAGTTTCACGGCTTCGTCCTGTGTGCTCGCCAAATCTACACCCAACTGTGTGAACAACGCAGTCCTCTGGGCTGGCGCCAGATTGAGCGCGCTGTCTGATACAAGTGCTGCGACGGCGACATCGCGCAGGGCCGCCTTGAAGGCAGGATCCGTTGCCATGATCGGGACGTCGATCCTTTCGTTGTCGGAGATTTGCATCGGGGCCAGCGACGTCGCGGCCCCTTGATAGATGACGGCGTCAAACCCGGTAGGATCATTGAACCAGTCTTCAGCGGCTTGTCGGATGTCCGCGGCTGTTGTCAGCCCTGCCAATTCGGTTTGCAAAGCGTTCAGCAGTGTATCAGCTGACGGCAAGGGCGACATATCCGTCGCCGTTCCCGCATACAAGCTGCGTCCGCCAACTCGTGTGTTGAGGGCAGAGACCATCGTATCCAGCTCATTTCGGGCCTGAACCGAGGCCTGTTCATGTGTTACCGTCTGGTTCGCCGTCCCAAATGCCAGCAGTGAGGCGGATAAATCACCAACGGAATCGCTGAATGTTGTCAGGCTAAGCTGCATCGCATCCGTGAACAGACGCGCCTCGGCTGTCGCGACGCCATAAGCGTCCAGCCGGGCCAGCCCGTGATCCAGATCGAGCAAATGCGAATAGTCACCGCCCAACCGGCCCGAGACATCCTGTACCTGACCGGTGGACATTTCATATGACAGGGTTTCGATCTGGGATTTGATCTCGGTGCTGCGCGACCTCAGGGTCAGACCTCGCGCCAGATCGCCAATTGAATTCAGTGTCATGATCAGAGCCTCAGCAAAGTGTCCATCAATTCATCGACGACCGCGACTATCCTCGCGTTGGCTGCATATGCCTGCTCGATCTGCATCATGCGTTGCAATTCCTGATCGCTGTCAACACCCTGCTCGGCAACGATTTTTTCCATTTCAAGCTGAGCACTGGCGGCAAAGGACATGCGTTGGTTGGCGGCGTGTGCATCTGTACCCGCTTTCGACAGTAACGCTTCGGCGATTTCAGCCGCGCGCATGTTGCCGGTTCCAAAGCTTGCTCCAGTCACCGCGCGTCCAGTGTCGAGTGCCGCCCCAAACGCTTGCAGTTGAGTGGCGTCACCCGGGTCTCCCGGTGAAGCGGCGCCCAGCCCTGCACGCAGTTTCCAACTTGCGCCGCCCGCGTCCGGACTCACGGCGGCATTAAGTTCAATCCGGGATGCGAGGCCAGTCAATGTGGCCGCGTTGAACCTGTTCCCGTCATCGGTGAAAAGCCCTGGATCCGCGGCGGTAAGGGTAGGATCCAACCCCGGCGTTTCAAACCGTTCGATCAGATCACGGGCAACGGCATCCAGATTTGTCTGCGCCTCAACCGCCAGTTCATCGCGGATTTCGAACTGTGCAACAAGGGCCCCCCCCCGGATCTGAGCATAATCTCCACTGACTCTGACCGGTTGCCCGTTGACCTCGAGGCCGGACAGTAGCCCGTTGCTTACCGTCATATGAGGCTTGGTTTCACCGGTCGTTGAAAACGAAAACTCGACGGCGCTTCCTTCCAGCAGGATGAGGCCTCCGTCAGAATAAAGTGAAACCCGGTCATTTTCGCGAGAGACGACGTTGACGGGAACAAGCTCATTCACCTGATCGATCAGGACCTGCCGCTGATCCAGCAATGCGCCGATGTCCCCTCCCGAATTTCGCACAGCTGGAATTCTTGCGTTCAGTGCCTCGATATCCCTGAGAGTCTGATTCAGCGTTTCGACCTGGTTTCTGATCGTTCTGTCCGCATCAGACCGCATTTGCCGCAATCCCTCAGAGGCTGCATTAAGCGCACTCGACAACTCATTGCCTGCGCCCGCGACCTGATCCAGACGTATGGTGGAATCCGGCAGACTGGCCGCTGTAATCAAGCTGCTTTCAAAGCTTGCAAAGCGGGCGGCGATCGAGGTTGGGTCCGTTGTGGAACCAACCAGTCTTTCAAAACCTGCATGAAACTCTGATAGGGTCGAGGTGTTGGCCATATCCGCATCCGTCGCGCGGCGGTTGGCAAGAAGTACGGGGTCCTGGTGGCGAGTTATTCCGACTACCCGAACACCGTTGCCGGAAATAGGGCTGGTCGCCAATTCCAGCGAGCGGCGCGCATAGCCCGGGGTCAACGCGTTGGCGATGTTTCCCGAAACAACCGCCGCGCCGCGACTGGCTGCGCTTAACCCGCCCAGCGCGTTGTTCAATGCCGTCGACATGTTCATGGATCAGTTCCTTTCCGCCGGTCAAACACGGGATCAGCGTTTGATATTGGTGGTTTCCTGCAACATTTCGTCGACGGTCTGGATCACTTTGGCGCTAGAGGAGTAGGCCCGCTGCGTCTGGATCATCGACGTGAGTTCGGTGGCGACATCGGTGGTCGATTCCTCGCGCGCGAAAGAGATCAGATCACCTGTTGGACCTTCACCAGCATCCCAAAGGAAGAACGTTCCGCTTTCCCGGGATGGGGCATATGTCTGGCTGTCCAACGCCGTCAGGCCGTTGGGGTTCGGCACATCCGCCAGCGGAATCTGGAACATGCGACGACTGACGCCGGTATCGTAGAAGGCGTAAACATATCCTTTTTCGTCGACCTGAACGCTGGTCATTGTTCCAACGGCCGAACCGTCGCGGGTAATCGAAACAGGGGCGAAGGTATCAGACAGCTGTGTAATGCCATCCGTATCACCAATCTGGCCAATGTTGATTTCCACCGGCCCGCCTGCAACGTTTACGACAAAGCCGCCGGTAACCGGATCATATGCGCCGCCGGAAACGGCAGTGACGCTGGCCAGTGTTCCGCCCGCTGTCCGGCTGTCGGTAAAAGTAAGAGTGTATTCCCCAATCACGGCCCCGCTCGAGGCCGAATCCCGCAAGGTTAGTGTCCATTCATTGCTTGACCCGGTTGCCGGGACCGTTGGTGTTAATTCAATATCCACGCTTTCCGATTTGCCGAGATTGTCAAAATACTCCACCGACAAAGGCTGAACATCGCCGGGGGCACCCGCTTCGGTCGCTGTGGCAGGCAAGTTCATTCTTAGGTTCATTGCGGTTGTAGGGGAACCCGAGAGCTGATTGACGCTTAATTGGACAGGCACCAATGCAGCGGGCGTGTCGCGCGGCACACTGGGAATCGATCCATCAGCTGCCGCGGGCCAGCCCAGCAGCACCAGCCCGGATTCTGTCACCAGATAACCTTCTTCATTTGTGCGGAATGAGCCGGTGGTCGTCAGTTGCATTTCATTCGAACCGGTTCCGATCTGCGAGCTGGGCCGCACTGGCAACATGCCGCGCCCACGAACGGCCAGATCGGTGGAATTATTCGTGGTCACCAAAGACCCGCGCTGATCGATCAGGCGCTGACTGGTGGTTCTGACACCCCCTGCGGAATAGCTGCCGCCTTGGCCCGAGGTGACCATCGAATGAAAGTCAGTCTCAACCCGCTTGTACCCAAATGTCGAAGAATTGGCGATGTTGTCTGAAATGGTTGCAAGCCTGTTGGCATTGGCCTTCAACGCCGCCACACCGGCATTCAGCGAAGAGGATATGGTCATCAGCACGCCCTTCTGTTGCGTATATCGTTATTGCAACAGGTAACGCGCCGGGCCTTAACAGCGCGCTAACAGGTAAAATGCGTCCTATCGTTTTGGATCAGGGGCTTCGAAGGAAGATGACTTCGATCCGGTTGTTGCGCGCTGCCATCGGATTTTCGGTCACCAATTCGCGGTCCGCATGGCCAGCCACGCGATCAAACCGCGAACCTACCATTCCTTTGTTTTGCAGTATCTGTCGCACGACCTGAGCGCGCGACGTCGATAAATCCCACGAGGGGTTTTTGGCCAGGACCAGCGGTTCAGATCGAACATGCCCCTCCACTGCGACATCATTGGTCACGAGATCCGAAGACCGGGTCACTAGCAGCGCCAGTGCCCGCATCATGTCCGTCGGCTTGTCGGATCTTGATTCGAAAAGCGGCTGGTCTTCAGTATCGAACATCTCGACCACCAACCCCTCGTCTGTTACGCGCGTAATGATGTGCTTCAGCAGTTTTTCTGAAACAACACTTTCACCGGTACGGCCCAGCAGGTGCGCCTCGAGCGATGAGAATTCTTCGGACACTTGGTCGTCACCGCCCTCGGCATCCACACCGGTCGAACCGCGTGCTTCTTTGGCCCTGGTCGGGTTGCGTTTGGTTGCACCTGATCCGTCCATTACCAGCGTTTTTTCGGAAAACATGTTGTTGCCGCCAAAGGCACCGTCGCCGCCACCCGAAACTGGGTTCACCGGAATCGTGGGCGAGAAGTAATCCGCCAACCCTTTTCGTTGCTTTTCTGTTGTTGCATTCAGCAGCCACATCAACATGAAGAAAGCCATCATGGCCGTAACAAAGTCAGCATACGCGACTTTCCACGCGCCACCGTGATGTCCAGCGCCACCCGTTACACGCTTCTTCTTGATGATGATTGGCGCCGCATTGGATTGCGCACCCATCTCCACCACCTTCTTATCACCCGTCTACCGGGGTAACAGGGCAGATCTTAAGGTGGACTTAACACTTAAAACTGTCTCGGTTTTCCTTCATCTGGGCAACCCGGCGCTGGCGCGGCGCAGAATCAGAGACAGGTGGTTGAAACTGTTCTCAATCCCGTCTGTTTCCTGTTTGCCGAAAAATGCGTCCAGTTCCTCATGGACCCGCACGGCCTGATCCAGCAGCGGGTCAGTGCCTTCGGCGTAAAGCCCGGCTTTGATCATAACCTCGGACTGTTCATAGCTGCCGACCAGTTTGCGGGTTTCCGATATAATCCGGTTTTGCTCTTCAGACGCTGCGCCCGGCAAGCTGCGCGAAACTGATCGGCTGAGGTCAATCGCCGGAAAGCGTCCGCGTTCGGCGATGTCCCGGCTCAAAACGATATGGCCATCCAGAACACCGCGGAGGATGTCCGCGATCGGTTCATCCATGTCCGACCCGGCCACCAGAACGCTGAATACCGCAGTGATGTCCCCCTGTTCGGAAGTCCCAGGTCCGGCGCGTTCGCAAAGATTTGCGATCAGCGTCGTCACGGATGGAGGGTACCCACGCAAAGAAGGCGCTTCGCCCATCGCGGTAGCAATTTCACGATGCGCTTCAGCGAAGCGTGTCACTGAATCGGCCAGAAATAAAACGTTCAGACCCTGATCCCGCAGATACTCTGCCACTGACATGGCTGACCAGGCGCAACGCCGACGCGCCAGCGCCGACTGGTCCGAAGTAGCGGCAACGACAACAGACCGTTTCATGCCATCGGGCCCAAGGGCGGTGTCGACGAATTCGTTTACTTCTCGCCCTCGTTCACCCACCAGCGCGACAACGACCGCATCTGCCTGCATCGCTCTGGCCAAGGTGGCGAGCAAAGTGGATTTCCCCACACCGGAGCCAGCGAACAGGCCGATGCGCTGACCGCGAACAATTGGCAACATGGTGTTGAGAACGGCCAGCCCGGTTTCCATACGCTCACCCAGCGGTTTGCGTGCAACGGCAGGCGGAGGGGTGCGCGTCAGATCAACTTCATGCTTACCGCCGATCAGAGGTTTGCCGTCCAGCGGCTGGCCGAACGGGTCAACAACTCGCCCCAGCCAATGCATCCCGGGCGCAAACGCAGCTACAGGTTCAAGCACTACCGGGTCGCCTAGCGAAACGCCGTTTGGCGCGGACCCTGGCAGCATGTGCATCCTGTCAGAATCGACACGCAGCACTTCGCCGATGATGTCCGGGCCTTTGCGACGGCGCAAAATAAGGTGATCCCCGATCTTAGCCCTGTCGGACAGACCGTCGATTTCGATAACCCCGTGCGCCACCCCCGCAACGCGGCCCATATTGCGCACAGCAGTCATCCTGTCGAATTCGCATTTCAGAAGTATCGGATCGAAATCGGACATCGCAGGTCTCCAACTTGGTTCTGAAAACGCTTTCTAAAGGAATCGGGGTTAAGCCTTGATTGAAATTGATCGAGGGAGAAGCCCCGATGTTCTCTGACCTGAACGTCTTTAAGACAGCGTACGCAATGGCAACCCATGCCGGGCAACGGCAAGCGGTCATCGCGCGAAACATGGCCAATGCGGATACACCGGGCTATCAGCCGTGGGATATCGAGGCTTTTCAGACAGCTTTCGACAAGGCCGGGCGTGAGGCCGAGATGGTCGCCACGCGCCCGGGTCATCTACACGGCAGCACGGGTGCGCAGCCTTGGGCCGAACATGTGGCCAATTCGTCCGGCGATCCCAATGGCAACGGTGTTTCGCTGGAAGAAGAGATGCTGAAAGCGGTTGAAGTCAAACGGCAGCATGACCGGGCTCTGGCCATCTATCGCTCTTCCATCGGAATCCTGCGCACCAGCCTTGGCCGCGCGTAAGGAGGGATTGAGATGAGTGACTTTTCCCATTCCCTGTCTGCCTCGGCCAGTGCTCTGCGCGCGCAAGCGACCCGATTGCGCCATGTTTCCGAGAATATTTCAAACGCTGATACGCCGGGCTACCGGCGAAAGACTGTGCCGTTTGAAGCAGTCGAGCGGAGCGGCGGCACAACGGTGCAGGCGGGGAGGGTCAAGCTGGACCGGCGTGATCTGACGCGCATCTACGACCCGAGCCATCCCATGGCTGATGGAACAGGATACTTTCATGGTTCGAATGTCGATCTGATGATCGAGATCGCCGACGCGCGCGAGGCGCAACGCAGTTACGAGGCCAATCTGAAAATGTTCGACCAGACCCGACAGATGTCGTCGAGTCTGATGGATTTACTTCGCAAATAGAGGAAAGCCAGAATGGATATCCGATCGTTGACCGCAGCGCAGAATTACGCTGTTGCGCGCCCTGCAACACAGGCCAATCCCGATCAGCAAGGGATGGCGCAAGGGTTGCGATCCTCGTTTCAGGATTTCGCCACAACGCTGAAACACAGCGAACAGGTGGCGCAATCCTCGATGGTCGGGCAGGCCGATCCGCACGCGCTGGTGCAGGCGTTGGCGCAGACCGAACTGGCCGTGGAAACCGCTGTTATCGTCCGCAACAAGGTGGTTGAAGCTTACCAGGAAATCCTGCGGATGCCGGTCTAAGCCATGCTAAGCGAAGGTCTTTTCTATGACATCGTGCGCCAGGCCTTATGGGTCGCGGTGATCACCTCGGTCCCGATCCTGGCTGTAGCCCTGATCTCGGGCCTTGCTGTGGGTCTGTTTCAGGCACTGACCTCGGTGCAGGAAATGACACTGACCTTCGTTCCTAAACTGATCGCCATTGTCATCGTTTTCTGGATTTCGATGGGATTCATGACCCAGACGCTGGTGACGTTCTTTACCAAAACCCTCATCCCTTTGATCGCAGGAGGCCGCTGATGGACACCACCTATGTCACTCTGTCCCGCCAGTCCGGTTTGATGAATGAAATGCGGCAAGTGGCCAATAACATCGCCAACGCCAACACCACCGGCTACCGCGAGCAGGGGGTGGTGTTTTCCGAGTTCGTTAAGGACATGCCGGGCAACCCATCCCTGTCCATGAGTCGAGCCGAAGTGCGCAATACGTCTATGCTCCAAGGATTGCTTACCGAAACCGGAGGGCAATTCGACTTTGCCATCGAAGGTGATGGGTTTTTCATGGTCGAAACGCCATCTGGCAACCGCCTGACCCGCGCAGGCAGCTTCTCGCCCAATGCTGACGGGGATTTGGTGGCATTGGATGGCGCGCGCGTGCTGGACAGCAATGGTGCACCAGTTTTTGTCCCGCCAGATGCAGCCACGGTCGATGTTGGCAGCGACGGCACGCTCAGCGTGGATGGACAGCTATTGGGTCAAATTGGCGTCTACCAGGTTGCCGAACCCAATGAACTGGTACGCGAAGGCAATACACGCTTCCGCCCCGCGGGCGATGTGGAGCCGGTCGAAGATCCGGTCATTCTGCACCGCTTTCTGGAAGGGTCGAACGTGAATGCCATCGAGCAAGTCGCCCGGTTGGTCGAAATTCAACGCGCATATGAGCTTGGGCAGAGCTTTCTGGAAACCGAAGATGAACGGGTTCGCGAGGCGCTCAAGGCCCTGATGCGTTGATTTGTACAAGGAGATTTCACTATGCGCGCTTTGAAGATTGCTGCCACAGGTATGACTGCCCAGCAAATGCGGGTCGAGACGATCTCAAACAATCTCGCGAACATGAACACCACGGGTTTCAATGCCCGTAGGGCCGAGTTCGCCGATCTGCATTACCAGCAAATGGCGCGCGCCGGGACGGTGAACGCTTCGGACGGTACGGTTCTGCCGACTGGAATTCAGCTGGGCCTTGGGGTTCGCCCCGCGGCCGTGACAGTACAGCTTTCGCAGGGCGCCCTGTCTGCCACGGGCAGTGATCTCGACATTGCCATCGAAGGGCGTGGATATCTTGAGGTGGCTCTGCCGAACGGCCAGTCTGGATTTACCCGCGACGGTAGTTTGAAAAGATCCGCCGAAGGGTTGATTGTAACCTCAGACGGGTTCGCCGTGGCGCCGGAGATCACCATCCCCGACGACGCCCGATCAATCTCGATAAACGCCACAGGTGAAGTCTATGCCTATTTCGACGACACCGCAGAAGGTCAGTTGCTGGGGGAGTTGACGCTTGCGAACTTTTCGAATGCCAAAGGGCTCGAAGCTATCGGCAGCAACTTGTTCAAAGAGACAGAAGCCTCGGGCGCACCTGTGATTGGCACGCCGGGTGAGGACGGGTTGGGCACCATTCGGCAAGGCTATCTGGAGGATAGCTCGGTCGATGCTGTGCGCGAAGTTACCGAACTGATCGAGGCCCAGCGCGGCTACGAAATGAATGCCAAAGTCATCTCTGCTGTTGATCAGATGATGGGCGCAACGACACAGGTGCGCTGATGAGAGGGCTGATTCTGTTTCTGGCACTTTCTCCTTTGGACGCATTGGCCGAGATTTTGGTTCCGACCCGGACCATCCGCGCCAAAGAGGTGATCATGGCCGAGGACCTCGAAACCAAAGCCATAGATGCCGTGGGGGCCATTACGAGGGCCTCTGACCTGATCGGGCAGGAGGCGCGCGTCGCGCTCTATCCGGGGCGCCCCATCCGTGCCGCGGATTTCGGTCCACCCGCAATCGTCAACCGTAACGATCTGGTGACGCTGGTTTTTGACCACGCTTTGCTGTCCATCTCGACAGAAGGGCGCGCCCTTGGGCGGGGTGCGGCCGGCGAGCGGATTCGCGTGATGAACCTGTCGTCGCGCACCACAGTAACGGGCTTTATCCGGGCCGACGGTCATATCGAGGTTCAGTGATGTTAAAAATTCCCGCTCTCCTACTTTTGTGCATGCTTTTCGCGTCCGCTTGCGGGCGTGTGGACCATCTGGGTAAACCACCTAGCCTTACGCCCAATACGGAATCCCCGGAACATGTGGCGATGCTTTGGCCGGGACTACCGCTGCACACTCAACCGCAACGGTCGGTTGATCAGTCTTCACTATGGAGTGGGGGGCAGCATTCGCTGCTTGGTGATCAACGAGCAATAAAAAAAGGGGATATTCTGACCGTTGTAATCGAGCTGGACGAAAAAGCAGAATTTTCGAATGACACAAATCGTTCGCGGGTCGGATCGGAAAGCCTTGCTGTGCCCAGCCTGTTCGGTTTGCCGCAACGCGCGGCGGACCGACTGCCAACAGGTGCATCTCTGGATGACGCGGTCTCAATCGACTCTGAATCGTCCAGCAAGGGAAAGGGGTCGGTCAAACGCAAAGAGAAACTGACGCTGCGAGTGGCTGCGACAGTTATCGACGTATTGCCCAATGGTGTTCTGTCAATCTCTGGCACACAGGAATTGCGGGTGAACTTCGAACTGCGAGAGCTGCTTGTTTCCGGATATGTGCGACCTCAAGATATCTCGCGCCAGAATGAGATCACCTATGACAAGATCGCTTCGGCGCGGGTGTCCTATGGTGGCCGGGGGCAAATAACGGATGTGCAACAGCCGCGGTATGGCCAGCAGATCCTCGATTCGCTGCTACCGTTCTGAGGTGCCGACGTGATCAAAACGCTCTTACCATTTATCTATCTGATCGTCGGTCTGGCGGCTGGTGTTGGCGCAGGGGTTGCGCTGGCGCCATCGGACCAAGGCAAGGACAAAGCCAGCGAAGCTGCCGCCGAAGCCGCGCCGAAAGAAGACAAGTCAGCCAAACTAAAGCCAGCGGGAAAAGATGAAAACCACTCCGAGTTTGAGTACTTGAAACTGACAAAGCAATTCGTGGTTCCGGTCGTAGGGGATGACGAAATCTCGGCGCTTGTAACTATGGCCCTAAGCCTCGAAGTGAAACCGGGAATTGAGGAATCGTTTTACGACATTGAGCCGAAACTGAGGGACGGCTTCCTGCAGGTGCTTTTCGATCATGCCAATACTGGGGGATTTGATGGGGCATTCACCCGGTCTGACAATCTGACTACCCTGCGAAAAGCCTTGTTGGAGGTGGCCCGGATAAATCTGGGTGAAGATGTTTCGCGCGTCCTGATCATGAGCGTTGCCAGGCAGGACACCTAGAGCAACCTTTCCCGGCCAGTTTCATATGCCAGGGCGTTCTAGTCGAAGACCTGGCTCAATTGTGCTCTTTTTTGTTTGCGCCGTTTCTCATTTTTTGCCTGCTGCGACAGCCTTTCGACGGCCTGTTTTCGACCAAATGCCTTGCGCAGGTTTTCGATTGCTGACAGCTTTTGCGATCGTAACCGTGCAAGTTCCGTGTTCAACTGGCGGCGCATTTCAGATTCCCAGCTATGCCAAAGCATGTCACTGCCTGTGATGTAATATCCCTCGGTCTGAATGCTGTCCGAGCGTACTTGAGAAAGCTGTGCGTCCAGGCGTGCCAATTGTTGTTGCACACTAGCCTCTTGTTGCAAAAGCGGGCGTAGTTGCTGGAATTCTTTCTGGAAGACTGCCTCGGTCACTGCAGCAAGATCAGATATGCGGGCGCTTTTCATCCAACTTGCCCTTTTGCCCGTTTTCGCATCGCTTCGGCAAACCGAATGGCGGCGGCCACGGGACGATAGTGTTCTTCGGCGATCTCCTGGCCGATGTCGACGGTGGCGTGCAGTGCTCGGGCGGTTGGCGGGTCGGAATGAACAGGAACACCAGATTCCCCAGCGGCGGTTCGGATGGCGGTCGCAACTTCGTCCACACCCTTTGCGACACAGACGGGTGCGGTACCGGTGTCGCGCGACCACTTCAGGGCAACCGCATAGTGAGTCGGGTTAACTATGATGACATCAGCCTTAGGAACATCGGCCATCATTTGGTTGGTTGCGATATCCTGCGCCCGCTGACGGCGTTGTTGTTTAACGTGCGGGTCGCCCTCCGAGTCCTTGGTTTCGTCCTGAATCTCCTTGCGCGACATCCTGTTCTTGCGCAGATGTTCAGCGTGCTGCCACAGGTAATCCACAACGCCGATCGTCAGTGCGATCGTGATCACGATAAACAGGAAGCGAAACAGCAGGTTCATCATCAGCAGGATCGAAGACCGGGCCGGTGCGGCGCTGGCAGCAAGAATCTCGGTCAGATTCGAGCGTAGAAACAGTGTCAGGCAAATGCCGTAGATCACCAGCTTTACGAAGCTCTTGGTAAATTCGAACAGACCGCCCCGGCCAAACTTGTTCTTGGCATTCGACGGGATCGAAATTCTTGACGAACGCGGTTTCAGCTTGTCAGGTGCAAAGACAAGCGCCCGTTGGGCAATCAGGCTCAGCAGTACGGCTGCAGCCGGGACAGCAAACAGCAGAGAAACTGGCACAAGGGTTGATTGCAACAACCCACCGACAGGGACGAAAGCCGGTCCGGTAGTCAGCAGATCTGAAAACTGCTCGGGTTGTTCGATTAGAACCACAAATACTGACCCCAGGTGTTCAACTGAAAAGCTTCCCGCCACCAGAAAGGCAATCAACAATCCGGAATAAGCGGCGACCACGGAAAGATCGTTGGATTTTGCCACCTCACCCTTTTGGCGGGCCTTTTGCAGCTTCTGCGGGGTCGGCTCAAAGGACTTGTCGCTGTCATCATCCTGTCCGCTCATCAGTTCCTACCCAGCGGGTTATGGAGAAAAGCGAACAACGCATCGGACCAAACTGACAGGATGAGGGGAGTACCGGCAAAAAGAAGGAATAGGCCTGCAAAGGTAATGGCCGGGGCACCGACAAAAGCAACCATGAGCTGCGGCATGGCCCGGTTGATCACACCCAGCGCCAGATTGTAGATCAGCGAGGCGATGACAAATGGCGTTGCCAGAGCGAAGGCCAGACCAAAACTCCGCGCGACCTGCAAGACGCCCCAAGGCGATAGATCAGGTGCAGCAGGAACTGCGCCGACCGGGAACAGGATGTAGCTGTTGACCAAGAACTGGGCTGCACGGATGTGCAGGCCCAACAGTGCGGCCAAGGCTAGCCCCGCCAGCGTCAGCAGATACCCCATTGCAGGAACAGGATCTGCTGCTGCCCCGCCCAGAAGCTGAGACAGAGATGTAGCTTGTGCCGCAATAGAACCCGCTGTCTGCAGCGCAAGAACGAACAGGCGCAAACCCATTCCCAAGGCCAGGCCGATCAGAACTTCGGTGCCGACTAAACCGGCCATCGCGACAAGGTCCGGAGCGACGGGCGGCGAGGGCGCAGCGGGGGTCACGATCAGGGTGAAGGCCACCGCGATGCCAAGTTTCACCCTTACCGGGATGCTGCGCTCACCAAAGGCGGGTAAGACTGAAACCAACGCGGAAACCCGCAGGAAAACGGCGAAGACATGCCAAAGACTGGCCGATAGCTGATCCAAAAGTTCAGGCGGCAGAGCAATCATGCAGGCACCATTCCGACCAGCGCAGGCCTCGCCTCGAGCCCGATTTCCTCGAAAGACAGCACCGGATTAGACACTCCGCGCGCGTGCATGATCGTGCGCAGCAACCTGCGCCGCCGGGTTGAGGTCACAACGGCCGGGAACAAGCCGTGATTGGCTGATTGCGCGACGCTGTTGACGACGCCATCGGCCAGTTTGTTGAACAGGTTCGGCGGTAATGCGACATCGAGGCCGGCGTTGGGCGTGTCAATCTGGTAGGTGGAAAAGGTGTCCTCCCATTCCGGGGCCAGCTGGATCAATGGGATCGACCCGTCTTCGCGCTTCATTTCAGAAACCAGTTGAAAGCCCAGCCTCTGACGTACCAGTTCACAGATACCTTCGGGCTGGGTCGTGGTCAGGCGCGCTTCGGCCACACCTTCAAGGATCAGAGCCATGTTGCGGATTGAGACCCTCTCATCCAGCAGCAAGCGCAGCACGGCGTGCAACGTGTCGATTGGAACCTTGTCTGGGATCAATTCATCCAGCAACTTACGATTTGCCTCGGCCCGGACCGGATCGCTGAGGCGCGTCATCTCGGACAACAGACGCCGTAGGGATTTCAACGTCAGCAGACGTGAGAAATTCTGCTTGATAATTTCCAGCAAATGCGTCGCCAGGATTTCGGGCGGTGTGACGATGGTGGCTCCGTTCAATGCGGCGGCCTCCTGATCCTTGGGCAGAATCCAGCGGGCGGGGGCGCCGTAAACGGGTTCGGTCACATCGTTGCCGTCGGGCAGCAGGTCATTACTGTCCTGCACCAGTGCAAGAACCAGATCGGCGCTTAGAACGCCGCGTGCCTGTTCGACGCCCTGAACCTTGATCACGTATGTGCCAGTGGGAAGGTCGGCGCGATCGGTCAGGCGAATCTCTGGCAGGATTAATCCAAAGCTCGACGCGACATAGGTGCGCATATTAGTGATCCGCGCGTCCAGACCTGTCCCGGGGTCCAGCACCATGCTGACCAGATCGGGGGAAAATTCCAGATGCACATCGTCCAGATCCAGAATGTCACCGATGGCCTGCGATACCGGTCCATCGGTTTCGTTTGCCGGAGCTTGTTCGGCCAGTTCTTGCGCCTTTTGGGTGCGGTAAACGCTGTAAGAGGCGTACCCCAAAACGGTCGCACCCAGAATGAAGGGCAAAAAGGGCAGGCCGGGTACCAAAGCGAACAGCACCATCAAAACAGCAACGGTGCCCAACGCCGCCGGATGTCGCCCAAGTTGCGAAAATATGGCGCTGTCCGTCGCGCCTTGCGTGCCTCCGCGTGCCAACAACAAGGCCGACGCAATCGAGATTATCACGGCGGGAATCTGCGAAACCAGTCCATCGCCTACAGTCAGAATCGCGTAGGTTTCAAATGCCGATGTGACAGGCATGCCGTGGACGATCACGCCCATGACAAGCCCCATAACAAGATTCAGCAAGGTGATTAGCAGCCCGGCAATGGCATCGCCTTTGACGAATTTTGACGCCCCGTCGAGTGAACCGAAAAAAGTGGTCTCCTGCTGCTCGCGCTCTCGGCGTTCCTTGGCTTGCTGGTGATCGATAGCCCCGGCGGACATGTCGCTGTCGATGGCCAGCTGTTTGCCGGGCATCCCATCCAGTGCAAATCGTGCGCCAACCTCGGCCATACGGGCCGCGCCTTTGGTGATTACCATGAAATTCACGATCAACAGCACGCCAAATACGACGAGACCCAGGAAAATGCTGCCCCCCATGACGAACTGGGCAAAACCTTCGATAACGTCGCCTGCTGCGTTGGTGCCCGTGTGCCCCTGGCCAATGATCAGCTTGGTCGAAGATACGTTCAGCGACAGGCGCAACATCAGCGAGGCCAGCAGGATCGTCGGGAACGAGGAAAAATCTAATGGCCTTTCAATGAACAAGGTCAACGTGAAGATCAGGATCGCCAGTGCGAACGAGGCCGCCAAGCCCACGTCCAGAACCCATGCGGGCATCGGCAGGATCATCATCACGATGACCGTCATAAGCGCGATGGCAAGCAGGACAGTCGGTGAGAAAAGGGTGCGGATGTCGATCCGGGGCACTGGCGGCTCCTAATTGAAGGCGATGAAAGCAGAACCAGATCCCGTCGCGGGAACCAGCGAGCCGAGCGAGCTTGGACGTGTTTCGGCGTGCCACAAGGGGATCAGGGGTGCCGCAGACCATTTGAATGGATCGTGCTCAACCTGAGCGGTTTGAGCCTGGGGCGCATCGTTCAACTGCGCCAGAACCGTTTGAAAACGTCCGGAATAAGCATTCGCCAGGTTTGGCGATCGGGAATGATAAGCTCCGGCTGCGGCGGCCCATGTGCCAAGTTCTGAGTGAAGCTGCTTTAGAAACCGGGCGGCATAACCTGCGTTCTCATCTGGATCGAACATTGAGTCGATCGAGCGGAACGCCTTGCCGTGCCAGCGGTAATTGATCTGGAAACAGCCCACATCGAAACTGCGCGTTCCTGATCTGAAAACGTCAAACACATGCGCCTTGGCCTCAGCCTCGGATTCGAACCAATACCCTTGGCCTGCGACATTGACAGCCCACGGCCAAGGTTCCAATTGACCCTTTTGCACACGCCCGGTTTCCACGCGCGTGATTGCCCGGAGCACGTCCAACGGCACTTCTTCGGATTGTGCAGCGCGTCTGGCGGCCTGATCGCAGATGCTGACTGAATTGGGGGCAGGTTTGGCCAATACCTGCGGTAGCGCAATAAACTGCGCCAACATAAGAAGCATCAAGGTCTTTGGGTTGGGCATTCTGCCGGTCCGGGATTTTGATCAATCCGGGACAAGCTAGCCAATCATCGGTTTACAGAGGGTTATCGTCGGCTCAGTTTCGGTCAATGCGGCGACCAAAGACCACGCTCGTGTTGGTTCGTAAGATACCGGGTATCCGGGCAAGGTCATCCACCAAAATGTCCAAATCCTCGATGCGGGGCGCTTCGGCGGATAGCAGAAGGTCAAATTCACCGTTGATCGACAGGCACAGCTTGACCTCGGGGTAAGCCTCGAGCCGTTTGATTATGCGGGTGGTTTCCTTTTGCTGTACTTCCAGCAGAACAACGACCTGAACTCGGGGCGTGTCCTCGGTTTCGCCCAGCACGACGGAATACCCGGCGATCACCCCCCGTTCTTCCATCCGGCTGATACGTTCGTGAACGGTTGTGCGCGCGACGCCCAGCGTGGCGGCGATATGCGTGGTCGACGCTCGTGCGTTGTGTTGCAGGGCGACAATGATGCGGCGGTCAAGCGAGTCCATGAAGGCTCCGTTCCGGGCAGGATCTGCTACCGGTTAGAGCAGTTTGGCGAACCAGGCTCAAGGCTTGTGCGGGAACCGCGGGTGCAGATCGTCGATGACGATCGGGTGAGAGTGCGATCCGTCGCCCGCGATGTGCGGGTGATCCCGTGGAAGTTCAGGGTGTTCATGTGCCACCGGGCCATGATCATTGCGCGGCCAAATGACAAGGGCCACAACCAGCCCCATGATCGAACATGTCGTCATCCATGCCAGCGCTGCTGTACTGCCGAGGCCAGTCATCAGCCCTCCGGCCAGAGGGTACAATACCAACCAGCATCCGTGAGACAAGGTGAACTGGGCGGCGAAGAGAGCGGGTCGGTCTTCGGGTTGCGACGATCGCGTCAGCAACCGGCCTGAAGGGGTCAGCGTCGCTGAATATCCGAACCCGGTACAGGCCCAGAACACTGTCAGAAGGCCAAGCGACAGCGGCGCAATAGCTGTCGATAATGCTGCGCTGGCCATTGTGGCCGTGCCCAACGCGGCTCCGGCGATCATGACTTTGCGATCCTCGAACCGGTCCAGCAGGGGCGGTAGCGCGAAGGCGGCGAGCATTGAGCCCCCTCCAAACCCGGCCAGCGCGATGGCTACGGCGCTTTCGGACAGGCCCAGATCGCTGCGGACGATGACCACCGTGTTGACGATGACCATCGCACTGAGCGCGGCCGCACTCCAGCTAAGCGCAAGAAGTCCGCGCAGCCGGGGCGTTTTCAGGTAGATGCGTATGCCTCTTGTCGTCCGGTCGTAAATACCGCGACGCTTGCCCGGTTTGGGTGAAGGCAGCGCGACTGAAACGACAAGAACTGCCGAAGCAACAAACCCGAAGCTGGTGCCCCAGAACAAACTGTCGAAACTGACCAGCAACAGCAAAGCCGCCGCCAGCATCGGGCTAAGCAGGCTTTCCAGATCATAGGCCAGACGCGACAGGGACAGGGCTTTGGTATAATCCCGTTCGTCCGTCAGGACGTCGGGGATGGTGGCCTGAAAGGTGGGTGTGAATCCCGCTGATGCCGATTGCAGTACGAAAATCAGCACGTAAACCTGCCAGACCTCGGTGACGAATGGCAGGCACACGGCCACCGCGGCACGCACCAGATCCAGAGCCACCAACATCCTGCGGCGATCCAACTGTTCGGCAAAGGCAGCGGCGAGCGGAGCGATGGTAACATAAGCCACCATTTTGATGGTCAGCGCTGTGCCCAGCACCAGACCGGCGGCATCCCCTGCCAGATCATAGGCGAGCAGGCCGAGCGCGACAGTTGCCAGTCCGGTTCCGGTCAGCGCTACAACCTGCGCGGCCAGAAGGTGTCGATACACCCGGTTTTTGAGAACGCGGAACATTGGTCAGAGGTACTTTGTAATGGATTTGAAGTTCTCAATGCCTTCGCCCACGGAATCCGAGGTCAGGCAATGGTCAATGTGATCGTGAATCAGGACGCGTTTTGCATTGGTGATGGCTTTTTCCACCGCAAAAAGTTGCTGTGCGATATCTGCGCAGGGCGCGTGATCTTCCAGCATCGCGAGAACCTTGGCCAGGTGCCCGTGAGCCCGTTTCAGTCGTGCGGTGACCTGCGGGTGGGATTGATGAGTGTATTCAGCCATATATATCCCTATCCCCCCCTAGGGGTTATTGTCAAGATTACGGTACCTGCCTCTGTTCCTTGGCCGGACGGCGTTGAGTTTGATCGACAAACCTCCTATCTCGGGGGCGACAGTGCACAAAGGAAATTTCCGTGGCGAACCATTTGTACAAGAACGACCTGCCCGACGGGCTGGATCTGGGCCCAGTTGTGGCCATTGATTGTGAAACCATGGGGCTCAACCCGCACCGGGACCGCCTGTGCGTCATTCAGATGTCGGGCGGCGACGGCAACAGCCATATCGTTCAGGTGGAAAAGGGGCAGACAGCGGCGCCCAACCTGTGTGCCATGCTGGAAAATCCCAACGTGCTGAAACTGTTCCACTTTGGCCGTTTCGACATCGCCGCCATGTACCATGCTTTCGGTGCTCTCGCGGCACCGGTTTATTGCACCAAGATCGCCAGCCGCCTGGTGCGCACCTACACCGACCGGCATGGGTTGAAGAACCTGTGTCAGGAACTGCTGGGCGTCGATATCTCGAAGCAGCAGCAGATGAGCGATTGGGGGGCCGAAGCTCTGACTGAGGCGCAGCTGGACTATGCCGCGTCCGACGTCCTTTACCTGCACCGTCTGCGCGACGGGCTGAATGCCCGTCTCGACCGCGAAGGCCGTACTGAGATGGCACAGGCCTGTTTTGATTTCCTGCCGATGCGTGCGAAGCTTGACCTCGCCGGATGGCCAGAAACGGATATTTTTGCGCACTCATGACTGATACCGAAGCATTCCTGAAGACCGCAAAGCAGGTCGTTACCGACGAAGCTCGAGCATTGGACGTTCTGGCCGAGAGTCTCGATGAGAATTTTGCCGAAGCTGTTCAATTGATCTTGCAGGCGACTGGCCGCATCATCATCAGCGGCATCGGCAAATCCGGTCACATTGGGCACAAGATTGCAGCTACGCTGGCCAGCACGGGAACCCCGGCCTATTTCGTGCACCCGGCCGAAGCCAGCCATGGCGATTTGGGCATGGTGTCAAATGGCGATGTGGTGCTGGCCATCTCGAACTCGGGCGAGGCGCCGGAACTGGCCAATCTGCTGGCATTCACTCGTCGCTTCGGCATTCCATTGATCGGCCTGTCCAGCAAGCCCGAAAGTACGCTGATGAAGCAAGCAGATGTGCATCTGCTGATCCCTTCGATGGGCGAAGCTTGTGGTTTCGGCATGGTGCCCTCGATCTCGACCACACTGACACTGGCTATGGGCGATGCGTTGGCGATTGCGCTGATGAAATACCGCGATTTCCAGCCTGAGGATTTTCGTGCCTTCCATCCCGGCGGCAAGCTGGGAGCGCGGTTGAGCACGGTGCGAGACCTGATGCACTCTGGTGCCGCACTGCCCCTGGTGGCAGCACATACGCCCATGAGCGATGCCCTGATCGAGATCAGCCAAAAAGGATTTGGCGTGGCGGGGGTCACGGATGCGCAGGGGAATTTGGTCGGAATCATCACCGATGGTGACTTGCGGCGTCACATGGATGGTTTGCTGGAAAAGACCACAGAACAGGTCATGACCGAGAATCCAACCACCATCCCCCCGGGTGCGCTGGCCGAAGAGGCTGTGGCGATCATGAATGATCGTAAGATCACGTCACTGTTCGTCGCCGATGCAGATGAATTGGGACGGGCGCAAGGCTTGTTGCACATTCACGACTGCCTGCGCGTCGGGTTGGGCTGAGGGGGCTGCCGTGGATCGCCATTCCAGATGGGTGCAGTTCCTCAAGGTGGTGCTGCCGCTGACGGCGATCATTCTGCTGTCGACAGTTTTTCTTCTGTCGCGCAGCATCGAAACCAATGTATCGGTACCGTTTTCCCGCGAGGCGATCGACGAGAGGCTAGCCAATCAGGCGGTCACACGTCCCAATTACAAAGGGGTAACGAGCAAAGGCGAAGAGGTGCAGGTCGAGGCCCGTCGCGCCACACAAGGCAGTGAAGGTTCCGCGCCGACCGCTTCGGAATTTCGGGGGCGTTTCGGATTGAGCAATGGTGGCGTCATCACACTGGACTCCAACTCGGGATTGATCCGCCCGGACAAAGGAACGGCGACATTCGTCGGAGATGTGGTGATAACCACAACCGATGGTATCCGCGTAACGACGGATTTGCTAAACACCTCGCTGGAGGAAATCCGTGGCGACACGCCCGGGCAGGTCGATGGAACCGGTCCGATCGGTGATTTCACCGCCGGGCGTATGGTTTTCGGAACACAAAAAGAAGGCGGGTCGGTCCATATTCTTTTTACAGACGGTGTGAAGCTGATATACGAGCCGCAGAAAGCTGAAAGATAACCTGTGTTTGATTTACGTGTAGCCTCAATTTGCATCGCTTTGGCAAGTGCAGCCGTTCCCGCATCGGCGCAGGAAGCGCAAGTAGCTTTCGGGGCGGTGAAGGCGGACCCCACTTTGCCTGTCGAGGTCACCTCCGAAACTCTGAACGTGAATCAAGAGGACGGAACGGCCGAGTTTCTGGGCAGCGTCATCGTTATTCAGGGAGAGATGCGTCTGACAGCCGAGCGGGTTATGGTCATCTACAATGAGGAACGCTCGGCCATCCAGCGGCTCGAGGCGACTGAGAATGTGGTTCTGGTCAACCCCCCTGACGCGGCAGAAGGCGACCGGGCGGAATATACTATTGATTCCGGTGTGATCAGGATGAATGGCAACGTTTTGCTGACGCAGGGCCCCAGCATTATCAGCGGCGATCAGATGGTTGCGAATCTGACCGACGGCACGGCTACAATGACGGGTCGGGTCAAAACTATTTTGCAACCGAGTGGCAATTGATGAATCGGCCGAACCTGTCCATTGCCGAGGGCTCTTCCGGTCTCAAGATCGAAAAGCTGCGCAAGTCCTATAAGAAAAAAACAGTCATTCGGGACGTATCCATGACGTTGGATCGATCCGAAGTCGTGGCTTTGCTGGGGCCGAACGGTTCGGGCAAAACGACGACTTTCTACTCCGTTGCGGGACTGGTCTTTCCTGAGGCGGGAACTGTCACGATTGACGGTCAGAATGTCACGACGCTGCCGATGTATCGCCGGGCCCGCCTTGGGATCGGGTATCTTCCGCAGGAAATGTCGATCTTCCGCGGCATGAGCGTAGAAGACAACATCGCAGCCGTTCTGGACATAACCGTCAAGCATGCTCACCGCCGCAAGGAACGGCTGGAAGAACTGTTGTCGGATTTCTCGATCGAGCATCTGCGCCGCGCGCCGGCACTCGCGTTGTCGGGAGGGGAACGCCGTCGGGTGGAAATTGCCCGCTGTCTGGCCGCTGACCCGAAATATCTGCTGCTGGACGAGCCATTTGCGGGCGTTGATCCAATCAGCGTGGGTGACATCCGTCATTTGGTTGCCGATTTGAAGAAGCGTGGAATCGGTGTACTGATCACAGACCATAACGTACGGGAAACGCTGGAAATTGTGGATCGCGCCTATATCCTGCACGATGGGCAGGTTCTGATGTCAGGTACCCCCGATGAAGTGGTCGAAAACGAAAACGTGCGGCGTGTTTATCTGGGCGAAAATTTCCGTATTTCATAGGCTTGCGCAGAATTGCGCCGAGCGCATGCCGGAAATCGCGTATATACACACCTGTTTTGATTGACTCTTCCCTCGGCTCTTGGCTCAATTGGTTTATGGCATTTCTTCGGTTCCAGTCTGGATCTCGATGTCCCTTCTTCGAAGGGCCGATTCGGAGACTACCGCAAATAATGTCGCTACCCCCCACCCGATAAAAAGAAGTCAGTCGCGTATCGCGGCGTCAGAATGGGTGTGAATTGTGAAGGAGATCACATGCGTTACCAAATCAGCGGAAAACAGATCGACATCGGCGCGGCGCTGCAGACTCACGTGCAGACCGAGTTGGGCGAAGCCGTTGGCAAATATGCCCAGCGACCAACGGATGCCAACGTCGTCTTTTCCCGTTCGGCGCATGAATATGTATGCGAAACCACCGTACATCTGTCGACAGGCCTAACCGCCCAGGCCAAAGCCCACGCAACCGAAATTTACGCGGCGTTTGAGGCATGCTGCGACAAAATGGAAACACAGTTGCGCCGTTACAAGCGTCGCTTGAAGGACCACCACAAGGATCGGTCCGAGCCTGTTGAACTCTTTGGCGCGTCCTCATATATCCTCGCCTCGGACGAATCTGAGACGGCAGCCGAACCCGACTCATTGCAGCCCATGATTGTGGCTGAGATGGAAACCAAGATCCCATCGCTGAGTGTTGGCGAAGCTGTTATGCAGATGGAGCTTGCGGGCGCCCCAGTGCTGGTGTTCCGGAATGAGAACAAGGATGGGTTGAATGTCGTGTACCGTCGCGATGACGGCAATATCGGCTGGATCGATCCGTAACAGGCAAGGATAAGTGGCACGCCCTCGCCAATTGCGGGGGCTTAGCCCAGGAGCGTGACCATGGAGCTTTCGAGCATACTCAAGCCCGAAGCAGTGCGTGTATTGTCTGCTGCTTCTAGCAAGAAGCGACTGTTTCAGGAAATCGGCGACGTTGGCGCGGCGACCCTCGGGTTAAATGCGCAGACCATTGTTGACAGCTTGCTGGAACGCGAAAGCCTGGGCCCAACGGGTGTTGGCCATGGCGTGGCTCTGCCGCATGCGCGACTTTCTGAGTTGGAATCAGTTGCTGGTGTTTTTGTGCTTTTGGAGAAGCCGCTGGACTTCGGATCGGTAGACCGACAGCCGGTGGATCTGGCATTTTCGCTGTTTGCGCCAGAAGAGGCCGGTGTCGATCACCTCAAGGCACTTGCGCTGGTGTCACGAACGCTCCGCGAACCTACGGTCTGCGCTAAGTTGAGGGCCAACCCTGACCCAGTCAAACTGTACGCGATTTTGACAGAAGCCCAATCCATGCAAGCGGCCTGACCGCCGAAGGAAAGGGTCCGAAAACAAAAAAAGCCCCCGAGTTTCGGGGGCTTTGTCGTTCAACTGATCAGGATGATCAGCCGCCGGTGCCCATTTCGAGCGTCCACCAGATCTTGCCGCCACCTTCCTGATGCCAGGAAAACCCCATCTGCGTTGCCTTGGGGTCCAAAATGACAGCCCGAGGGCCTGGCTCCTGCATCCATGCCGCCAGCGTTTCGGTTTCCGTCTCATAGGTTTCCGAAATCGCTTCGCCCAGGAACGTCCCGAAATACCCCACACGGGTCGCCCGGTCCAACGGGGACGATCCGTCCGAGCCAAAGTGCCATGGGCGATTTTGCCGGGCCATGTCCTTTGAGTGCGTGGCAGCCGCCGCGTTCAACTGGGCATTCAACTGAACGGGCTGCAATCCCTGCGCTTGACGCAGTGCATTGACCGAATCAAGCATACGGAATTGGAGTTTTTCGGGGTTCCCGCGAATCTTGTAGACCGTAGGCAGAGGCCGACCGTCGGAGCCAAGGGAGGGCGCGCGCGAATCGGTACAGGCGGCCAAAGCGGCAAAACAAATCAAGAGTAAGGTAAAAATACGCGTCATGGTTGGCCTAATTTTTGTGTCGATACCGGGAATAGCCCGCCTGAGCGCTCGGAGCAAACGTGCAATGGGGCAACCTTGCATGATTCTGCCGGTTTGATTTGCGACTGAAGCATTCTGGCCATAAAATGACCCGGATTTAGTATCTGAACATAACAAAGGACCGTCCGTCATGGTCAAAAAGCGCATATTTTCACCAACGCGCCGCGGATTTATCGCGGCTGCTGCGGCTGGTCTGGCTTCGCCGGCTTTGGCGCAATACATTCCGGGTGATCCCTTGCGCCCTGCTCCGGAACCTGAGCCAGAGGTGCGCCGTAATGTCTCAGGATTCCGGGCGCTGAACTGGGAACCGTACTTTTCGAACACCAGAAACGGCGCGATTCTGGTCGATACGGTCTCAAGAGCGCTGCATTATTGGTCAGATGATCAGTCCGTCTACAAGCTGTACCCATCATCGGTACCGCTGACCGAGGAATTGACGCGTCGCGGACGGACCAGCGTAATCCGCAAAGTCGAGGGGCCAAGCTGGTCGCCGACTCCTTCGATGAAGAAAAGAAACCCGGAATGGCCGGACTACATTCCACCGGGACCGGATAACCCATTGGGAACGCACGCCTTATATCTGAGCTGGAAGTATTACCGCATCCACGGCACGCACGATACACGCAAAATCGGTCGCCGGTCGTCCAATGGCTGCATCGGGCTTTTCAACGATGATATCGCCGAGCTGTTCTCAATGACGAAGGTGGGCACGCAAGTGTTGCTTATTTGACGACACTTTCGCGCACGAAGCCGCCTGCGGCGCAAGTTGCAATTGCAATCCATGGGGATAGCTGATTAGAAAAACTCACGAGGTAAGTCTTAGATGTGCGGTTTCGCTATTGGGAATCGCGCAAATTCTGGAGGTTAATATGAAGAAACTCGTTCTCGCTGCTGCTCTGACAGCTGCTGCTTCGACCGCATATGCTGGCAACCTGGAAGAGCCGGTTGTTGAAGCACCTGTTGTTGTCGAAGAAACTCAGGGTTCGTCGCAGGGCATCGTCCTGCCGCTGATCCTGTTGGTCGTTGTTGCCGCAGCTGTTGCAGCAAGCTAAGTCGACGAGACTCATCGACAAAAAGGCGGTGGAGAAATCCACCGCCTTCTTTTATGTCTGATCGGAGAATAGGTTCAATCCATCCAACCTTTTAGGTTATCTTCGATCACTTTGCATAGTGCTGCGATATGCGCATCTTCGTCGTTCAGACATGGGATGTAGGTGAATGTTTCACCTCCGGCTTCTTCAAAGCTTTCTTTGATCTCTTCATTGATCTCTTCCAGCGTCTCGATGCAATCGGCTGAAAAGGCCGGGGCGATAACGGCAATGTTCTTCTTTCCTTGTCGCGCCAGTTCAGCCACGTGGTCTACCGTGTAAGGCTTCAGCCACTCTTCGGGGCCAAACCGCGATTGGAAAGTCGAGACAAGTCGATCTTCCGACCATCCAAGGCGTTCCTTCAACAAACGAGAGGTCTTCACGCATTGGCAGTGATAGGGATCGCCTTGTTGCAAGTAGCGCTCGGGCATCCCGTGATAAGAACAGACCAGAATATCCGGTTTAGTGTCCGTGGTAGCGTAAGCGTGCTCGACAGACTGCGCCAATGCGTCGATATAGGCTGGCTCGTCGAAATAGGCGGGCACTGTGCGGCTTGCGGGTTGCCAGGTCTCTTCCATCAGGGCGCGAAAGAACTGATCGTTGGCAGTGGCCGTCGTGGCGCCAGCGTACTGCGGATAAAGCGGGAAAAATAGGATACGGTCGCAGCCGTCGGCCACCATTTTCCGGACTTTGGATTTCGTCGATGGATTGCCATAGCGCATACAGAAATCCACCAGGACCCTATCTCCGTATCGTGCTTTCATACTTTGGCGCAGCTTGGCCGACTGATCCTTGGTGATGGTCATTAGCGGGCTTTCGCCCTTGTCATGGTTCCAGATCGATTTGTACGCCTCGCCCGAGCTGAAAGGCCGTTTGGTCAGGATGATGCCCTGCAGAATTGGTTGCCATTTCCACGCCGGGTAGTCGATCACACGGCGATCTGACAGAAATTCGTTCAGGTAGCGCCGCATTGGCCAATAGGAATAGTCATCCGGAGTCCCCAGATTGGCCAACAGAACGCCCACACGTCCCATTTTAACCTTGGGGTGTTCGGCGTGCGCGTTCGCGGGGCGGGTGGCGTCAGACATGTCGGGCTTCCTGGCTTTTCTGTTCCGGCCTGAGATAACGGGAATCGGCGGGTCGTCAATCGGGCAGTTTGCCCTCGTCTGTGCGCAAGGCATCAGCAAGGCGCATCTTGGCTGATCCCGGGCGTAACGGTTTGGGTTGGCTGGCATCGGGTGACCAACCGGTCAGGCAGATCAACTCGAACGTGGCCGTCAGACGGCCCGAAGGGGCTGTGAAATGCGACTCGTAAATCTGTTGTGCCGTTTCGAATACCGAATGCGCCGTAAATCGTTTTAGGCGCGCAGACAGAGTATTGGTTTCACCCATCGCGCGTAAGTCCCGCATCAAATGCCAAAGGTCACGGTATTCGGCTGTTAGTGGCACAGAATCCGCCACTGGCAAGGCCAGCCCGGCCCGTTGCAGCAGACCGCCCATATCGCGAAGTTCAGCCATGGGCGCGACGCGGGGGCTGAGACCGCCAGAAACCTCAATCTCGGCCTGCCCCAGAGCTGCGCGCAGTTCATGCAGGGTCTCGCCGCCCAGACAAACCACCAGCAGCAACCCGTCAGGCCGCAGGGCGCGGTGACACTGGATCAGCTGTCCAACAGGATCATTGGCGCAATGCAGTGCCATAGCATGGATCACCAGATCATGTGCCGCTGATGTCAGAGCCAGCACCTCGTCATCCGCAACGATTTTGGCGCCCGGCAGGACGTTGCTCCAAGCCTGCGGAAAGGGAGATACGATCGCAGGCTCTGTAAAGGTTTTGTTAACCAAGGAGAGTCGATCCTGCACTTCGTCCACGGTGGCGCGATGCAGGAACAGCGCGTTGTCCGTCGCTCGAGCGCGGTGCTGGACAAGGGCTGTTCGGTCAAACAGAGAGGGTGTATTGGAGACAGGCAATTTCATAGGCCGCAACTATCGCATGTGGCATCGGATTCAAACCGTTGTTCAGCTGATCTATCCGCCACGCTGTCTGGGATGCGAGGAACTGACAGAGTCGGATTTTGGGCTATGCGGTATGTGTTGGCGCGAAACTCCATTTATCGGTGGTGTTGTCTGCGAAAGTTGCGGGATGCCATTGCTGGGCTTGGCTGATGGTCATCGGATCGAATGTGATGACTGCATGAGATCGCCGCGCCCATGGCAGAGCGGGCGTGCAGCGCTTCTTTATAGCGGGCGCGCACGGTCCTTGATCCTGGCTTTGAAGCACGGCGACCGACCGGAGCTGGCGCGCCCTGCCGCCCGTTGGATGGCGCAGGCCGGGCGGGATTTGTTCCGGGATGATATGTTGGTCGTTCCAGTTCCCTTGCATTGGTCTCGGTTGGTAAAGCGCCGATACAACCAATCCGCATTGCTGGCACAACGTCTGGGGCGCGAAACCGGAATCGAAACCTGCCCTGATCTTTTGATTCGCCGTGTTAAAACGCCTGTTCTGGACGGTAAAACCGCAATACAGCGTGCCGAAGTCCTGAAAGGCGCGATCGCGGTTCACCCAAAGCGGCAGGGCAGGCTTCAGGGGCGTGATGTGCTGCTGGTGGATGATGTGATGACGTCTGGCGCAACGCTGGCAGCCTGTGCGCGTGTTTGTCAGGCAGCGGGGGCAAATCATATTTTCGTGTTGGCACTGGCGCGCGTTGCCAAGGATGCCTAATTCGCGGAAGATTGCGCGAAACCCGAAGGGACGGAAAATGAAGTCGGTTGAAATCTATACCTCGCCGCTATGCGGCTTTTGCCACGCGGCCAAACGCTTGCTGAAACAGAAGGGTGTCCAGTTTTCGGAAGTCGACGTGCTGATGCATCCCAAACGCAAGCCGGAAATGATCCAACGCGCCGGAGGCAAACGCACCGTGCCGCAGATATTTATCGGCACAACGCATGTGGGCGGCTGTGACGATCTTTATGAGTTGGAGCGCCAAGGCAAGTTGGACAACCTGTTGGCGGCCTGATGAAAAGCGCGCTGCTGCAGATCACCTCGTCGGACGATCCGACCCGGAACCTGGAAATGGTGCGCGCCATGATGGCCGAGGCGGCCGGGCATGGCGCACGCTTTATCCTGACGCCTGAGGTCACAAACTGCGTTTCGACCAGCACGACACGGCAGCGCGAAGTGTTACAGCATGAAGAGGATGACCTTACGCTGGCTGGCCTGCGCGAGCAGGCTGCAGAGCTTGGTGTCTGGTTGGCGATCGGCTCGCTTGCGATCAAAACCCATGACGCGGACGGTCGCTTTGCCAACCGATCCTTCATGATCGACCCTCAGGGGCAGATCGTGGCCCGGTATGACAAGATCCACATGTTCGACGTTCAGGTCACCGAGGCCGAGTCGTTCCGCGAATCGAAAAACTACCGGCCCGGTAACAGGGCAGTCGTAGCTGAGACAGAATTCGGTAGGGTTGGACTGTCCATCTGCTATGATGTTCGTTTTCCGCACCTTTACGCGGCTTTGGCGCAGGCTGGTGCGCGAATCCTGACGGTTCCGTCTGCGTTTTCGCCGGTCACGGGTGCGGCGCATTGGGAATCGCTGTTGCGGGCGCGGGCTATCGAAAATGGATGTTGGGTAATTGCCCCGGCCCAGACCGGGGAACACCCCAAGACCCGCGGAAAGACGCGTTATACCTATGGTCACGGCATGGTCGTGGCCCCGTGGGGAGAGGTGCTGATCGACGCAGGGACCGATCCGGGCATTCACATTTTCGATTTGGATGATAGTTCTGTGACAGAGGCGCGTCGGCGTATACATTCGCTGACGCATACCCGTTCCTTTGACGGACCCTGATCCAGAACCGGACCATGACAGACGATACCAATGCCATTGCGGTCACGCTGTTCAGCGAGATCCTGACCGCCGATCAGTTATTGCGCAACCGGCTAAGCCGCGTGCTGCCCAAAGGTATGGAAATCTCGCATTTTTCAGTGCTGAATCATCTGGCCTTTGTGGGCAACGAACGCAGTCCGGCGCAATTGGCCAGCACGTTTCATGTCACCCGTGGTGCGATGACCAACACTTTGGCCAAGCTGGAATGGGCCGGATACATCCATATCCGCCCCGACTGGGACGACGCCCGCCGCAAGATGGTCGCGATCAGCCCCGCCGGTCGCCGCGCGCGGGATCAGGCGATCTCCTCCATCGCGCCGCTGATCAATCAGGTGGTCGGAGAGCTGGGGCTGGAGCGGGTCCGCAGCACCCTGCCCGTGCTGCGGGATTTGCGGTTGCAGTTGGAGGGGGAGTAGAGTTTCTTCCATTTGATTGATTTGATCAAGCTGGGAATCAACCATGGCGGGAAGAAGCTAATTGAGATTTTACATAGTCATATTCGCCGTCATGGCCGTTCTGTTGACAGGTTGCGCTAAAAGAGCGGCCTGGCATCAGAAAATGGTGCTGTATTTTGATACGCCTGACGGTCCCGTGACCGCGTCGAGTGTTACCAGGGTAGACGTTAGAGCCCCGATTGATTGGCTTGGTGGCATGGATTTTGGCGATATTGGTATCACTGGCGAGGCCGTCGTGGCTGATCTGGGCGGGCGATATCTGTTCGCATTGCTTGACGAGGGAGCCGGTCGGTTGATTTGGCTGACCATGCGGAGCGAATCCAAGAACGTTCCCGGGTTCAAAGATGCCATTCGTGAAGTGGAGAGGCAGACTAAACCCCTCGATGTTCCTCCGAACTTATGGCCGCGAATGGTTACGTTCGAGAACATCGAAGACCCAACATCTATTCAACTGGTAAACCCTGACGAACTTGCTGACAGATTTGGTGCCGACTATGAATTACGCAGGTTGACGATCCAAGCCACGAAGGAACCGTTGACGGGGGGGGTAGAATCGGTTTTGCGATGGCTACCGACTTACAATGAGTGGCTTAAACCAATAGACGCTGATCTTGATCAACAATTGATCAGCCCGTTTGATTTCAAAACGGAACTACGAAAGTGAGTAAGCGTTGGACGGGTGCTTGCACCCATAGCGTCTGGCTTGTCGTCGTAATGATGGGTTAAAAACCCATCCTACCCCGGCTTCACACTCGCCGTCACATAATTCACGCTTAAATCCCGGTCCGAGATCGACCAGCTCCACAGGATCGGGTTGAACACAAATCCCTTGCGGTCTACCGGCTCCAGCCCGGCCTGGCGCAGCAGGTCGAATAGCTCATCTGGAGTGATGAACTTGTTCCATTCATGCGTGCCGCGCGGCAGCCAGCGCATGACGACCTCGGCCCCGAAGATGGCCATCGCATAGGATTTCGGGTTGCGGTTGATGGTGGAACAGATCAGCAAGCCGCCCGGTTTCAGCAAGTGCTGCGAGGCGGTCAAGAAACCTGCCGGGTCGGCGACGTGTTCGACCACCTCCATGTTCAGAACCACGTCGAATTGCTCGCCTGCGGCTGCCATGTCCTCGGCAGTGGTGTGACGGTAGTCGATGTCCAGACCGGACTGTTCCGCATGGATACGTGCCACTGGTAGGTTACCTTCGGCGGCGTCTGCCCCCACGACCTTAGCTCCCAGCCGGGCCATGGGTTCGCTCAGCAACCCGCCGCCGCAGCCGATATCCAGTAAACGCAGCCCTTCGAACGGTTTCGGAGCCTTCAAATCACGGTCAAATTCACCGGCGATTTGCTGTGTGATATAATCCAGGCGACAGGGATTCATCATGTGCAGGGGCTTGAATTTCCCGTGCGGATCCCACCATTCCGCAGCCATCGCTTCGAATTTTGCGATCTCGGACGGGTCGACCGTGTTCGGATGCGCTTGCATTCCTGTCTCCGTGTGCTCTTTTACGCTTAAGGACTATATAGGCCCATAATGGACAAGTACCCGGACCAAAAGCGCGCAGTTCAATATCTTTACCCGCCGACCGACCCGTTCGATCAGCGAATGGTCGATATGGGCGACGGGCACCGTATCTATGTGGAACAATGCGGAAATCCTGATGGTATTCCTGTTGTCGTTCTGCACGGCGGCCCTGGTGGTGGATGCAGCCCGGCCATGCGGCGGTATTTCGACCCGCGTGTGTATCGGGTGATTCTGTTTGATCAGCGCGGGTGCGGAAGGTCACAACCGACCGCGTCGATTCAGGACAATACGACCTGGCACCTGGTTGCGGATATCGAACGGCTGCGCAACTTGTTCGATATTGAAGAATGGATTGCTTTTGGCGGTAGCTGGGGTGCAACGCTGGCCCTGATCTATGCTCAGACGCATCCGGACCGCGTCAGCCGTCTGGTGCTGCGCGGTGTGTTTCTGATGACGCAGGCCGAGCTGAATTGGTTCTACGGCGGCGGAGCAGGCAGGTTCTGGCCCGAGCAATGGGCGAAATTCACCTCGTTGCTGCCTGAGGCCGAATTGTCCGACACGATATCCGCCTATAACAAACGTCTGTTTTCCGGAGACCGCGCGACCGAGATTCTCTATGCCCGTGCGTGGTCGCATTGGGAAAACTCATTGGCTTCGATTCATACCAACGGGGCGATTGGGGAAAGTCCGGGCGAATACGCGCGCACTTTTGCGCGGCTTGAAAACCATTATTTCATCAATGGTGGATTTCTCGAACAGGATGGGCAGATATTGGACCAAATGGACCGAATCGCGCATATCCCCGGGCATATCGTGCAGGGACGCTATGACATGATCTGCCCACCGCAGGCCGCATGGAACTTGTCGGATCGCTGGCCGAATGCCGAGTTGAAATTGGTGCGCCATGCGGGGCACGCGTTGTCCGAACCGGGCATCAGTTCCGAATTGGTGCGTATCATGGATCGTGTGGCGGAGGGCGTAGCATGAACCGGATCGATCGTCGTGCCTTGTTCGCCTCGGGTGCCGCTGCCGCGTTGCTGGCGGCGACGGGCGCGTCCCTGGCCGATACGCCAAAACCGGGTGGTACGCTGCGTTTGGCCGTGCCACGGGATGATAGTCTGGAGCAGGTCGCGCGGGGCGCGGTGTACGATACGTTGACCGAGATTGCGGCCGACGGAACTCTGCGTGGCGAACTGGCGACGAGCTGGGAAACTGACTCGGTGGCGCGCGTATGGAAATTTGGCCTACGGGACGACGTACTGTTTCACGATGGGGCGGCCTTGGATATCCGCGACGTTCTGGCTGTTCTGTCCGAGGTCGGGAAAGCCGAAGCCCTGTCATCCAATAGCGTGCGTCTGGAACTTGCCGAGGCGAATCCGGGTCTTCCGTTCCTGCTGGCTGACAACCGATTTGTTATCACCCGTACGGGGCAAGGCGTATCGCCTTTGTCCGAGGCGAATGGAACCGGCTGTTATCGGGTCGAACGGGCCGAGGACACGCGCCATTTCCTGGGGCGCAGGGTTGCGGGTCATTACAAGGATGGCCAGGCAGGATGGGTTGATGCGATCGAGGTAATCGTGATCCCAGATGCTCATGTTCGGGCCGAGGCGTTGCGGGACGGTTATGTGGACCTTGCCGCCTTTCCTGACGCAAGCGATCTGCGCGGAACGCGGGGGTTGCGGTATCACCCGTCCGAGGCGAATTTGGCGCTGGCCGTCGCATCCAATGTCGGCATGCCCCGCCAAATCGCAAAAGGCGCCGCGTTGGACGACGGACGCCTGGCCGAAAGATGGTGGCTTGTCTGAGGCAGGTGTTTGAAATTTGACAAGCAGGTGCGCTTCTCTACGCTGACCCTTTGAGGGGAGAATGTTCACATGTCCGATACAACTACGATCGAAGAACGTGAAAACGGCCCACTGATTGTCAAACACCTTCACTCGATGCGCGATGCCGCCGGAAGGGAAATCGAAGTCAAACAGGTTATGGCGCTGTGCCGCTGCGGGCATTCTGCAAACAAACCGTTTTGCGACGGAACACATGCGAAGGTTGACTTCGAAAGCCGCGGTGGGACTCCGGCGGGGCCAGATCGGATAATCGGATATCGTGGCGACTCCGTAACCGTAAGTTTCAATCCATTGTTGTGCTCGCATGCGGCGGAATGCGGGCGGCTGGCCGCCAACATTTTTAACCCATCGCAAAAGCCCTGGGTTCAACCTGATCAAGGAACCATCGACGAGGTGCGCGAGGTCGTATCGGCCTGCCCGTCGGGTGCGTTGGCCTTGGGGGATGATGAATCCCGGGAACATCTGCATGCGGACCGTGCACAGATCGAGGTGCAGAAAGATGGCCCTTATTGGGTCCTGGGTGTCGAACCGCCCGCCGAACTGAAGGCGAAAGGGGCGTGTCAAAGTAAGTATGTCCTGTGTCGATGCGGCAAGTCGGGAAACAAGCCTTTCTGTGACGGGACGCATCGTGATGAAGGTTGGTCAGACGCAGAATAAGTGTCAGCGGCAACAATATCGGACATTCGTCTTGCAGATTCGGATCATCCTGCGTATATGCAGTTTCAACAGCGGCGTGTCGGGCTAAGGTCCGGGGCTCCACCGGAAAAGATCGACGGGCCGCGCGCCCGTTTTTTTGTGCCCGTTTGAAGGGTAGAGCACCAGATGACAAACGACCTGATAGCCAAAGCAGCCATCGACCGGAGACTGGCCGAGATCATCACCCCCGTTATTGAGGATCTGGGGTTTGAGTTGGTCCGTATCCGCCTGATGAGCGGCAAGCAGACTACCATGCAGATCATGGCCGATAAGCCCGATGGCGGCATCGAAGTGGATGATTGCGCCGAAATCTCGAATGCGGTCAGCGCCACGCTGGATGTCGAGGACCCGATCCTCGACGCCTATACGCTGGAAGTGTCCAGCCCGGGTATCGACCGCCCTCTGACCCGTCTCAAGGATTTCGAGATGTTCGAAGGGTATGAGGCCAAGCTGGAAACCTCGGAACTGATCGACGGCCGCCGCCGCTTCAAGGGTGAGCTGGCAGGCATTGAAGGGGACGAGGTTCTGATCAACCTCCAAGAAGGGGACGAGACGATAACCATCGGTTTGCAATTCGACTGGCTGAGCGATGCCAAGCTGGTCCTGACCGATGATCTGATCAAAGAAATGCTGCGCCAGCGCAAGGACGCTGGCTCGCTGAACGAAAACGCTTTCGACGAGATTGAGACCGAAGGGTCCGAAGAGGAGACGAACTGATGGCAATCACCTCAGCCAACCAGCTGGAGCTGCTGCAGACCGCCGAGGCCGTGGCCCGCGAAAAGATGATCGACCCCGGGCTGGTCGTCGAAGCGATGGAAGAATCGCTCGCCCGTGCCGCAAAGAGCCGCTATGGCGCCGAAATGGATATCCGCGTGTCGATCGACCGCAAGACCGGCAAGGCGACGTTCACTCGCGTTCGTACCGTGGTCGAGGATGAAGAGCTTGAGAACTATCAGGCCGAGATGACCGTCGAGCAGGCCAAGCAGTATATGGAAGCGCCCGAAGTTGGTGACGTTTTCGTTGAAGAAGTGCCGCCGGTCGAAATGGGCCGCATCGCCGCTCAGTCCGCCAAGCAGGTGATTCTGCAAAAGGTCCGTGAGGCCGAGCGCGATCGTCAGTACGAAGAATTCAAGGATCGTGCGGGCACCATCATCAACGGTGCAGTCAAACGCGAGGAATTCGGCAACGTCATCGTTGACCTGGGCGGTGCCGAGGCCGTTCTGCGCCGCAACGACAAGATCGGCCGCGAAAGCTATCGCCCCAATGACCGTGTGCGCGCCTATATCAAGGAAGTCCGCCGTGAGGTTCGCGGCCACCAGATCTTCCTGTCGCGTACCGCGCCGGAATTCATGGCCGAACTGTTCAAGATGGAAGTGCCGGAAATCTATGACGGCATCATCGAAGTCAAGGCCGTCGCCCGTGACCCCGGTTCGCGCGCCAAGATCGCCGTGATCTCTTACGATGGTTCGATTGACCCCGTCGGTGCCTGCGTTGGTATGCGCGGCAGCCGCGTGCAGGCCGTTGTGAATGAGCTGCAGGGTGAGAAAATCGACATCATCCCGTGGAACGAAGATCAGCCGACTTTCCTGGTGAACGCGCTGCAGCCAGCCGAGGTTTCCAAGGTTGTTCTGGACGAGGAAGCCGGTAAGATCGAAGTTGTGGTTCCCGAAGAGCAACTGAGCCTCGCCATCGGTCGCCGTGGTCAGAACGTGCGTCTCGCCAGCCAGCTGACCAATCTGGACATCGATATCATGACCGAAGCCGAAGAATCGGCTCGCCGTCAGAAAGAATTCGAAGCCCGAACCCAGCTGTTCATGGAGAGCCTTGATCTGGACGAATTCTTTGCCCAGCTGCTGGTTTCCGAAGGTTTCACCAACCTCGAAGAGGTTGCCTATGTGGAAATCGATGAACTGCTGGTGATTGACGGCGTCGACGAAGGCACCGCGCAAGAGCTACAGACCCGGGCGCGTGAATTCCTGGAAGCGCAAGCCAAAGCGGCGCTGGATGCCGCTCGTGCGCTGGGTGCCGAAGACAGTCTTATTGAATTCGAAGGCCTGACACCCCAAATGGTTGAGGCACTGGCCAAGGACGATGTGAAGACGCTGGAAGACTTCGCAACCTGCGCCGACTGGGAACTGGCAGGGGGCTGGACCACGGTCGATGGTGAGCGCATCAAGGATGATGGTGTTCTGGAACCTTTCGGTGTGACACTGGAAGAGGCTCAGGACATGGTGATGACCGCGCGGATCATGCTGGGTTGGGTTGATCCGGCCGAGTTGGAACAGGCCGAGGAAGAAACCGAAGGCGAAGCCGCTGAAGAGGAAGCCGAGGCCTGATCTCAGGTCTCGGGTGGCGCGAATGGGTCGCGGTGGCGTCCATAAGGATCGGTCCGAAGGACCTGAGCGGAAATGCATCGCCACGGGCGAAGTTCAGCCTAAATATGGGTTGATACGCTTTGTGGCGGGGCCAGACGGTCAGGTCTATCCGGACGTCGCGGCGAAATTGCCTGGACGCGGGGTCTATGTGGCGGCGGATCGCGCTGCGTTGGATCAGGCTGTGGGCAAGAAACTGTTCGCGCGCGGGTTCAAGGCGCAGGTAAGCGTGCCGAAGGATTTGGCCGATGAGGTCGAAAAACAGATCTTGCGCCGCGTGATCGAACTTCTGAGTCTGGCACGCAAGTCGGGCGATGCGGTTGCCGGCTACGAAAAGGTCAAGGCGTGGCTGGACCGGGAAGAGGCTCAGGTGCTGATTCAGGCCACCGACGGATCGGGGCGCGGTAAGTCCAAACTGAGCACGCCGCACTTCGGCAAATACATCGGTTGGCTGACTTCGGACGAGTTAGGACAGGCATTTGGGCGCCAAACCGTGATTCATGCGGCGCTGGCCTCTGGCGGACTCGCCAAACGTGTTGTAGAGGAAGCGCAGCGCCTGCATGGCTTGCGCGAAACGGATGACGGCGGCAAGGGCCGCGCGGAAGGGTAAGAAGCTTTATGAGCGATAATGACGGCAAAAAGACATTGGGTCTTCGTGGCGGGGCACGCCCCGGAAATGTGAAACAGAGTTTCAGCCACGGACGTACCAAGAATGTCGTGGTGGAAACCAAACGCAAGCGCGTGGTGGTTCCCAAGCCGGGCGCCAGCAAGCCGGGAGGCGGTGCTGCGCCAACGGGTGATCCTTCGCGTCGTCCCGCAGGTATCTCTGATGCCGAAATGGCGCGCCGGATGAAGGCGCTTCAGGCTGCCAAGGCGCGCGAGGCTGAAGAGGCCGCAGCCCGTGAGGCACAGGAAAAGGCGCGCGAAGAAGAGCGCGCCCGCCGACGTGCCGAGCAAGAGGCCAAGGAACGCGAACAGCGCGAAGCTGAAGAACGTGCACGCCAGAAGGCCGAAGAGGAAGAACGCAAGCGCAAAGAGGCTGAAGAAGCGGCCAAACGCGCCGCAACCGCCCCGGCACCGGAAGAACCCAAGCCCGCCCGCAGCCCTGCCAGCAAACCGGCCCCGGCGGCCACTCCGCGTAAGCAGGATCGCGAACGCGATCAGCGGGGCTCGCGCAAGGGTCGCGATGACAACCGCCGGTCGGGTAAGCTGACACTTGGTCAGGCCACTGGTGGCGAAGGCAATCGCCAACGCTCGATGGCCGCGATGAAGCGTAAGCAGGAGCGTGCGCGTCAGAAGGCGATGGGCGGTACGGTCGAGCGGGAAAAGGTGATCCGCGACGTTCAGCTGCCCGAGGCGATCACGGTTTCGGAACTGGCCAACCGTATGGCCGAGCGCGTGGCCGATGTTGTCAAATCGCTGATGAACATGGGCATGATGGTCACACAGAACCAGACAATCGACGCCGATACTGCCGAACTGATCATCGAAGAATTCGGCCACAAGGTGACCCGCGTCTCTGATTCGGACGTCGAGGATGTCATCAAAGAGGTTGAAGACGACGACAAAGACCTGCAGCCGCGGCCGCCGGTCATCACCATCATGGGTCACGTTGACCACGGCAAAACCTCGCTGCTGGACGCGATTCGCGACGCGCGTGTTGTCGCGGGTGAGGCCGGTGGCATCACTCAGCATATCGGCGCATATCAGGTTCAGACTGATGGCGGCGCAACGCTGACGTTCCTGGATACGCCTGGCCACGCGGCCTTTACCTCGATGCGCTCGCGTGGTGCTCAGGTGACGGATATCGTGGTTCTGGTTGTCGCCGCCGATGACGCGGTGATGCCGCAGACGATTGAGGCGATCAACCACGCCAAGGCCGCCGAAGTGCCGATGATCGTGGCGATCAACAAGATCGACAAACCCGATGCGAACCCGGACAAGGTGCGCACCGACCTGCTGCAGCACGAAGTGATCGTCGAGAAGATGTCCGGTGAAGTTCAGGACGTCGAGGTTTCGGCCGTAACTGGCCAGGGCCTGGACGAGCTGCTGGAAGCCATTGCGCTGCAATCAGAGATTCTGGAGCTGAAAGCCAACCCGAATCGCGCTGCACAAGGTGCCGTGATCGAGGCGCAGCTGGATGTGGGCCGCGGTCCAGTGGCCACTGTTCTGGTTCAGAACGGGACCCTGCACCAGGGCGACATCTTCGTTGTGGGTGAGCAGTACGGTAAGGTCCGTGCGCTGATCAACGACAAGGGCGAGCGCGTCAAAGAAGCTGGCCCGTCGGTTCCTGTCGAGGTTCTGGGTCTCAACGGTACGCCCGAAGCGGGTGACGTTCTGAACGTGACCGAGACCGAAGCGCAGGCCCGTGAAATCGCCGCCTATCGTGAACAAGCCGCCAAGGACAAACGCGCCGCTGCTGGTGCCGCGACAACCCTTGAGCAGTTGATGCAGAAAGCCAAGGAAGACGAAAACATCACCGAGCTGCCGATTCTGATGAAAGCGGATGTGCAGGGTTCGGCCGAAGCCATCGTTCAGGCGATGGAGAAGATCGGCAACGACGAAGTACGCGTTCGCGTGCTGCACTCGGGTGTTGGTGCGATCACCGAGACGGATGTCGGTCTTGCCGAAGCCTCCGGCGCACCGATATTCGGCTTCAACGTTCGTGCCAATGCTTCGGCACGGAATACCGCGAACCAGAAAGGTGTCGAGATTCGCTACTACTCGGTGATTTACGATCTTGTGGACGACGTCAAAGCGGCCGCATCCGGCCTTCTGAGCGCCGAGATCCGCGAAAAGTTCATCGGTTACGCCGAAATTCGCGAAGTCTTCAAGGTCACTGGCGTTGGCAAGGTTGCTGGCTGTCTGGTCACCGAAGGCGTCGCCCGCCGTTCCGCAGGCGTCCGCCTACTGCGCGACAACGTGGTGATCCACGAAGGCACGCTGAAGACGCTGAAGCGCTTCAAGGATGAAGTGGCTGAGGTCCAGTCGGGTCAGGAATGCGGTATGGCCTTCGAGAACTACGACGATATCCGTCAGGGCGACGTGATCGAGATATTCGAGCGTGAAGAAGTCACTCGCACGCTGGATTGATCCGGAAACGAATGAAGAAAACAGCGGTTCCTTGGAGCCGCTGTTTTCATTTTGAGACCACGTGTTTACCCAGGCACAGTGGGCAGAAATGTACCGGGGTGCATGATGATATCGAAATGATGCATCCCCTTCTGCAAGGCAAAACTGACTGAATGCCCGGCCTTGCGCAGCTGTTCTGCATAATCCCGACTTTGACGAATAAACTCTGGCGTGTCCCGTTCTGCCACTGTCACCCGGTATCGCGGACCGGGCGCAGGTAAATGCAGACTGGGTGAGAGGTCATGCACCTCGACCGGGCTCAGTTGCAGCGGATCGTTAACCGGGGTCAGGCTGATCGGTTCCAGATCGAATACACCGCTGATAAGTGTCACATCGCGAACGCGTATCCCGGCGCGGGCCAGTGTGTCCGACGCGGTTGCCATGACCATGGCGGCCAGATGCCCGCCCGCGCTGTGTCCTGAAAGGCTGATCCGTGACGGATCGAATCCAAGTTCCCCGGCTTGCGAAGCCAGCCACAGCAACGCGTCGCGGCATTCCCCGATCATCTGGTCCAAACGCGCCTCGGGGGCGAGCGTATAGTTTAATGTTGCAAAGGCCTGTCCGCTTTCGACGAGGGCCGGGGCCATCATCGCAGATTCTCGCTGGCTGAGAGCCTGCCAATACCCGCCGTGAATGAAGACATGCAGCGGCGCATTGTCTGTGAGCGCAGGAAAGAAATCGAGCACATGCGCGGGGTTATCGCCATATGACAGGTACTCTTTAACCTCCATCTGCGCGCGGTACTGGGCGCTGAGCGCTGCGTAGCTGGCGATGTATGGAGCCAGATCACCGCCCACCATGGAACTGGGCGCGTATTCCTGATCCAGCTCTTCTTTGGTGAATCCCCGGTACAGCATGGTTCAATCCTGCTTCGTGTACATCAATTCGGTCCTCATGTCGTAGAGGTCGTGGAAGAACCGCAACTCCAGCGCCTTTCGCAGGAACGCGACCCCGCTGGAGCCACCTGTTCCGGGTTGCATGCCGATCACACGCTCCACTGCTGTGGCATGATCGAACCGCCAGCGTTGAAACAGAGATTCCACATCCATCAATTTTTCGGCCAAGGCATACAGATCCCAGTGTTCTTCCGTGTTGCGAAATACTTCGACCCAGATATTCACCACACGCGGGTCGCCGGAGTAGGGCTGCGCAAAGTCCCGGTCCAGTAAGTCGCGTGGCACGTCAAATCCTTGCCGGGACAACATGCGCAACACTTCATCGTAGAGCGAAGGCTTGGTCAGCGCCGCATTCAGCATCTCCATGACTTCAGGGTCATGTTCATGCACTTTCAGGGTCGAGGCGTCCTTGTTGCCCAGAATGAACTCGATCTGACGATAGCCATAACTTTGAAAGCCCGAGGAATTGCCGAGGGCGTGCCGGAACGTCATATAGTCGGCGGGTGTCATGGTCAGTAACGTTTCCCAGGCGGCGATCAGCTGCCGCTGGATCGCTTTGATCCGGTCAAGGTTCTTCATTGCCGGACCGAAATCATCCTCTTGCAGGAAGCGCCGGACTTCGACCAATTGATGATGCATCAGCTTCAGCCACAGCTCGCTGACCTGATGAATGATGATAAACAGCATCTCATCCGGTTGCGCCGGGTCTTGAAACGTCTTTTGCAGGTTCAGCAAGGTCTTGAGCTGCAGAAAATCGCCATAGCTTTTGCGATGTGTTTTGGCGAAATCGGTGACCAGAGTGTCCTCGATCCCGCGTTCCAGAATGCGATCATCCTTGTTGCTGTCGCCCATGTCACCCCTCCCGAATGCCGTTTTGCACCTGTGTAGGGACTAATTTTGCAACTTTCCAGCGCCTTAGGTCCAGTCCAGAACAACCTTACCGGAGAGTCCGGATTTCATGGCCTTAAAGCCCTTGGCAAAGTCATCGACTGAAAAGCGATGAGTGATGACCCGGCTGACATCCAGCCCGTTCTGCAGCATGGCGATCATCTTGTACCAGGTTTCGAACATCTCGCGGCCATAAACGCCCTTGATGGTGATGGCTTTGAACACGATACGGCTCCAATCGACCGGAGATTTGCCGGGTGGAATCCCTAGCAGGGCGATTTTGCCTCCCATGACCAAGGCCTCGACCATCTGATCCAGCGCGGCTTGCGAGCCGGACATTTCCAGACCCACGTCGAATCCTTCTCTCATCCCCAGCTCGGCGATCACGTCCTGCAACTCTTCGTCGGTTACATCTACTGCGCGCAGATTGGGGACAACGTGTTCCGCCAGTTTGAGGCGGTCCCGGTTGATGTCCGTGATAACGACATGCCGTGCCCCCGCATGGCGGGCAACTGCGGCGGCCATGATGCCAATAGGCCCGGCGCCGGTGATCAACACATCCTCACCCAGCAGATCAAAGCTAAGCGCGGTGTGGACGGCATTTCCCAGCGGATCGAGAATGGCGCCGATTTCATCTGGCACATCATCGGGCAGGGGAACCACGTTGAATGCGGGCAGTTTCAGGTATTGTGCAAAAGCACCCTGTTCGTTCACCCCGATGCCGCGCGTGCCGGGATCAAGGTGAAACTTTCCCGCCCGGCTCTGTCGACTGTCGGTGGTGATCAGATGTCCCTCACCTGAGCAACGCTGACCGATTTCCAGCCCGACGACATTGCGCCCGATCTCGACAATTTCACCGGCAAATTCATGGCCGGTGATCATCGGAACCGGAACTGTCGCCGAAGCCCAGTCGTCCCAATTCCAGATATGGATGTCAGTGCCGCAAATGCCGGTTTTGTTTATGCGGATCAAAACCTCATCCGGATTGATCTCGGGGACTGGGGCCTGCACCATCCACAACCCTTCTTCGGGTTTGGATTTTTCAAGCGCCTTCATCGTGTTCGGTCGCATCAGATCACTCCCAACTCCTTGCCGACTTTGCCAAAGGCCGCTAGCGCACGGTCAAGTTCGCCCTTGGTCAGAGCCGCATTCATCTGTGTTCTGATTCGCGCCTGCCCGCGCGGGACGACCGGAAAGAAGAAGCCCGAGACATAGACGCCCTCATCAAACAGTCGCGACGCCATTTCTTGCGCGAGCGGGGCCTCGCCCAGCATGACCGGGATGATCGGATGCTCGCCGGGCAGCAGGTCAAAGCCCAGCTTCTCCAACCCTGCGCGCCAGTATTTGGCGTTACCGAACAATTGCGCGCGCAGCATGTCGCCTTCTTCGACCAGTCGGATCGCCTCAAGTCCGGCGGCGACAATGGAGGGCGGCAGCGAATTTGAGAACAGATAGGGCCGCGCCCGCTGCCGCAGCAGGTCGATCACTGGCTGCGGCCCAGCGATATAGCCGCCGATTGCCCCCCCAAGTGCCTTGCCTAATGTTCCCGTCAGAATGTCCACGTCGACGCCGAAATGGTCCGGCGTACCCGCGCCGTTCGGCCCCATGAAACCGGTCGCGTGACAATCATCGACCATCACAATGGCGTCGTATTTGTCGGCCAATTCCCGGATTTTTGGCAAGTTGGCCAGATAACCGTCCATCGAAAACACGCCATCAGTGGCAATCATGATATGACGCGCCCCGTCCTCGCGCGCCTGTTTCAGCCAGGCTTCGAGGTCGTTCATGTCGTTGTTCAGATAACGATAGCGTTTGGCCTTGCACAGCCGCACCCCGTCGATGATCGAGGCGTGGTTCAGACTGTCCGAAATAATGGCGTCGTCAGGCCCTAACAAAGGCTCAAACAACCCGCCATTGGCATCGAAACAGGCGGCGAACAGGATCGAATCATCCTTGTTCAGGAATTTGGCCAGTCGCTGTTCCAGCTCACGGTGAATGTCCTGAGTTCCGCAGATGAAACGAACCGAGGCCATTCCGAACCCCTTGGGCTCCATCGCACCTTTGGCCGCGTCAATCAGCGCTGGGTGATCTGCAAGGCCCAGATAGTTGTTGGCGCACAGGTTGATCACCTGTTTGTCGCCCACAGTAATCTCACCGCCCTGAGGCGAGGTGATCATTCGTTCGCGTTTATAAAGCCCTTCAGCTTCGATCTGCGCGAGAGTGTCCGTGATGTGGGACAGGAATGCATCTGCCATGGCGATCTCCTTGCTTTGAGTCGCTTGTCTAACATAACGGATACATTTCCCAAATAGGGGATATGCAAAATTACGGAAAAATTTCCGTGAAGGCGGAAATTCGCCGAAATCAGGCGTTTTTGACGATCAGGAAAACGCGGGCCGGGCCACCTTTCGAAGAGATCGAATGTAACACATCAGCTGCATAACGGGCCGTATCTCCTTGGTTCAGGTCCATGGCTGCTGATCCGGATGTCACCCGAACCGAACCCTCCAAGACTGTAAGCTGCTCCTGCGCGCCCCTTGTATGGGGTTGGCTGTTCAACGCGCCGTTCTGATCAAAACGAATGTCATAGACTTCGTGTCCGCCAGCTTCTTCCGGAGGGGATAGGATTCGAATTCGACAGTTCTGGCCCATATTGTCGATGCTGGGCACTTCGGATGTCCTGAGAACCTCAATCCGGTCGGTGCCGCTGCCTTCTTCCAAAAGGCCCGCAAAATCCACCTGCAATGCTCGGGTCAGGTTCCACAAGGTCGAGATTGTCGGGCTGCTTTCGCCGCGCTCGATCTGGCTGACCATGGACCGGGACACGCCGCTCAGATTGGCCACGGCTTCAAGAGACAGCCCCTTGGCGCGACGCGCCTCTTTCAGGCGGGCGGGCAGAAGTGTCAGGATATCGTCTGTGCTTTCCGTCATGACGGAATTTCATGCGCCTTTGGCGGTGCTTTGTCAATTCCGGTCGTGACGGAACGTCCTGCGCGACAGGCGGATGCTGCGGATGCATACTGTCACCAAATCCAAGAGGAGTGAGACATGACCGACATCGTAATACTGGACGGAGCCCGCACAGCGATTGGAACGTTTGGCGGCGCGCTTGCCTCGACTGCACCGATTGATTTGGCAACCGTCGTTACCAAGGCGGCGTTGGAGCGCTCGGGCGTCGAAGGTAGCCAAATCGGTCACGTGGTGTTCGGAAACGTGATCAGTACCGAGCCTCGGGATATGTATCTGTCACGTGTCGCGGCAATGCAGGCGGGCATACCGAACGAGACCCCGGCGATGAATGTGAACCGGTTGTGCGGCTCGGGCGCGCAAGCTGTTGTATCGGCGGTTCAGTCTCTAATGCTGGGCGATGCGGATTTCGCCGTCGCTGGTGGTGCGGAAAGCATGTCGCGCAGTCCCTATATCGTGCCGCAGGCACGCTGGGGTGCCAAGATGGGGGATGTCGCCTCGTTGGACATGATGCTGGGCGCGCTGAACTGTCCGTTCGGCACAGGGCATATGGGGGTCACGGCGGAAAATGTGGCGGATGAGCATCAAATCAGCCGTGAGCAAATGGACGAGTTTGCTTTGACGAGCCAGACCCGCGCGGCGGCAGCCATAGATGCCGGATATTTCGAAAGCCAGATCACTCCGGTGCAGGTGAAGGTCAAACGCGATATGGTGGACTTCGCTGTAGACGAGCATCCCAAGGCGACGACGGTTGAAGCATTGTCTGGGTTGCGTGCTGTTTTCAAAAAGGACGGACGTGTCACGGCAGGCAACGCATCGGGCATCAACGATGGTGCTGCGGCGATGGTATTGGCAACTACAGACGCAGCAGAGAAAGCCGGTTTAAAGCCCAAAGCGCGCATTCTGGGTTACGCACACGCTGGCGTTCGTCCCGAGGTGATGGGCATCGGCCCGGTACCGGCAGTTCAAAACCTGATGAAGAAAACCGGCTTGTCGGTAGAGGATTTCGACGTCATCGAAAGCAACGAAGCCTTTGCGTCGCAAGCTTTGGCCGTCAATCAGGAGCTGGGGCTTGATGCAGCCCGAGTGAACCCGAATGGGGGTGCTATTGCCCTGGGCCATCCGGTAGGAGCCACTGGGGCGATCATCACTTTGAAGGCTCTGTATGAATTGGAGCGCGTCGGGGGCGCAAAGGGATTGGTCACCATGTGCATCGGTGGCGGGCAGGGTATTGCCATTGCAATCGAGCGGCTCTGACAGGTGAACGGATAGGGGGCAGTCACCCCCCAACCTGACAGGCTGCAATTCAGCTGAAGGACATTTACCGCCTGCGGAAGCAGGCGGATCAAAACTAGCCGAGCGCCATTATTGCCAAGACAATCACTGCGCCTGCAACAGCGCCCAGCGCTGCGGGCAGAATCGCAGTTGCGAGGCCGGGTTTTGGTGGCTCGTCTTTATGTGTCTGTGCGATAAGGGCGTTTTCGACCAGCACAGGCAGGCGCGGGCCGAAACGGGCAAGGACCATTGCAGTCTTGCCAAAATCCCGAAGGGCTGCGCGGGGGCCGATGGATTGCTTGATATAATCTTCGACCACGGGGCGGGCTACTTCCCAAATATTGGTATGCGGATCCAAAGACCGGGCAACGCCTTCGACCACGACCATCGTTCGTTGCAACAGGATCAGTTCGGTCCGTGTTTCCATACCGAAGCGTTCGGTGACTTCGAACAGGTAGTTTAGTAGTCGGCCCATCGAGATGTGCGTGGCGTCCATTCCAAAGATAGGCTCACCTACGGCACGCAGGGCGCGGGCGAATTCATCGACATCCTGATTGGCGGGCACATAACCGGCTTCGAAATGCACTTCGGCTACACGTTTGTAGTCGCGGCGAATGAAACCGAACAGAATCTCGGCATAGACCCGTCGGGTGTATTCATCGATATGGCCCATGATTCCGTAATCATAGGCAATGATATCGCCATTGGCCGCGACCTTCAGGTTACCCTGATGCATGTCGGCGTGGAAATAGCCGTCCCTCAGGGCATGAAGCAGGAACATCCGCAGGACACGCTCTGCCAGATCGCGGCGGTCATGATTTGCCGCATCCAGCGCGTCATTGTCCCCGAGTGCAATGCCGTCCGCCCAGCTGAGCGTCATAACGCGGCGCGCAGACAGGGACCAAACAACAGGTGGCAGCCAGAACCCGGCATCGTCTTTGGTGTTGGCGGCGTATTCCGAGGCCGCAGAGCTTTCCAGCCGCAGATCCAGCTCGCCGCGTACAACGCCGTCGAAATGCTCGATGACTTCCATCGGGCGTAACCTGCGCGCACCGGGGGCAAAAAGCTGAACTATACGGGCGGCAAAATAAAACGCGTCCACGTCCTTGCGAAACGCGCGTTCGATATTGGGGCGCAGAACTTTGACGGCGACATCCTCGCCAGTGCTTGCCAGCTTGGCTTTGTGGACCTGCGCGATGGAAGCGGCGGCGATCGGTTCGCTGAACTCGCTGAACATCTCTGCGACGGGTTGCCCAAGCTCCTTTTCAACCTCTGCCATGGCCTCGGTTCGAGAGAACGGGGGCAATTTGTCCTGAAGAACGCGCAGCTGTTCCGCCAATTCCTCACCGACGACGTCCGGGCGAGTCGACAGAACCTGGCCGAACTTGATGTAAGCGGGGCCCAATGCAGTTAGCGCGCGGGTGGCAGGCGGCATCTCGGGGTCGCCCTTGTAGCCCAGCCACTGAAACGGTTTACCCAAAGTATGGGCAAGGATGCGCACCGCGCGTGGGGCTTCGAACGCGTCCAAGACGACGTTCATAGCGCCTGTGCGCTCTAGCGTGGCGCCTGTGCGGATCAGGCGAATGATGTTGTGGGGTCCACGCATGTATCAGATCTTCCAACCGGAATGCAGCGCGGCGATACCCATGCTGAGATTGCGGAACTTGGCGTTTTCGAAACCGGCGGTGCGAATCATACCCAGAAACGTCTCTTGATCCGGAAACTTGCGGATGGATTCCACCAGATACTGATAGCTGTCGTAATCGTTGGCGATCAGCTTGCCCATGCGCGGGATGACATTGAAACTGTAGAGGTCATAGAGCTTTTGCAGCCCGTCGTTGGGCAACTGGCTGAATTCCAACACCATCAAACGACCACCGGGTTTGAGGACGCGGAACGCTTCGTTCAGGGCCTCTTGCGGTCGGGTCACGTTCCGGATGCCGAAGGAAATCGTATAGACGTCAAAGGTGTTGTCTTCGAACGGCAGGGCCATCGCGTCGCCAACCACCCAATTCAGGCTGTCCACCATCTGCTCGGCTTCAGCGCGCTTGCGACCTTCGACCAGCATCGGTTCGGTCAGGTCCAGAACGGTCGCGTGGCCGTACCCCGCGCGTTTCAAGAACCGGAATGAGATGTCGCCGGTACCCCCTGCAACATCAATGAGGCGCTGGCCGGGCCGAGGCGCAAGCCAGTCCATCATCGCGTCTTTCCAGACGCGGTGGATACCCATCGACATGACATCGTTCATCACGTCGTATTTCGAGGCGACCGAGTTGAACACGCCCTGTACGCGTCCGGCCTTGTCAGCCTCGCGGACGGTTTCGAACCCGAAATGAGTGGTCTTGTCGCTGTTGTCGGACATTTGCCTTGCCGTTTGTCGAATTTCGCCTCTGTTATAGGGCTCTGGAACAGGGGCACAATGCGGCCCTTTGATTTAGGAGCCCCAAATGCCCGAATTGCCTGAGGTCGAGACAGTAAGACGCGGCCTGACCCCCGCGATGGAGGGGGTGGTAATCGTAAAGGCGGATGTGAATCGTCCTGATCTGCGCTGGCCGTTTCCCGAACGCATGGCTGAGCGGCTGACCGGGCAGCGAGTAGACCGTCTGCGGCGGCGATCGAAATACATCCTGGCCGACCTCGGCAGTGGCGAGACTTTGTTGATCCATCTGGGCATGTCGGGGCGTATGACAGTGTCCGGTGATCCGCTTGGGCAGTTTGCGCATAACCATCCCGCTCCGGAAAAGCACGACCATGTGGTCTTTCACATGGCCAATGGCGCGCGCGTCACGTTCAATGACCCGCGCCGGTTCGGGGCAATGGACTTGATGCCAACGTCAACCGCTGAAGATCACAAGCTGCTGTCGGTTCTGGGGCCGGAACCACTGGGCAACGACTTTCACGAGCAACACTTGGTTGAAGCGTTTCGAGGGAAGAACAGTCCGGTCAAATCCGCATTGCTGGATCAGGGAATCGTTGCCGGATTGGGCAATATCTACGTCTGTGAGGCTCTTTATCGCGCCGGTGTGTCGCCACGTCGCAAAGCCGGACAAATTTCCGCACTGCGTGTGGCGGCGCTGGTTCCGATCATCCGGCAGGTGTTGCAGGACGCCATTGAGGCAGGCGGGTCTTCTCTACGGGATTTCCGCCAAGCCGATGGAGAACTTGGATATTTCCAGCACAGCTTTGATGTTTATGGCCGTGAGGGAAAGCCCTGCCGGACCGAAGGTTGCGGTGCCGCGATCAAGAGAATCACTCAGTCCGGTCGCTCATCCTTCTATTGCGCGCAATGCCAAAGATAACTTGATCCAGCGAAATCGCGTGATAAGGAATCGTACCTGAACGGAACAACCGGAACTTTGACCTCATGGCATTTGAGACGATCATCGTCGAAATCGAAGACCACGTCGCCCTTATCAAGCTCAACCGACCAGACGCGATGAATGCGCTGAACACCCAGTTACTGGGTGAACTGTGCGACGCGCTGGAATACGCAGACAGCAACGACAAAGTGCGCTGCATCGTCGTTACGGGTTCGGACAAGGCTTTCGCCGCCGGCGCGGACATCAAGGAAATGTCGGAGATGAGCTTTGTTGATGTGTTCAACATCAACCTTTTTGCCGACGCCAATGATCGTGTCACGGCCATTCGCAAGCCTATCATTGCGGCTGTTGGCGGCTATGCGCTGGGCGGCGGGTGCGAATTGGCGATGCTGTGCGATTTCATTATCGCTGCTGATACGGCCAAGTTCGGGCAACCCGAAATCAATCTGGGCGTTATTGCCGGTCTGGGCGGCAGCCAGCGCCTGACGCGGTTCGTGGGCAAATCCAAATCGATGGACATGAACCTGACCGGCCGTTTCATGGATGCCGAAGAGGCTGAGCGTGCCGGATTGGTCAGCCGTGTTGTTCCAGCCAAAAAGCTGATCGACGAGGCGATGGGCGCAGCCCAGAAGATTGCCGAAAAATCTCAGCTGACCGCGATTGCGGCCAAAGAGGCTGTGAACCGCAGCTATGAGGTTCCGCTGAGCGAAGGGATGCTGTTCGAACGCCGCGTGTTCCATTCGATGTTCGCCACCGAGGATCAGAAGGAAGGCATGGCGGCTTTCCTTGAAAAGCGTGCAGCGCAATTCCGCGACAAGTAAGCCGCGTTAATTGTCCTGAGAACAGGCGGGCAAGTCCCGCCTTTTTCGTGGACGGCTTGAAAGTCACAAGAATCAGCTTGGCAAACCCTGCAAACTTGGATAGAGACCGCCGCTATACATGCGCGTGCGGCCCGCTCTGGCCCGACTCACACTCGTGATCGATGACCCGGTGCGGAGATATCCGTGGCGCGCAAAACCAGATAACCGTACCGAACAAAGGTCAAAGACACATGGCAAATTCGCCCCAGGCAAAGAAGCGCGCACGTCAGAACGAAAAGCGTTTCGCAATCAACAAAGCACGTCGTTCGCGCATCCGTACCTATCTGCGCAAAGTAGAAGAAGCGATCGCATCCGGTGACAAGGAAGTGGCAACCGCAGCTCTGCGTGAGGCTCAGCCTGAACTGATGCGCGGCGTCACCAAAGGTGTCTTCCACAAGAACACTGCTTCTCGCAAAATGTCGCGTCTGTCGGCGCGCGTTAAAGCGCTGGGTTGATTCTCGGAAAAGCACGTCAAGTGTTAATTCTTGAAAGAGGCGTCGCACCATGCGGCGCCTTTTTCATTGTTGCCGGAATGCCGCGTCTTCCCGAGCCCGAGAGATTCTTTCGCTCTCAGACCCGAGTCAATATCAGAGTTTCGTTGCCGCAACCCGTGCCCTCTTGTTACCACTAAGTCAGCGATTCACTCGCTTGGGGGGACAGGCTGTTCCAAAGATCGAACTGACGGGCATCAGGATGATCTAGGGACGAATGTTCGAAAACCGGCAATTGCCGGACGGACGATCTGCTGTGGGTCTCGGGTTTCCGACGATTCTCGCCCTGTCGAAAAACTGGATTGTGACGCGTGCCTTAGATGGCCGATATGTTCTGCTGTGGGACAGGCTTTGGCGCGCAGACTTTCATAAAATACCCGCCGGATCGGGCGATCCGGCGCAAGGGTATCCTTGTGTGTGAACGCAAAATATTAGGGAACCTGGCCGTTTTGATAAGGCTGACAGGTCGATAATTAATGGGATGCGTGAGGCGCTGAATGACACAAGAGAAATGGGGACAACTGCGTAGCAAGTTGCTGAAAGCCGTCGGTAAGAATAATTTCACCACCTGGATTGAACCTCTGGAATTTAAAGAGTTGCAGGATGGTGTGGCTGTATTCTCAGTGCCGACCAACTTTATGGGCAACTACGTCAGTCAAAATTTCGCGGACCTTATTCTCTATGAGCTGAACACCTCGGGTGAGACAGTGCAGCGTCTGGCTTTCCGCACGGCAGCCAACTCGCCAGTGCGTCCTGCACCATCCGCAGACGAACCCCAGAAGATCGCCCGACCGGAACAATCTGTATCTGCGACAGACTTAGCGAATGGAGCGCTCGAAGCTCTGCAGGCGGCGCCGCTGGACGCGCGGTTCACCTTTGACAGTTTTGTCGTTGGCAAACCCAACGAGCTTGCCCATGCCGCCGCGCGCCGCGTATCCGAGGGCGGGCCGGTCACCTTCAATCCGCTGGTTCTTTATGGTGGCGTGGGTTTGGGTAAAACCCACCTGATGCATGCCATCGCATGGGAGCTGAAAACCAAGCATCCAGAGCTGAACGTACTCTATCTGTCTGCCGAACAGTTCATGTACCGCTTCGTTCAGGCACTGCGTGAGCGTCGGATGATGGATTTCAAACATCTGTTCCGTTCGGTGGACGTGCTGATGGTCGATGACGTGCAGTTCATCGCTGGCAAGGATTCCACACAGGAGGAATTCTTCCACACGTTCAATGCCCTGGTGGATCAGAACAAGCAGATCATCATCTCGGCCGACCGCGCTCCGGGTGAGATCAAGGATCTTGAGGACCGGGTGAAGTCGCGTTTGCAATGCGGTCTGGTCGTTGATCTGCATCCGACCGATTATGAACTGCGTCTGGGTATCCTGCAAAACAAGGTGCAGCAATACAGCAGCACCTATCCCGACCTGACGATCGCCGACGGTGTTTTGGAATTCCTCGCCCATCGTATCTCGACCAACGTTCGCGTGCTGGAAGGCGCCCTGACACGTTTGTTCGCCTTTGCCTCTCTGGTGGGGCGTGAGATCGATATGGAGCTGACACAGGATTGTTTGGCTGACGTGCTGCGCGCCTCGGAACGCAAGATCACTGTCGAAGAGATCCAGCGCAAAGTGTCAGATTACTATAATATCCGCCTGTCCGACATCATCGGGCCGAAACGCCTCCGCTCGTATGCGCGTCCGCGTCAGGTTGCGATGTATCTGTGCAAACAGCTGACCAGCCGGTCACTGCCCGAGATTGGCCGCCGCTTTGGCGGGCGGGACCACACCACGGTCATGCACGGCGTCAAGCGCATTGAAGAGCTGAAGCTGACCGATGGCCAGATCGCCGAAGACGTGGAAATGCTGCGCCGCTCGCTGGAGGCCTGACTTAAATCATCCACGCTCACGAAATGCCCCGGCCACAGGTCCGGGGTTTTTTCTTGTGCGCTATTGTCCACGGTCGAAGATGAACTGTGCCCGTACAGCCACGTGCCTCTTGACGGTAGGGGCAATCCGACCCAGAAAACCATAAAAAATCCTTGTGCCTCAGGGTGGAACCGCTAACGTGCCAGTCCCGCCCATTTTCGGCACGCAAGTCAGAGGAATAGAGGGTATGAAGATCAGCATCGAACGCGGCACCCTTCTCAAGGCCGTCTCTCAGGCCCAGTCCGTTGTGGAACGCCGCAACACAATTCCGATCCTGGCCAATGTGCTGATTGAGGCGGAAGGCGATCAGGTCCTGTTTCGGGCAACCGATCTGGACATCGAGGTAGTCGACAAAGCCCCCGCACAAGTCGAAAAGGCTGGCGCAACAACGGTTGCCGCAACCACGTTGCATGAGATTGTGCGCAAACTGCCCGACGGAGCCTTGGTAACTCTGACCGCCGACAGCGCCGCAGGTCGTCTGACGGTCGAGGCTGGGCGCTCGAATTTCTCGTTGGCGACACTGCCGAAAGAAGATTTCCCGGTGATGGCGTCGTCGGAATACCAATCAAACTTCACGGCCTCGGCCGCATTGCTGCGCCGTCTGTTCGACAAATCGAAATTTGCGATCTCGACGGAAGAGACACGGTACTACCTGAATGGTGTCTACATGCACGTGACCGATGGCCCCGAAGGCGGCAAGGTGTTGCGCTGTGTGGCAACGGATGGTCACCGTCTTGCCCGCATCGACGCGGATTGTCCCGATGGCGCGGCGGACATGCCGGGCGTAATCGTACCGCGCAAGACCGTCGGTGAGCTGCGCAAGCTGCTGGACGATGACGAGATGGATATCGCTGTTTCGGTCAGCGAAACCAAGGTGCGTTTCGCTACACCGGACATCACGCTGACGTCGAAGGTGATCGACGGAACCTTCCCCGACTACACGCGCGTCATTCCGCAGGGCAACACCCGCAAGATGGAAGTGGATGCCGCCGAATTCGCACAGGCCGTGGACCGGGTTGCAACTGTGTCGTCAGAACGCTCGCGCGCCGTGAAGCTGCAACTGGACGGTGACAAACTGGTGCTGTCGGTAAACGCCCCTGACAGCGGTGCGGCAGAGGAAGAATTGGCTGTCGCTTATGGCGACGAGCGGTTGGAAATCGGCTTCAATGCCAAATACCTGCTGGAGATTGCGTCTCAGGTGGATCGCGAAAATGCGGTGTTCCTGTTCAATTCCGCAGGTGATCCGACATTGATGCGTGAAGGCAATGACCAGAGCGCGGTTTACGTGGTCATGCCGATGCGCGTCTGATTGCGCTGACGGTCGATGCCTCCGACGGAGGTTTATCAAAACAGAAGAAGGGAGGGGTCATGACTTTGGCCCTGACCGAGCTTACGGTCTCGTACTTTCGGTCCCACAAGCTGACGCGGTTGTCGTTGGATGGGCGGCCGGTGGCCATTCATGGTCCAAACGGGGCCGGCAAAACCAACATCCTTGAAGCGGTGTCTTTGTTCTCGCCCGGTCGCGGGATGCGACGGGCAAGTGCGGCCGAGATGACGAGGCGACCCGAGGCGCTGGGCTGGAAATTGTCCGGGCTGTTGCAGGCGCAGGGTCAACAATATGAGATTGAGACCTGGTCTGAAAGCGGCGCGGCGCGTCAGGTTCGGGTTGATGAAAAGGCTGCGACGCAGATCGATCTGGGAAAGCTGGCGCGCGTCGTCTGGTTGATTCCGTCAATGGACCGTTTGTGGATCGAAGGAGCCGAGGGTCGGCGGCGGTTTCTGGACCGGCTCGCCCTGAGTTTTGATCCCACCCATGCCGAAGCTTCCCTGACCTATGAAAAGGCAATGCGGGAACGTAACCGCCTGCTGAAAGAACAAGTACGGGACGCGCACTGGTATGCCGCGCTTGAGGGGCAGATGGCTGAGATGGGCCATCGCATCCACGCGGCACGACTGGCCGCTTTGGATTATTTGCGCGCGGCGCAGGCTCAAGCCGAAACGGCTTTTCCATCTGCGGAGCTGGAACTGGTGCAGACCGAGGGCGCCATGCCTGAGACATCGGACGATCTGCGCGAGGCGCTGACCGAAAGCCGCTTTCGCGATTTGGCGGCGGGCCGGACATTGGTGGGCCCGCATCGGTCGGATTTATGGGGCGTGTATGCTGCCAAGGGCGTTCCCGCCAAGGATTGCTCGACCGGAGAGCAGAAGGCGCTTTTGGTCTCACTGATCCTGTCCAACGCGCGGGCGCTGGCCGGCCTGGTTGGGGCGCCGCCGATTGTTTTGCTGGATGAGGTGGCGGCACATCTGGACGCCGGGCGCCGGGCGGCGCTGTATGATGAGATCTGCGCGCTTGGCGCTCAGGCCTGGATGACGGGCACCGGGCCTGAGCTGTTTGCGGATCTGGGCGATCGCGCCCAGACGCTGGTTGTGACCGAAGGTGATGAAGGTTCGGTCGTGACCCCTTAAGCGAGTTCGCTGACTTTGCGTTTCCAAAGTAGGGGATGGAAGACCTCGTCTACCGGCGTTTGAGCCATGTGGTTGACGTAGTTCGACATGGTTTTCTGTGCAAGCCCCAGAACCACGTCCAATACCGCGCGGTGCGAATAGCCGGCATCAAAGAACGCCTGCATCTGCTCGTCAGTGACGTTGCCACGCTGGTGCATCATCTGCAGGGTGAAAGTACGCAGCGCCTCGAGCTTGGCGTTGGGCAACGGAGTTTCGTCACGCAGGGCGTTGGTGATCTCGTCCGGCACCTTCATCATCTTTGCGATGCCGGTATGGGCCGGGACACAGTAGTGGCATTCGTTTTCTACATTGATGGTCTGCCAGACAACGGTTTTCTCATCGTTGTCGAAATCGGTCTGCAGGAACAGGTTGTGCAGAACCTGATAGCCTTCCAGATGCTGGGGGCTCTCAGACATAACCTTGTGCAGGCCGGGCAAGCGACCAAAAGCTGCCTGAGATTTTTCCAGCAGGGGTTTGGATCCTTCAGGGGCGGTGGTCAGATCGTGGGATGGAAAGTTTGCCATGTCGAAACTCCATTTTTTGGCGCGATGACTCCGAAATAGGGTTTATTGAGCAATCACTCAAGTATATATTTGAATGATCATTCAAGAAATGGTGAGGTCGATGCCCCGAAAACCCTCGTATGACCGTGATGCGCTGATTGACCAGGCCAGGGATATTTTCTGGCGTCAGGGCTGGGCGGGGACGTCGCTGAAAGATCTGGAGCGCGAGTTGAAGCTGAAGCCAGGCAGCTTTTACGCGGCTTTCGGGTCCAAGGATGCGCTCTATGCTCTTGCGTTAGAGCGTTATACGCGCGCTGGTGTAGCCCGCCTGTCGGCCTTGGCGGAACAACTGGGTCCCAAGCGGGCGCTGCAGGCGCAGCCGCAGCTGGTGATCGAGGCGACAGAGATGCCCGTGAAGGCATGCATGCTTGCAAAAACCTATGCCGAGTTGCATGCAAAAGACCATGAGTTGGCCGAAAAAGCTGCCATACACATGGCCGAGATGAAAGCTTGCTTCGCCGACCTCTTTCGTCGCGCGCAGGAGCTGGGCGAACTCAGTTCCGATCACGATCCGGAGAAACTGGCGATGCGCTATCAATCCGACCTTCTGGGGTTGCGTTTATCGGCAGATCGCAGGGATGTAGATGCGCGGGCAATCGCGGCGGATATTGCGGCGGATATCGATCGTCTTTGACCGAATGGCGGCAGTTCGCCGAGTAATCCTGATTCACCCGATTCCACCACAAAATATTGGGGGATCGCGTGACAATCCCCACCAGAGAACGTATAAGTTACCAAAATAATATAGGTACTCACGGAATGTCCGAAGACGCACAGGCACCTCAGGAATACGGCGCTGATTCCATCAAAGTTCTCAAAGGGTTAGAGGCGGTTCGCAAGCGCCCTGGCATGTATATCGGGGACACGGATGATGGCTCGGGGCTGCACCATATGGTGTATGAGGTGGTCGATAACGGAATTGATGAGGCTCTGGCCGATCATGCCGATCATGTGACCGTGAAAATTCACGCGGATTCCAGTGTTTCCGTCAGCGATAACGGCCGCGGAATTCCGGTTGATATCCACGCGGAAGAGGGTGTCTCTGCCGCCGAGGTCATCATGACCCAGTTGCACGCGGGCGGTAAGTTCGACAGCAACTCGTACAAGGTGTCGGGCGGCTTGCATGGCGTGGGCGTTTCGGTCGTGAACGCCCTGTCGAAATGGCTGGAACTGCGCATCTGGCGCAACGGCAAGGAACACTTGGCCCGCTTCGAAAGCGGAGAGACTGTGGAGCATCTGAAAGTGGTCGGCGAATGCGGCGATCGTACCGGAACCGAGGTGCGGTTCCTCGCCTCAACGGACACATTCTCGAATCTGGAATATTCCTTCGAGACGCTTGAAAAGCGCCTGCGCGAGCTGGCGTTCCTGAACTCAGGTGTGCGGATCATCCTGATCGACGAACGCCCGGCGGAACGGCTTGAGACCGAGTTGTTCTACGAGGGTGGCGTGAAGGAGTTCGTCAAGTATCTGGACCGTTCCAAATCCGCCGCGATGCCTGAACCGATTTATATCAAGGGCGAACGCGACGATATCGGCGTTGAAATCGCGATGTGGTGGAATGACAGCTATCACGAGACGGTTCTGCCATTTACAAACAACATCCCGCAACGCGACGGCGGCACGCACGTGGCGGGTTTCCGCGGTGCGCTGACCCGAACGATCAACAACTACGCGCAGTCCAGTGGCATCGCGAAAAAGGAAAAGGTCAGCTTTACCGGCGACGATGCGCGCGAAGGTCTGACCTGCGTGCTGTCGGTGAAAGTGCCCGATCCCAAGTTCTCGTCTCAGACCAAGGACAAACTGGTTTCGTCCGAGGTGCGACCTGCGGTCGAAGGTCTGATGAACGAAAAACTGTCCGAGTGGTTCGAAGAGAACCCGAACGAAGCCAAAATCATTGTCGGCAAAATCATTGAGGCCGCATTGGCCCGCGAAGCTGCCCGCAAAGCCCGCGAACTGACCCGCCGCAAGACAGCGATGGATGTGAACTTTCTGGCTGGTAAGCTAAAGGATTGTTCGGAAAAAGATCCGACAAAAACCGAAGTCTTTCTGGTCGAGGGGGACTCTGCGGGCGGATCTGCACAAACTGGTCGCGACCGGCAAACGCAAGCGATCTTGCCCCTCAAGGGTAAAATTCTGAACGTTGAGCGCGCGCGGTTCGATCGGATGTTGGGCAGTCAGGAAATCGGTAACCTCGTCATGGCGCTGGGCACCGGTATCGGGCGCGATGAATTCAACATCGAAAAGCTGCGTTACCACAAAATCGTCATCATGACCGACGCGGACGTGGATGGTGCCCATATTCGGACCCTATTGCTGACTTTTTTCTACCGGCAGATGCCTGAACTGATCGAAGGCGGTTACCTCTACATCGCGCAGCCGCCGCTTTACAAAGTATCGCGCGGCAAGTCCGAGGTGTATCTAAAGGATCAGGCGGCGATGGATGAATACCTGGTCAATCAGGGCGTCGAAGGGGCAGTTCTGAAACTCGGTACGGGCGAGGAAATCATTGGTCAGGACCTCACCCGCGTGGTGGACGAAGCACGTCAGCTCAAACGTGTTCTTGACGCCTTCCCGACCCACTACCCCCGCCATATTCTGGAGCAAGCCGCCGTTGCCGGCGCCTTTGTACCGGGCGCAGTGGATGCCGATTTGCAAGGCGTGGCCAATAAAGTTGCGGCCCGGCTGGACCTGATCGCGCTGGAATACGAGCGCGGTTGGCAAGGTCGGATTACACAAGATCACGGCATCCGTCTGGCCCGTATCCTGCGCGGCGTCGAGGAGGTCCGCACTCTGGACGGCCCGATGCTACGCTCGGGCGAGGCAAGAAAGACCGGAAGCTTTACTCAAAGTCTGCAAGAGATTTATAACACTCCGGCAACGCTGGTCCGCCGCGATCGCAGCCAGGTAATCCACGGGCCTCTGGACCTGTTGCGTGCGATTCTGGAAGAGGGTGAGAAGGGCCTGTCCCTGCAACGCTACAAAGGTCTGGGCGAAATGAACCCCGATCAGCTGTGGGAAACCACGCTTGACCCCGATGCGCGAACGCTGTTGCAAGTGCGTGTAGATGACATGGTCGAAGCGGATGATTTGTTCACGAAGCTGATGGGCGATGTCGTCGAACCGCGTCGCGAGTTTATCCAGCAAAACGCGCTGAGCGTCGAAAACCTGGATTTCTAGACAATTTGTAGGATCACCCATAATCGTTCGCGACGCCCATAATCGTTCGCGCTGGTGCGTCTGGACGACCTCTGGGTTAGGACAAAATCGGCCCCAAATTTCATCGAATTTTGAGGGTATGAAGAAAACGGTTGTCGGCTTTGCCGGCACCGTTGATTTTCATCTTGTGGCTGTGAATTTTCTAACGACGATCTCGGGTCGCGAGATTGCTCAAATCAGCACCAGATTTCGCGACAAAACACCCCTGGTGGCCGCAGGTGGAAGCACTGCGCATCTGGAGATTCTTGCGCTATGACAGAGATGATCGAAAAATATGACGGGCGCCAAATTGGTATCGATGGGGTTCAGCATGAAGTCATCGGTCGAGTTGTCGGGCGGCCTGCAGTGCAGCTCAAATCGCCTGAAGGCGTGGTTCACGAGATATCCGACACAGATTTCCGGCATCAAATATCGCTTGGCAACGTTGCACCTGATGAGCAGGCATCAGCTTCCGGTCGATACATAAGTAGCGAAGAGAGATTAAACGCGCAGTTTCGATCTGAAGTCATCAACATGGCCGGGAGACTGCGGCAAGATGGCTTCAATTGGGAAGAGCGGATCACATTGATGCGTAAGCACTTTCTTGCGGATCTGCGTTTCGCAAAGCATGCAGAAAGGTTTTCTGGCGTCCGGGCTATTCAGAAATGAACAAAGGCACATCGTGAGCAAGGTGACGTTGGCCTCGAGGATGGCCGTTACCGATCCGGGAATAGAACTACTCGCAACGATGCGCTTTTCGAAGAAATTGTCCTCGATATTCTGGAAGAGCAGTATCTGAAAACGGACCGCAAAACAGCGAAGGCGGTCTGGAGAGATGCCCGAGCCGTTTATCTCGAGCGATGTGCCAACTATGGCATTGAACCGCAACCGCATGGCCAAAAGGTTGTTGATCGGATCATCCGCAGCCTGCCGCACGCCGACGTTGTGAAAACACGCGTCGGCGGTCACGAGGCCAAAATGCGGCTCGTGCAAGCGGGTCACTTTGCGCGAGTAGAAAGGCCATTCGAACGCGTGGAGATGGACAGCACTCAAGTCGATCTGTTTGTCGTTGTCGATGACAAAGGAACAGTGAGCCGACCATGGGATTGCGCGGCCATTGATTGCGCGACAGGAATGTGCGTCGGCATGCAACTCAGCCTGAAAGAACCGGCGTCCGTTCTGACTGTCCAGACACTGAAGGAAATGATGCTGCCCAATGGCGGTCCGGCTCTATGGTTTGTCCGGCGGTCGCGTCGGGCAAGTGCTCCGTATTTTGAAGGGCGCCTCGGCCGTCATGAAGGACAACGTGATGACGTTTCAAGACGTTGTTCGAGCCGCGAGGCAACTGGTTCAGGTTCAGGCTGTGCCGGAATGGTTCCTCCAACCAGAACTCCCAACTGACACCTAATTGGCCAGTTCCTACGTAGCAGTCATGCACGAAGCGGGACTTAAGTTTCACAAGCTGGACAGCAAAGCGCGGTTTGGACGCGGCGACGAGCAGCCGCTGGAGGAGATTCCGTCAAGGGTATTTTCCGAAATCCTGCGCCATTGTGATTTATTCACGTCTGTGTCCTCGATCAGTCTGGACCCAGAATGGGAGGATCGTGGACGTGATGCCGAGCACCCGAGCCAATGGCGCCGGGACGCAGACATTTATTAGGCTACCAGCCACACTCGGCGGCTGGAAGGGTCCGCCAAAACGCGTCGCGAGATGCTTGAAATTCTGTTGCCGCGCCTGAAGAAAGCCAAATATTTCAGCTTGGATGACATGCATCTGAAAGTGCAGGGCAGAAAACACGCATATCTGATTCACCTGGGTTCTGCGGCCGTTCATCTTGAAGCAAACCGAAGACATGTTTGCATTGTTCCAGATGCGAAACCCAAAAAGATCGCACTGCCATTCGAAGGTGATGCAACTCTCTCTACGATTCTTAGCAAAGCGTTCCTGTTGGTCGATGACGACAAAATCACCGATCCGGTCATTTTGAACCAGATTTAGCGGTTGGTAGACAGAAATGCTCCTCAAGCCTTCATTGGAGTTCAGGAGCTTGAGTTGGGACTTGAAAAAAGTTTTTCAAACTCAGGACAAACCAATCAACCAGGCTTTGGCCCAAGCAATCGAGCCGCGGGTCTCATTACTTGCAAGCGATTACAGCTATGCAGCCCGTGTCATTCTCGGCTTCAACAAGCCTACGCCCATACCGCTAATGAGCCCCGGCGTAGCTGGCGCTGAGGCTCATTTATGTTCCGCCACACGGAATGCGTCAGACGCCTGTGGAGGCCCTATATGCAGATCTGATGGTAACCGATGATGTCTGACGTGACATTGCTTTCGAGCGGTGGTCACGCCCAAGACAATTCGGCCAACCAGGATTTGACAGTGGTTACCGACAAACGCGCTTCATCTGAATGCGATAGCAGCCACACATCCCGTGCCATGCCTGATTTCGACGGCTCTGTGTCGATACAACGAAACCTTTTGTCTGCGCCGCAGACCAGCTTCGGCAGGACAGCTTTCCCATATCCTCTCGCCGTTGCCTCCAGAGCGGTGTCGATATCCGAAACCCGGAAACCGCATGGGCGCTGTTTGAGGTGCTTTCGAAGCTCCTCTGTCCATCGCGCCTGCGGAAGGGATACTGAGGCATCATCGTAGCAAATCCAGTCAGCGCTATCCTGCTGTTCTTTTGTCAGCTGCGATCCGCAATACGCATCGAACCCCAATTCGCCGAGTTTTTGGGCGTTTGTCGTCAAACCGCCCTGTTCGGGGCGGGAGAAGCGGATGGCCAGATCGGCCTCGCGTTTTGTCAGGTCGATGTTTCGTGCTTCAGGAACCAGCTCGACGGTCAGGTGTGGATGCTTGTCGCCCAGCTTTCCGAGGTGAGGCAGAATGACCTGATTGATGATCACGGGAACGGCGCTGATCCTGATCGTGCCTGCAACCTGGCCGGAGGACTGATCCAGATGCTCTCTTAGCACCGTGTTTTCGCGTTCCATGGTTTCAGCGTGCTCGAGTATTTGATGAGCTGATTCAACCAATTGATGCCGACCCGCTTCGTTTCGGACAAAGAGGGTCATGCCCAGCGTCTGTTGCAACCGTTTCAAACGTCGCGCGACCGTCGTTTCGTTCACACCGCACCGCCGTGCCGCATCCGACAGCGTGCCTGTTCTGTGCAGCGCGAGCAGATATTTGAAGTCATCCCAATCATGATCCTGCATTTTTGCAGATTAGACTGGTAAAATTACTTTGCCAAACAGCAAATTTGCTCTGCCATAGTCGCTTTGGCACAGCAAAATGAGGATCCTAAATGAAATTCATCGTCCTGTTTGAAGATGTAGCTGATGTCGATCCTGGTATTCGGGCGGCTCACATGAAAGAGCATATCGCTTTCCTCGAAGATAACGCCGAAGCAGTCGAAGCCGCCGGACCCCTGACAGACGGCGAGAACAGAGGGCGCGATGGTCTTTGGATCGTTGAGGCAGAGGATCAAAGTGAGGTCGTGAAGCTGATCCACGCCGATCCGTTCTGGCCGACGGGTCTCAGGGCCTCCTTTTCCATTCTGCCCTGGAAGCAGGTTTACCGGGACGGAAGGGGGCTGATCTCTTCCTGAGGTTTGCGAGGGACCGCCGACTATTCAGTTCCGATCGCCAGCATGAGCAGCAGAGCACACGGCGATTGTTGATTTCGTTCAGATCACCTTTTCGCATGAGACATCAACGGGCGGTATCTGCAATTTTCAGCCGACGCCTGACTCCGTCAGCTTCTGGCGAAGTCCTTACCAAACATGGCTCTGGGCCTCGTTTTGGATTATGGTCTCAGAATGGACGGCAAGCTCCAATCTCTCAGCCGCGCCGACCTGATTGCACTTCTGCGCAAGTTTGTTCCTGCAGACGAATTGGAGCGCTGTCTGGACGATTTGCTGAAACAGAAAATCAAAAGATCAAATGTTTGGTGTCGTGACAGCGCAGAAGCAGTGGCTGAAGAAGCTGTTGCCGCTTCAGCAGCGGGTGCCATTCTTGAAAGGATTGAGGGTGGTCGCCACACAAATTTCGACGTGCCAGGCGAGCTGAAACCCAAAAGGGATGCTCTGACGGAGGCAATCGAGACAGATACCGATGCAACGATCGAGGGCGAGGAGGATGCTTGATTGCTGGTGACCAAGGGCAAGCAACTGACGGAGCTTCTATCATTGCCACCGCATTGCCGATCTCAATAGTGCAGCTTGTGCTTGTGGTGAGCGACAAGACTACTGAAACTGGACAATTGGAAGCTGAAGAAGGAGCCTAAGCATCCGCTGTTAAGAACCGCGCGCCGATACCAGCCTTCTCAAGATCTGCCTGCAGTGCTCCTCGGTCTTCCACAGTCGGCAGGTGAATGGCGGCCTGACCATCTTTTAAGAAACCCTCCAGGCAACGCTTCGCCTTGAGCATGGAGGCACCCCGACGCGCCAAGGCTATCGCGGCCGATGGCACTTGCGCTTCACTGCCCCGCTTTCGGATCAGGGCAGTGTTTTCTGACGAACCGGACCGCACCTGGTCGATTTCCCTGACAGGCCCAATCGTTCGAACCGTTGTTTCATAGATGGTTTGCTCACGACCGTTGCCGTCCATCACCATGTTCATTCAGTATGCCCGGCGGGTTCAGGTGCCCGTCCGTTTTGCAAGTATCGCGGTCGGATTAGAAACCCAGGTATTGCGCAGGGACGAAATCCGTCAACCAAACCGCATTGTCCGCCCGATAGAACGCATAACCGTCCCGATGCATACTGCCAGTTTCTATCCGAAGGACGGTCGGTTTTCCGTGCCGTTGCCCTACCTTTTCAGCGGTCTCAGGATCAGGAGAAAGGTGGACCTGTTGCCGCCTGCCTGGTTTCAGACCTTCGCTGAAAATGCTGTCGAGATTTGATCTGGCAGTGCCATGATACAGGGTTTCCGGCGGCGCCACGGCTTCGAGACCCAAGTCAACATCGACCGAGTGTCCCTGAGCCGCGCGAATGAGTGTCCCATCGTCCGAGATTGTGAACCGCCTTTTATCGTTTTCCTCGACGATTTTGCGCAGCTCTGCGACATTCAGCGGCTGACCGATGCGTTTCATCCCCCGCAAAAGATCGTCAATACGCGCCCAGCCGCCCGGCATAAGGGTCAGCCCGACGAGTTCAGGCTCGTGACGCAGGATCCTTGAAAGAGTCTTGCTTTGTTTCGACATGATCGGCGTTTCCGAATTTTTGCTGCATTTGGAAGGTTCCGGCCCGGATGTGTCAACATGCGATTGGCGGGATTGACCGGCTTTACGCGTATCCCTTGTCTGCCAGGTTTGGCGATGACGCTGCAAAGGGTGCCCGGACAGGCAATTTTTTGGTAGCATGGCATCGATTTGGAGGGGTTGGTTGGGAAAGGAAGCAGTATGAGCGTCGAAGAACTGAAGCAAGCGATCCTGGAGGAGAGGCCAGAGCTCAAAGAGTTTCTCGCGCAAAATCAGGAGAAGACGGACCTTGCCCTGGAGCTCATGAAACTGAGAAAGCTGGCGGGGCTCACGAAAGACGCGCTGGCGGATGTCTCGGGACTCTCCGTCGAACAGATCGATCGGCTTGAGGCGCCGTCCGGTGATCTGCCGTCCGAGAGTGAGGTAGAGCGCTATAAAACGTCTTGCCGGCGGTATTCCAGGCGTTGATCATGACGGGCCGCCGAATGGAAGTTGTCGGTGCAGATATCACTGCCGGTCTCGGGCTCAACGCAAGGGAATAGAAGCGCGTGAACGCGCGTCATTGGCGGTTCGGCGAGTTGTCGCTGGTCGAGGGCTTGACCCGCGCGGACGTTGAGAACATCATCGCCTCGGTGAGAGAATTGGAACAAGACAACGGGATGAGCTGAGCGGTGCTTTTGGACAATCGCAGATGGATCGGGCTGATGCTCGTCGCGGCAGGCGTGTTCGCCGCTGCTCTGCTTTTGTCCGGCGGTGTCGCTGAGGCCCATGGAAAACATGAGCCCTCCGTGGTTTCCGACGAGGTTCAAACGCACGCTGAACATTCCGCAAAGGACCATCAGGGCCATTGTCACGGTGGGGCGTTCTGCAGCGGTCCTGCGATCGTCCAACTGTCGAATCTGAATGCGGATTTATTGGAATGCAGCGAACGGTATGGACTGCCGCGCGCGACGAACGGCATCCCGGTGGTTTCGAATTTTGATCCGCCCCCACCCAAATCCTTGATCTGATCCGTATCCGCATACGCCCTTTGGCGTGATGAGATAACTCAGACAGGGAAATCCGATGAAAACTGAAAAACTTTTGCTGGGCGCGGTGGTTGCGTCTGTTCTGGCTGTGGCAAGCCAATCGGTGTTTGCGCATGGCGGAGCTACCGGCGTTGTCAAAGAACGCATGGATGGCATGGGCGTGATGAAAGAGGCGATGAAAGTGCTGACGCCGATGATGCGGGGGCAGGTCGATTATGATGCAACCGTGGTGCGCGAACGGTCGGAGGATATCAGCCGCCATGCGGGCGAGGCGCTCACCAGACTGTTCCCCGACGGCAGCCTTGATGCACCATCCGAGGCGAAGCCAGAGATCTGGCAGGACTGGGAGGCGTTTTCAGCCCTGGCCGATCAGCTGCGCGTGATGGCGGATGGATTGGCGGAAGCTTCCGAAAACGGGTTGATGATGGCCGGCGACGCGCCTGCTGTCGGCGGTATGATGGGCGGTCAGGGCGGCACAATGGTGGGTGGCGCCATGATGGGGGGTGGCATGATGGGCAGCGCCGCAAACGGCGGCATGAAGGACCTGTCACAGATGCCGGCCGACGGGGTTTTCACCATGATGGGACAAGTCTGTTCGGCCTGCCATACCCGTTTCCGGGTCGAGAAATAGGCCAGGACAATGCGCAAGTTCTATCGCGTTGGACTGATCGGCGCGGTTATCGCTGCCGTTAGCCTTGCAGGCCTGATGGCCCGGCCGATTGGCCAGCCTCTCGCGCCCATAACCCTGGAGGGGGATGTCGACCGCGGTGCTTATCTGGCCCGTGCCTCCGGCTGCATCGCGTGTCATACCGATTTCGCGAAAGGCGGAGCGCCACTGGCGGGCGGTGTGGCATTGGAAACCCCGTTTGGCACGCTGTATTCGCCGAACCTCTCCACCGATCCTGACCACGGGATCGGAGGTTGGAGCCAGGCGCAGTTCGCCCGTGCCGTCCGCGCGGGGGTTTCGCCCGAAGGGCACGCCTATTACCCGGCTTTCCCTTATCCTTTCTATGCCAATTTCTCGGATCAGGAGATTGCCGATCTCTGGGCTGCCTTCCAAACCGTGCCACCGGTCGCAGAACCATCGCGGACGCCTCAGATGGTCTTTCCGTTCAACCAGCGCTGGGGGCTGAAACTTTGGCGTGCCGCCTATCTGGAACCTCCAAGGACAGAGCCGGTGGCGGGTAAGGGCGAAATATGGAACCGGGGTCGTGAACTGGTCGAAGGAGCCAGCCATTGCGCGGCCTGTCATACCGGACGCAACTTCGCCGGCGCGCGTAAGTCCAACACGGAGCACTTCCGGGGCAGCGATGCGCTGCCAGGCGGTGAGAAAGCACCGGCCATCGATCACCTGACTTTGGCTGAAAAGGGATGGGATGTGGCCAGCCTGGCCTATGCCCTGCGCACCGGCATCACACCCGAAGGGGACGTCTTTGGCGGTTCCATGGGCGAGGTCGTGCTTTACGGCACACGTTTTCTGACCGAGGCCGACCGGACAGCCATTGCGACCTATCTGATGGACGAACATGAAGGGGGATGAGGCAATGAAAACCAGAACCATCTTTGCATTTGTCCTGGCCGGGATTGTCGTCACCGGTGCTGCGGTCGTATGGCTCGCGCCGTCGAGCACGCAGGCAGGACCGCCAGTGCAACCGAAAACGTCCGATGTTGAGGAGGGCGCGGTGCTCTATGCCGAGTTTTGCGCCTCCTGCCATGGAGCTGAGCTGGAGGGGCAACCCAATTGGCGCACCCCAAATGAGGATGGCACCCTGCCTGCTCCGCCTCATGATGAGACCGGCCATACCTGGCATCACGGGGATGCGCTGCTGTTTGACTACACCAAACAGGGTGGTGAAGCGGCGCTGGATGCCCGCGGCGTGTCCGGTTTCGCCAGCGGTATGCCGGGATTCGGCGACAGCCTGAGCGATCAGCAGATCTGGAACATCCTGGCCTATATCAAATCTACCTGGCCCGAGCGCATCCGCGATATGCAGGCGGTGCGCACCGAAAGCGAACAGATGCAGGGCGGCTCCTGACCGCTCGCTTGACACATATCATGACACTTGCCCGCGGTTTCGGTCACAAGAACCATCGTCGCACCGCAGGCGCGAAAACGGAAAGGAAATGACATGACCCCCCCGACACTCGACCGCCGCCTCTTCCTGGCTGGCCTTGGTGCCTCCGCCATCACTCTGGCCCCGCCGGCTCTGGCAACCGTCAAACCGCGGGTAGAGGTCCTCAAGGACCCGAACTGCGGGTGTTGCAGTGCCTGGATCGACATCATGCAGAGCGACGGGTTCGAGATGGAGGTGCAGAACGCCTCCTGGGAGACCTTGTCTCAATATAAAGCCACCAAGGGTGTCCTGGAGGAGATGGCCTCCTGTCACACCGGCCTGGTCGAGGGCTACGTCATCGAAGGCCATGTGCCGCCAACTGATATCCGGCGTCTTCTGGCCGAACGTCCCGATGCGGTGGGGCTGTCCGTTCCCGGTATGCCCTTTGGCTCACCCGGCATGGGGCCGGAGAGTGAGCGGGAAGCCTATTCGGTCTTCCTGATCCGCAAGGATGGCACCACAGAAGTGTTCAATCACTACGCGGCGGCCTGATCCACCGCTTCCGATTGGCGTAGGCCAGGGGTGGGTCTTTCGGCCCACCCTTCATGCATCGTCGCGGGCAGTGCACGAAAGGTGTCTTCGCCACCCGTCTCTTGTGCCCCTGCCCCGAAATCCGACATGCTCACGTGTCAGGGGGAACGGACTACACCTTAATCCCGGTGAGGCAGTTTGACTAAAGTGTCGTGAGCAGATTGTCCAAATCCTCACGGCTTATCGTCCGGCCAATGGCAGAAATTGAGTCACGACATGGTCACCCAATGTATCAACTGACAAGAATGGCAAACCACATGTGCCAATCCGCAAGAAACGGGTCGCCCTCTCTGCGTGGTGCAAGCTATTCCTCCCAAGCGAAACACGCCAAGCTTGGCCATGGAGGATAATATCTGGCCACTTCCCATATCGGTCATCAGATACCCCTCTGCTCTGAGAATTCGTATCAGGCGGGCTCGTTCTCGCCCGGCCTGCTTTTCTGCAGCGACGATTGATTTGTGTCGGGAGATCTGATCTCTGAGTTGTTCACTGTTTTCACCGATATATTGATAGATGACCTCTTTGCCGATCCGGTATTGACCATACCAATAGGCCTTGTTGCCGATAGACTTCAGCTTTGGTGATCCACGGAGGTTGGGGACAGGACCGTCTTTTAGGGATCTAAGAAGATCTGTCCAGGCAGCTGTTCCGGTTGCCGTGTGATACTTGAAACTTCTTTTACCCTACAATGAATTTATTGTAGGGTAACCGGAATCTTTGATGTCATATCTCGGCAGGCAGTTCGTCTGCCTCCGAGTCGTTGATTTTCATCAGCTTTTCTTTTCTTCGGGCCAAGGTTTCATGCCATTCCTGAGCTTCGCGATCTTTGAAGAATTCAGCATCGGGTGCGAGTCTTGCCACAGCGTCTTCCACCTCATCAAGCGAAACGCGAAAGAACTCTTTTCTCATGTTCGCCATGTTCACGCGTTGCTCCGCAAATTCCTTGTGGAGCGCCGCTTCCAGTGCCGGTGCCCCTTCAGAATAGATCGTCGCATGCGTGTCGAAACCGAATGGCACGCTGGCATCACCCAGCTCGCGAACCCGATCGTTGGGATCAAGGCGCCGGGTCAGGCCGATTTTGACCAAGTCCTCCCCAAATGAACCGACATTAGAAATGACATAGACGTATCCGGACTTTGTCATCTCGGCCATGGCACGGGCGCGCTCGCTGTTCGCGTGAGCCTGTTCCAAGGCAGTTTCAAGCTCCTGAATTTTCATCTGCATGGCTTCACTGGTCTCACCGCCACCGGCTTCCTTGCGCGCTTTTTCGAGCAACTCCTGATATTTCCGCTCTTCTTTCTCAGCGGCTCGTGCCTCCGCGAGAAGCTTCTTCTCCTCACGCTCCGCCCCGGCAAGTTCGGCGCGTTCGTCTTTCTCTGCCTTCAGTTGTTCACGGTATTCGTGGGTCCAATGCAACTCGTCGACTTTGAGCGCCACGTATTCCTCATTGATGTGAAGATTCATGGAGGTGTTCTCTTTGGAGATCGCTTTCAAAGCATTCAATATTCGCTTTTCCATGGCGACCACATTGTTCCAACGCGTGTTCGCAATCGCCGCCTCACACTCGTTGTTGAAAGCGCGCATGGTCAAACGAGACTGACGATTGATCTTGGTTTGCCCCTTTGCCCAACTGCCTTCGACAGTCCAGTCCGTAGGGCAGATGGTCGCCTCCTTGGCCGATACCATCGCCTTTTGACGGGCGCGTATCTCCTTGATTTTCTCCTTGTAGACCTCGCTGTCTCCAAAATCGAAATGGGGCCGTTTGTGAGTCTCACAAAGACGATATTCGTTTGCGCTCTTGGGCGTTCGCGAGTGAAAACAGATCGCGAATTGTTTTGAGCAATCTTCGCGAATTTCTTTGGGCGTCAACCAGCGAAATTTCTCAATGTTTCCGAACGGGAGCGCGAACGTGTTCGCGGCGTCCTACACAATTGTAGGTATGCGCATAGTATTGAATTTTGCGCATAACATTGCGTGATTTGCCCAAAGTTTTGTGCAAACCTCAACCAAGAGCGGAACTGCAACGCCAAATAGATCGCGAAAAGGTAGTCTGATTATGAGCCAGACAGTTTTGCGGAGAAGGCCAATAAAACGCGTAAGCTTAAAGTCTTTCCATGGAACCGGTCATAGCCGGTCTCAATTCGGGTAGTTGGTGAGGAGGCAGTCGTTCCCTGCACATGCCACAGCAACCATTCTGTTAGTGAAGGCGCTCATTCACGAACAAGAGGTCAATGTTTCTCGTACCGCAGCCCACCCGAGTGTCGGCTATGCGCAGAAAGTGGACTCTGCAAATCTGCAAAGCCCACCCTTAATCCACAGACGGCGTGGTCCGGCTCTATCGCCGGTTTTATCAACCCCCGTACGCTTTCAAAGCAGAACTATTTGAATAGATTTTGACGCTCGTTTCGAGGCAATAGCCGCAATACGTTTCGTCAGTATCTACTCAGTGTCTCCAGTATCATATTCCGCGTATTGATGTCGTTGTGGAAAATCCTGTCGGCGAGAAACTCGGACGGAAACTCAGGCCATGTCCTGCGCATTTCAGCGACGAGCCGTCGTGCTTCTTCTGAGTTTCCCAACTGATCGTGCGCAACGGCTTGAAATAAGAGCGAAGGAGCACTGACTGGCGCTCCGGCAGCCAGCGCTCCTTGAAAGGCTTCAACAACATTTTCGTAGTTCCCGAGCATAAGTTGCGACACACCCCAGATGTTTCTCGCACCAAACCTACCAGATCCTGATTTAGGTCTCTCTGAGTTGCTAACCTCGGCAGCGAGTTCCGGGGCGTCAGCCAAGATGGCAGTGATACCCGCAAGGTCGAGAATATGGCCATCCGTCGGCGCCAGTTCGACCGACATCCTTGCGTATTTCAATGCCTCGTTTGGCTGGTCTTTGACAGCCAGCACCCAACCATTTGCGCTGTTTGCCCACGCGTCGGCCGGGGACAATTGAAGCGCTTTTCCAGACATTTCTGAGGCTTGATTGAAGAAATCATCCCTTTGTGCTTCATCCGGCGACAACACCGCCAGGATCGCCAGGACCTGCGCTGATCCGGCATAGCCGTCAGACAGAGCCGGGTCGAGTTCCATCGCGTGCTGGAACATTCCCAGCGCTATTTGCTGACGTTTGACATCAAAAACGGGAAAAAACATGCCTCGGGCTTGGTCCGCAAGGTTGGCCGCCTGGAGTCTTGTCAATGATTGTTCACCAAGCGCCACACGTTCTGCTTGTTCGATGGATCCAGTTGTTGGCACAACCTCTCCGTTATCCTGGCTCATCCAGATGCCAAGCATAGCGACTAATGCAAGAACACCCAGTCCGGCTGGCAGCAGTTTCAGCGAACGCCGACGCCCATCAGGCTCATCGCTGTCCCACGCACTTGATGTGCGGTCTTCAATTGTAGGTACGTATGAAAACCGCGGCTTGTATCCGCCGGGGTCAACAAAAATGCGAACTCCATTGCCGTCCCAGTGATCTTCATAGAACTGATGCAAAAGACGACGCAGTCGCCTAGCCTCAACGCGAACCAGGTTTTGACTACCAGTGCCATCAATGCGACGCTCATAGACCTCCACAGCGATAGCTTTACCTCGGATCTGATCGCTTCGACCCGATAGAGATTCCTCTACTATATAGGTTAGAAATTGCTTCAGGCGGGGCGAGGCTTGAAACCCTTCGCTTGATACAATTTGGTTCAGAGCTTCCCGGACGAGCTCTGGAGACGTCTGTCCAATATGTTGATTTTTTAGCAAATCGTTGGATTTGTTCAATGTCAACTCACCCCCAACTCACGGTGACTCACTTGGCCTTTGCGGTCAACCGCACTCATCTTGATTTGAGAATAGATAGTGGGCGTCGGGATTTTTCCAGTGACGGTGGACCTGATTGAAGAAATTCCAGAACTTTCCGATGCGCTACTCGGCGAGGTCATCGAAGACCTGAAGAAAGCATCTGCGTTTTCGAAAGACGCATCGATCACGGCCTCAGAGCGCGCCGAATGGGCCCACATCAAATCTGAACTCATCAACGAGCTTCGCCGGATGTTGAAGCGCAACCTGTGAGATACTTCTAACCGAGGACCAATCCATGACCAAGGAAGACAGTAGAAAAGACCAGGACGACAAACAGGTTCAGGCGTCAGACCAAATTGAAGACCCGTCGCGGCGGAGTGTTCTTAAGGGCTTGGCCACTGGAGCGGCTGCGACAGGGGCAGCTGGCTTTGCGGCAGGAAGTGCCGAGGCCCACGAAGGAGACGGCCCACTAGGAGAAACACTTAAGAACCCATATGGTGGTCGACCAGCAGGCGGCATATCTTTGCCGGAATACTTCCGTCCGACGAAGTACATGACTGGTTCAAATGCGAACTATTTTCCACTTAGTGAGGAATTGGGGCCAGATGAGATGCGTGTCTCATTCTGTGGCTCAACACCATATCCACCGCGCGAAGATCAGGCGGGTACTTGCATCATGGTGGAGTTGGGAAATGGAAAACGTTTCTTCTTCGATTTTGGATCCGGTTGTGTCCGCAACATCATTGCCATGCAAGTGCCGGGGCAACTGATCAACGATATCTTCATCTCTCATTTGCATGTCGACCACTACGCCGACATTCCTTATATCTATCCGTTCCGGGCCTGGTCTGGAGGGTACACACCGCTGCGTATTCATGGTCCCTCTGGTCGGACGCCCGAACTTGGCACAGCCGGAATGGTTAAAGGCATGCAACAGATGCTCAAATGGCATCTCGAAGCTTTCGACGTGTTCCCAATTGGTGACGGCTATGAAATCGAGGTCAACGAGTTCGATTTCCGCCAAGAAGGCGGCATCGTTTATGACCAAGACGGTGTGACTGTTCGGTCTTGGCCTCGAAGCCATGCCAAGGACGGTGCGGTTGGTTATCGGCTCGACTGGAACGGGCTGAGCTTTGTATGGACCGGCGATGGCCGCCCGGATGAGCTTTCACGGAAATACGGCGAAGGCGTTGATGTCTTTGTAACCGAAATGTCGGGACAGGATATTGGTCAGTTGATGACCTACAAATACGGTATCCCACAGGATCTCTTTAACTACACTATCGATACACATCACACCTCCCACTACGCCGTGGGTAAGCTCTTTGCTGACACAAGGCCGCGTTTGGGAATGGTGACACACTATACCCAGGACGAGGATATCGACGCTGAAATGTTGGCTGGTATTCGCGCCCACTACGACGGTCTGTTCCAATGGGGTCTCGATGTAGCCGTTGTGAACGTGACCAAAGATGCGATCTGGTACAGGAAAGCTGCGTTGCCCGGAAAATCCGGCACTGTACCACCATTTCGCGAACTGGCCGCGGCAGCCGAGGCCGGGCGTATTGAGCTTCCTGATGAAATCACACTACCGAATCCGAGACTCACTCGAGCAGATCAGCAAGATCAGAAGTACAGAGATATGGAGATTGATCCACGCGAGTACTACCCAACTGACGTTTTCCGCGCGCCCGGTGGTGACTGGCCGCAAGACTTTACCATAAAAGTTTCGGATGTAATCGGCTCGCGCGATGAAGACTGAGAGGAGATCGAACAATGATTGAATTCGGCTCGACATCCGCAATCCCTGTCACGATCCTTACCGGCTTTCTCGGAGCCGGTAAGACAACACTTCTGAACCGCATCCTGACAGGCAATCACGGGTTGCGGGTTGCGGTTCTTGTAAATGACTTTGGATCCATCAACGTCGATGCCGATCTCGTAGTTGGCCTCGAAGATGATGTGATGAGTTTGGCGAATGGCTGCGTTTGCTGCTCGATACGAGATGACTTGATCGAGACGGTGGAGGCCGTTCTCGCCCGGCCTGAGAAACCGGAATACATCGTCCTTGAAGCAAGTGGCGTGTCGGACCCATCGTCAATCGCGATGACGTTTACCGATCAACGGTTCCGGGACATGATCCGCTTGGATAGCCTCATGTGTCTTGTCGATGCGGAACAGTTATTTGCCGCGCCGGAACAAATGGAACTGAAGCTCCGTCAAATTGCATTTTCGGACATGGTAATTCTGAACAAGGTTGATCTTGTCGACAGGGCCACAGTTCAGAAGGTGCACGATTGGCTTGGCTCTCGCTTCCGTCGCTATCGTCTGGTCGAAGCTGTCAATGCGGACGTCCCTCTGGACATACTTCTTTCCGTTGGTCGCTTTGCCACCGAACAGCTCGAAACGGAAATACCTAATCATCACGAACATGGACCAGATTGTGGTTGTCACCACTCTGATCACTCAGACAGCTTTTCAACGACTATGATGAAAACTGAACGCCCAATAAGCCTGTCTTCCCTCCGGAGTGCAATTCGGAAGCTTCCAGGCGATGTCTATCGCCTCAAGGGTTTTGTCTTCAGCGAGGAGGATCCTGGTCACCGCATTCTTGTTCAGGTCGTTGGAAAACGTATGGACATTGCACGGGATGGAGCATGGGGTGACCGCAAACCTGAAACAAGACTTGTCGCAATAGGCGCACCGGGGGCGCTCACCGAGGATGTGCTTTCGGACACGCTTATGGAGACAGTCTGAAAGCCAGTTTCGATCAAGTATTTTGGCTATAACTCAACCGTGCTGGACAATTTCATCCAGTTCGGCGGCGGCGGACTGTGAGTGGGCCATTGACGTCATTGCCAACCTGGCGATCTCAAGTGCAAGCCACCCATGAGAAAACGACCAGCTGAAAGGAGACCGCCTATGAACCTAAGGTTGCTACGCTGCTCCATACTTGCCGGGATTGGTGCACTTTCTGGTACTGCGTGGGCAGAGTCCCAGGAAGAAGAACTAGCAAAGCAACTTGCTAACCCCGTGGCCGCTCTCATTAGTGTGCCATTCCAGCTGAACTATGATCAGAATTTGGGTGCCGACGGAAATGGTTCGCGTTGGATATTAAACGTACAACCGGTTGTTCCCTTTGATCTTACGGACGATTGGAACCTCATATCCCGAACAATTCTTCCAATTGCCTCCATAGATGGTGGCCTGCCGGGTTCTGGATCAGAGACTGGGCTAGGAGATACAGTTCAAAGTTTTTTTCTTTCGCCCAAAAAGCCGAGCGCTGACGGTTGGATCTGGGGGGCTGGACCCGTTTTTCTGCTGCCGACGTCGACAGATAACAGCTTAGGTCTCGGAGAGTGGGGTGCTGGAGTTACCGGCGTGGCTCTCAAACAGCAGGGTCCTTGGACATATGGTGGCCTGACAAATCACATTTGGAACATTGATGGCGACACCGACATCAACCAGACGTTCTTACAGCCATTTATTTCCTACACAAATTCGAACGCGTGGACGTTCACTTTAAACACTGAGTCCACCTACGACTGGGAAAACGATCAATGGTCTGTGCCAATCAACGGTGTTGTCACCAAAGTTACCCAACTCGGGGATCAACTTATCAGCGTAGGCGGGGGAGTACGCTATTGGGCCGACGGCCCCAATAGTGGGCCCGAAGGTTGGGGCGCGAGACTTGTGGCTACCTTTCTGTTTCCCAAATAGTTGAGTCTTTCCTCAGAGAATATCGCTTATCGGATGCACGCATTGAGCGGATGAAAGCGAACGGCAGTTTGTCCGCATCTTGGAAGTCACCATGCTTGGATTTGAAGGTCCGGTTTGGGCTGAACTAGCCGACTATGCAAATAGCGGTACAAGGTTAACACTCACCAAACGAGCGGGTCGCAGAGAACGGCAACTTTGGAGCCCTAAAAGCACATCCCACGTTGATAGTTGGGTGCGGGGTGCGCACCATTTATTGCTCTATCGAAGACTTTAGCGATTCGACTTCGCGCGGATATCTAATGACGTGGATTCTCGTCACTTTCGGCGGTATTCTTGTGGCGTTAGGAGAGTTTTCTTGGAACGCCGCCTTGCCGCTATTCTTGTTGCCGATGTGGTCGGTTACACCCGTCTTATGGGGCATGACGAAGCAGGCACTCTTGAATGCTTGAAAGCAGTTCGTAGCAAAATAATCCAACCACTTGTTTCTCAACACAATGGTAGAGTTTTCAAGCTCGTCGGCGACGGGTTGTTAGTTGAATTTGCCAGCGTCGTCGACGCGGTCGCCTGTGCAATAGAATGGCAAAAGGCCATTCTTCAAGCTAGGTCGGAGGATGAAGGAACAAAGAGGCTTAGTTTTCGTATCGGACTTAACCTTGGTGACGTTATTGTTGATGGCGAAGATCTATTGGGGGACGGCGTCAATATAGCGGCTCGACTTGAAGCCCACGCAGAACCGGATTGTATCTGTTTGTCTGAAGATGCCTATCGACAAGCCACCGGAAAAATTAAGGTCGAGTTCAAAGATTTGGGTAAACTGGAACTCAAGAACGTAGATCAACCCGTTCATGCTTATAGCATTGCACTGAGCGGAGCCGCTTTGCCAATAGGTGTTTCGCCGATCCCGTTGTCAAGATCGAATAAGCCCTCCATTGCTGTCCTTCCGTTCCACAACTTAAGCGGTGAAATCGATCAAGAGTATATTGCCGACGGCGTGTCAGAAGACATCATTTCCGCTCTGTCCCGAAACCGATGGCTGATGGTTATCGCCCGCAATTCCAGTTTTGCCTATAAGGGTGAGGCGGTAGACCTGAAGGAAATCGGCAATCAACTTGGTGTACGTTATGTGCTCGATGGAAGTGTTCGCAAAGGGGGTAACCGCATCCGAATTGCCGCTCAATTAATCGATGCGGCGTCCGAAAAGCAAATCTGGTCCGAGCGGTATGATCGGGTTCCAGAGGACATTTTTGCGGTCCAGGATGAAGTCACCGAGGCTATCGTCGGGGCTATTGCGCCGGAGTTGGACAAGGCAGAGCAACAACGAGCGACATTTAAGAAGTCCGGCAAACTGAATGCATGGGAAATATATCAACAAGGAATGTGGCATCTCTACAAGCGGACCAAAGAAGACCTGATGGAAGCGCGCAAGCGATTTGAGGCAGCCCTATTGCAAGATCCCAACTTGTCTCTGGCTTTTTCCGGTTTGGTGGACGCGTACTACTATGAAGTGGTGCTCGGCCTAGCGGAGTCCCCCGCAAAAAACCGCGAACATGCACTACGATCCGCCCGAATGGCGGTAGAACTGGATCCCGATGATGCGGCTGCTCACTGCGCTATGGGAAAGGCCCGGATCGTAGGTCGCGAGCACGAAAACGCGATTCCAGATCTCAAACTGGCCGTTGAGCTCAATCCAAGTCTTGCTTGGGCTCATTACGGTCTCGGCGCTGCCGCTGTGTTTTTGGGAAGTGCCGATCAGGCTATCCCACACTTGGAAGACGCCATTCGCCTCAGCCCCCGTGACCAGCATATGGGGTCGTATATGGTGAGACTGGCCGAGGCGTATTTATTGAAGCGCGACTACAGGCTAGCGATTGAATGGGGAAGAAAATCACTTCAACAGCAAGGGTTTCAATGGTCCCGCTACTCTGTCATTCTCGCTGGCCTGGGCTACTTAGGCAAAACTGAGGAAGCCGCACGGTTGTTTAGCGAGTGTTTAGCGCACCGACCTGACTTTTCCGTTTCTATGGTCCGGCGGTGCCATCTCTATACACATGCCCCAACGCTCGAACATTATCTTCAAGGTCTACGAAAAGCTGGTCTTCCTGAATGAACCGTTCTGCGCAATCGCGGTCTTTGAATGGCCGATTTAAAGCGACAGTCTTGTTGCGTATGCCGGAATTGCAAAGTCTTGTTTTGAATGTCCGGTTTGGGCTGCGAGCGCCGTGGAAAAATTGAATTTGAGGTGTCCTTGAAGTGAATTAGACTGGGAACTAACTGTTCACATAGCTCATTGTGAGGACATCATGGCAGCTCCTTTAATCCAAAACTGGGAACTGACCGCCGCCATACAGGACTTAGCAGATTGGCTGGTTCAACAGGGCTTGGAGAATGCGCCGGTGGAGATCTGGCTCGAAGCATTCTGCAACCGTCTTGTTTCGGCAGGAATTCCACTTCAACGCGCAAACATCACTGCGCGCGCTCATCATCCCGAGATTGGGACAGTCGCTTTTCGCTGGCACAGGGATGGAGGAAATGAGCGACAGGAGTTTGTCCGAAGAACGGATGCACCTGAAGAATACATACAAAGCCCGATTTACTATCTGTTGGTAAACAATGTTGACGAGATCAGACAAGATCTGACAGTCGAAGAACCAGAGCTTGATTTTCCGATATTCGACGAACTTCGCGAACGCGGTGCGACAGACTACTTCGCCGTTAAACGGTTCTTCCTTATTCAGGATAACGCTACACCTGTCGATCCAATGCAGGCCGAGGAAGGAGCTATTATCTCGTTGACAACCGACGCGAGCGGGGGCTTCACAAGCCAGCAACTTGACGGATTGCGCCAACTGATATCTCCACTTTGCCTGACGCTGAAATGTGGGGCGAACAGACTGATGGCTGAAGACATAACCGCCGCGTATCTGGGCCGAGACGCCAGTCGGCGCGTTCTTTCCGGGGATATAACCCGAGGTTCATCGGAAACTATTTCAGCGGTGATTTGGTATTTTGATTTGCAAGGATTTACCAAACTGTCAGAGGCGCTTCCGGGGGACTCAATCATAGAATTGCTAAACGATTACTTCGCAGAAGCTGTTGATGTAGTCGAACGCAACGGCGGTAACGTTCTGAAATTCATGGGAGATGGTATGCTTGCCATCTTCGATATCGATCAGGTTCCGGACGCTCGCAGCGTCGCGATTCACGCGGCCATTGAGTTGCGAGATACCTTTGATAAGCTCAACAAACGACGGCAAGCGGACGGTTTACCAACGACCGGCTTCACTCTTGCGTTGCACGCTGGCGATGTACTTTATGGCAACATTGGCGGCCGGTCTCGTTTGGACTTCACAGTGGTCGGCCCGGCAGTCAATACAACCTCCCGGATTCTTGGCATGTGCAGCGCACTAGATCAGAACATTATTGTTTCTAACAGGGTGGCAGAGGACTTGGTGAAATCCATTCCAAATCTTGTTTCGCTGGGGCAATACAGACTGCGTGGTGTTGCTGAAAGACAGGAGCTGTTTACAATAGATTAAACGCGAATTGAAAAGCGTCACCTACACCGAGTAGACGGGCAGCTGTCTTCTGATACATTGCGAAAGTCTTGTCAGTAAAACGTGGGATAATTGGGCAGAGCACTTAAGCTGGCTCCAACTTCCAAAAATGGTCCTTCATGTGCGTCAGTTCAGGTCCAGAGATCATCCGAAGAAGGTCTGCTTCTGCTGAATGCAATCGCGTTACAGAGCAATGTTTTAGAATTATGTTTGCCGTGACGGTATCGCGGGTCGGGTGTTCCCGCCAGCTACTGAACCCTGACGTGTGCCCGTTTCAATCCAGTGGGCACATGCATCACCCAGCTGCTCGCGGGCCTTCTGCTCGTACTGCTGACTTAGATTTTGAGGTAAATCACTTTTCCAACGACCATTGGCCCCTTTGTGGATGAAAGTTTTTGCACCACCTTCCCAGAACGCGCCCCCAAGTGGCACCGATTGTTCTGCATTGGATTTCATGTAGTCGAACGAGCAGTGTTTCAACACATCCACCATCATTTCGTCATCTATGTCGATGTCGATAAATTTGGCAATCTCACGAATTTGACCTTCCATGTCGGCTTTAAGGTTCGCGAAATGCACCAGCTTGACGTTGGGCAGGTCCCGCACCGCCCACCACGATCTTACGTTTTCCCAAAATGACCAAAATGGCGCGCCGTCGTTCTCTAACCAATTCTCGAAATATATCGGAGGTTCACCGATGGGCGGAGCCAGAGGTGGCCCGACGCGTCCGGGTGTATTGTTCAAAGCGTCGTACCATGCTTCGTTACCATTGACATGATGATTGTGGAGTGACCAAACGATATCCCGGCCGTCGCGACCAATGTAGATATATTTGGCCTTTTCCGAGAACACGAGCGCATCAACCGGCAAGTGGGTTTTCAGGAATCTGCGGTGAGTTTGTGCTTCGATCATCGGGAGCTTCACTTCCGGCGGTGGCACCCGCAGATCAACCCATGGGCTCATCTCGGCGACAGGCAGGTCCTCTTTGCCACAAAATATGAGCTGACTGATGATCTGCTGCATCCATGTGGTGCCGGATTTTGCGTAAGTCGCAATGACGATATCGTCGTCACGAAAGCTGAATTTGTCCCAGATTGTACTGTCGATGTGATGGTTTTGAATGTCTCTGGTTTTCTCTGGCATGGTATTCATAGTTCCAGCTCTCCGTTCCCATTGTATTCAAACTTAAGCTACCGGCTGGTCTGATCTGCAAAAATGGCGAATAGTAGGGTATGACACTGCAAAATTGCAGAATAATCGCCGGGGTACGTTCGTGTTCAACTGGAATGACATTCGCGTTTTTCTTGCCGTCGCTGAAGAGGGTTCGACCTTGGCGGCGGCCAGCGTCATCGGCATGAACCAGACCACAGTTGCACGCAGGATCGAAGCTCTTGAACACGCTCTAAAAATTCAACTATTTGAACGGGACAACCGCGGCTACAAGCTCACAGCTCAAGGTTTGGCTTTGCTGGACGACATGAAAGGCATGCGCCGCGCGGCGTCAAAAGTTTCTGTCTCGGCTGAACAACTCGCCAGAGACGAACATGGTGTTATCCGTTTTTCAGGAAACGCAGAAGCCATGCAGCGGTTCGGTGCCGGGCTTGTTTCAGCGTTTCGAGAGAAAAATCCAGGTATCAGCTTCGAACTTCAGATCGACATTGCCTGGGATAAGGATCAGCCGCCGCTTGAGACGGGAAAGTCTGACATAGCCCTCCGACCTCTTGACGAGATATCAGGGGACACACTAATAGCTAAAAAAGTTGCTCAGTTTCCGCTGGGTGTCTATTGCAATCTTGCGTATCAGAAGATTCACGGTGCACCCGGAAATTTGGCGGAAGCCAGCGGGCACAAGTTTCTGATTTACTCAGAAGACATCGCAAGTGTCATGAAATCCGTCCGTTGGCTGAATGGTCAGATCGACCCATCGCAAGTTCTTTATCAGGTGAATGCCGTGTCCAGTATGGTGGCGGCACTTCAAGTTGGCGATGCATTGGGTTTGTTACCATGTGTAACAGGTGATGCGACCCCCGACTTGGTCCAGTGCTTCAAACATGAAGAGCTTCACCATAAGCTTTGGCTGATAGCTTCTCGCGAAAGTTACAGCCGTCCTGCAATAAAAAAGTTCATGGCATTCGCCGGAGAACACTTCAAAGCGTTAACATGATTCAACCATTCAGACGTTGCCAACAAACGGTCTTCTGATCAGCGTTTCGTGGTTGAAATATGAGCACAAGTTGCTGACGCTAGTCGAAATAGCCTTTTCAACATTCCTGCATGCAAAGCTGCCATTCGTTTCAAATGATACCCCAGTCGCCTTGGTGCGCCTAGCTGCCAAAGCTCCCATGGGACCGGACCTTGGCCAATCCCGGACCAGCCGTTCGAGTATTGCACGGCCGACGGCAAGGGAGAGCCCCTTCCGAGCGTCTTACAGCAGCGCAGCGAAGGTCTGCTGCGTTTAAGCTTGGAAGTCATCAGGAATTCCTTTTTCGACTAGACCGCCGAACAATCAGGGTTTCAGATCTATCCATCTCTACTTCCCAAGCAGTGCCGCTCGAAGCGAACAGGTCTTTGAACCCCTGCATATTCGACGGCTCATTCGAGATCAGTACCCAGCCTTCATCGGACACACCGCTAATCAACCGGTCCAGCACCTTCAACCGATCTTTTTCCGACAGCATGTATAACGTTCGATCTATGAGCAGCGCTTCGAACTTACCTTTTGGGGAAAAGGTCTTTATGTCAGCAACAATGCCCTCAACGCTCAAATTTTCGCAGGTTGCAGTATCGGTCAAATCACGAATGCCAGTGGGGGAGATGTCAACGCCTACAACGCTGTGACCCAACCGTTCGATGAACAACGCGTCATGGCCCTGACCGCAGCTAATGTCCAACACGTGGAGCGGTTTGCCGGAGTATTGCTTGAAGAAATCGACAAAGATTTGTTTCGGTTCCCCCAGTGCCTTGGGCGTTGAACTAAATAGCTTGTCGAAGTTGTACGGTAAATAGAGGCCAAACATCTCTGTAGTTGGGTTTGGCAGTTCTTTTTCCACCTCAAATCCATTTTTCTTCAAAACTCTGGCAGAAGCTGGGTTTTTCGCTTCGACGCCGCCACAAAGTTGCACAGACTGGCTGTCGGCCTTGTACCATGTGGTGAGACCCGAGATCAGTTCGGTCGCATTACCTTTCCCCCCACGCGCGTTCGCAAAAAGATACCCCAGATGAACGGTCTTGAGCGTTTCGGGTTCCAAAAATTCAGCTAAGATCAGAAGACCCAAAAGGCGATCATCGGCCCGATCTCGAGCCAACACTACATCGCTCTCAGCGGCCCGCTCATTTATCCAGTCATTTATTGCGGAACTGCCGTCGAGGTTCTGCATCAGCTCAGGCAAATGTTGTAAAACAGCAGGGGTAACAGTCTTCGCGAAATTGAAATCACCCCACACCCGTCAGAAGGTTTGGCATTTCTCGACGAGCGCTTTCAAAGCCCTCTACGCGAAGGTCGAAACATTTTGACCCTGCGGGTTACTAACGAAGCCCTGGACGCCCCTATCCGTACGCGGGTTGGGGCGGCTCGATCCCCACCGCCGTTACCTGAACTCGATTCATTGCGGGGATCTGGTGGTTTGACCGGATCCGTCCAAGTCGTATTGCGAGCGATGCTTGAGACAGGAAAACCAACGTTATCCAAAATTGCTCAGGTCATGGGGGTCAGCCCCAGAACTTTCCAACGCCTACTCAAACTGGAAGGTACAAGCTTTTCCCACATTCTCGCCGAGATCAGGCGTGAGGCCGCCACAGAATGGATAGAGATGGACGAAGGAACTCTCAGGGATTTGGCTATGTCCTTGGGATATTCTCATCAGTCGGCTTTCACGCGGGCAATTCGACGATGGGAGGGTCGGACCCCGAGAGAACTGGCCAAAGCAAAGCGATGAGCAGAGCCGTTTGCACTTCGTGCGGACATCAAATCATGGGGGGAGTGAAATTCTTGTGTCGAGAGTAGTTCTGCCCAACCTCACACACAATTTCTATAGCCAAAATCAGTCCTAAATGTGCGTTGCGCGAATGGTATGATTGCTGCGCTCAATCATTTTGGGTGACTACCAGCTGAACGCTCATTTATCGAGGCAGTTACGGCTCCGAAAAGTGTCTTTTGTGGCGATGAAGCGATTGTAAGGAATGAGAGATTTCTTGCAAATTCCCGCTATTTCTCAACAGTCCTCAAGCTATCATACTACTGCCCTATGAGCACTCCCACGCGCGATAGCGCAGCCGGCTCAAGTGCTCCGGGAGGCGAATAGGGATTTGCGAAGGAGTAAATCAAAAACAAGGTAATCCCATTGTAAATTCCAAACAGAGCCACGAATACAATGCTCAGACCCGACGATGCGAACGCAAAAAAGCTGATTGAGATAATGACAAGGCCGGCTATTGCCGCGAACCAGAACGGTGCTTCGCACCCCGGTGTAACAGATATTACACCGGGGCGTTCCTCAGCCATCAGGCTCATTTACTTTACGATTTCGGCCTTTGGTGCTTTCCAGGTCTTCATCTTTTCCAGATCGGGCTGATAGATCCGCATGATGATGTCGATCCCCAGATTCTCACGGGTGATTGGAAGCCAGTTCTCTGCCGGAACACCTTCGGGTTGTTCGGCCGCGATGTGGATCTCGATCCCACCTACCGCGTTCAGCTTCATGCCAGCGTTTTGACCTACGCTGTATTTGTCTTCTTTGTTGGGGATGAAATAGCCATGCTTGGTGTCGTAAAGCGTGGCTGACCAAAATGCGATTGCCGGTGGAAGCTCATCCTTAGTCATTTTGATTACATAGTCGTGCTCGGCATTCATCGGCTTGCCATCAGTGGTGGTTATGCCCGGATACATCGCCTCGCTCGCGGGTTGACCAAGCGGCCCGACAACGGATTGCAGGAACATTGTGTCGATATCAATCTTCCCTTTGGGCTGGAACACTTTGTAGAGATACGGCGCGACCTCCTTGGGCGAATTCCAGATGGCATTCTCTGCGGCGTACATTTTGGCCGCGGTTGCTGCCAGACGTTTGTAATCCACTGTTTTAGGCGCGTTCGGATCAAAATCCTTGCCCGGCTCAACCCCAACCTGCTTGAGCGCGGCCAGTGCTTCTTTGTCCATTTCATATTTTTCTGGATCAAAAGAGGTGTAGTTGAACACCCACTGCATCACTTCCAGGAAATTCTCAGCATAGACATTCGCGTCAGTTGAGTATTTCGGCGTGTTCAGAGGGGTTACGGGTTTGGCAGGTTTACCCTGGAACTCCGACAAGGTTTGCAGTTTGACTTCCTTGATCGCTGCCATGTTTGCTTTGAATTTGGCCGGGTCGTTTGCCTGCGGCATGACGCGAAGAAAGGCTATGCCAAAGTCGCCGGACATCTCGAATATCTGGTCGACGCCATCGACGTTTTCCCCGGAATATCCGTCGGTACGTTCAGAATAGTAGAGAATCCTAGTCGGTTTCTTGAAGTCACCTTTGGCCGTGGCAAGGGGAATGTTGACGTAATGATCTGTCGCCGAAACCTCCAGCGAGACGAATTTGGAATCGAAGGCCGGATACTCGATCACCACCGCGTCGTCGCGCATGTCCAGCATCGAAAGTACATAGAGCGTATCATTATTTGGGCGCGGAAGGGCGCGCACAGACGCATTGGCCAATCCCTTTGGATAGGCCGTCTTGTTCCATCCACCCGAGGCCAGCGGGTTTTTAGGATCGACCACGAAGTTGTTGAGCGTATTGAACAGCGCAACATACTGTGTTGAGCGTTTCACAAGGTTCTCCAGCTCTGCGTCGCTAAGCTGTTCTGCTTTCAAGGGAAGCGCAAAGGCGAGCCCGATGGCGGCAGCCGAAGCTATTGTCTTCATAATTTTGTTCATGATTTCCTCCGAATTACTTTTGACTTCGAATTTAACTGTTATTGGTCGGTGCAGGCACAAACCGAGGTATTTTTCAATTTGGAGATGTGTCACTCTGACGTTAACATGACCCCAATTCTCCAAGCTTTACAAATAGTTGAGTAGTGCCAGTATTTATTGATTTTCCTAATTCATTGCCGGACAGTGGGGCAAAGTGGCACTAAGCGCGGGCCGTCAAACCAAAGGATCATCTTCAACCTCAAAGTTTCCAACTGCGTCGAGATGAGATCACATTCTGTCTCGGTATTCCGACCATTTTGCGCCACACCGCATCTAAGATTTTCCCTTGTTAGCCCGGCACCGATAGGCAACCGGGGTTATCCCGTTCCAACGTACAAATGCCCGCGTGAAGCTGCCGGGGTTTTTGTAGCCCAATCGCTTGGAAATTGACGCGATAGAAAGCTTGGAATGGGCAAGCATGGTCAGAGCTGCATGGTTCACAGCCTGGTCACGGATGTCCGAAAATGTGAACCCGGATGCGTTAAGGTATCTTTGTAGCGAGCGGCCACTTATTCCCATTCCATCAGCCACGCGTTGGACCGTTGCCCCGCCGTCTCGTGACTGAGCATCCACCTCATCCATAAGAGCGACGATGTCGATCCGCCTTCCTGGGTTTCGGTGCGGCATGCACATTTCCCTGATGGCTCCTATTTACGGCTTTGATTGTAGGTGGCGCAGCTGCCGGTGTCTGACCATTATGCGCCGCCGTTTGCGGAGATTGCGGGCTGGCGTGTTTTGTGCATAGTCTTCAAGGGCGTAGAACAGCCAAATGCCGGAAACCTGCCGGGGAGGGGGAAGTTCTGGATGAGACCATTGCCTTTGGTTCGCGCCGCGCACCTTCTCACCTATACGTCTTCTTTGCGTGAAATCGGCGCTCCGGTTGATCGAGAGCTGGAACGCGCAAAACTTCCTACACTGATCGAAGACAATCCGGATGCGTATCTCAGTCTGCCGCAGGTGTTCGAGTTTGTCGGTCAGTGCAGTCAGGATCTGGATATTGTTGAATTTGGTCACCACGCGTCACTGTCAGCACGGATATCCGGCCTTTCACAAAAAATGCAGGCGGCTTTGATAAACGCACCCTCGGGTCTTGCGCTTGTTCAGGCGTTTGCCAGTGTAGCGCCTTTTGAAAATACGGCCATTTCGGTGGGTATTCAGCAAGAGGGGACTGCCTATCGAATTTCTTTTGATCTGGTCGATTTTCGAAACCACAACGCCCTAGCTGGGCCGGAGTGGGTTGCGGTGCATTCATTTATCGAAATTCTGCGCAGCGTTTGTGGTGCGGATTGGTGTCCCGGTGAAATTACAATCATGTCGCATTCCAAAGGCCATATCTCGACAGAAGCAGCGTATCCGAACACCAGAGTTAAGTGTGGTCAGCAGCACACCTCTGTCACTGTTCCGATTGCCAACCTGGCCGTACCTTGTGTTTCGCCTCTCGAGAATGGCTCTGCTGAGGTGACGATGTCACCAGAAAAGATTGATTTCGTCGGCAGCCTCCGGCGGGTTGTCGCCCCTTATCTTCAGGATGCCTATCCGTCCCTGAATCTCTTGGCCGAAATCACAGGTATGTCGAGCAGGACTCTTCAACGAACGCTGGCCCGACATGGCAAAACCTACTCCGCAGTTGTTCAGGAAGCACGGTTCCAGAACGCCTGTTTGCTGCTGGATGATCCCGACACAAAAATAATCGATGTCGCATTTGCTGCGGGTTATGAGCACCCACAACATTTTACGCGTGCATTCCGGAAATACACGGGTTTGACACCAAGCCAATATCGACAGAGATCATCAGCCGAGGGTTCCGGCTGCGCGAACTGAAGGTTCGGCTTTGTGTGCTCTTTGATTGTAGTGGACAATACGACGTGCAGTTGGCTGCCATTGGAGCAGGTTTTGCGAAAGGTCACTTTGTTGCGCGCATCAAACCTTCAACTTGATGCCCTATCCTAAATGACCGTACTTGTTCGAAGGAATGTACAAAACTAACTAGCGGTCAGAACATCGTTCCGCAATGGGGGACCCTATGCCGAAGAAGATCGTGATCGTTGGTGGGGGCTATGTCGGGTTTGAAGTTGCCCAGGAATTGGACGCCCACGCGGATGTCACCCTGATCGAGCAACGCGAGGCCTTCGTACAGCCCCCCGCAGCGATCCGCGCACTGGTTGAGCCCACCTTACTGGACCAAATCATTCTGCCATACGACAACCTGCTGCAATCAGGGAACGTCGTGCGGGGTCGCGCAGTTTCAGTCTCTCAGTCAGAGGTCACATTGGACTCCGACGCCGTGTTACCGGCGGACTTTATCGTTATCGCCACCGGATCGTCCTATGCTGCACCGTTCAAACCGTCAGGCGACAGCATTGCGGACTTTCGTCAAGCCAGCACAGATGTCAGTGCGCAGCTGGCCAAGGCGAACTCAGTTGCAATTGTCGGTGCGGGCGCTGTCGGTACGGAACTTGCAGGCGAGATCGCCTCGGCACAGCCAGGCAAATCCATCACCTTGATTTCGTCGGACGATACGTTGTTCCCGATGTATCCGGCCAAGTTGGGCGCGCAGCTCAAGCGCAAATTGGAACGACTTGGCGTCACCGTCATTCTTGGCCAAAGAGCGCAGGACTTGCGCAATTTGGATCTCCCTTACGAGGGTTCTGTTACCTTGACCGACGGTAGAGTGATTGCAGCTGATCTTGTATTTCCGGTGATTGGATCGAAACCCGAAACGTCATTGGTGCAAAGCCTTCCGGGTGTGACTCCAGGTTCTGCGGGCCGGGTCAAGACTGATAAATGGCTGCGTCCGTCAGATTACAAAAACGTCTTCGTCGCCGGTGATATTGCTGACGTTGGCGACGGAATGACAATTGTCGCGACGACCCGGCAGAACCCATGGCTCATCAAGACGCTTAAGAATGTGTTGAATGGTGCATCCGTTGAAAGCCAGAAAGCCTACTCGCCATGGAAAAGAGCACCCATTCTGGTACCGCTGGGCCCGGTCATCGGAAATAGCTGGCTCTTCGCTACAGTAGGTGACTGGATCACTCGTAAGATGAAGGGAAAAGACCTTTTCATTCCCAAGTATCGCAAGGCATTTGGCTTTTCAGAAGCAGAAAGGTAGTTCGAATTCTCAGCCGCGAATTGTCAACGTTCTGGCATTCCGCTCGCGTTATGCAGACCTTCCGGCAACCGTCGTCAGTGTCCGTTTTGTCGCGTTACACGAACCAGACATTCACCTTTCCATGTTGAATATCTGGTCGCGAAATTCGTTGACTATGAAGTATAGTTTTACCCGTGTTGTGAGGTGTCCCACCAATGCGGTTGCATGAACGGTGTGATAGCCGCTGTAATTCCGCTCAGTTTCTCGACCGATCCGGCTGTCAACTCAAGCTCCATCCACGCCTCCGGGGCAGTCAAGCAAAACGGAGAAAAATTATGAAAATCTACGTGACTAACATCTTTGTCGATGACCAAGATATTGCAGAAAAATTTTATACTAACGTTCTCGGCTTCACGGTGAAGAACAATATCCCCTTGGGTGAAAAAAGCTGGTTGACGGTGGTGGCGAGCGAAGACCCCGAAGGAACAGAATTACTGCTTGAGCCAAGCGACCACCCAGCAGTGAAACCCTATAAAGAAGCACTGGTTTCTGATGGCATTCCAGCACATTCATTTCTGGTAAAAAACCTTGACGCGGAGCGGAAAAGGTTGGGCGATCTGGGCGTAGAATTTAGCGTTGAGCCAATGGCAGCAGGACCTGTCCGCATGGCGGTTTTCGACGACACCTGCGGGAACCTTATTCAACTCATTGAGATGTAAGATCCCGCTTAGGGCAAGTACTCTATTGAACTTTTAGGACGCTAACCCGAACGGCACATAGCTGTTGTTTGGGGTAGTTGCAGCATGCCAAAAAATGGAAACAGAATCCTCGCTTCTGCACCGCCTACGGTTAACGCGTCACAACCTGAACCGGACATTCACAACTAGCTCTGCAGTTTCCGAGATGCGCAGCAAAACGACCGTTCATGACAAAACCTATACTGGTTGCTTTCCAACGGAAGTCATTTCCAGATTATCCCGCGCGAACCTTTTCCGACAATCCCAGAAGGTTGGCGTCGATGGTCTTGCCCATCATCGTCTTCATCATAGTTTGTCCCAACAGCCATCCAAGTGGGCCGTATTTCACGCGATAGTCGAATGTCCACGTGACCTTGGATTTGTCGCCAGCCGGGGTGATGAGGATTTCGGAACTGGCCTCGTGCAGTGGCATTGCCGCCATGTCAGATAGCTGCACTGTGTAGCCCGCACCTGGTTTCCATTCCGTCACTTCCTCGGCCGGCGATGTCCCATTGGCAAAGTAGTTCCGTCGCTTTGATCCCACCCCGACTTCTGTCCGTCAAGGCATCAATAGATGTGATTTGGGGCGCGAAATCGTCGATATGCATAAACTGGCAGAGAACCTCCCAAACTGCGTCGGGGACGCATAAATGGTGAGACTGCGTTCGTGATGGATCATATTTGTGGCTCCATTGGCTTGCGCGAGTGTCGCGCGTATTTGATTTCTGATCCTGTCCTAGAACTACCCTGCTTACACCGTTATGCCAGTAGCGTGAGAGGAGAGTGCAAAAATGCGTCGCACTGAACGCCTGCTCCAGATTATCCAGATATTGCGGTCTACCCGGTCGCCGATCACAGGGCGGGAGTTGGCGGATGAGTTGGAGGCCGCCGCCTTGGGAGCAGCCTGGGTGGCCTCTGAAGCTGACCCATCGCTGGCTCGGGCTGCCCGTGATTTGGTGTCAAAGCTTTCCTCGGCAATCCCGAAAGAGCTGCGCCCGTGGTGCTAGATGGTAGCTCGAAGCCCATTCAAACCCGTGCAAGAGTATCCGAACGCTTCGACAGCGCCCTGCTGCGTCACGCCATACGAGAGCGCTAACAGAGTACTCACCCATCAGAGTGTGGAATGCTTATCCTTCCGCAGTTTCGATCTTCCACGCTTCAAGTAACCTGGGAAGAGCTATGTCCCAATCCATGACGCCTGTTTTCGTTGCCCAATTGCCGTATTGGCCAATCAAGTCAGCCTCCAGTTCCGCGTTGCGTCCTCTTAGGTTTCTCAGTTCCGTGCGATCCGCTTCAATGTCATAGAGTTCCCAGTCCCGCCCATACTGCCTGACCAGCTTGAACTGACCGAGCCGGACAGCCGTGTTGCCCTCATGCTCGAAAAAGATAGGTTCTTCACGCGACCAGTCCTTGCCGCGAAACAAATCCATCAATGACTGCCCTTGCATAGGCTGAATTTCATGCCCGCCAACCTCTCCTTGGTACTGACTACCTGTTGCCTCCAGGATAGTCGGCAAAATATCGACAACGTGGCAAGCCGCATGCGCATTTTCGCCCGGCGCGAACCCTTTGGGCCAATGTGCAATGAGCGGTGTCGATATGCCGCCCTCATGTACATAATGTTTGAACAACCGAAACGGCGCATTTGAGACGTTTGCCCATGGTTTGTCATAGCTCTGGTAAGTCTGCGCGTCGCCTGGCATCACGTCCGGGCGGTTTCCCATTTTGATGTGATGACCATCATTCGTGGTATCGGGAAAGAACTTTGCCCACCCGTCTTCGGCCATGAATTCTGCGCATCCACCGTTATCGGATAGAAACATGATCAGCGTATTTTCAAACTGTCCCATGCGCTTCAGCTCCGAGATGAGCCTGCCTATAGATTGATCCATCCGATCCACCATCGCAGCATAGGTGGCCATCTTGCGCGCCTCCCAATCCGTGTTCTTCTCTGAGTCCCAGGGATGAACATCGGCATCGCGTGGAGAAATATCCCAGTTTGTCTGGAATAGATTCATGTCATTCATGGTTTCATGCCGTGCCGTACGGGTGGCGTCCCAGCCCGTTGTGTATACCCCGTCATAACGTGCAATGTCCTCGGGATGGGCATGCAGGGGCCAATGAGGTGCCGTATGCGCGAGATAGAGGAAAAAGGGCTGATCGTCGGAGGTTTCCTCGATCATTCCGACAGCTTTGTCCGTGATTGCGTCTGTGAAATAGAAGTCATCCGGGAAAGTCATGATGCGGCTGTCGTCTTCGAGCATGTAATGAGGCGAGAAAAAGTGGGTGACGCCGTCGACAATTCCATAAAAGCGATCAAACCCGCGCTGTCGCGGCGTTGGATGGTCAACATCCCCAACGCGCCAACTGTCGACTTCGCGGGCCATGAAGTCCCCTGCGACGTGCCATTTGCCTGACATCAGAGTCCGATAGCCATTTGCCCTCAGGTGCTCTGCAATCGTGGCGCTATCGTTGCGCAAAAAACCCTGATAGGCGGCGGTTCCCAGATTCGCTCCCATGTGACCAACGCCCGCGTTGTGCGGGTACAATCCGGTCAGAAGCGACGCTCGCGTCGGGCAGCATCGGGCGCAGTTATACATAGTCGTAAGCAAAACGCCGTTGCGGGCAAGTGCATCGAGATTCGGGGTTCGGATTTCTGATCCGGTTGCGCCCAGATCAGCAAAGCCCAAGTCGTCAGCCAAGATTAAGATAACGTTCGGTCTCAAATCTGTCCGCATTTTGTGGCTCCATCGCTTTGCAAGTCAGCGTAACTCACAATCGACTGCATTCTTGTCCCAAAACGACGCCCCCGTGCAGCAGTGTGTAGGAGATTCACTCACACTGCGTTTGCTTCATACTATTTTGATGGCGCTCACAGGCGCAAACGCAGCGAACTTACCCATTGTCTGCACAGCATTAGGTCGCCATACCTGCGACTTTGCAATCGCGGCGAACGGTAGGAATGGCGAGCGTGCCGCAGTATATTGTCAGTGATCTGCCACAAACTCGCAAATGGGCTGCGTTCTTCAAACAATGTTGGATTTTCGCCAATCAGAACGCACTTTTGATTGAGAAACAGCGCCTATAAGTCGACGGAATCACACTGCAACCACCATCAATTGAACGCGGATATTGAGCCGCGCAAGATTATGCGGAAATCGTGCAATTTTTTGCGCAAATGTCGCCCAAGATTAAGGGCGAAGACAACCAGATTTCCCTAATAAAACCAAGGATAGCGATGTAACGTTATGAGCGTCCCTGCACAAATTTAGGCGCGCAAAGCAATTCGCGTGCCCCAAAAGCTTGCGTAGTTTGCTCGTGATTTGCGTGAGCCGAAGGTGGTCGCGCATAAGCTGGTGAACTAATAGCACATAGCCTAGTTGATGCGCGCAGAACATTCTGTAACTAAATCCCTATGGCTGGCACCACTCCAATAGCCAATCCTTCCATTTCAAACGGTTCAATTTATTGGAAGCCTTGTTACCCTGGAGTCGCGGCTGCTTTGAGTCTGAAGCAGTCATTCACTGAAATTCGTTCAGGAGAGAAGCCGGCATTCTTTCACGTCAACGCGGGGTGATCTGACCACATTCAAGTCAGGTGTTCATCAATACTGGATAGCCCCCCATAACTCCAAAACCATGCCTCTATTTGTCGAAGTTAATGCTCAGGTCCTCTGTCACGGCGACACTCTGACAGGAAAGAATATCTCCTCGGGCGACGTCTCTGTCTTCAAGAGCCATTCTGGCATGCATATGAACCCGGCCATTTGTCAGACGCGCTTTGCAGGCACCGCACAGTCCGGACTGGCAACTGTAAGGTGGTGCCACACCCGCCGACAATATCGCATTGAGCAAGGTTTGATTGGCGGCAACCGGTATTTCGTAGGTCGACCCGCCCAGTACTACTCGTGCACTCGCGGCAATCCCCGTCACACTGGAAGCTGTGACTGTCGCGCCTCCAAAGCTCTCCATGTGAATTCGGTTCACAGGTACATCCAGTGCCATAAGCGCCTCGTTCACGTCCGTATTCATAGTACCGGGACCGCAAACCCAGTATTGGACGTCCTGCGCAACAGGCGGGGTTTCTGCGATGGCAGCTTTTATGGCTTCGGAACCCAAACGACCCTTTCGCCAAGGGCTGATCCAACTCCACATCGATGGTGCGGACAGGACATGGCGCAATGTGAACCGGCCGGCATGATCCATTGCCAGCTTTTCCAGTTCTTTGTGAAAGATGATGCTTTGGTCATCGGAGTTGCCATAAATCAAATGGGCCATCGAATGAGGTTCTTCTTCGAGGACAGCGCTGATCATCGCGAAAAGCGGCGTGATGCCACTGCCTGCGCCAAAAAAATAGTGGGTGCGACGGTACAGTGAGCTCGGCGTCAGAAAAAACTGGCCGAAGGGCGGCATGACGTCGACCATGTCACCGGGCTTTAGCCGGTCACCGATATGGGTTGAGACAAGCCCTTTGGTCACCCGTTTTACCGTAATGCGCAAAGGCGCGCCGGGTGGGTTGGAAATGGTGTAGCTGCGACGTTGCTCTTTATCGTTGAGGTGAAAGCGCAGAGTGACGTGCTGCCCTGCCTGCCAGCAAAAGGTCTCCGTCAGGTGAGTGGGTAGATCAAAGATTACGCTTGTGGCTTTGTCTTTGATTTCAGGCTGGACTTCAGCAACTTTCAGAGAAAAGAAGTTGGGGTTCATGGCATCCTCAACGATAGTCAAACGTGGTGTCCAGAGTGCGGATAACAAACCGACCTGCTTGCGAGACGATGAAGAACTTATCAGTCTGGGTCATAAGTCCGGGTGCATCGTCCCAGATGTAACCAACGCGAGTGACAGCGGTGACATGTGTACCGCCGTTGGCGTTTTTTGAAGTTATTGTGGGCGTATCGCGCGTGGTTTCTGTGTATCCCCGCATCGCTTCGGTTAACGATGGATCTTGGCGCCAATCAGGCAGAGTTTCCCATCCTGCTACCGAATAAAAAAACTGTTCATCCCGCAATCCCAGCCCGTATTTGATCGTGACAGTATGCACCGCCTCCGGGTGCCAATCCTTCCACGTTGCGGCGATGGCGGACTCATCTGTTGCTTTGAGATAGCGAACAGCCAGATCCCTCGGTTCGTCTGATGGGTTGGCCAAGACTAGTCCGGCTGCCAGGGCTGTGCCGTTCAGAATTGCAAGAATGCGTATCATTGTGTCCTCAGATTCGGAGGAGGGAATGCAGACGTTTTTGCACTCGATTGATAGAATGATCCGGTGTCGATCCCAAGCAACAGGCTATGGCCCGGTCTCTTGTGTCTCAAGGAAGTTCAGGATCGCTTGTTGGTGTCTCACTACCGGGCCTTCTCCGCTGGCGGCTGGGCCGACCTCGAAAAACGGGCTGGTCAACGACTTTTGTTGCTGCTCACAGGCATAGATATCCTCGGCAGTGAAATCACCTGATGCCATAGGATCATCTTCGCCGGTTGCATTGCCGTCTGGGTATTTTGGACCGCCGAATTCCTTCCAGAAACTCCAACTGCGCCATTGCTGCTTTTGAAACTCCCAACCTGAGGCATTGGCCAGTTTGGTTCGGTTTTCCACCCGCGTCAGGCCCGGTGCGAGGGGGGTGATAACGAAGAGGTTCCAACTATCCTCACCAGCACCGACACCGATACCCGGAAACAGCATCGGCACCCAGGCCCCAACATGCGGTTCGGGGATCGTCCGAGGTGAAGGCAGGTTCTTGTTCAGATCCTTCGCATAATCCGGCGCAGGGGGCTCCCAGAAATGATAATGCGGACCCTTCCACCCATATTCCGCCCGCGCATGATCATACATATGCAGCGTGTTCGAATGCAGATGGCTCAGGTGATAGACGTCGATGTAATTCTCGACCACGATCTTCCAGTTGGCCTTGATTTCATAGCTCTGCCGGGCATCGGGATACTCCACCAATTCTTCCGGTTTGTGTGGCCCCAACAGCGGATCAACCGCGCCAAACCACTCGGCAAGGCTTGGCGGATCTGGATCAGGATGGACAAAAAGCATTCCACGCCAGATGTCGACACTGGCGGGTTTCAGCCCCAGGCAGGATTTGTCGATACCATTGGGGTATTCCTTCGCCTCATCCGGAACAGATATAAGGTTGCCTTCCAGATCGTATGTCCAGTCATGATAAGGACATGTCAGCGCCTTTTGTGTTTTCCCGACCGCCCGGATTAGTTGCGTGCCGCGATGTCGACAAATGTTGTGAAACGCGCGCAATCGGTGATCGCGACCCATCACAACAAAAATATTGTTTAACCCTGCCTGGACCGAGGTGAAATGACCGGGTTCCGGCACATCCTCGGCCAACCCCGCGTAGCGCCAGGTGCGAGAGAAGATCAGCCGTTGTTCGCGGTCGAACCAGTCCTGTGATGTATAAGCGTCAACAGGAAGGTGGTGGTACATGCGGGTCATGACTACCTCTTAAACAAGCCAGATGGCGTAGGGGGGAAACAAGCTGGCCGCGATCATCATCAGACCGAACGCGGCCCAGAGGATGGACACGGACCAGAAAAGAATCGGGTCTTGATCGCGCGTAATTTCAGAGACAAGCGCGGTCTGGCCAGTCAGGACTGATGGCACCAACCACCATAGAAACAGCATCCCCCAAACCCAGTAGAGCCCTAGAACTGCCGCAACCAAAAGAACTGGGAAGGCAACATAATTGATAAGGCGAGAAGTGCTCATGCCTTTGTGTCCAGGCTAGCGGCAAGTATCAGAGCCGCTTGCTTCAGCTCCTCACGCCAAGCGTCGGGCGGACTGAGTGGGGTCAGAGAGTCCAGGTTCACATATGTCGCGGCGATCCCCTGCGAGACCGCGCGTAATTGGGTGGCGGAGGCGAAAGGCCCCGCGCGTTTTAGTACTGCTTCAATCACGTCCAAAAACTGTTCCAGGCTTTCCACAAGGGGCTGACGCATCGATGGGTGTTCGGCAACGGATGTGACAAGGGATTGGTAGGCCAGCATCACGCGCGGATCATTGGGAGTAGATTTGTCAAACAGCAGGTCAATCAAATCTGCCGGAGTACCCGTCGGTTCCAATGCACCTTGCAGAGCGAAAGTCGCCTGAGCGAACCGATCCACGACGTAGCTGATAAGGGCTCCGGTCATCTGATCCTTGTTGCCCAAATAGTGACGCAGGATGGGTCGTTTGACCCCGGCTTTGGTTGCAATGCGTTCCTGGGTCGCCCCTTCCAATCCGAAATGGGCCACACAGGTGAGATATGCATCGAGGATCTGTTCTGATCTTTGGTCTTTTAAACTAGGGCGGGACATCGGGCTCACGTTTATTGTCACATCTGACAAATAACCGTTCAGAATAGATTGTCAACCATGACAATAAATAATCTCCAGCGAAACCGTGTGAAACCCTGGATGCGTAAGCGTGTTTCAGTGCTCGTTGTAGGTTCACCGTGGGGCTTGGGGAGATACAGTTGAAGAAGCGCATTTTGCGCTGCGTTCCGCCAGAAACAATCCCCTACGCTGTCCACCTTATTGGGCATTGAGGATCGTGAGGAGCGATGTTGGGGCAGGGCTACGGACCCTGACCCAAGGCGATCTGTTTGCAATATTCCGGCTTCTTCACGTGTTGGAGCGCAACTAGATCTTTGCGCTCTTACCGATAAAACCTGAGTACTTTTCCGTTTGGAGAAACCGATAAGGAGACTCGCCAAACAACTGCCTAAAACACTTGGAAAAATGACTGCTGGAATTGAACCCGCACGCGGCCGCGATCTCTGCTACCGGGAGGTTGGTTTCTGCCATAATTGCCCGACCCCGGTGCATTCGAAGCTGCATTAAGTACTTTTTGGGAGTTGTGGACAGATACTTGTTGAACAACCGCTCCATCTGACGTCTCGAGATGTCAAACTTGCGGGCCACGTGATCGAGGTTTGAAGCGCTATCCAGATTCTCTTCCATGAATTCGATGATTTGCAACAGCGATGAATTCCGCACGTTGAGAGCCGCAGCAGCGCCGTTTTTTTGGGGTTCGGCCTCAGCTCGTGGTGCTTGGTGCAAGCACATGCAGGTTACGACCCCAGACAGAGTCGTTCCATGGAGTTGGCGTATCCGACTTATCATCATGTCAGTTGCGGCGCTTCCCCCTGCACACGACCAAATCCTGTTGCCGAACTGGTATAATTGATCCGTGGCTTCCAAGTTGGGAAACAACTCGCGGAAAGCCAGCAAGTTCTCCCAATGCAGTGTCACCGAGGTTCCTCCAAGGATACCCGCTCGCGCCAGAGTGTAGGCCCCTGTACACAATCCACCAACTGTTTGTCCCCTCCGCCAGAATCTTCGGATTTCGTTCGCAACTTTTGGGGACGAATGAGTTTCGGGTAATACGCCTGAACAGACGATCACAATTTCATGCTTTGAAACTTCTGCAACGCTCCCATCAACCGAGATTTCCAGGCCATTGGAGCAGCGAACCGGCTGTCCGTCCTCTGACACGCAACGCCAACGAAACAGTTCCTTGCGGGTAAATTGATTGGCAATTCTCAGCGGTTCAATTGCTGAACTGAGCGCATTCATTGAAAGGCACGGCAGTAGCACGAAAGCGTAATGCTCTGTTTCTACATCCTGATCCAAAGCACAATATGCGACCCCACGTGGAATGCTGTCGTTGGTCATAACCCTAGTGCTTTCCGCTGTTCCTCGGCAAACCCTTGTACAATTCGATCTGCGACCAAAGCCAATATTGCCATCGCAATTCCAGCCGTCAGCCCCAGTCCGACATCTGCTTGCCCCAGTGCCAGGAAAATGGATTGACCCAGCCCCGTTGTCCCGATCAGTGCGGCAATCACCAGCATAGAGAACGCGTAAAGGATGGTCTGGTTAACTCCGAGCAAAATGGTTGGAACTGCGTAAGGAATACGTATCTCGCGCATAGTCTGAGCTCCGGTTGCTCCCGAAGACACGGCCGCTTCGATCAATTCTTCCGGTGTCTCGAGCAGGCCATGGTGTGTGTAACGGATCATCGGGACAATCGCGTAAGCACAGATGGCGAGGAACGCTGAAAATTCACCGATCTGGAAGAACATCAGCACCGGAATTAGGAACACGAACAGAGGGATTGTCTGCAACATATCACAAATGGGTCGCACAATGCGCCACGCAGTGGGGCTGATCGCGCAGATCAGGCCGATTAGACCGCCGAAAAACGTGCAGGCCAAAACAGATATCCCCGACAAGTAGAGAGACAGGAGCGCCCGCTCCCAGAGGCCAGAGATCAGGATGAGAGTCATGAGAACTGTAACAAGGACCGACAGGGCCCGTCCTCCAGAGACCCAGCCCAACAGAGCTGTTCCCGCGATAACAAAGACCCACGGCAACTCTGCAATGCCGGTTTCCAGCACAATGGCCAGAAGCACGATGACCCCCCCGGTAGTGGCATGTCCACGCAGTGAAATGACCGCTCCCGCAATTACAGCGCCGGCTACCAGCACGAAGCTCATCAACGGGGTCCAGGAAAACCCCCAAGTGAATGGCAACACGGCATTATCGAAGCCAATTCGCAATGGCAGCATCAAATAGAACAGCACGAAGTTCTTGAAACCGTCCAATGCGGCACCGTGTGTGGCGATAAACTGGCCCAAACTATCATCGACATAGGCAGAAACCGGATCGAAATATGTATAGCTGGACGGGTCGGGCAATTGGCCCCAGACCAAAACCGTAAAGGCCACTGAAATCGCCATGATTACCAAGATGACATTTTTTTCGTGCCGCTTGCGCTCTAGCGCCAGTGCCCCGCTCATGCGGTCGATAACCATTGCGAAGACCACGATAACCAGGCCTGCCAAAAAGGCTTGGCCAAACTGAGCTTTGCGCATGGTCAACAGCACTTCCCAGCCAATATCGTTGAACCCACCAATCACAGCGGCAATGATCACCATGCTGAGCGCTGCCATCAGGCATTGGTTCACGCCTACCATGATCTGTTTCGCGGCGGATGGCAGTTCGATCAAAAACAATTGGTGAAGCCGGTTCCCGCCTGACATCACAGCGGCGTCTTTGATGTCTTCTTCCACGCGATCAAGCCCGAGCAACACGTTGCGGGCCATTGGCGGTGCTGCATAGATTGCAGAAGCGATCAACCCCACAACAGGACCAAAACCGAACAACACAAGCAGTGGGGTCAGATAGGCAAAGGTTGGTACAGTCTGCATGAAATCCAATGCCGCCTGAACAATGTTCCGAAACCCAGGAAACTCATAGGCGAATATTCCGATTGCCAGGCCAGCAAGCAGCGCGAGTGGGACCGAAACGGCGACCAGCGCCAGAGTGTTCATGCTTTCCATCCAATAACCGGATGCCAGTACGAACCCCAATCCGAACAAACCCAGCGCGGCCATCCGCCAACCACCCAAATACCACCCAATGGCCGTGACCATTCCGATCAGGATTGGCCAGGGGGTTGCAACCAACAGTGTGTTTGTCCAGCTCATTGGATAGTAAAGCAAATCCGAAAACAGCCGGGCGGCGGGTTTAAGCCAACTCAGAACAGTGTCCATTACGATTCCGACCCAGTCAGAAATGGGTAATGTGAGAAACTCGGGCCAGTCGCTGAGCATCGGGAGAATCGGCGACAGAACCAAGCAGATCAGCCCAACACACGCACTTATCCATGCCGCAAGAGCGCCAGGGCTAAGTCGAATAGGCTGAAGGCTTTTGGTCGCCGGAAAGGTGGTTGTGATGGTCATCAGTCAGCCTCTACCTGCAGCGCAGCGGCGAGCTCGCCGGGACGCACAAAGCCAGCCATGTTTCCGTTGTCATCCCAAACCGGCACCGGATCGTAGAGCGACATGCATTTGGCCAATGCGGTGTCAATGGTCATGCTTGTGCGGAGACCCGGATCATCATCCATTTTTTCAGGAACTGGGTTTTGATCATCCATGACCGACGCAACCCGGGCGTGCTGGCCCTTGGCGACATCTTTTGAAAACTCGGCTACATAGTCATTGACCGGATACAACACAATCTCGGTCGGTGTGCCGATCTGCACGATTTCGCCGTCTTTCATGATGGCAATTCTATCAGCCAGTTTAAGTGCCTCGGTTATGTCGTGGGTGATGAAGACAATCGACTTCTTGAGCGTCGCCTGAATGTTCAGAAACTCATCCTGCAATTGACGTCGAATAAGAGGGTCAAGCGCCGAAAATGGTTCGTCCAGGAACCAGATGTCAGGATTGACGGCAAGAGAACGTGCGATACCGACCCTTTGGCGTTGCCCTCCGGACAGTTCACGCGGGAAGGCATCTTCTCGCCCTTCCAAGCCAACCAGGTTAATCACCTCCAGCGCGCGGTTGCGTCGTTCCTTTCGGGTTTTTCCCTGCATTTTCAGGGGAAAGCCCACGTTTTCGGCTACCGTCATATGAGGAAACAACCCAAAGTGCTGAAAGACCATCCCCAGCTTGTGGCGCCGCAATTCGATCAGGCGTTTCTTACTGGCATGAAGAATGTTTTCGCCTTCAATCTGAATTTCGCCCGCCGTGCCCTGCACCAAATGCGAAATGCAACGGATCATGGTGGATTTGCCCGAGCCGGACAGGCCCATGATGACAAACAGTTCACCTTCCTTCACATCAAAACTTGCGTCCTGCACTGCTGGGATCAAGCCCTGGCTTCGCAGATCCTCAGCCGCACGTCTTGTGTTTCCGCCGGACCGTTCCAGCGCCGCCTCGAGATTTTTCTCTGGGTTTACACCGAAGACCTGCCACAGGCCTCGGCAAGTGATGGCCGCTGGGGCGTTGGAACGTTCCGACATGTCCGGCCTCAGTTTATCGCGGCTTCAACGACAGGTTTCCAAATGGCTTCATTGGCGGCCATCCAGTCTGTGGCGACCTGTTCCACAGGCTGGCCGTCTACGTCCACGGCGCCCATCATCGGCTGCTGATCAGACACATCCAATTGAAAATTGGTCAGAATTTCGTATGCAGCCGGCCATTTTCCAGCAATTCCTGACCACCCGGTCTTAAAGACCCGCGTCGGGGCAAAACCGCAATCATGAGTCGCACTCGGATTGCTACCCCAAGCCGGGTCAGTGAAGCAGGCTTCACTTCCGTCAGGCAGTTCTACGAATTGTACGTCATATGCAGACATCGCCCAGTGCGGTTGCCAAAAAGTGATCAGCAACGGTGATTTCTTTTCGGTTGCGGCGCGAAGCTCGGTGACCAGTGCGCCTTCGGATCCCGCAGGAATAGCCTTGAACGGAAGGTCAAAACCGGTCAACCGTTCAGCTCCGGGTGTACCCCAATCTGCCGGGTAGTCGACCAGACGCCCCATCGGAAGGGTTTCTGCCGTGGCAAACAGCGACGCGCAGTCGTTCAGCGCCTCCCAGGCGGGCAATCCGGGGCAGAGTTCAGCGACATGCGCGGGATAGGCGATGCCTTCCTTGGCATCCAGGCCAAGATCGCCCAGGTCGGCTACACCTCCGGCTTCAGCCTTCCTGGTGAAATCCTTGGAAACATTGGAAGACCAGACTTCAAGCGCGGCATGAATTTCTCCATCCGCCATGGCCTGCCACATGTTCATATAACCGGCGGTCACATACTCCACTTTGTAACCTGCCGCTTCCAACATCCTCCCCGCAATGTGCGTGCTTACGTGCTGGCCAGTCCATTCATTGACGGCCAGTTTTATCGGCTCGTCGACTGCGCCTAGGTCGACGGCTTGCGCAGCGCTTGCAATGGCAATGATGCTTGCGGCAATGGCTGGAATTTTCATTGTGAGTCTCCCTGCGTGTTGGTCACATAGTTCGTGGGTCTTTCAATTGTTGCAGGAGATCTGGGGAATATTTATACCGGAAAGACATCAAATTAACTTCGTTGGACAAAAATGGCAAAATATTCTCGCCCAATACATCTTCGGATCATCGTCACCCCAAATTTCAATATCGCGGCGACCATGGGATTCGTGGACCCATTCAGGGCTGCCAATTACCTTGAGGGGATCACTCATTTCAGTTGGGATTTTGTGTCCGCGGTGGGGGGCGCATGCGTGTCAAGCAGCGGTGCGACTATCGCAACCAAAGGTATGAAAGACCTGTCGACCGACGATGTTGACTTCTTGATTGTATCATCGAGCTGGACGCCGGAAGATCACGGAACTGCGGATGTTCAGGCTGTGCTGCGTCAAGCCGCGCTGCGGAAAATCCCGATTGGCGGAATAGATACCGGCGCATTCATTGTTGCTGCAGCGGGGCTTCTCAACAATTGCCGCGCAACTGTTCACTATGAGCACATCGATGCGTTTCGAGAACTCTATCCGCAAGTCGACTGCACCGAGGCGCTTTTTGAGTTTGACGGTGACCGGATCACTTGCTGCGGCGGTTCAGCCTCATTCGATTTCGCATTGCATATCTTACAGGGGATCCACGGCAACGCACTGGCAAACGCTGCGGCCCGGTACGTGTTTCATCCCAACATGCGCGAACGCGGAACGCCACAAAACCCGCAATTTGTTGAACCATTGGGTGCGAAAGTTCCGGGTTCGATACGAAAAGCGATCAAAGCTATGGAAGAAAACCTCGAGGATCCCCTTCCGATGAGTGGAATTTGCGAAGCGGCAGAGATTTCGCAACGACAACTAAATCGACTGTTCGCTCAATACCTGAAAAAGACGCCCGTATTGTATTATCGCGACATTCGGCTGGATCGTGCACGAGGGCTGGTGACACAAACGTCGCTTCCGATGTCCGAAATCGCCTTCGCTTGCGGGTTTTCCAGTCAGGTGCATTTCAGCCGTGCATACAAGGAACGGTTCGGGTTGCCGCCGAAAAAGGACAGAATCGAGGGCAGGATTCCTTTCGAGTTTCGTGCCTGGCCAATGCACCGGAAGCGCGACAAAGTGCAAAAATGACCATTCAGGGAAAACGAAGGGCGATTCATGTAAAGTATGACTGACATGTAATCGACAAAATGTCCTCACCTGGCGGTTAAAAACGCACCCGCCCGCTCAAGAATTGATGAGGATCACCATGACTGAACAGCCATCGGCCAAGGATTTTGCAAACATCGCCACGGGCTATGACGAAAACGCTTCGCGCTCGCTTTCATTGCGCAAAGAAGCTTATGTCGAGGACGCCTGGTACAACGTCGATCTGGAAGCGGTAATCTCGAAAACCTGGCAATGGGTCTGTCATGTTGAGAAGGTGCGTGAGCCGGGGTCATATATGACTATTGAAATAGCCGGCAAACCGATTGCAGTCGTTCGCGATAAACAGGGTGAACTCCGTGCTTTCTACAACGTTTGCAAGCACCGCGCACACGAACTGTTGTCCGGTGAAGGCAACACGACCCGCATCATGTGCCCTTATCACGCCTGGGTCTACAAGCTTGACGGTAACCTGGTGCGCGCGCCCCACACCGAGAACCTGGATGGCTTCGAACCCAAAGAGATCTGCCTGGATCAGGTTCAGGTCGAAGAGTTCTGTGGCTTTATTTATGTCAATCTCGACCCGAGCGCTAAATCGCTTGCGGAAACCACCGGCAATCTCGCGACCGAGATCAAGCACTGGGCACCGGATATCGAGGACCTGACATTCGCGCACCGTCTGACTTACGACATCAAATCGAACTGGAAAAACGTCGTCGACAATTTTCTGGAGTGTTATCACTGCCCGACCGCGCACAAGGACTTTTGCACACTGATCGAGATGGACACCTATAAGGTGACCACCCATGGCATCTATTCCAGCCACATGGCTGAAGCTGGCAACAACGCCAACAGTGCCTATGACGTGTCAAACGCCACGGTAAAAACCCATGCGGTTTGGTGGCTTTGGCCCAATACATGCATCATGCGCTATCCAGGCCGCTCGTCGATGATCATACTGAACATTATCCCGGCAGGCCCGGACCGAACGTTCGAAACCTATGATTTCTTCCTCGAAACAAAAAAGCCAAACGAGGCAGAGTTGGAATCCATCCGCTATTTGGATGAAGTATTGCAGGTTGAAGACATCAATATCGTCGAAAGCGTGCAAAAGGGCATGAATACCCCTGCCTTCACCCAAGGCCGCATCGTGAATGATCCCGACGGGTCAGGCATGAGCGAACATGCAGTCCACCATTTCCACGGGCTGGTTCTTGATGCCTACAAGACGGCCGCCAAATGATCTCAGCCTGGTTCCCGGTTTTGCCGGGAACAAAACCGATGCGGTTTGAGCCTCCTCCACTCTCAAGGAGCTATTACTCGCATCGGTTTAACAGGGAGAAAGTAAATGCCGGACACGCCAAATATCGTCATAATCATGGCTGATCAACTGGCACCGCATTACTGCGGTGCCTATGCCCACAAGATTGCCAAAACTCCGCACATGGACGCGCTTGCTGCCCGGGGTATGCGATTTGATGCGGCCTATTGCAATTCACCGCTGTGCGCGCCGTCTCGCTTTTCATTCATGTCGGGGCAGTTGATCAGCCGGATCGCCGCCTTTGACAACGCGTCTGAATTCAAGGCAACGGTGCCAACTTTTGCCCATTACCTCAAAGCACTGGGGTATCGCACCTGCCTGTCGGGTAAGATGCATTTTATCGGCCCGGATCAGAAACATGGGTTTCAGGATCGCGTCACAACCGACATCTACCCGGCTGATTTTGCCTGGACTCCGGACTGGGAAGCCCCGGACGAGCGGATGGAAAAATGGTATCACAACATGCAGACCGTCAAGGAAAGCGGAGTGGCCGTTGCGACATTCCAAACCGATTATGACGACGAAGTCGGCTTTGCCGCGCGTCGCTGGCTGATCGACCGGGGCCGTGACCGCGCCCATGGCGACGATGCCCCTTTCGCGATGGTGGCCAGCTTCATTCACCCGCACGACCCTTACGTGGCGCAACCTGAATGGTGGGATCTCTATTCCGATGATGAGATCAGCATGCCGGAATTCGTGCTCTCACCCGAGGAGCAGGACCCGTTCTCGCGCCGGGTGATGGATGGGATCGAGGCCAGCCATGTGCCCTTGACAGAAGAAGAGGTGCGTCGCGCCCGCCGCGCCTATCTGGCCAATGTCAGCTTTTTCGACAGCCAGATCGGCAAGATTGTCAAAACGCTGGAGGACATCGGCGAGCTGGACAACACCATTGTCATGGTCACCGCAGATCACGGCGACATGCTGGGCGAGCGTGGCCTTTGGTACAAGATGAACTTTTTCGAGTCATCAAGCCGGGTGCCGCTGATTATGGCCGGCCCAGGCGTGGTGCGCGGGACCGCCGCCAATGCCTGTTCGCTTGTCGATATGCTGCCAACGCTGGTGGAAATCGGCGGCGGTGATGACGCGATACTGGGCGAACCGGTTGACGGTCGCAGCCTGATGCCTCTGGCCCGCGGCGAAGAGGATCCCGTGGATGAAGCCATCGGTGAGTATTGCGCGGAAATGACACCTTATCCGGTTTTCATGATCCGTCGCGGGGCGCTGAAATACGTCCACTGCGATGCGGACCCGGCACAACTCTATGATCTGGCGAAAGATCCGCTGGAGAAAACCAATGTCGCTCAGGATCCGGCCTATACCAAAGCGGCTGCTGAATTTGCCGCAGAGGTCGCGAAACGCTGGGACAGCAAGCAACTTCGCCACGACATCATGGTCACGCAAAAATCGCGCAGGGCGCTGCATACCATAATGGAATCCGGCGCCGGTGAGGCATGGGATTATAACCCGCCCTCGGATGCGACCCAGCAATATGTACGCAACAACATGGATTGGCCGGTTGCGGCAGCCCGCTTCCGCTTTCCGCCCCTTAAAGAAGGACAACAAACATGAAACTTAAGGGAAAAGTCGCGCTTGTCACCGGTGGTCGCGGCGGGATTGGCCGTGCGATCGTGGCACGGTTCCTGCACGAGGGCGCCACGGTCTATGCAGCCGACCTGACCGAACAGGGCTCGCTGGCCGAACACAACAATGACGGCAGCCGTTTTGTTAAGATGAATGTGGCTGACGAGGATGTTGTGAAGGTGGCGATGGCGCAAGTTCAGGCCGATTGCGGCAAGCTGGACATACTCGTCAATGCTGCCGGTATTGAGATTGAAAAGACCATCGAGGACACAACGCTCGAAGAATGGAACATGTCCTTTGCGGTAAACTGCACCGGCACATTCCTGACATCGAAACACGCGCTGCCTTTGATGCGCGAAGCCGCCAAATCCGGCAACAGCGCCTCGATCATCAACTTTGGCTCTTATGACGGGTTCATCGCCGACCCGGGCCTGGCGGCCTATTGCGCCACCAAAGGTGCTGTGCATGCACTGACCCGTGCGATGGCCTGTGACCATGGCCCAGAAGGCATCCGCGTCAATGCAATCTGCCCCGGCTATATCGATACGCCGATGCTGCAGAGCTTTTTTACCGGCGACGGTTCCGGTGGGGGCGGCAAATCCATCGGCGAATTGCAACAAGCCGTGCGCGACGTACACCCCATGCGCATCTATGGCACGCCTGACGACATCGCCAATCTGGTGAACTGGCTGGCCTCGGACGAGGCGCGCTACGCCTCCGGCCAGCTTTGGGTGCTTGATGGTGGCCTGTCGGCGCAAGTCCAGCAAATGCGGGTCTGAGGGGTAACGACCATGGCCAAACAGAAATCGGTAATCATTACCTGTGCGCCTACGGGCGGGATCCATACACCGACCATGTCGGAGCATCTGCCGATAACCCCCAACGAAATCGCTGCGGCCTCGATCGAGGCCGCCGAGGCCGGGGCGTCGATCATCCACCTGCACGCGCGCGATCCGGAGACCGGGAAACCCGATCCCAACCCCGGACTTTTTATGGAGTTCCTGCCGCGGATCAAACAATCGACAGACGCGGTGATGAACGTCTCGACCGGCGGCGGCTTAGGTATGAGCCGCGAAGAGCGTCTGCGGGCGGCAACCGCGGCGAGCCCCGAAATGGCCAGCATGAATATCGGGTCGATGAATTTCGGCATCTTCCCGATGAAGGACAAGTATTCAAACTGGAAACACGCGTGGGAGCCGGAGTTTCTGGACATGACGCGCGATTTTATCTTCCGCAATACCTTCGCGGATATCGAATATTGCCTGAAAGAGCTGGGTGAGGGCCACGGCACGCGGTTTGAGTTCGAATGCTATGATCTGGGCCATCTCTATAACCTCGCCTGGATCATAGATCAGGGTTGGATCAAGGGACCAATCTTTGTGCAGATGGTCTTTGGCATTTTGGGTGGCGTTGGCGCCGACCTGGACAACCTGATGCACATGCACACCATCGCCAACAAGCTGTTTGGCGATGATTATGAATGGTCCGTTCTGGCTGCCGGACGACATCAGATGCCCTTTACCACGCAAAGCGCGCTGCTGGGAGGCAATGTGCGTGTCGGGCTGGAGGATAGCCTCTATATCGGGCCGGGCGAAAAGGCGGTGTCCAGCGCGCAGCAGGTAAAGAAAATCCGCAACATTGTTGAAAACCTGGGTCTCACGGTCGCGACCCCGGCCGAGGTGCGCGAACGCCTTGGCCTTAAGGGTGGCGATCAGGTCGCATTCTGAGGGAGGGGAGACATGCAAACCAAAATGTTGATCAATGGCGAATTGGTCGAAGGGGACGGCGACGCAATCGCGGTGCTGAACCCTGCCTCTGGCGAAGAGATATGTGCGATCAACTCCGCCACATCCGAACAGGCCGAGGCCGCGGCCGCCGCCGCGCATGAGGCGTTTGAGACATTTGGTCAAACCACGCCGGCCGAGCGCTCGGCGCTGTTGACTGAAATCGCCAATGTTCTGGAAGAGAATATCGAGGAACTGGCAGAGTTGGAAAGCTTGGATGCAGGCAAACCCTGGCCTTCGGCACTGAATGACGAAACGCCGCTGACGCTGGATACTTTTCGCTTTTTCGCTGGAGCCGCACGCACTGTGACAGGCGTGACGGCCGGCGAATATGTGGCCGGTCACACCAGCATGATCCGCAAAGATCCGGTCGGACCCGTTGCTGCGATTGCGCCCTGGAACTATCCGCTGATGATGGCAGCCTGGAAACTGGCCGCACCACTTGCTGCGGGCTGCCCGGTAACGCTGAAGCCGTCGCAGCTCACTCCGCTGTCGACACTGAAAGCGGGCGAGTTGATTGCCAGTGTTGCGTCCAAGGGCGTCGTCAACATCCTGCATGGCACGGGGCGCGACATCGGCAACCAGATAATCAACGATCCGCGTACCGAAGCGATCTCGATTACCGGGTCGAACGCAACCGGAGCCGAGGCGATGAAAGCCGCTTCGCGTCAGATCCGCCATGTGCATCTGGAACTGGGCGGCAAAGCGCCCGTGATCGTGTTCGAAGATGCTGACATTGACGCAATTGCAGAAACCGTGCGCTTTGGCTCGTTCTTCAATGCCGGGCAGGATTGCGCACAACCCTGCCGTTTGCTGGTGACCGATGCGGTCTATGACAAGGTCGTCGCCGCCGTGGTCGATCAGGTCAGCCAGATCAAGGTCGGCGCACAGAAGGCCGAAGGCACTGAAATGGGGCCAATTATTTCCGCAGGCCAGCGCAACACCGTGGCCGGTTTCGTCGACCGCGCGCGGGAGAACTGCGAAGTCGTGGCCGGTGGCAATGTGATCGACGGTCCCGGCTTCTTCTATGAACCCACTGTTCTGGCAAATGTCGCCCATGACGCCGAGGTGTTCTGCAATGAGATCTTTGGTCCTGTTGTCACCATCTCGCGTTTCAGCGATGAGGAAGAGGCCCTGAAGGTCGCCAATACCGGCCCGTTCGGTCTGGCCTCCTCGATTTGGACCAACAATACTGGTCGCGCAATGCGGATGTCATCCAGGATGCGCTATGGGTTTACTTGGGTGAACACGCATGGAGTCGCGACCCCGGAAATGCCTTGGGCCGCAATGAAATCCTCGGGCACCGGCTGCGATATGAGTGTCTTTGCGCTGGATGCCTATACTGCCGTCAGACACGTAATGATCGCTCATGGATAACAATATAGAAAAGCAGACTGCAATTGTAACCGGTGGTAGCCGGGGTATTGGCCGAGCCATCGTCGATCAGCTTGTCGCCGATGGGTATAACGTCGTTACATGCGGGCGGGGCAGTCGTCCGGAGAACCTACCTGACATTGTTCTTTGGGTCACTGCCGATGTGTCCCGAAACGACGAAGCCATGCGTTTGTTCGCCGAGGCGAAATCGGCCTTTGGCCCGGTTTCGTTGCTGGTCAACAATGCGGGTGTTCAGGTCGAAAAGACTGTCGCCGACAGCGAAGATGGCGACTGGGACCTGGTGATGAACGTCAACTGCAAAGGCGTGTTCAACATGTGCCGGGAAGCATTGAAAGACATGACCGAGCTCGGCGGCAACATCGTCAACATCGGCTCGATCTCGGGTGTGGTCGCGGACCCGTCCATGGCGCTTTATAACGCGTCCAAGGCCTGGGTGCACGGGTTGACCCGTTCAATCGCCGTCGATCATGGCCCCAAAGTACGCTGTAACGCGATCCGCCCCGGCTGGATCATGACGGAAATGGCCGAAGACGGTTTTGCGCTGGCCAATGACCCGCAAAAGGCCATGGCTGATGCACTGGCCCGTCACCCGGTCGGCCGGTTCGGGCAGCCCTCGGACATCGCCCATATGGTATCGTGGCTGGCCTCAGAAAAAGCGGCCTATGTCAGCGGCGAGTGTTTCACGGTGGATGGCGGCATGACGGCTGCATCGCCTCTTAATCCGGGATTATTCTGATGGTGGAATTTGCACATACAGCCTGCCTTGGAGGCGGAGTCATCGGCGCCAGTTGGGCCGCCTTGTTTCTGGCTTCGGGCCGGTCGGTCGCGGTGTTCGATCCGGCTCCGACGGCGGAAAAAGCTGTTTGCGACTACGTCGAGATGGCGTGGCCGACCCTGACCGAGCTTGGCCTTACAGAAAATGGCAATCCGGACGCTCTTAACTTTCACAGCAGTGCCGCTGCGGCCGTTGATGGCGCCGATTTCGTTCAGGAAAACGTTCCCGAGCGGGTGGCGATCAAACATGCCACATTTGCCGAAATCGAACCTGTTCTGAAGACTAATGCCATCGTGGCAAGTTCGGCCTCTGGCTTGACGCTAGGTCAGATGCAGGGCGGCTGGAAAAACCCCGCGCGCTTTGTGCTGGGCCATCCTTTCAACCCGCCACATCTGATCCCTCTGGTCGAGGTGATGGGCAACGACCTGACCGATGCCAGTGCCGTCGAGGGGGCCGAGCGGTTCTACGAGGCCGTCGGCAAAGTCACCATCCGCGTCAACAAAGAAAAACCCGGCCACGTCGCCAATCGTTTGCAGGCCGCCATCTGGCGCGAAGCGATCAGCCTTGTGATGGAAGGTGTCGCCTCGGTAGAGGATGTGGACAAAGCGGTCTGGGCAGGCCCCGGACTGCGGTGGGCTGCGATGGGCCCGACCATGCTGTTCAATCTGGGCGCAGGTGAAGGCGGGCTGGAGGCTTTCTGCGATCACTTCTCTGAGACGTTCAACGGCTGGTGGGATGACCTTGGTCAGATTCACCTGAACGAAGACGTCGCCATGCAGATGATCAAAGGTGTTGGCGACGCCGCGCGAGGTCAGTCACCGGCTGAACTGTCGGCAAAACGCGATGCTCTCATTCTGGCCATGCAAAAGGCCACCACAAGGCTGCGCGAAGTCAGCTGAATTCAGCTGCAGTAAACATGCCGTTTTCATTGCGCTTGGTTTCCTGAGCGCAGTGTCGGTCTCGTTCTGCTTGAAAAAGAGGAATTTCGTTATGAAAGATTCGATGCGGTCAGAGCCACAAAAAGTTGTGGTGATCGGTGCCGGGCAGGCTGGATTTTCGGTCTGTTCCAAACTGCGGTCCCTTGGCTTTGCTGGAAAAATTACTCTGATCGGTGATGAGGACCATCCGCCATACCAGCGACCGCCTCTGTCAAAGGCCTATCTTCTGGGCGAAATGGCGCTTGAACGGCTGTTTTTTCGTCCAGACAGTTACTACTCCAACGAAAACATCGAATTGATTTTGTCGAATTCAGCGAAGGCTATCGACCGGTCGGCTCGTGAAGTGACCCTGTCGGATGGGACTGTCCTGCCCTATGACAAGTTGGTTCTGGCCACCGGCGCAAACGTTGTCAGGCTACCGGCTTCAATAGGAGGTGATCTGAAGGGCGTGCACTATGTGCGATCGTTGGTGGATGCTGACAGGATGCAAAGCGATGTTGGTCCTGATCGTACGGCCCTGATTGTTGGGGGCGGGTTTATCGGGCTCGAAGCCGCCGCCGTCGCCGCCAAATCCGGCATGAAGGTGGTGCTGGTCGAGGCCGCGGAGCGTATATTACAGCGCGTCGCATCGCCGGCGACATCGGATTACTTCCGCAGCTTGCACCAAGGTCATGGCGTCGACATTCGCGAAGGCGTCAAGTTGCGGAAGCTGACGGGAGACAATGGTCGCATCGTCTCGGCGACGCTGTCTGACGGCAGCAACATCGACGCGGATACCGCGATTGTCGGGATTGGCATTCGCCCCAATGACGCCTTGGCTAACGAGGCTGGTCTGACGCTGGAAAACGGCATTCGTGTTGACGACCGGTGTCGGACATCGGACCTGGACATTTTTGCAGTGGGAGATTGCACTTCGTTTCCACATGGCAAGGGCCGTATTCGTCTGGAAAGCGTCGGAAGCGCCATCGATCAAGGCGAGATCGTAGCGCAGAACATCATGCAGCAACACGCCACCTATCAGGCGAAACCATGGTTCTGGTCCGACCAATATGACACCAAGCTCCAGATTGTCGGCCTGTCCACCGGCTATGACCGGACCGTCACTCGCCAAGGCAGCATGGGCGCTGTGTCGTTCTGGTATTACGCGAGGGATCGCCTGTTGGCCGTGGATGCAATCAATGACCCGCGCGGATACATGGTCGCAAAGCGCCTGATTGAAGGCGATAAGTCGCCGGATCCCGATCTGGTGGCCGATCCCTCTACAGACCTGAAAGCGCTGCTACGCTGAGTGTTTTGACCCAGCCCAAATTGATGAATGCGACGCAAAAAAGAAGGAAGAATTGTGGTCTTTATCCGCCTGCACTCACGAAGGGTTGGCGATCACGCGCCTGCAGCGCCAGATCGAACACATCACAGATCAGCAGTTTGAAAGCTTCGAGGCGTTTCATCAGTGGTCTGTCGCGGAACCGGACCAGTTCTGGTCCAAGCTGTGGAATTTTTGCCGGGTGATCGGAGTGAAAATCGGCCCGGCGCTGGTAGATGCTGACAATATAGAAAGGGCGCGCTTCTTTCCCGACGCGCGTCTGAACTATGCCGAGAATTGCCTGCGACGGAAGGGGCAGGACGTTGCAATTCTGTTCCGGTCTGAGGGTGGGGAAACGGTCTCACTTTCATGGGACGCGCTGGCTAATAAAGTTTCGCTCGTGCAGCAGGTATTGTGCGCGCAAGGTGTCGCTGCGGGTGATCGGGTGGCCGCTGTCATTCCAAATTTTCCGGGTGCGGTGATCTATATGCTGGCGACCGCCTCTTTGGGTGCGATCTGGTCGTTCTGATCACCTGACTTCGGCGCTGGCGCAATCGTTGACCGCTTTCAACAGATTGAACCCAAAGTGCTGCTCTGGGCCGATGGTCACTTCCACAACGGCAAATGGTACGAAGCCGCAAGTAAGATGTCGGACGCGGTGCCTGCGCTGCAAACAGTGAAGGCGTCGATCCGATTGCGGATTCCGGGAGGGTTGGAGACAAGCCTGCCTTCTGTCAGCCTAGCCGAGGAGGATCTGCGGCAAGGTTTACCTGCAAAAGCGCCAGAATTGGTCCGAGTGGCGCTCAACGATCCCTTGTTCATACTGCTTTCGTCCGGCACCTCGGGTCAACCCAAGTGCATCATGCATTCGGTTGGCGGCACATTGGCCATTGATTTTTCGGGGTTCGATAATCTGTTAGGCAGAGTTACCAAGGTTTTGTAGATTATTCCCCGCCTCAATCATCTATCATTCCGGATATCTCACCAAGGACACCTCAAAATTGCGACAAAGCGGATTCGAGGTCGTCCAGCATCTCAGCTGCAATCACATCAGGTTCTGGAAGAGCGTCAGCATCCTCCAAACTATCATCTTTCAACCAAAAAGGCATCGAGATTCAGCTTGTCCCGAGAAACAGGCTCTTCATAGCTGAACCGTTTGAAGCGCTCCCCTTCTTGCGCTCATGGTAACAACGCACAAAATCATCCAAATCGGCTCGCACCAAAGGTTTGGTCTTCAGCGTCTTGTGAACATTCGTTCTGTAGTCATAGATCCACAGCTACCTGGTCTGAGCTTCTTTTGATGTCGGCTTTTTGTCGAAGATCAGAACGTTCGCCTTCACTCCTGGGCTATGAAAGCCCTGGTCCAAGCCGAGGAAATTGTCCAAGAAGCGGGTCTCAAAACTCCGGCGCGGGTGTTCCACACCATTAGAAGTCACGTTAGTCGGGGTTCTTACACAAAGGCGTGGACGCAAGGGTAAGGGCAACTCAGCATTCGGGAACTTGCGTAACAACCCAAGACATCTGGCAAGAGTTTCCGGGTCATCAGTTCATTCGGCCCGATTGCCCGTGCGGCGCAACGCATGGTCAAAAAACTGCTGGAACTGACATTTGCGCCGCAAGATTTCCAGCTCGCTGATCTGACCTTTTCTGAAAAGGTCCAGCACGCAATGACCATCATCGAGAAGAAAGGATATGCCCAAGTAACAGAAATCGACATCACGGATTTCTTCCCGAGTTTCACGGAAGAAGCCCTGATCGCCGCCTTACCCCTCCCAAATGAGGCAAAAAGGCAAATCGTGCTGGCAAAGGGTGCAAAATGGACTGCGCATCCCCAATACGTTCTGTACGAGTATATATCATCCCCTTCAGGCATACCACAGGGCAGTGCGTCCTCAGCAGCCGTAGCGGATTGGTGCATCGCCAATATTCCACTGGCGGAGACGGCAGGGTCAGAGGTCTTGAACCATGCCGATAACAACTTCGCGTTTTCCGTTTCACCGGATGCTGCATAGGACGTAGCCAAAGCCCTGAGTTCCGGTATTGCCGGGCTGCCGGGAGGGGATTTTCACAGGAAGACGGAACAGGCCATCGGCATTTTACAAGGCTTCAGTATGCTTGGGTGTTGGGTTTGTCCGACCAAATCAGGTGAACTCGAGGCATGGCCGACCGAAGCCAACGAAAACGAATTTGCTGCCCGCGCCAGAAAACATCGGCAACGGGTCTACGGGCGCCTTACAGCGGCCTTAGAAGAAAATTCAAAGCTTCTTCGGATCAAAGGACTGCAGGATTTCCTACGGTTCGAAAGCATGGTCCAAGGCTGGGTTCAAGCGCATGCCTTTTGTGGGTCAATGATTGGCACCGTGAAGGATCATTGCGACTTCGACTTGGATGGTCTTCGCACTGTATTTCAGATCGACGAAAAGGTACTTAGCCCCTCAAAGACGTATCCACAAAAACTACCGTCAAATAGTACAGTGGGGCGTGAAATCCAGCACTTGTAGCCGTTTGGTTTGAGCGGTTATTTCCGCAGGAACCCAGCTTCTTGGTTTTTTCAGATGAATTTACACAAGGCTTTGGCAATTTAGGAGAAGACCGATCTAGCGACTTTGGTTCGCCAAGGTAATTTCTTTCGTCTTTGCACCAATTAAGTAGTTGGATCGTCGCTCACGACATGATTAGTGAACTTGAGCTCATTTTGGTGGGACAAATTTCAGTTTAACCCACCATCAAAAAGAATTCCTCAGTTCAGTCCCTTGGTGCACCGGGCAAATTCGCAACCATCCATCAAGTGCGCTGAGTGTTGTGTTTGATAGTAACCATGAGCTCAAGTGCTTAGGGTCAGGACTCGTTCTTGTTTCATAACCAGAAGATGACAGTGGCGGCGAGAGCGATGGCGGAGAGGAATACCTTCGGGCACCTGTCATAACGGGTTGCCACCCGCCGCCAATCCTTTAGCCTGCCGAACATAATCTCGATCCGGTTGCGCCGCTTGTAGCGGCGCTTGTCATATTTGACGTTGGCCGTGCGTTGCTTCCGGCCCGGGATACAGGCGCGTATCCCCTTGTCTTTCAGGCCTTGTCTGAACCAATCAGCGTCATAGCCTCGATCTCCGAGCAGCCAATCGACATTGGGCAGGCTGCTCAAAAGGGCCTTTGCACCGATGTAATCACTAACCTGCCCAGCGGTAACAAAGAGGTTCAAAGGTCGCCCTTTGCTGTCACAGATGGCGTGCAACTTGGTATTCATGCCGCCTTTGGTTCTGCCAATCAGGCGACCGTGTCGCCTTTTTTGACGCCCAAACTGGACGCTGTGCGGTGAGCTTTCAGATAGGTTGCGCGATCATGACCGTCTTCTCGTCGCAATGCTCAGCGGCCAGACCAGCCATCATTTGGGCAAAGATGCCTTTATCACTCCATCGTTTCCAGCGGTTGTACTGGGTCTTGTGCGGCCGGTACTCTTTGGGCGCATCCCGCCACCGTAAGCCGTTGCGGTTAACGAAAATAATCCCGCTCAGGGCACGGCGGTTATCGACACGTGGTTTGCCGTGGGATTTAGGGAAATAGCGCTCCAGACGCGCCATCTGCGTATCGCTCAGCCAAAAAAGATCAGACATGTCACCGCTCGGTTTTCGACCGATGAATCACGCCGACAGACGGAAATCAATGGGTCCTGAGCCTAGTGAGACGCCCGTTTTTCAGGATCCTCATGTCCTACTAGGGCTAGCCCTATTAGACAATCACCAACGTCAACGGCCCAAAGCGGTTATCCGTCGGAGAGGTTCGACGCCGCGGTGCGGCCCGTCAGACGAGACATTCGCGGGCATGCAAAATCTCCGAAGCCACGAAGGAACAAGCCGCCCAATAAAACTGACGTTCCCAAGCCAAAAGGCAATGACAACAGGCAGCCCAAAGCGGGCGCTACGCTGGTGGTCTGTGAACCAAAGGTGGGCTTTCACGCGTGCCGGTCACGACACAGTCTGATTAGCCAATTTCACACGAGACCAATCGAATACGATATTGAACACAAACGTGTAGATTGTGATGAAGACAATCAGCACCGCCTCCAATTTCATCGCTCCCCACAAAGTCAGACCGATAACCCAGGCGAGAACAGGCAGGGTCAAAATCACAAAGGTGCCTTCGAATAGCAGAGCATGCGCCACCCTCACTGACGCCGACTTATGAGTGTTTTTTCGGATATTCACCAAATACCAATCAAATGTGACGTTAAAGATCACGTTCCACACCAGCGCGGCCAAGGAAAAGAAAGCCCCCATGATCACGGATTTCTGCACATCGGCATGCGAGATCAGCGGCAGCAGGAGGGCTACGCTCAAAAGCGCGAAAACCTCATACAACGCGGCGTGAACCATCCTTCCAGAAAAGCTCATGAGAATTCTCCCGAGATCCAGTTTTAGTGGAGCTTTTAGCCTATTGTTGAGATCAATAAAGGTAGATACCATCTGGTAAACCGATAGATGGCAGGTCACCCAGATGCGCGCATCCTTTGAACAATTGGAAGCCTTCGTCAGCACCCACAGCGAAGGGTCTTTTTCTGCCGCAGCTCGTAAATGCAACAAGGCGCAATCGGTGATCAGCACCCTTGTCGCCAATCTTGAGATCGATCTGGGCGTTGAGTTATTCGACCGCAGCCGGAGATATCCGATCCTCACCAAAGCCGGGGAGGCATTGATCTCGTCGGCCGAGATTCTGCTGGAACGACGCAGCCGGCTTCTTGCCGTGGCAGACGCTCTGGCGATGGCGCCTGAGACCCGTGTCAAACTTGCCATAGCGCCACACATCAAACTGGCCAATCTGGGAGAGATCATCCGAACCTTCAGCATTGAGTTCCCGGCCGTTGATGTGGAAATCCAGTCCTTTACTGCCGGAGAAATTCAGCGGTTGATCGCCGAAGGCACGGCGGATCTGGGCATTATTTTGGAGCCAGCGGGCATTCCCCAAGCGCTCGATTTTCGCTCACTGGGAGCACTCAGACTGGTTTGTGTCAGCCACCCGGAAAGCTCGCTTGCACAGATGCCCTCGACCTCGTGGGAGGAGCTGCGCCTGCATCGTCAGATCTTGCTTAAAGAAGCCGACAACCCCAACAGCGCAATCCTCAAGGCCTCGCCGTCGATTTGGCAGGTCAGCAGTGCAGCCGAGGCCATAGATCTTGTGCAGGCTGGCCTTGGGTGGTCAGCACTGCCTTTGCATGCGGTGGACGTCTTTGTTCAAACCGGTGAGTTAAAGATCCTGCCCCTGCAATTCGAGACCAAACCCTATGCCGAACGTTCAGTGGATATGGTTTGGTCTTTCGAAAAGCCAATTGGGCAGGCAACTGCCAAGCTGATGGAACTGTTGGCTGAAAACGCTGTTATACAGAACTCCACAGTGACTTAAGCCTCGGTGCGAAGCTCCTTGGCGAATGAAGTGATGGTGTGTTTTGGTGCACCAAGAACCGCACGGGTTTCACCGTCCACTCGCTCTTCCTTTAGCTGCTGCACGAAGGTTAGAACGTGCTCGATAAAATCTGCCTGCTCTTTCGGCAGACCCATCTCACCCAGCGCTTCCATCGGCAACTCGATCACCTGTGCGTCTGGCGCGTAAGACGCCAGAAACTCTGTCGCTGCTTCGGTATACGTGATGGCCTGCCGGCCTTGCACCGCAAATTCCTTGTTTTTGGCCGCATCATTGCCAATGGCATTGTAGACTAGTTTCGCCAGATCGCTGGTATTGGTGAACCAGATCGGATTAATGTGATTTCCGATAACCGCCAATTGGTTATCCATCAAAAGCTTGGGCAGCGAATCCAGAAAGAACGAACAATAAAAGAAGGTATAGGGGATGCCCGATGCCTTGATGGCCTCAATGCCGCCTTTGCGGATGGCATTGGTGCCATAGGCCATGCCTTCGGTTGAAAACTCGGGATACGCGTAGTCGACCCCGGCAATTTGCATGATGTGCTGAACGCCAGCCTCTTTTGCGGCCGCTACGATATTTATCACACCTTCCCGTTCCGTGTGGAATGGCAGGCTGGTGTCCAGCGTCTCGGTGTTCAAGGTGATGTACAGTGTCTCCGTTCCCTGCAAAGCCGATGCCAGGCTGGCCGGGTTTGACACGTCGCCCTGAACCAACCGAACGCCAGCGGGCAAAGTGGCTTTAGCTGCCGTTTGGTTCCGCACCATTGCGGTCACGTCAGCACCTTTTTCAACGAGTTTGGCAGTCACGCGATGTCCCAAATGGCCCGTGGCGCCGATGATCGTGATTGATTTTGTCATGGTGGTATCTCCTGTTTTCCGACGCTTCTACAGATCCGGATGAAATACCTTTAGTTACAATCCATCTATCTGATAGATACTATTTTGGGAAAGAACTTAACCGGACCTGATAAATGGAAAGTTGCGTCCGGCGACTTTAACCGCAGCCAATATCCGCTTTCACGGAGCGACGCTGGTCTTGCAAAGTCAGCTTGCTGCGCATTGCGCGCCATAAAAAACCGGACGCGAAATCAGTTAAGATGGGCTTATTCCAGACCTCGGATACAGCGCAATATCTGACCCATGGAAAGCTAACCGTACAATCAAGGACAGCCCTTATGCGCCGCGAATGCTGAAAGCTCTGGATATTAGGGCCGCCCCGGTGGCTATTCCCATGGTGAATGCCGCTGAGTTAGTTGGTGGAAAAAGCGACCGGGTGAAACCGATAGAATTTCTGCGCAAAAACTCGAAATGGCATCGACACCTTAAAGCTCAGCCGGAGGATGACCATCGCCTCTGGGAAGTTGCAGTGCCGTTTCATCTACGCGACGATTTCCGTTCCGGAGATATCTGGCTGGGCATTCAAAGCGCTACGCCGATTTGAAGCAGGCCCTTGTGCCAATCCCAGCCGTTTCCGCCATCCCCAGATTAACAATGCCTCGTGATCCGGTCACTTGGCTTGCGGATCGAAAGGTGCAGATCATCGACGGCCTGAACCGTTTAGCGCGTGCTGCCAGGCACGGTGCCACCCCCCGGCGGGTCTATCGAGAATGGCGCGCTCAAGATCGAACGACTGACCACCGCCGTACCTGACGAGGCGGAAGAGCTCGTCCTCGATCTCTATCGGCAACTTCCAGACATTCGTATCACCGATCTGCTTCTGGAAGTGGATGAAGTCACTGGATTCACAGACGCCTTCACCCATCTGCGAACAGGTGGGCCTTGCAAAGACAGGATTGGACCGCTGAATGTTCTGCTGGCGGAGGGGCTGAATCTCGGCCTGAGTAAGATGGCCGAAGCTAGCAACACTCACGATTAACCCATTTTGCGTGGTTCAGAGAGGACCCGCTCTCGATCAGTCGTGTCCCGCAAGAAAGGTGTGCCGGCTAATGCCTGCTGACCCCTGGCTTTCTTAATCGCCTTCTCCACATCTTCGACCTGAGCATTCACGTGCCAAATTCCCCCGGGCCCGTAAAATTCCGGTACTTGCTGGCGCCAATACTCATCCGGATCGGACGGGATGTCGGTCCGCGGACCTCGGGCTTTAAGTTCCTCGGCGATCTTGCGGAGAATTTCAGGCTCCCTTCTTTCTTCGGTCATTTCCGCACCTTCAGAATCTCTTCCAAACTTCCCCTTTCAGCTTCGGCCGCTTCATATTTTGCCGTCATAGCTGCCAGCTGCGCTTTCAGATCGGCGATCTCATCCTTGCCGGCCGTTGCATTTTCACGCTCAAGCGCGAGATTTCCGGCGGACAATGCGTCAGCCCTCTTCTTTTCATCCTCGTAAGCGCCAGTCAGGCGATTAGCTTCTTCACCGAGGCGCTCGTTCTCGTTGCGCAAATCCCGGTTCTGTTCTCGTGCAGCGACAAGCTCAGCCTCGGTAACCTTGATCTCCTCGAACCGGCGTTCGAGCTCATTAGCTTCATCAAGAAGAGCCTCAGAGTTTAGGCGGCGCTCATCCTCCAACTCCGCCCGGGCCGTGGCCATGGCGGCCTCGAAGACCTTGTCGACGAATGACTAGGCCCGGTCCTGCAGATCGTCGGGGCGGAAATCTCCGGCTGCTGGCCGACTTTCCACGTCTTGAGGTGCTCCAGGATCGTTGTTAGGGCTCCTGAGCCCGGCTTCTCCCGAACTTTTCGGACGCTGACTCTATCAGCCGTCATCCAATCGTTTTCTTCGAGAATTTTTTCTGCGGCGCCGGCAACATCCTCGGCTGAGATTCCGCTCATCGTTACCTAAATACTAATTGTTACGTTATTTGTTACACTGGTATAAAGTGTTACAGTTACCCGAAATCAAGAAAAGCAAACATCGGGGAATTCTAAATGTTTCAGTCTGATTTTAGGCGTCTGCATGACTTGCAGCCGCGAAAAACCTTCGTCACTTTGGGGAAAGTGATCCGCAAGTGAGAACTCGTAAAACCGCGCTGCCTGAGATTCTTGTCTTGGTCCCATCATGGCTGATCCCCCCGCTTGTTGGCAGAATTGAATCAGCGAGTTACCCCGCAATCAAGGAAGAGCTTTTCAACGGAATAGGCCCTTCAAGCCAGAAAGGAGTTGCTACAGCGTTAGTCTAAGGGTGGGCAATAAGATGGACGAAAATTAGACAGCCTTCCATAAGGCCCTGAAAATTTTATACTTTAATGGGAAGTTTGGTGCCCAGGAGAGGACTCGAACCTCCACGTCCATACGGACACTAGCACCTGAAGCTAGCGCGTCTACCAATTCCGCCACCTGGGCAGGTGTCGTGGAGGGGCGTTTAAGCCTACTGGCGGGGGGCGTCAACTAGATTCGAAAAGAATTTCGAAAGTTTTTTTGGCGCAAACTCAGGGGTCCGGATGTCGGTCTGTGCACGTTGCGTGAATTCATGGTTGCGCGGCGTTATTGCTCCTTGTTTGCCGGGCTTGAGAACGGTAGATCGAACCAAGACCTACACAGCAGGAGCTCCATCATGTCCAAAATGGTCACGATTTACGGTGGATCGGGATTTGTCGGCCGCTACATTGCGCGGCGCATGGCGAATGAAGGGTGGCGCGTTCGGGTTGCAGTGCGTCGCCCCAATGAAGCAATGTTCGTCAAACCTTATGGTGTTGTCGGACAAGTCGAACCCGTTCTCTGCAACATTCGCGACGACGCGTCAGTCGCTATGGCAATGCGCGGTGCGGATGCCGTGGTCAACTGTGTTGGTGTTCTGAACGAGCTGGGTAAGAACGAATTTGACAAGGTGCAGTCTGAGGGCGCAGAGCGCGTTGCCCGTTTGGCCGCGAAACAGGGCATTACCCGAATGGTGCACATCTCGGCGATTGGCGCCGATGCGGGTTCAAATAGCGAATATTCGCGCACCAAGGCTGAAGGCGAGGCGGCTGTGCTCGCCCACGTGCCAGAGGCTGTCATTTTGCGCCCATCGGTGATCTTCGGGACTGAAGATCAGTTCTTTAACCGGTTCGCGGCCATGACGCGGATGGCGCCAATTCTGCCTCTGGTTGGGGCAGACACACACTTTCAGCCGGTTTATGTGGACGATGTAGCAAAGGCAGCTGTTCGCGGCGTTCTAGGTCACGCGGCTGCGGGCAGGTATGAGCTGGGCGGGCCCGAGGTCAAAACCTTCCGCGCACTGATGCAGCAGATGCTGGAAGTCATTCGTCGACGTCGCGTTATCGTTGGTCTGCCGTTCTGGATCGGAAAAATCATGGCCGGCGCGCTGGATATCGCGAAGTTTGTCAGCTTTCAGCTGTTTCCGAACCATATCCTGACCAGGGATCAATTGAAAAACCTGCGTCAGGACAATGTTGTGTCCGAAGGCGCAATGACCTTCACAGATCTGGGTATCGAGCCTTCCGCTCTGGAGTCTATTCTGCCCGAGTATCTGTGGAAATTCCGTCCTGCGGGCCAGTATGACGACATTCAGAACTCGGCCGGAAACCTGCGGATCTGATCAGCTGTAGGCGATGGTCAGAAGGACAGCACCCAGAATCACACGATAGATCACATAAGGTGTGAAGCTGACGCTGCGCAGCAAGCGCATCATCAGAGTCAGAGCCAGCAGGGCTGCGACGAAGGCAAAGATGGCGGCGATGGCCCCGTCTTTTGCCAGCTGTGCGTCAGCTGACCGGATTACATCTACCGACAGCAGGGCTCCGGACGCGATAATTGTAGGAATGGACATCAGCATAGCGATCCGGGCGCCGTCTTCTCGGGTATAACCAAGCTGACGAGCGCCTGTAATCGTAATGCCCGAGCGCGATGTGCCTGGAACCAGCGCCAGCACCTGCCACAATCCCATGATGACCGCGTCTCGCACGCCCCAATCTGACGCCTGTTTGGTCTGCGCCCCTTTTTGATCCATCCAATACAGAAGCAAACCAAAACCAAGCATCGTCCATCCGATCACCGTAATGGAACGCATGGCTTGGCTGAGGCCCGTCAAATGCAGAATCGCTCCGACAATCACTGTTGGTATGGTTGCTATGATTAGACAAAACGCCAAGCGCGACTGAGGGGTGTCGATCCGTCCCGTCAGGGCTTTGGGTAACCCGACGAGGGCCAGTCTTACGTCTGCCCAAAAATACAGAACAACCGCGCCCAGTGTGCCGACATGCACAGCCACATCTATAGCCAGGCCCTGGTCGTCCAGCCCGGTCAGGCTGGGCAGCAGGATTAAGTGCCCTGAGGATGAAATTGGCAAAAATTCAGTTATGCCCTGAATAATTGCCACGAGAATCAGTTGAAATAGACTCATGTGCCCTGCCGTGGTGCCGTCACGCATTCTTTGATTTCATGGGTATAAGTGTGTTGCCTGAAAGAAAAGCGCTCATATGGGTCCGAATCGGACCTAAAAAATGAAATAAATCCGGCGCGATTAGTATTTGAGTGGAATTTTTTCGTATTTAGGTCAGTATGGCTGACTTTTCATTCGATATGGCATCCCGTAAAGAGGCTCGACCAAGCCAATTCATGGAGTCTGACCCGTGGCCAAGCAACCGATGCTGAAATTTGTGCAGATCGAACGCGACATGCCGGAAAAGCGTGCCGCCAACGACCGCAAGGAAGACTTTGATGAGATCTATGCCGAATTTGCTGCCGAAAAGGCTGCCGAACAAGCGAGCCGATGCAGCCAGTGTGGCGTTCCCTATTGTCAGTCGCACTGCCCGCTGCATAACAACATCCCGGACTGGCTGCGTTTGACGGCGACCGGACGCCTTGAAGAGGCCTACCAGACCAGCCAGGCCACTAATACCTTCCCCGAGATCTGCGGCCGCATCTGCCCGCAGGACCGCCTTTGCGAGGGCAATTGCGTGATCGAGCAATCCGGTCATGGAACCGTCACCATTGGAACGATCGAGAAATACATCACCGACACAGCTTGGGACAAAGGCTGGATCAAGCCCGTGGAACCGGGCACGGAGCGCGGCGAAAGCGTTGGAATCATCGGCGGTGGCCCGGGTGGACTGGCTGCCGCGGATATGTTGCGCCGCGCTGGTATTCAGGTCACGGTCTATGATCGTTACGACCGTGCGGGTGGTTTGCTGATGTACGGCATCCCTGGCTTCAAGCTGGAAAAGGATATCGTGCAGCGCCGCAACGAGCTGTTGGCCGACGGCGGGGTCGAGTTCGTGCTGAACTGTGACGTGGACGCGGCCAAGTTCCAGGAAATACATTCCAAGCATGACGCCGTGATCATTGCGACCGGGGTTTATAAGTCGCGCGACCTGTCCATGCCGGGCAGTGGTCTTGCAGGGATCGAGAAAGCGATCGATTTCCTTGCTGCATCGAACCGAAAAAGCTTTGGCGATGCTGTCGAGGAGTTCGACAATGGCCGGTTGAATGCCGAAGGCAAAAAGGTTGTCGTGATCGGTGGTGGTGATACCGCAATGGACTGCGTGCGCACCTCGATCCGCCAGGGCGCGATCTCGGTCAAATGCCTGTATCGGCGTGACCGGGCCAATATGCCCGGCTCAATGCGCGAAACACAGAACGCCGAAGAGGAGGGCGTTGTATTCGAATGGCTCAGCGCACCCAAGGGGTTCATCGGCGATGACATGATCTCGGGCGTGATGGTGCAGAAGATGCGCCTGGGGCAGCCTGACGCGACGGGCCGTCAGGCACCGGAAGTGATCGAAGGTGCCGACTACGTAGAAGAGGCCGATCTGGTCATCAAGGCCTTGGGCTTCGAACCCGAGGACCTGCCCACCCTGTTTGGCCAACCCGATCTGCCTGTAACGCGCTGGGGTACCGTCAAGGCGGCCTTCGAAACCGGCGAGACCGAGTTGGATGGTGTTTATGCCATCGGCGACATTGTGCGTGGTGCTTCGCTGGTGGTTTGGGCCATCCGCGACGGCCGCGACTGTGCCGACGCTATTATCGACCGCTTCAACACCAAGGCTGCCATTGCAGCCGAATAATCAACTGCCCAGCGACAGGAGGGTATGATGCCCGAATTGCAAGGCCAATGCATGTGTGGCGCGGTCACAGTCACCGCAACCCCTGCGCGCGACGCGCTGGGGGCTTGCCATTGCGACCAGTGCCGCCGTTGGACCAGTTCGATGCTGGTGACGTTCCCGGCCGAGCCCGGATATGCCGCGCTGGGCCCGGTGAAGACCTTTACCTCTTCCGATTGGGCCGAGCGCGCCTTTTGCGGAGAATGCGGCTCTTCCCTATGGTACCGGATCACTTTGCCTGGCGAGATGCACGGCCAAACACAAATGGCGGCCGGTTTGTTTGAAAACAGCACCGGCAACCAACTGAAACTTGAACTCTATATCGACAAAAAGCCTGAGGCTTACGCGTTCGCAGGCGAACGCCGGCAAATGACCAAAGCTGAGGTTGAAGCCATGTATGCCCCATCCGAAGAAGGAGACAGCCAATGACCAAATATGATGCCGATTGGGTGCGGGCCGAAGAAGCCAAACGTCAGTGGATGGCTGAAAATGGTCTCTATTCCGAGGAAGAAGAGCATTCCTCCTGCGGTGTGGGTCTTGTTGTATCTGTCGATGGCAAGGCATCGCGCAAGGTTGTTGATGCCGGTATCGCTGCGCTCAAGGCGATCTGGCACCGCGGAGCCGTGGATGCCGATGGCAAAACCGGCGATGGTGCCGGGATTCACGTTCAGATCCCGGTTCCGTTCTTTTATGACCAGATTCGCCGCACCGGGCATGAGCCCAAGCTGGATCAGCTGGTAGCCGTCGGTCAGGTATTCTTGCCCCGCACGGATTTTGGCGCGCAGGAACAGTGCCGGACCATCGTCGAAACCGAAGTTCTGCGGATGGGTTACTACATCTACGGCTGGCGTCACGTGCCGGTGGATGTGACTTGCCTGGGAGAAAAGGCCAATGCAACCCGGCCCGAGATCGAGCAGATTCTGATCTCGAATTCCAAAGGTGTGGACGAAGAAACGTTCGAGCGTGAGCTGTACGTGATCCGCCGCCGGATCGAAAAGGCTGCAATGGCGGCTGGCATCACGGATCTGTACCTAGCTTCGCTGAGCTGTCGGTCGATCATCTACAAAGGCATGATGTTGGCCGAGCAAGTGGCCGTATTCTACCCGGACCTGATGGATGAACGGTTCGAAAGCGCTTTTGCCATCTATCATCAGCGCTATTCCACAAACACCTTCCCACAGTGGTGGCTGGCGCAGCCGTTCCGCATGCTGGCCCATAACGGCGAGATCAACACGCTGAAGGGCAATATCAACTGGATGAAGAGCCATGAGATCCGCATGGCGTCGGCGTCATTTGGTGACCACGCTGAAGATATCAAGCCAATCATCGCAGGTGGATCGTCGGATTCCGCCGCATTAGACTCGGTTTTTGAGGTTCTGGTGCGTGCAGGTCGCTCGGCCCCAATGGCAAAGACCATGTTGGTTCCGGAAAGCTGGTCCAAGCAGGCCGTCGAACTGCCGCAGGCGTGGCGTGACATGTATTCCTACTGCAACTCGGTGATGGAGCCTTGGGATGGTCCCGCTGCGTTGGCGATGACCGATGGCCGCTGGGTCTGTGCCGGTCTCGACCGTAACGGTCTGCGCCCAATGCGTTATGTGGTGACCGGCGACGGGCTGGTGATCGCGGGGTCCGAGGCGGGCATGGTACCGATTGACGAGGCAACCGTGGTCGAAAAGGGCGCGTTGGGTCCGGGCCAGATGCTGGCCGTGGACATGAAAAAGGGCAAGCTGTTCCGCGATACCCAGATCAAGAACAAGCTGTCCGCCGCGCTGCCCTTTGGCGAATGGGTGGGCAAGATTGCCGATCTGGACACGACACTCGCCGGTGTGACCGAACAACCGCTGTTCACGGGCGAAGAGCTGCGCAAGCGTCAGATTGCTGCGGGGTATTCAGTCGAGGAACTGGAGCAGATCCTGGCGCCGATGGCCGAGGACGGGAAAGAGGCGCTGGCCTCGATGGGTGACGATACGCCCTCGGCGGTGCTGTCCAAGCAATACCGCCCGCTCAGCCATTTCTTCCGCCAGAACTTCAGCCAGGTGACCAACCCCCCGATCGACAGTCTGCGCGAATACCGCGTGATGTCGCTGAAGACTCGGTTCGGTAACCTCAAGAACGTGCTGGATGAGGACAGCAGCCAGACCGAGATCATCGTTCTGGAAAGCCCCTTTGTCGGCAACGCGCAGTGGGAAATTCTGGTTAAGGATTTCAACGCGCCGCTGGCCGAGATCGACTGTACCTTCGAGCCGGGTGAGGGCGCGCTGGACGCCGCCTTGACCCGTATCAGAGCCGAAGCAGAGGAGGCCGTACGCTCGGGTGCCGGGCATCTTGCGTTGACCGATCAGTACTCAGGACCGGGCAAGGTTGCGATGCCGATGATCCTGGCCACCAGCGCCGTGCACAGCCATCTGACCCGCAAGGGCCTGCGCACCTTCTGCTCGCTGAACGTGCGCTCGGCGGAATGTATCGACCCGCATTACTTCGCCGTTCTGATCGGCTGTGGCGCGACGGTGGTGAACGCCTATCTGGCCGAGGATTCGCTGGCCGACCGGATCGAGCGTGGCCTGCTGGATGGCACGCTGACCGAGAACGTCGCGCGTTACCGAGAAGCCATCGATCAGGGTCTGCTCAAGATCATGGCCAAGATGGGTATCTCGGTGGTGTCGTCCTATCGCGGCGGCCTGAATTTCGAAGCCGTTGGCCTGAGCCGCGCCATGGTGGCCGAGTACTTCCCCGGCATGACCAGCCGCATCTCGGGCATCGGCGTGCATGGTATCCGTGTCAAGGCCGAGGCGATCCATGCCAAGGGCTGGGAAAGCGGTCTCGACGTGCTGCCCATCGGTGGTTTCTACAAGGCGCGCAAATCGGGTGAGACCCATGCGTGGGAAGCCACTTCGATGCATATGATGCAAATGGCCTGTAACAGAGCCTCATATGAGCTGTGGAAGCAATATTCGGCCAAGATGCGATCAAACCCGCCGATCCATCTGCGCGACCTGATGGACTTCAAACCGCTGGGTAAACCAATCCCGCTGGAAGAGGTGGAATCGATCACCTCGATCCGCAAGCGGTTCGTGACGCCGGGCATGAGCTTGGGCGCGTTGAGCCCCGAGGCGCACAAGACGCTGAACGTCGCGATGAACCGGATTGGTGCGAAATCCGACAGCGGCGAGGGTGGCGAAGACCCGGCGCATTTCGTGCCGGAACCCAATGGCGACAACCCATCGGCCAAGATCAAGCAGGTGGCCTCGGGCCGGTTCGGTGTGACCGCCGAATACCTGAACCAGTGTGAAGAGCTGGAGATCAAAGTGGCTCAGGGTGCGAAACCCGGTGAGGGCGGTCAGCTGCCGGGCATGAAGGTCACCGACCTGATCGCCCGTCTGCGGCACTCGACCAAGGGCGTCACTCTGATCTCGCCGCCGCCGCACCACGACATCTACTCGATCGAGGATCTGGCGCAGCTGATCTATGACCTCAAACAGATCAACCCGCGCTGCAAGGTGACGGTTAAACTGGTGGCATCCTCGGGCGTTGGCACGATTGCCGCCGGTGTGGCCAAGGCGAAAGCGGATATTATCCTTATTTCGGGTCACAACGGTGGCACCGGCGCCTCGCCCGCGACCTCGATTAAATATGCCGGTCTTCCGTGGGAGATGGGCCTGACTGAGGCACATCAGGTTCTGGCGATGAACAACCTGCGGGATCGCGTCACGCTGCGGACCGACGGTGGCCTACGCACCGGTCGCGATATCGTCATGGCCGCGATGATGGGGGCCGAGGAATACGGTATCGGCACTGCCGCCCTGATCGCGATGGGTTGCATCATGGTGCGTCAATGCCAGTCGAATACGTGCCCGGTTGGAGTTTGTACGCAGGACGACGCCTTACGCGCCAAGTTTACCGGTAGCGCGGACAAGGTCGTGAACCTGATTACCTTCTACGCGCAGGAAGTGCGTGAATTGCTGGCCAGCCTTGGTGCGCGGTCCATCGAAGAGATCATCGGCCGGGCCGATTTGCTGGCGCAGGTCAGCCGTGGTTCGGCGCATCTGGACGATCTGGACCTGAACCCATTGCTGATCACCGTCGATGGCTCGGCCAATATCGTCTACAACCGTGACAAGGACCGCAACGCGGTACCCGATACGCTTGATGCAGAGATCGTACGGGATGCGGCCCGGTTCCTGAAGGATGGCGAAAAGATGCAGCTGTCGTACGCGATCCAGAATACGCACCGCACGGTGGGTACCCGTACGTCCAGCCATATCGTCAAGAACTTTGGGATGCGCAACACGTTCCAGTCCGACCACTTGCATGTGAAACTGCAAGGCTCGGCGGGGCAGTCTTTGGGCGCCTTTGCGGCTCCGGGGTTGAAGCTGGAAGTGTCGGGCGACGCCAACGACTATGTCGGCAAAGGTCTGTCGGGGGGTACCATCGTGGTGCGACCTCCTCAGGTCAGCCCTCTGAAGGCAGATGACAACACGATTATTGGCAACACTGTCCTTTATGGTGCAACTGACGGCCATCTGTTTGCTGCGGGACGTGCCGGAGAACGGTTTGCTGTCCGTAATTCGGGCGCAACGGTCGTGATCGAAGGTTGTGGCTCAAACGGGTGTGAATACATGACCGGCGGTGTGGCCGTGATCCTGGGTGAAATCGGTGCCAATTTTGGTGCCGGTATGACCGGCGGCATGGCCTATCTGTATGATCCCGAAGGCAAGGCAGAGCTGCTGATGAATAAGGAAACGCTGGTTGCCTGTCCGGTGACAGTGGAGCATTGGGAAGATCAGCTGAAATCTCTGATCGAACGCCATGTTTTGGAAACCGGTAGCCGAAAAGCGGCCGATATTTTGCAGCATTGGGATGTCGAGAAAGGCAACTTCCTGCAGGTTTGCCCGAAAGAAATGCTGAATAAGCTGAGCCATCCTCTGTCTGTTGAAGCGACAGCGGTGCCAGCTGAATAACACCGTTTCGGCCTGAGAATTGGAACCCCGCGTGTCCTGTGCAACACGCGGGGTTTTGTTATTTTAGCGTTCTGATCGCATTTCCTTGCTCAAATCGACAAAAAACGCCTAGCGTTGGTCACAGTTTCTTTGGGATACCCGGTCAAGGTGCATCCCTGATGGTGTGAGTTAAGTGGAGTGTTCAGATGCCCACAACCTATACGGACCAGTTCTTCATCCTCGACCCGGCAAATCCCGGGGCGAACGGAACTGTGCCAGGATCGACGCTGACAGTCTCGAGTTTCGATCTGGTCGATCAGAATGATAATGGCCTGATCAATCGGTTGAATGGGGACTCGGTTGACGGTTCCGATATCTCTGCTTCCTATTTCGACGATGTCGTGACCATCGAGTTGCCGGACGGCTCACAGGTCACCTATACCGGGGTGACGTTTTATCTGGCTGATGGGCGTGAAGTGTTTACGCCAACCGACGGCAAAGTGCTGCAGGAGGGGACGTTTGTGTCCTCGTCCGTCACGGATTTCAGCGATAACGGCGGTTCCTTCGGATCAGTGGACGCCGTAGGTGGAGATCTCGGCCCGCCGTGCTTCACACCCGGCACAATGATCGACACTCCGGCCGGACCTCGTGCGGTCGAAGATCTCAAGGTTGGGGATTTGGTAAACACGCAAGACAGGGGACCTCAGCCCTTGTTGTGGATCGGGCGAACGACAGTTGCCGCCGAAGGCAAGTTTGCGCCCATTCGGTTTCCGGCCGGAATGTTCGGGTTGAAGCAGGCGCTTTTGGTGTCTCCGCAGCATCGGATGCTGATCGACGACTGGCGCGCTCAGTATCTGTATGGTGAGCCCGAGGTATTGGTCGCTGCGCATTGCATGGTGAACGGGGATACCGTGACGCGGATCGAAGGAGGCACGGTCGATTACATCCATCTGCTTTTTGCTCAGCACGAGATTATCGTGGCCAACGGTGCCAAAACCGAAAGCTACTACCCCGGCCACGCCGTATCGCAACCCGAGCGCCGCACGCAGGCGGAAATCCTGGCTCTTTTCCCGGAACTTGATCACACCGATTTTGGCTCTCTGACAACAGCTCGCCCGATAGTACATCCGCGAGAAGGACGGCTGATCGCGATTTAAGCCGTTCCAAACGGGCGCGGCGCGACGTATAGCATGGTCATGGCACAGAAAGCAGCCCGCAAGTCACGCGGTAAGAAAAACAAGGCAACAAAGAAAAAGACAGGCATGTCATTGGGCCGCCGGATTCGGTTCTGGCTGACGCGGGGTGCGTTGGGCACCGCGGCCGTATTTGTAGCATTGGTTCTGTTATATTCGGTCGTGAACCCCCCGGTGACGCATACTATCTGGTCTGAATGGCGCCGTTTGGGTCGCGTCGAGCGTGACTGGGTGCCGATCGAAGAGATATCTCCGATTATGGCTCGATCAGTCGTAGCGGCAGAGGACGCGAATTTCTGTCTTCATTGGGGATTTGATGTCGAAGCAATTCGCGACGCGCTGGAGGATGGCGGAGCCCGGGGCGCATCGACCATCTCGCAACAGGTCGTCAAGAACGTGTTCCTTTGGCAAGGCCGCAGCTGGATACGCAAGGCGCTTGAGACATCCATGACACCAGTCGTCGAACTGTTGTGGAGCAAGCAGCGCATACTCGAGGTTTATCTGAATGTCGCCGAAACCGGGCAAGGCGTTTTTGGCGTCGAGGCTGCGGCGCAACGTTATTACGGTGTTGGCGCGGCCAATCTTACACCGGTCCAGGCTGCGCGCCTGGCGGCCATATTACCTTCGCCGCGCAACAGATCGCTTGCCGATCCTTCGGCTCGACTGCGCAGACGGGCGGCTTCAATTCTTGATGGGGCGGCCACCATCCGCGCAGATGGTCGCGCCGATTGTTTCGAGGATTGAAACCAAGACCCGTCAAAGGCTAAAGCTGGAAGAGTATTCTCTGGTTCGATTGGAAGTTCATGGCGCGCTTGTTTCACGTTCCCCTGTCCCCCTATTGCCGCAAAGTTCGCCTGTCTCTGGGCGAAAAGAAGATTGAGGTCGAGCTGGTTGAAGAGAGATACTGGGAACAGGACCCGGACTTTCTGCGTCGGAATCCGGCGGGCAAAGTGCCTGTCTTACGGTTGGACGGGCGCGTCATGTCGGAAAGTGCAGCGATCTGCGAATATATTGAGGAAACCCGCCCTGAACCGTCCCTGATGCCGAACAAACCCGAAGACCGGTACGAAGTTCGGCGTTTGGTGGGCTGGTTCGATGACAAGTTTCACCATGAGGTAACCTCGAAGCTTCTGTATGAGCGGGTCAACAAGAAGGTGACCGGGCAAGGGTACCCTGACAGCAAGAATGTCAAGGAAGGCGCGCGGGCGATCAAATATCACCTGGATTATATGGCGTGGTTGCTGGACCAGCGACGTTGGCTGGCGGGGGATCAGATGACCTTGGCAGATTTTGCCGCTGCGGCGCATCTGTCAGCGCTGGATTACATCTCGGATGTGGATTGGAATCGCAGCTCCGCAGTTAAGGACTGGTATGCAAAGATCAAATCTCGCCCTGCATTCCGTTCCATTCTTGCCGATCAGGTCCCCGGGTTTCGACCTCCGGCTCATTACGCTGATTTGGATTTTTGATAGGGTAGCGGCCGAGGGGGCTGTCTGCTCCTCCTGGTCCTATGGGCCAGTTAATTCCCGAGGATGTTTTGGGCCAGATGAAGAGCGGATCGGAGTTGAAAGAAAGGCTTGTGGCGCAGGCCTTGTCCGAAGGTTTTGTTTCATGCCGGATTTGCAGGCCATGGGATGTTCCTCAGGTGCCCGCGCGGTTGAAGGCGTTTCTGGAGGCCGGGTATCACGGGCAAATGGGTTGGATGGCCGAGCGGACACATTGGCGCGGTGATCCGGCGGCGCTGTGGCCAGAGGCGCAATCTGTGATCATGCTTGCCGAAAGCTATACACCTGAATCCGATCCGACAGAGATCCTGAGCCATCCGGAACTGGGTGCGATTTCCGTTTATGCCCGGAACAAGGATTACCACGATCTGGTCAAGAAACGATTGAAGCGACTGGCGCGGTGGCTGATTTCCGAGTCGGGCGGCGAAGTGAAAGTTTTCGTCGACACCGCTCCGGTTCCGGAAAAGGCGCTGGGTCATGCGGCAGGGTTGGGTTGGCAGGGTAAACACACCAATCTGTTAAGCCGGGATTGGGGCAATTGGGCTTTTATAGGGTCTGTATTCACGACTTTGGAACTTCCTTCTGATCTGGCGGAAGTAGACCATTGCGGCTCGTGTCGCGCCTGTCTGGATGCGTGTCCGACAGACGCATTTCCGGCCCCCTATCAGTTGGATGCACGACGGTGCATTTCTTATCTGACAATTGAGCATAAAGGGCCGATTGAAGAGGGTTTGCGCCACTTGTTGGGCAATCGGATTTATGGGTGTGACGATTGCCTTGCGGCCTGTCCTTGGAACAAGTTTGCTGTCGCGGCGAGCGATATGCGCTATGCGGCTCGCGATGAATTGAAAGCACCACGGCTCGCTGCGCTGTCCGCGTTGGATGACACCGGATTCCGGTCCCTGTTCTCGGGCTCGCCGATCAAGCGTATTGGCCGGGATCGGTTTGTCCGGAACGTGCTGTATGCGATCGGCAATTCCGGTTCTGCTGCTCTGCTGCCATCGGCGCAGGCTCTGACTGATGATCCGGACCCTGCAGTTTCTAATGCTGCGCGCTGGGCGGTAGAACAGTTGTCATAATGCCGCAAACAGGCTGGACGCGCCGCGATTAACCGCTACACCCGATCTACGCGAATGGATGGAGGACCCGATGGCGCTGGCTTTGGGGGTGGATACTGGTGGAACCTATACGGATGCGGTGTTGGTCCGGGACGAGCAAGAGGTCATCGCCTCGGCCAAATCCCTGACGACACGCGCAGACCTTGCGATTGGGGTCGGAAAAGCGATCTCCGCGGTTTTGGAGGCCTCGCAGGTTTCGCCGGATCAGATTGCCCTAGCGTCGCTCTCGACAACGCTGGCCACAAATGCGCTTGTCGAAGGACAAGGCGGGCGCGTGGCGCTGGTCTATGTCGGCTTCCGCGAGAGTGATTTAGCGAAACATGGGTTGGCCGAAGTTCTGAAGGGCGATCCAGCCCTTGTTCTGGCAGGTGGTCACAGCCACTCGGGTAGAGAAGCTGCGCCGCTGGACATAGCCATGCTGGAGGCCTTTTTAGAGTCTGAAAAAGGTGTTTCCGGCTACGCTGTGGCTGCTCAGTTCGCCACGCGAAACCCGGCGCATGAGTTGGAAGTTGCCCGCATCATCGCCGAGAAAACCGGTGTGCCAGTGACCTGTTCGCACCATCTTTCCGCCAAGTTGAACGGCCCGAAACGGGCGGTGACGGCTGTGCTGAACGCGCGACTGATCGGCATGATCGACCGACTGATCGGGCGCGCGCAAGACCGGCTGCAGGATCTTGGTATTTCGGCGCCCATGATGGTTGTACGTGGGGATGGCGCCCTGATGAGCGCGGAACAGGCGCGGGAACGACCGATTGAAACGATTCTCAGCGGACCGGCGGCCTCGATCGTGGGGGCGCGGTGGCTGACCGGGGTCGAGAATGCGCTGGTGTCCGATATCGGCGGCACTACAACCGATGTCGCGTTGATCCGGGACGGCAAGCCTGCGATTGATCCGGGCGGAGCCCAGGTTGGCGGCTTCCGCACTATGGTCGAGGCGGTAGCCATGCGCACGCACGGATTGGGAGGCGACAGCCAGGTACACGTCGTGACGCAAGGGTTGAACGGCGGCGTGTTCTTGGGTCCACGTCGCGTGTTGCCAGTATCGCTGATCGCAGCTGAGTCCCCTGAAGTCGTGCACGCAGCACTGGATGAACAATTGCGCGCAACCAGCGTGGGCGAGCACGACACACGTTTTGCGCGCAGGGTGCCGGGATTACCTGCGGATGGGGTCGTTCCTCGTGAAGCCGATTTGCTGGATAGGCTTGGGGCCCATGTTGTGCCACTCAGCAAACTGCTGAGAACCCGCATAGAACATGGTGCGTTGAGCCGGTTAGTGGATCGCGGAATTGTTCAGGTCTCGGGCGTGACACCATCTGACGCCAGCCACGTTTTGGGGCGCTTGAACGAGTGGGACAGTACTGCTGCCGTCAAGGCGCTTGAGCTGATTTCGCGCAAGCGGGTCGGGTCGGGTGACTTGTTGGCCAAGTCGCCCGATGAACTGGCTCAGATGATCGTGGATCAACTGACAGAACAGACTTCTTTGACCTTGTTAGAGACTGCATTTGCCGAAGAAGTAGAAAATTTCGGCCTAGCACCGAACGAGTTGGCGCGACATGTGTTGATGCAGAAAGGCTTAACGCAGCATCGCGGGCTGCTGGCGCTGGATGCCGCGTTAAATGTGGATGTTGTTGGCTTGGGAGCCTCGGCGCCCAGCTATTACCCGGCCGTTGCGGATCGGGTGCACTGTAACATGATCCTGCCCGAACATGCTGGTGTGGCCAACGCTATCGGCGCCGTTGTCGGACGGCTGACTCTGCGCCGCGCCGGTACGGTCACGTCACCGGCTGAAGGGCGCTACCGTGTGCATCTTGAGGAGGGTCCGCAGGATTTTTCGACGGCGGACGAAGCGTTGGCACTTTTGGAATCCGTTCTTCGGGATGCGACGACGCAATCCGTTCGCGAGGCCGGCGCCGAGGATATTCGCGTTCTGGTCGACCGCGATATTCGCAAGGCACAGATCGAAGGTCAGGTGGTCTTCGTCGAGGCGCTGGTCACCGTTGAAGCCAGCGGCCGACCAAGGGTGGCCGCTGGCTAATCTTACCTATTGACGAAGAGAAGTCGTTACTCCGCCGCGTCCGCGCGTTTGGGCAGCACCCAATCCGGGCGCGGGAAATGACAGGTGTACCCGTTAGGAATACGCTGGAGATAGTCCTGGTGTTCCGGTTCAGCGTCCCAGAAGTCACCAACCGGTTCGACCTCAGTTACCACTTTGCCCGGCCAGATACCACTGGCGTCGACATCCGCAATTGTATCCAGCGCCACCTGTTTCTGGGCGTCGTCGACAAAATAGATTGCTGACCGATAACTCATACCACGATCATTTCCCTGACGGTTCACGGTTGTCGGGTCGTGAATCTGGAAGAAGAATTCCAACAAGTTGCGATACGAAATCTGCGTGGGGTCGAACCATATTTCGATCCCTTCGGCATGGGTTCCGTGGTTGCGGTAGGTGGCGTTTGGCACGTCACCGCCAGTATAGCCGACGCGGGTGCGCGACACTCCGGGTAGTTTGCGGATAAGATCCTGCATGCCCCAAAAGCAGCCTCCGGCCAAAACAGCTCGTTCGTCAGTCATAGGATTTCCTCCACATGGATCAGGTATTCGCCATAGCCTTCGACCTCCATATCGTCTCGATGGATGAATCGCAGCGAGGCAGAGTTGATGCAATAACGCAGCCCGCCATGTTCGCGCGGGCCGTCGGGGAACACATGCCCCAAATGGCTGTCCCCGTGTTTTGATCGGACCTCTGTTCGGATCATGCCCAGTGTTTGATCCTGAAACTCTTCGACATGCTCGTGAACTATGGGTTTGGTGAAACTGGGCCAGCCGCAGCCGGATTCGTATTTGTGGGTCGAGGCGAATAGCGGCTCGCCCGAGACGATGTCCACATAGATCCCGGGTTCCTTGTTGTTCAGGTGCTTGCCTGTTCCAGGTCGTTCGGTACCGCTGCGCTGGGTGACGTGAAACTCTTCCGGTGAGAGGGCAGCGATGGCATCAGGGTCTTTGGTGTAGCGGGGCATGGCTCCTCCGATTTTTGGGGCTTTGACCCAATAAATGGGTTCCGGACGGCGAAAGCAAAGGCTTGTGGTCGGGGCTCGCGCAGTTGTGCGTTGAATTAGACGGTGTTTTCGGTCGGCTGGCGCGACAGTTGCACCGCCAGAATCCCCAATGTCGTGATCGCAACACCGATAACGTCTAACGGGCCTAGTTTCTCTCCCAACAAAACTGCGGCGATTGTGACTCCGAAGACTGGGTTGAGAAAGTGATAAGTTGCCGCGCGGATCGGTCCGATCCGGTTCAGCAAAGTGACCCAGATCAGGGTCGCCAGCAGGCCCGGAAATAGTGTTGTGTAGATAAAGGCCAACGCCAGTGGCACGGTTGGCCTGATGTATATGGTTTCCAGCAAAGGCGATGCTACAAACAAGACAGCTGATCCGATCAGCATCTGAAGGCCGACGACCATCATGAAATTACCGCCTGACGTTGCGCCACGCACTGCCAGCGTGGCAAATGTCAGTGCCAAAGCACCAATACCGCACAGGGTGATCCCGAATAGATCAATGCCAGAGCTGATCCGACTGCTCATGATTACAGCAACGCCGGCAAAACCCGCTAACAGACCGATCAATCCGCCAAGCCTCAATTTCTCGCCCAGCAATAGCCAGCTGGCCAGCGCAACCAGCAATGGCATGGTTGAGGCAATGATGGCCGCGACAGAGGCTTCGACCGTTTGCATTGCATAGAAATTCAGACCCAAATAAAGGGCATTTTGACATATTCCAAAGATGATCGTTGCCCGCCACTGACCACGAGTCAGGCGCCAGCTCTGGCCCATGGCACGTGCAATCATCACTCCAAGAAGGCCCGAGATCAGAAATCGAACTGCAAGAGAAAACAGCGGTGACGCGTCCGCAACAATGATCCGCGCCGAGCTAAAGGCCGACGACCAGATAAAGGCAAATGTCAGGCCCATTGCGATGGCGCGCAGATCCATGTCGGACTCCTGATGAGATCGATTGCGACTGTTTCCGGTTTTCAATCCGGCTGCAAGGAAAAGGGGCCGCCCATTGGCGACCCCTTGAACTTGCGATCTGTCAGCGGCGTATTAACCGTTAACGCTGTCCTTCAGAGCCTTCGCAATGGTCATCTTGACCACCTTGTCGGCTTCTTTTTTGAACTGCTCGCCAGTGGCGGGGTTGCGAACCATGCGCTCGGGGCGCTCGCGGCAGTAGATTTTGCCGACGCCGGGCAGAGTGACTGCACCACCAGCCGAAACTTCGCGGGTGATCAGGCCGGTCATGGCCTCCAGCGCAGAATTCGCGGATTTCTTGTCGGTTCCCATTTCCTCAGCGAGAGCAGCAACCAGCTGAGTCTTCGTCATAGGCTTTGCCATTTCTTGGTCTCCTTAACGTGCCCGATAATTTGGGCCTCACCGCGTAACTCTAACGGGATATTGTGGGTGAACACAACGAATAGTAGCGTCGAAAACCCTAAAAATATGGGGAAATCGTTGCTTTTTTGCTTCAGAGAAAGGCCGTTTCGTCGAATGAACGCAATTTCCGGCTGTGTAACCGTTCCAACGGCATGCCGCGCAAGTGCTCCATAGCGCGTATTCCGATGGCCAGATGGCGGCTGACTTGCGTTGTATAGAAGGATGAAGCCATACCAGGCAACTTCAATTCTCCATGCAGCGGCTTGTCCGAGACACAAAGCAAAGTGCCGTAAGGCACCCGGAAGCGATAACCATTCGCAGCGATAGTGGCACTTTCCATATCAAGAGCAATCGCCCGTGATTGACTGAGGCGCTGTACTGGTCCCGACTGATCGCGCAGTTCCCAGTTGCGGTTGTCTACGGAAGCCACCGTGCCCGTACGCATGATCCGCTTGAGCTCGTACCCCTCCAGCTTGGTCACCTCGGCCACTGCCTGTTCCAAGGCCACCTGAATTTCGGCCAGCGGTGGGATCGGCACCCAAACCGGCAAATCGTCATCCAGCACCTTGTCTTCGCGCAGATAGGCATGGGCCAAAACAAAATCACCCAACGCCTGCGTGTTGCGCAACCCGGCGCAGTGCCCGACCATCAGCCAGGCATGCGGGCGCAATACTGCGATGTGGTCAGTGGCCGTTTTGGCATTCGATGGGCCGACACCGATATTGACCAGCGTAATCCCAGACCCATCCGCGCGTTTCAGGTGGTAAGTCGGCATCTGAGGCAGCTTCAACGGCTGTTCCAAGCTGGCTTCAGGCGCTGTGATCTGCACATTCCCGGTCGAGACAAAACTCGTATAGCCGCTGTTCGGATCCGCCAACTGCTCGCGTGCATAGGCTTCGAATTCCGAAACGTAGAACTGGTAGTTGGTGAACAACACGTGGTTTTGGAAATGGCTGGGATCGGTCGCAGTGTAATGTGCCAGCCGCGCAAGCGAGTAATCCACTCGCTGGGCCGTGAACAGTGACAGCGGACCCACTTCGTCTTCACTGCCGTGCACGCCGTTGACAATATCGTCGTTGGTCGTTGTCAGATCGGGGACATCGAATACGTCACGCAAAGTAAACCCCGCCGCTCCCTGATGCGGAACAACCAGATCGGGATTGTTGGCGACTGCGAAATGCACCGGGATCGGAGTATCCGAGGCGCCAATTGTCACTGGCTGGTCGTGGTTCTTGATCAGCAGGGCAATCTGTTGCGTCAGATATGATCTGAACAGATCGGGCCGTGTCACGGTTGTGGCATGGGTGCCAGGTTCGGATACATGTCCAAAGCTTAATCGGCTGTCGACTTGCGCATAGGACGAGGTTTTGATGCGAATTTCCGGGTAATAGGCTCTGAATCGCGCATCGGGTGTACTCTGCATCGCCTTGGCGAAGCTGTCGCACAGAAAACCTGTGGCCTGCTCATACAGCTCTTCCAGCCGTGCGACTGCGGCCTTTGGGTCGGTAAATTGTTCCGGTTCTGGCGCGTTGGGTGTTTTTATTATTGTCATGCAAGTGGTTCCAGAAGGTCTATCTTTTCAAATGTCCGCACATCTACCAGCCCGAGGTCCGAGATTCTTAATTCCGGGATCACGACCAGCGCCAGAAGTGAGTGCTGCATGTAAGCGTTGTTTAGAACACAGCCGCAGGCCTCCATGGCCTCGACCATATCTTGTGTCTTCGCGGCAACCTGCGCCGCAGGGCTATCGGACATCAGGCCAGCTATGGGCAATTCGACCAGTGCCAGCTCTTGCCCGTCCCGGAAGATGGTGATGCCGCCGCCCACTTCGGCCAGGCGATTGGCCGCCAGCGCCATTTGTTCGCGATCTGTACCTACAACGATCATATGGTGGCTGTCATGAGCGACAGTTGACGCCATCGCCATCCGGCCCTGATAGCCAAATCCCGAGACAAAGGCATTCGTGACCCCTCCGGTCGCGCGGTGCCGTTCTACCAGCGCAATTTGGCAAACGTCGCCTTCGCCCTCGACCAGTCCCTCGATTATTGGCAACTCAGCCTTAAGGGCCTTTGTTGGAGCCTGATTTTCCACCACACCGATCACGTTGGCCTGAACCCGGTTTGCCCCTGTGGGGGCTTCGATCTGGAAGTCGCGTGCGCTCAGTTCATGGCCCAGATGCACAGTGTTTCGTGCCGTATCAGGCCAGCTGAAATGGGGGCAATCTACGTTGATCTCTCCGTTTTCGGCGACGATCTGACCGCGGGCAATAACCGTCTCAATCGGCAGTTCTCTTAAATCCGACGACAATATTATGTCCGCCCGCCGACCAGGTGTGATAGAGCCGATCTCACGTTCCAGCCCGAAATGCGTGGCCGTATTGATCGTCGCCATCTGCAAGGCAACAAGTGGATCGCAGCCGCAGGCAATCGCGTGCCGTACGACCCGGTTCATGTGGCCATCATTAACCAGAGTCCCCGAGTGGCAGTCATCCGTACAAAGGATGAAGTTTCGCGGATCGAGCCCCTTTTCCGTCACAGCCGTGATCTGGCTTTCCACGTCATACCAGGCCGAGCCCAGCCGCATCATTGATCGCATCCCTTGCCGGACCCGCGCAATGGCGTCCTCTTCGCAAGTGCCCTCGTGGTCATCTGCCGGTCCCCCGGCCACATAGGCCGAGAAATCAGACCCTAAATCAGGGGAAGCGTAGTGCCCGCCAACTGTTTTTCCAGCTTTTTGCGTCGCGGCGATTTCGGCCAGCATCTTTGGATCGCCATTGATCACGCCGGGGAAATTCATCATCTCGCCCAGACCGATGATTCCGGGCCAAGCCATCGCTTCGGTGACGTCCTCCGGAGTGATTTCATATCCGGTCGTCTCCAGCCCTGGTGCCGAAGGTGCGCAGGAAGGCATCTGGGTAAAGATGTTCACCGGCTGCATCATCGCCTCGTCGTGCATCATTCGTACGCCGTCCAGGCCCAGCACGTTGGCAATCTCGTGCGGGTCAGTGAACATCGACGTTGTTCCGTGCGGGATGACGGCCCTTGCGAACTCGGCCGGGGTCAGCATTCCCGACTCGATATGCATGTGTGCGTCGCACAAACCGGGGATCATGTAGCCGCCGTTGGCCTCAATCACTTGTGTATTCGGGCCGATACAATGGCTTGCATCCTGGCCAACATAAGCGACGCGCCCCTCGGCAATCGCTATGTCGTGATCGGGCAGGGCCTCGCGGCTATGAACATTGATCCAAACCCCGCCACGAATGACCATATCAGCGACGTCGCGTCCGGCAGCGACGGCAATCAGACGGGGGGCGGTTTCGGGCCAGCTGGGGAAAGGTGTGTATTCCATGGCCCAACTTTCCCTAATGAAGAAAAAGGTTCAACCCCCAGAGTTAGCGTTATCATAAAACCATTATGATTGGCGGGCCGGCTGGATTGCTTCTCAGCACAGCGCGCCCGCGATGCCCGGCCTAGCCAGAGGAGATAGCTGAGAGAGCTTCGACGATGGGTGGGAGTACGTCGGCTTACGTCAATCGAGGTGTTCCCCGGCTGATTTCCGTTCTTATCCAATCGGCAAAGGTCACCGCTCCGGGAGTATCTTCGGCCTGAGGGGACAACAATAGGTAATAGGCTTCCGGCATAACAGCGCGATGCTCGAATGGGGCAATCAGGCGCCCCTGATCGATAAGATCTTGCGCGATCGTGTCGTGAGCAAGGCACAGGCCGCCTCCGGCCATCACTGCAGACAGGCAGACAAGATAGGTCGTAGCATAGGTTATACTCTGATTTTCCAATGTTAGACCCTGAGAATCAGCCCAGTCTGACCAGTTCGACATGAGGTTCGAGCAGTCAAACAGCGGATGCTGGTCAAGTTTTTCCAATTGTGCAGGGTAGTCCGGCGCGCAGACGGGATAATATTGGTCAGTCCTCAAGAGTTCGGTTCTCACAGTGTCCGCAGGTCGAAGGGAATACCGGATCTCGACTGATGCGCCCTCGGCCATTTCGCGGGGTTCCCACAATTCGGTAAAAATGTTGAGCTGGACGTTAGGGTGTTGCGCTCGAAACCTGGGCAGGCGAGGCGCCAGCCAATTGACGGCGAAGGTGAGGTTGCACTGAACTTGAACCGCATTTTGTTTGGCCCCTGTCACGGCCTGAGTTCCCCGGGCCAACGTCCGGAAGGCTTCGCGCACAACGGGCAGATAAGTAATTCCAGCCTCAGTCAGCTCCAGCACGCGGGGTCGGCGCAGGAACAATGGCTGGCCTAAATACCCTTCCAACGACTTGATTTGCTGACTGACAGCGCTCTGGGTCATGTTCAGATCACGGGCGGCGCCAGTAAAGGATAGGTGCCGCGCAGCAGCCTCGAATGTACGCAACCAGCCCAGTGGGGGAAGTGGATTCTGCATCTGCATAACTCAGCCATTAGTTCAGCTAATGGAATAGTTGCGTTTTTTTCGTTGGTCAAATGACGCGTCGATAGGCACGATTTGCGCAGAAGTAACCAAAACGCCCAATACAGGAGCCACGGGATGAGCGTCACCAACCTGCGCCCCAACATTGATCACTGGTCCAAACGCGTCGACATGGCGGCGGCCTTCCGATGGACAGAGCGACTGAACATGCACGAAGCGGTGGCCAACCATTTCAGCCTGGCCGTCAATGAAGAGGGCACGCAATTCCTGATGAACCCCAACCAAATGCACTTTTCGCGCATCAAGGCCTCGGACCTCTTGTTATTGGACGCAAATGACCCGGACGTCATGACCCAGCCCGGAGCCCCCGATCCGACGGCATGGGGGTTGCACGGCTCTATCCATCGGCATTGCCCACATGCCCGTTGCGTCATGCATGTGCATTCGATTTTTGCCACAGTTTTAGCCTCACTGGCCGACAGCAATTTGCCACCGATCGATCAGAACACGGCAACGTTTTACAACCGCTATGTGGTCGATGGCGCCTTTGGCGGGTTGGCTTTCGATAGCGAAGGAGAGCGTTGCGCCGGGATGCTGTCTGACCCGAAAAAGAAGGTCATGATCATGGGCAACCACGGAGTTCTGGTAATCGGCAGTGATGTCGGTGATGCCTTTAACAGACTCTATTATTTCGAGCGAGCAGCCGAAACCTATATCCGCGCGCTGCAAACTGGCCAGCCGCTGCGGGTATTGTCCGAAGAAGTCGCCGAGAAAACAGCACAAGAGCTGGACGAATATCCCGGGCAGGCCGAAGCGCATCTGCGCGAGATCAAGGCCGTTCTGGACACCGAAAACTCAGACTACGCAACCTGATTGCTGCAAAGAGTGCATGCTATGACAGATGTTCACGATCCCGAAACCGCCCGCTGGAATTACCGACCTGAGGGACCTGTCGGCCTGAATCCCCTGTTCAACTGGCCGCCGCGCCCTATGGCAGTCTTGCACTGGTACACTGGCGCCTGGCTACAGATAACGTCGCTGACTTTGTGCATGGTGCTGGCATTGGTGACCTATTTTGCCTTTCTCCCGCCGCTTGAAACAATGCAGAGCTTCGCTCCTGGCTGGGTGTTTCGAATCTGGCTTTTGAACATGGTGCCTCAGATCCTGATTGCGGGGGGGCTTCACTGGTGGCTGTACATGCGAAAGGGGCAGGGCATGTACAAGAAGTTTGACCGGCGTGATCTGACCCGGGAAAATGGTACATTCACATTCCGCAATCAGGTGCTGGACAATATCTGGTGGACATTGGGCAGCGCGATGACCGTGGCGACCGTTTATCAGTGCCTGATCTACTGGGCGATGGCCAATGCCTATGTACCGGTGGTCACCTGGGCTGCTGCACCCGTCTGGTTTGTTGCCTGGATGGTTTTCATTCCCATGTGGTCAGGGCTTCATTTCTATTGGGTGCATCGTCTGGAACATCACCCAAGGCTGTATAAACATGTCCATGCCGTGCATCATCGCAACGTCAACACCGGCCCGTGGTCCGGGATTTCAAATCACTGGTTCGAGAACCTGCTCTACTTCACCACCTATTTCGTCCACCTGGTTATCCCTTCCCATCCTCTGCATCTGCTGTTTCACGCCTATTTCCAGCAGATCAGTCCGGTTCTGTCCCACTCGGGGTTCGAAAAGCTGAAAGCCGGGAATACAGACGCTGCACGGGCAGGGGATTTCTTTCACCAGCTGCATCATCGGTATTTCGAGTGCAACTATGGCACGTCGGAAATCCCTTTCGACAAGTGGTTCGGAACTTATCACGATGGCTCGGCCGAGGCGACGACCCGTACGCGAGCTTTCAAAAAACAGATGTACACGTAAGTGCGTGCGCCCCTTGTGGGGCCACGTTACCGCGTTTGGAATGCACAGTAATAGGCTCTGATCCGCTCGATCTCAGGATTTTTCAAACAGAGCGATCAGGGCCTCATCATCCTTGTTCGGACCAGCGGCGAGGTTTCCGTAGATGCGGACGCGGGTCAGGGTCAGGTTTTCTATCTGGCCGGCTTCCATCCGGTTCAGGGCGTCGGAAAATCCAAGCGTCTCGTAGTGGCTGGCATTGATCGACACGGCAAATTGCGCGCCGGGTCGCGCCACGCGCAGAAGTGCGGGGAAAACACCTGGCCCGAGATGGCCGTGCGTGAACGTGCCAGATGATACGACACCGGCATAGCTGTCGCGCGGCACCGGCAAGCCCTGATGCAGGTCGACTTCTATCGCGTCCCGGTAGATGTCTTTGCGCATGGCCTCTTCCAACATCTCTGCACTGATATCGGCTGCATCGATGGGGCCTACGCCCAGCCCGGCCAGTACAGCGCCGCAAAGACCGGTACCGGCGCCAACATCCAGTACGGGACCCTGCCCACCGGCACCGACAAAGGCGCGAGCGGTGTGGATGTGCAGCTGATAATCTTCCAGTGCCGCAAACCCCTCGTCGTAATCGCCAGCCCACTCGGCATAGAGACGTTTGTTGTCCTCGGGCGTTTCCAGCGCGTAGGCAGCTTTTATGTTTGGCTTCTTGTCACTCATTCATGCATGAAGGCGCATCCTGGGATTCGAATCAAGTGCGTCCATCCGGCGCTTGCATCCTGGCGCTGGGCGGACCATCAAAGGGGCATGACAGGCACTCTTTTTTCTTTCGGACATGGATATTCGGCACGAGCGTTGTCGCGCCAACTCGCCCCGCAAGGCTGGCAAGTGATTGGAACGACCCGGGATGCCGGACAATTGGAAATCATTCGCGATTCGGGTGCTGAGCCGCTGATTTGGCCCGGATCGGTCCCCAATCTGGACGGTGTAACCCATCTGTTGATCTCGACCGCACCAAATACGGCAGGCGATCCGGTTCTGGCCGAACTGGGCGATTCAATTGCGGCACGAGCCAAGCAATTCAAATGGGTTGGGTATTTGTCGACCACGGCCGTCTATGGTGACCATCAGGGGGCCTGGGTCGATGAAGCAACTCCGCCGGCCCCAACAGCCGAGCGCGGGCGCTGGCGCGTCAAAGCCGAGACGCAGTGGGCGGATATCCCCGATCTACCCCTTCACATTTTCCGTCTGGCCGGAATCTACGGCCCCGGGCGTGGCCCGTTTTCCAAGCTGCGGCGCGGAGGGCTACGCCGGATCATCAAGCCGGGGCAGGTGTTTTCACGCATTCATGTGGAGGACATCGCACAGGTTCTGGCCGCGTCGATGAAGCGCCCGAATCCGGGTGCGATCTACAACGTATGTGATGACGAACCTGTACCGCCGCAGGATGTGATCGGTTACGCTGCGGAACTGCAGGACTTGCCGCTGCCGCCAGCCGTCCCATTCGAAGAGGCGGACATGACCCCGATGGCGCGCAGCTTTTATAATGAGAATAAGCGGGTGCGGAATGAACGGATCAAGTCCGAACTGTGTGTCACGTTGCGCTATCCGAACTATCGCGTCGGGTTGGAAGCGCTGATGAAGGATCAGGCCAGCACCTCCTGAGTATTAACCCAAACTCGGAAGGGTTCGAGCGTTTAGATTATTCGGTGTCTATTCCGACCATGCTCAGGTATTTGATTTCCATGAAATCATCGAGGCTGTTGCGCGAGCCTTGGCGGCCATACGAGGTATGGGCCAGAGCGAAAAGATAGCATTGAGTGATCCTTCACCAATTGCAGCCAGCCAGACATCACGCGGCTGGAATGCTGTCCTCAAGGATCATGTCAGCGGCTTTTTCGGCAATCATCATTGTGGGTGCGTTCGTGTTGCCAGACACGATTGTGGGCATGACTGACGCATCAATTACCCGCAAGCCTTTGACACCATGGACGCGCAGGGCCGGGTCGACCACCGCCATGCCATCCGCTCCCATCTTGCAGGTGCCAACCGGGTGATAGATGGTGTCTGCCCGGGCGCGGATGTGCTGTTCCCAATCCGCTTCCGTTTGCACTGTGTCAGTCCCAAACAGCTCTTTATGTCTGAACTTTGCCATCGCCGGAGCTTGTAGAATGTCCCGCATGATCCGTGCGCCTTTGATCGTTGTGTCCAAATCGCGGGGGTCCGACAGGAAATTGGGATCAATGGCCGGTGCTGCCACCGGGTCGGCACTGTGTAGCGAGACAGAGCCGCGGCTTTCCGGGCGCAATTTGCAGACATGGCAGCTGAAACCATAGCCCATATGCAGTTTTCGGGCATGGTCATCGACTACCGCGACGGTGAAATGTAGCTGAATGTCCGGCCGATCCAGATCCGGCGACGTTTTCAGAAAGGCTGCGCCCTCGGCGAAAGGCGTGGCGGCCATCGACACACCAGTTTTGCGCCAGCGCCGAAGGTGACCCAGGAATTTGACAGCGCCGACCGGGCCGATCCCGAACGTATCCGTGTCTTTGGTTTTGTATGCCAGAGTGAAATCCAGATGGTCCTGAAGGTTCTGCCCTACGCCGGGCAGGTTGTGCCGGACCGCGATGCCGTGCCGGGAAAGCTCAGCGCCATCACCAATACCCGACAATAGCAACAGCTGCGGTGACTTCAGCGCACCTCCACAAAGCAGAACTTCTCGCCGTGCGGTAATTGAGATGTCTCGACCTTTGCTGCCTTTGCGATAGACGATCCCAGTAGCGCGCTTGCCGTCCAAGGTAACCCGCTGCACGTGGGCGCCCGTGATTACGGTCAGGTTGGGCCGCTTCATGACCGGAAACAGGAAAGCTGAAGCAGCCGAGCACCGTTCGCCATTGCGTGCCGGGTCGTGAAATTGAGTGACTTGATAAAGACCAGCTCCTTCGTTGTCGCCCTGATTGAAATCGTCAGTTCGGCGGTGCTGCATCTGAGTTGCGGCCTCGACGAAGGCTTGGGAGATCGGGCGCGGCGCTTTCTGGTTGGAAACCTGAAGGGGGCCTGCATCCCCGTGAATGTCATCCGCCCCGCGTTCGTTGTTTTCCGAGCGTTTGAAATAAGGCAGGACGCTATCCCAATCCCAACCTTCGCAGCCCAGCTCGGCCCAGCCGTCATAGTCTTGACGCTGGCCACGTATATAAAGCATTGCATTGATCGCGCTGGATCCACCCAGTGCTTTGCCGCGCGGCTGGTATCCCTTGCGCCCGTTCAACCCCGGCTGGGCGATAGTTTCGAAGACCCAGTTGTTGATTTTCGGGCGTCCCGGCAGCATCGCCACGACGCCGGCGGGCATCCGCACCACAAGGTTGTCACCCCGTCCACCGGCCTCGAGAAGGCAAACGCTGATTCTGGGGTTCGCGCTCAGCCTGTTGGCCAGCACCGATCCGGCGGAACCGCCCCCGACGATCACATAGTCAAACTCCATCCCCGTCCTCTTTACTGACTTGCGCCTGTGAGTGTGCCGCGGCGGGTGGCGGTGATTACTGTGGTGACCTTACTCAAAGAAATACAGTCGTATTGCCAGGTGCCGGGTGGAAACGTCACGTCAATTTCTGCCAGCGAGACAACGCTGTAGAGGGGAGTTTGGATCATAGTTTTAAGTTATGATAATGATCTAAAAACAAAACTTATTTGCATGACTTTGATTTGCTACATTCGTGTCAGCCAAGAAGAACGAGTCGCCAATGCATTCCTTCCGGAAAATTGCCGAGATCGCAGTTGCGCCTTTGGGGCGCATTTTAGGAATACGTCAGAAAAACTTAGCCTTCTTGTATCAGAGTTCACCCCAGATTTAACCGCGCGAGCAAAGACCTCAGTCAGGATTGGAGATTGAAATGGATGGAAGCGACAACCCGAACTCGGGCAAATGCCCAGTAATGCATGGCGCGGCAGGCGGTCAGACGATTCGCGACTGGTGGCCCAACCGACTGAATCTTTCGATCCTGCATCAGCATGGAGTGGCCTCGAACCCGATGGGCGACGCGTTCAATTATGCGGAAGAATTCAAAAAGCTGGACCTGAAGGCCCTGAAAGACGACCTGTATGCGCTGATGACAGACTCGCAGGATTGGTGGCCAGCAGATTACGGCCACTATGGCGGCTTGTTCATCCGCATGGCTTGGCACAGCGCCGGAACCTACCGCACGGCTGACGGTCGCGGCGGCGGTTCGACCGGAAACCAGCGCTTTGCGCCGCTGAACAGCTGGCCGGACAATGGCAATCTCGACAAGGCCCGCCGCCTGTTGTGGCCCGTCAAGCAGAAATACGGCAACCAGATTTCCTGGGCCGACCTGATGATTCTGGCAGGCAACTGCGCCATTGAATCGATGGGCGGAAAAACTTTTGGCTTTGCCGGTGGGCGCGAAGACATCTGGGCGCCCGAAGAAGACATCTATTGGGGTACCGAGACCGAATGGTTGGCGCCTACTGACAATCCCAATAGCCGGTACTCTGGGGACCGTGATCTGGAAAATCCTCTGGCCGCCGTCCAGATGGGCCTGATCTACGTGAACCCAGAAGGTCCTGATGGAGAGCCGAACGTGCTGGCCTCGGGCCGCGACATTCGTGACACCTTTGGCCGGATGGCAATGAATGACGAGGAAACCGTAGCGTTGGTCGCAGGGGGTCACACTTTTGGCAAGGCGCACGGCGCCGGTGATCCGGAACTGGTCGGGGCCGAGCCCGAAGCAGCCCCGATCGAGGAGATGGGTCTGGGCTGGATCAACAAGTTCGGCAGCGGCAAGGGCGACGATACTACCACCAGCGGCATTGAAGGTGCATGGACCGCTAACCCGATCAAATGGGACAACGGCTATTTCGATCTGCTGTTCGGCTATGACTGGAATTTGACCAAAAGCCCCTCGGGTGCCTGGATTTGGGAGCCGGTCGGCGTGAAAGACGAAGACATGGCCCCGGCTGCGCATGATCCGTCGAAAAAGGTCAAGACCATGATGACCACCGCTGATATGGCGATGCGCATGGATCCGATCTATGGCCCGATCTCGAAGCGCTTCCACGAAAACCCAGATGAATTCGCCGATGCCTTTGCCCGCGCGTGGTTCAAACTGACCCACCGCGACATGGGTCCGCGCTCGCGCTATCTGGGGGAGGAAGCGCCAGACGAAGAACTGCTGTGGCAGGATAACGTTCCCGCTGTTGATCACGATCTGATCGATCAAGCGGATGCAGCAGAGCTGAAGGCGCAAATCCTGGCCTCAGGACTGTCGGTTTCCGAACTTGTGTCAACTGCATGGGCCTCGGCCTCGACCTACCGTGGATCAGACATGCGTGGCGGGGCAAACGGCGCGCATGTCCGCCTTGCTCCACAAAAGGACTGGGATGTCAACGAACCGCTGAAACTGTCCAAAGCGCTGGGTGCATTGGAAGGCGTCCAAAAGGCGTTCAATGACGCGCAGTCAGGCAATAAGAAGGTATCTCTGGCTGACGTGATCGTCCTGGGTGGCGCCGCGGCGATTGAGAAAGCAGCCAAAGCCGCCGGTCATGATGTCGACGTTCCCTTTGCGCCGGGTCGTACTGATGCTTCGCAAGACCAAACGGATGTTGACTCGTTTGCCGTGCTGGAACCGATCGCAGATGGTTTCCGCAACTATCAGCGTAAGGAATACAGTGTGTCCCCGGAAGAGCTGCTGGTTGACAAAGCCCAGCTGCTGACCTTGTCGGCGCCCGAGATGACCGTCCTTGTGGGTGGTATGCGCGTTCTGGGCGGCAACTTCGGCGACAGTCAGCACGGCGTGTTCACAGATCGCGTAGGTGCGCTCAGCAACGACTTCTTCGTCAACCTGCTCGATATGGAGACCGAATGGAAACCATCGGCAGAGGGTAATGGCGTCTACGAAGGCCGAGACCGTGCCACGGGTGACGTCAAATGGACCGGGACACGCGTCGATCTGGTTTTCGGTTCGAACTCGCAATTGCGGGCACTGTCAGAAGTCTATGGCCAGAACGATGCTGGCGGCAAATTCGTCTGCGACTTTGTCAGTGCCTGGAACAAGGTGATGAATGCGGACCGCTTTGATCTGAGCTGAGCTACTTGCGCTTCACAAGCCTCCAAGTCGCCCCGATCATTGTATCGGGGCGACTTTTTCATGGATGATCTGCTTTCCTCCGGCGTCGGCAACCCCGTATTGAACGCGATTCCGTAAAAGGGCCTTCAAAATAACTATTGGACATCGGCGTGTAGCATTGATCAGAGGATTAATTTCCCGGCAATGTTTCCTTAATTATCTGTTTTTAAATGATAATCAAAGAAACTCAGACGAAATGTGAAGTTTTTTCAAAATGGGGGTTGCAGGTGCAGAATGTAATCCGTAAATACCCCTTCACCGGCGCTGCTGAGGCGGTGCTGACACGCTGGCGAGACGGCGGGACGGGCTGGAGAGACGGTCGGACGCAT